>NZ_JAHPJM010000004.1:0-408246 GCF_019042715.1 Paenibacillus sp. AK121
AAAAAAGGCAACACCAAAACTGACACAAAGTGCCTGTTTATGGTTTTGCCCGATATGCTCAGTAACAATCCATGATTGTGCAGTTTTGAATAACTGTCATCAGAGTATCATATAAACACTGAGCTGACAAGATTTTTTTGTAAACACTTTCATGATGTAATTATGTACTGTCGCTGCACCTTAACTGTTAGAGCTCTTTTCCACATTCACATCGGAGGAAGCACTGATGCGGGATGCGGATGCAATTTTGGATTGCTCCTCTTTTTCGTCCACAAAGCCCATAAAATACGTAATTACGCCAGCCGTAACAAACGAAATCAGCATGCTCAAAATGGCGTAAACAAATGTAGCGTCGGAAAACAGTGGTAAGCTAAGCAAGCCAGATAAGGCTGCAAAAGCAGTCAATTTCACTTCAAACAGACACATACACGCCCCGCCAACAGCTCCGCCGATCAGTCCCGCGATAAGCGGTTTTTTGAAGCGCACATTAACGCCGTATAATGCCGGTTCAATGATTCCAAACATAGCCAATATGCCTGTGGAAGCAGCTAGTGTTTTGACTTTGGCATTTTTGGATTTAACACATACACCGAAGGCCGCGCCTGCCTGAGCCATAACTGCTGCCGCAACAATAGGAGTAATAGAATCATAGCCCTTCGTAGCCATGGATTCTATTATGTTCATCGACATCATATATTGCATACCCGCAAAATGGAGCACAGGTATCGTCCCGCCAAACAGCAGACCCGCAAATACTTCCGCATCGTCAAACAGTGAAGCAAGACCATCTGACAAGTTATGAGCCAGGGTCGTCCACAGCGGACCAAAAACAAACAGTAATAAAGGCACAATAATGATAAGCGTCAATGTCGGAACGACCAATAGTTGAATAGAATAGCGGTCGAACCTACTCAATCCCTTTTCAATCTTTGATGCAAGCCAGACAACAATAAGGATCAGTATAAAAGAAGCAACATACTGTGGCTCCACCACGGGTAAATCGTCTGAGTTCATTTTTATGCTGGATTGCAGCAGTTCTATAATGCCAGGATGAAATGAGCAGGCCGCAATTGCCGCCGCAATAAATAAATTGCTACCAAGCTTTCTTGCCGCATTTACCGCTATCATAACGGGCAAAAAATAATATACGACCCCACCAATGTACCCTAAAACAGTGGAAACTTGAGTATCAGAAAATAAATCTAAGAACAATAAAACAGGCGCAATCACCTGAATGATTCCTCCACCAATTAGCAATGGCAAGCACGGAGTGAATACATCTGAGATAAAATCAAACAGGCGGCTGAACGGATTCCCTCCTCTATTCGCTTTATCTTTGTCTCTAGTCGGTTCCTGTTTATCTTCTCCTTCTACCTCCGAGTTTATTTCCTTTGAAAGTAATTCACGATCCATAACTGCCTTTACCCCTTTTATATTATATGTATATTGAAGGCCACATTCGAACGTATTAAAGCTAGCTTAGAAGAAGCTTGTAAAAAGTAGCATTCCTTATACTACTTATATTCCTTCTTTTTTACAATAGTTATAAAAGCACAGGTAAAGCCTTTTAATTTCTTACTCCTGATAATTTACATCAAACTTACATCTAAACACCTAAGACCATAGTTATATATTTTTTGTTTGTTTTTGGGCAAATATGACTATTCAACCGTCTGTTAATTATGTAAAATAGGTCTAACCTACTTTTTAGTAAATCATGGATTACTTCCCTTTCTCATTCTTGTCCCTTGAATACAGCTGAAATATACATAGAATCCGAACATTTTCAGTCTTTTCTTCAAGCAAAGAAAGGAAACAAGTAGATCATGGCTGTCTAGTATCTCATTGGACAAGCGGCCTACATCAAGCAGGGCAATCCGTCTGTTTTATTACCATCATGTGAGAGGAGAATTTTCATGAAGCTTTTTAATCGTTCCCTAGGCGCAAAATTGCGGATTATGTTTTTGCTGATTCAACTCTTTGCGTCCCTTCTGTTCAGCATTAGTTTTTATGCAGTTTCTATGAGTATCATTAATAGCAGTGTCATGCCTCAAGTAGACCAATTGCTAGAAACTGGAGCTAAAAATGTGTACCAGGATCTCAATATCTCCTTAGCTGTTCAGGCTGGGCAAGGAAGTGGTTCTGATTCGGGCTCTGCTATGCAGATGGAAGCTTATCTTCAGGACAAGGTCGACAACCTCAAATTAGAATCGGCATATATTGCGGTGCTGAAGGATGATGGTAAGGCCGAAGTTGTCGCACGAAACGTAAAATCAGCATATAAGGTCAAGGATACTCTCGTTCCTGTCGAGGATATTAAAGAAGCAAAACAAGGCGAGATGAATATCAGTGGCATTTACAGCGACTCGCACGGAGTACACAAAACCGCCTTCTTTGCCATATCAGGCAGTAATCTGATTCTTGGCGTGAACGAAGATGTTGGATTCGTACAGGAAAAATCCCAACAAATTCTATGGATTTGCATAGGTATTACACTGACAACACTTATACTAGGCGGAGTTATTTCTACCCTTGTCATACGTAAAGTTGTACAGCCCATTGCCGAATTGGTTCGTCATAGCGAAAAAATTGCCCAAGGTGATCTTTCACAAGACACGAAGGTTCATGGAGTTAATGAAATCGCTCAACTTGCCCGCAGCTTCCAATCTATGTCTCATAACTTGAAAGAAATGATTGGCCATGTGCTTACTACATCAGGTGCAGTTGTTAAAGGGTCGGACGAGCTGCTTCGTCGGACTAAGGCTATGAGTGTAAAAGTGCAGGACTCTACAGCTGCCGCTGAAGAAGTAGCCAAGGGCAGCAACAGCATCGCTTCTGCTGCTGCTGAAAATGCGCAGGCTATGGAGGAGATTGCTCAAGGTGTTCAGCATATCGCTTCCTCTGCCAATGATGTATCTGATCAAATCAGTGAAGCGACGAAAGAAACGGTTAACGGTAATACGCTTGCTCAAAAAGCTGTAGCTCAAATGTCACAGGTAGGACATGCCGCTGATGAGTCGCTTCGATACATACATAGTATGAATGAACGCTCAGAAGCTATTGGTAGCATCGTTTCTGCAATTTTCGATATTACAAAGCAGATTCAAATGTTGTCCCTGAATGCCTCCATTGAGGCTGCCCGTGCGGGCGAGCATGGACGGGGCTTCGCTGTAGTTGCCGGGGAAGTTCGCAAGCTCGCAGAGCAATCCAAAGAAGCAACACAGGAAATTTCGGACTACTTGGTTACCATTCAGGAAGTATCGCAGCAATCTGTGGACTCTGTGACCCAGGTTAGCCGTGAGATTCACTCGGGAACAGAAATGGTTCAGCAGGCGAGTTTCGCTTTTAACCAGCTAAGTGAGCTCATGCAAAAGATCAACGCTACGATTCAAACCGTATCCGCAGCAACAGAGCAAGTATCCGCCAGCTCGGAGGAAGTATCTGCTTCCGTGGAAGAAACAGCTCTCATTGCTGCCAATGCACAGCATATGATTCAGGAGATCGGTTTAAATGCCGACGAGCAACTGAATGAAATGGAAAGCCACAGTGAGGTTGTTCGTCAATTAAGCCAACAAGCAACTGAGCTGCAAAAGGCGGTCCAAAAATTTAAAATTAAGTAAGCTGAGCTGCTAAAAAAGGTATCTCTCAGTCACAAAAATGACTGTAGAGATACCTCTTTATTTTTTAAAAGCGATTTAAAGGATCTTCCATGAAGAAGTTTATGAATCCATCCCCAGAATGCGATAAACTTGCTCCATATCTAAATGAGCGCGTACCACCTCTGCGACACGGTCAAACTCTTGTTCCTTGGCTTCACGTACAGTAAAAGTGCTATCTAAAGCTGCCAAGCCCTTGGCTTGTCGCAATCCATCCAACCAGGACCGGCGAAAACGGTCATTATCAAACACACCATGCAAGTAGGTTCCCCATACCTTACCGTCAATCGTGCCCCAACCTTCCTCAAAGGCGGCCCCTTCCCCACGCTTAATCTGGAATAATGTTTTCATATTCGTTGAGTCTGGAGTCCTGTCTATAGATACATGTGGTTCCGTGACATACTCCGTAACACCCATATGTATTTCATAACCTTCAATGATTGGCTTGGCGGCAGAATCTGAATCAGGTGCAGCGCTTAGCAAAAGCGGGCAATGATTAGACAGGGTTCCTTGAACACGCACGGTTTGCTTTTCCTTTAAGAAGGTCGTGGATAGAGCTAGCCATCCTAATCCATCTGCCTGCTGCGGCAACCCAGATTCGACGGCATCGGGGTCAAATAGCGCTGTGCCCAGCATCTGATAGCCCCCACAAATACCAACCAGTTGTGTGCGTCCCGTCTTCATGGCCTCTCGAATGTCTTCCTCCAGCCCTCTTTCACGCAATTCCAGCAGGTCTCCGATGGTGTCTTTGGTTCCCGGTAAGATAATAGCGTCCGGTACGCCCAATTGTCCGGCCTCTGTGACATAACGTACACTCACGTCAGGCTCTGCAGCCAAAGCATCCGTGTCCGTAAAGTTGGAAATACGCGGATAGCGTATCACCGCTATATCTAATTCTTTATCTTTTGTTGACTGCTTAGGCTTCTTGTCCAGTACGACCGAATCCTCTGCTTCAATGCGAATGTCCGGTAAATAGGGCAGTACACCGAGTACAGGAATACCTGTCCGTTCTTCCAGCCAGTCTAATCCCGGTTGAAGCAGGGACAAATCGCCTCTGAATTTGTTAATGATAAATCCACGGATACGCTGTACTTCATGGGGTTCCAGCAATTCGATAGTCCCTACCAGAGAGGCAAAGACACCGCCCCGGTCAATATCCGAAACCAGCAATACTGGAGCATCCGCCCAGCCTGCAAGGTTCATATTTACAATATCGCGGTCCTTTAAATTAATCTCTGCTGGGCTGCCCGCCCCTTCCATAAGCACAATATCATAGGTATCACGCAGCCGATTCAGCGCATCCATAACGGTATGCTTGGCTTGTGGCAAAAAATCCTTTCGGTAATCAGAGGCGCTCATATAGGCATAAGGTACACCGTGTACAACAATTTGTGAGTGCATGTCCTTGACCGGCTTAATCAGAATTGGATTCATATCGGTCGTCGCCTCAATACCACAGGCTTCGGCCTGCACACCCTGAGCACGTCCAATTTCCTTGCCGTCCTCAGTAACATAAGAGTTTAACGCCATATTTTGTGACTTAAACGGTGCGGGACGATAGCCGTCCTGCAGAAAGATCCGGCACAGTGCAGTCGTTACTACGCTTTTGCCCACATCCGACGCTGTTCCTTGAAGCATCAATATAGCTGCCGGGTTCGTGCGGGACGGTTCGAAAGTTGACAATTGCCTCTTCCCCTTTAACGAATTCATTTCAAATTGGGTCACAACCCGTACAAAATGACAATAAACAGCAACAAAACCGTCTCCAGCAATTCGTTCAAAGCTCCGTATATATCCCCCGTAAGTCCCCCAAGGCGGCGGTTAATACGGTTTGCAACAAAGGTTCCAGCTCCGTAGGCCAAAAGCGGAAGCAATGCAAATCCTAGCCAGATTGGAAAAGACCCAGAATTCGAAAGATGCATCTGTAAGTATGCCCCTGCTAACGATAGGCCCCCTGCTTCCTCTGTTACTGTAGCTAAACCTGCAAAGATATATTGCCCTACAGCAGCGCATAGCGTCACTAATACTGCCCAGAATACGGCCAGTCCGACACGTTTACCGTTCATATCAGCAAAACGCGCTGCCAGCCCATCATCGTTACGGGCTTTAGGCCAGCGCCTCATCGCATGTACCATAAACCAACGGCTCCAAACCATCGGAAGTATCAGCAAGCCGGACGCATTTCGCTCAACCAGCACGGTATACAACAAAGAAGCCTTGAGCATGAGTAGCAGTACACAAGCAATAACACCCATCGCTCCTACACGGCTATCCTTCATAATTTCCAGCATCCGTTCACGGGACCTGTAGCTAAACAAGGCATCAGCCGCATCCATCCACCCATCCAGATGCAGTCCGCCCGTCAACCACACCCAGACAGCAAGGGTAAGAATCGCACATGGCACTGGTGGCAGCACCATAGCCGTAAGCGCCGCAAAGCTCCAAACGATAATGGCAATAACCAATCCAACCAGCGGATAATAGCTTGTACTGCGTTTCAGCAACTCCGGGGAAAAATCGAGCTCCGCCTTGACCGGTAGACGGGATAAAAATTGAAAAGCCGCAGCAACAGCCTGACGTTCACTACTCATAGCTTATATTCCAACTGTTTAAGTTCTACGGGGATACCCGCCGTTACTAAAAAAACTTCATCACAAAGACGGGCAATCCGCTGATTCATAACTCCGCTCAAATCCCGATACAGCCTTCCAAGCGGATATTCTGGTACAATACCGTCACCGACCTCATTGGTTACGATGACGAGCGATCCCGGATACTGCTCCACAGCTGCCGCCAGTTCATCCATGGCGGCTCTGGCGGCAGTTTCACCGTCCTCGCCTGCGGCCAGCAGTACGTTCGACAGCCACAGGGTCAGGCAGTCGACCAACACCATAGACGCAGGCTGCGACGCTTGAGCGTTGCCAAGTTGTCGCAGCAGCTCCGGCAGCGCCTGCGCTTCCTCCAGCGTCTGCCAGTCATACCCGGCAGAATCGCGCTGGAGCCGATGAAGGGCGATGCGCTCCTTCATCTCCACATCATAGGCTTGCGCCGTTGCAATGTAGCAGGCACGCGGTGCGCGCGCCATGCATAATCGCTCGGCAAAGCCGCTTTTTCCGCTGCGTGCCCCGCCGGTCACGAGCGCCTTCATCGCTGCGCGGCTCCCTGACCGTCCGATACGCCTGCATCGGCAAAGGTCGCCATTTCGCGCATAATCCGGCACGCCGCATCAATCAGGTGCAAGCTCAGCGCACCGCCCGTGCCCTCACCGAGCCGCATGTCCAGATGGAGCATGGGCTCCAGCTTGAGCTGGCGGAGCACCGCCGCATGTCCGCGCTCGTCCGAGGCGTGCGAAGCAAGCATGTACGCCGCGCTTGCAGGCGCAAGCGCGCGTGCAGCGAGAGCAGCCGCGCCGGAAATAAAGCCGTCCAGCACCACTGGACAGCGATGTGCGGCTGCGCCGAGGATGACGCCTGCCAGGGCGGCAATCTCCAGACCGCCGACCTTGGTCAGCACGTCAAGCGCGTCATTGGCATCCGGCTGATTCACCTCCAATGCGCGGCAGACAACGGCTATTTTACGGGTAAGTCCCGCCGAATCTACACCTGTCCCCCGGCCTACGATAACTTCCGGCTCAAGCCCGGTGAGCGCACACACGACCGCAGCGCTGGCTGTCGTATTCCCGATGCCCAGCTCTCCGGTAACGAATAGCCGTGTGCCACCTTTAACCGCTTCTGCTACAGCTTCAGCTCCGGCCAAAACTGCTTGTTCCGCTTCCGTACGCAGCATGGCTGGCCCTTTAGCCATATTCGAAGTGCCCATGCGCACCTTACGATTCACCAAACTCGGGTGAGAGACATCCGCATTCACGCCAACATCTACTACCTGGACATCAGCGCCCGCATGACGTGCCAGCACATTAATTGCTGCGCCGCCTGACAGCATGTTATACAGCATTTGCTGCGTAACCTCAGCTGGAAAGGCGCTAACTCCCTCTTCACACACACCATGATCCGCAGCCATGACCATCACCGTTTTACGATCAAATTCAGGCTTATCCACGCCAGTAATTCCTGCTAACTGGATGGCCAAACTCTCCAGCTTTCCAAGACTTCCAGGTGGCTTCGTTAATTGGTCCAAATGTGCTGAAGCTGCCGAAGCCGCCACTCCATCCGGCTGGGCAATGCTATCGATCAGCTGACGCAGCTTGTCGTTCATATCTTCCACTCCCTGCTCTTTTTTTAGTATGTTCCCAATCTCCTATTGGTCTGCTGTAGACGCAGCGCTTCTGCGCAGCAAGAGCTGCGGCACACCGCTATCGGGATGCGGAAGCATCACAGGCTCAACACCATATACACGACGAATCCGGTCCTCTGTTAGCAAATCCGATGAAGTACCCAATCCTTCAACCATTCCATCCTTAAGTACAAGCAAATTATCGCAAAACTGTGCCGCCAAATTAAGATCATGCAGGACAGCAATGATTGTCACGCCCGTTTCTTGGCGCCATTCTGCCAGCAACTCCATAAATTCAAGCTGATAGCGCAAATCCAGATAAGTCGTAGGTTCGTCCAGCAGCAATACCTGTGGCTCCTGTACCATCACCTTTGCTAATGCTACACGCTGTCGCTGTCCCCCACTCAAGCGGTCCAATGTTCTGTCGGCCAGTGAAGTTAGACTCAATCGCGCTAGGACCCGATCCGTAATCGCCTCCACATCAACTCCCTTTTCCCTGCCTAGCCAGTCCTGATGAGGAAACCGTCCCATTTCTATAACTTCCCTGACGGTGTATCCCACTGGAGGAATTCCCTCCTGCTGGAGTACGGCTACAAGTTGGGAAAGCTCTTTTCTGCTGTAGCTACCGACCTTTTTACCATAGATATGAACACTTCCAGAAGTCGGCTGATCTACGCCAGAAAGCAGATGCAGCAACGTCGATTTTCCACTCCCATTCGGACCAATGATCCCCCACCAAGCTCCTTCGTCTACGTTCCAGCTAATATTCTTCAACACATGGAACTCTCCATAAGCACGGGTCAGGCCTGCTACCTCTAGCGCCCGATCATACACCTTCTGTGATTCACTTTGTTTGGTCACAACAGATCCCCCCTGCGTAGCTTCTTGTTCCGGTACAGGAGATACGCGAAGAACGGTGCCCCAACAAAGGCCGTCATAACGCCCAGAGGAATTTCTGTTGGGGCCAACAACGTGCGAGCCGCCGTATCTGCCCAAGCCATAAAAATAGCTCCACCCAGTGCAGATAACGGAACAATCATCCGGTAATCGGGACCTGCCATCAGACGAATGATATGAGGCACAACAAGTCCAACAAAGCCAATGACTCCACATACCGAGACAGCGGCAGCTGTCAGCAAGGTAGATATGATCAGGACAGATAGCTTCGTCGCATCTACATGAACCCCCATATGAGCCGCTTGACGTTCTCCCAAAGCCAGAATATTCAGCACCCGTGCCCGGTTCCATAGAAACACCAGCCCAACGATCACGTAAGGTAAAAGAATTCCCGTATATGACCAACCGCGCAGACTGAGACTTCCCAGCGTCCAGTACAATATTTCATTGACTGTTTCCTTCGACATGGCTGCCAGAAAAGAAACAATGGCTCCCCCAAAAAATTGCATCACCACACCTGATAAAATGAGGCTTTGGGTCGGAATTTTCCCACCTTCACGCGCCAACGTCAACACCATCCACAGCGTCAGCATGCCGGTTATAAATGCAACTAGCGGAAGCGTCCATATACCCACAAATGAAAATTGAAGCCCCCAATAAATCAGTACTGCTGCTCCGACCGAAGCTCCCGAGGATACCCCAAGGGTATACGGATCAGCCAAGGGATTACGCAACACACCCTGAAATCCGGCTCCCGCCAACGCCAGCGCTGCTCCAACCAACATTCCCAGTAACACCCGTGGCAATCTGACCTTTAAAATGATTTGCTCTGAGGATGTATTCCAATCCGGTGTAAACGTATCACCTAACCACGGTAGGTGGTTGATCAAAATACCTGTGATCTGGCTGACCGGAAGACTGACCGAGCCGATGCCAAGACAGAGTAGCAGCGTCAGCAGCAGCAAGACAAGACCTGTCCCCCCAAAACCGATCAGTCTACGGTTCATTTGAAAATTTCAGGGTACACGCCCTTAGCCACTTCCTTGAGCCCTTCCGTTACGCGTGGCCCCGGACGGCTGATCAAATTATCATCCACGGCAAATACACGATGGTTACGAACAGCGGATATTTGATCCCATCCACTACGAGCTTTAATGATATCGCCGAGGGTCTGGCCCGTTTTGTCGTCCTTCACACTTTTGCTGTACAAAATCACGTCAGGGTTTGCAGCTATAATATTTTCCTCACTGATTTGGTACCACCCCTTCTGCGTAGCACCTACATTTTCACCACCTGCTAATGTAATCAGCTCGTCCATAAACTCGCCTTTACCCACTGTCCAGCCTGGTGAAAACTCGACGTATACCCGCAGCTTCTGCCCTTTGCCGATATTTTTAACTCCTTCTTTCACTTCTGCTACATCTGCTCTCATCTTGTCAGTCACCGCTCTCGCTTCTTTCTGATGATCGGTGATTTTCCCATACAATTCGATATTAGCTATGACATCTTCAACTGTTTTCGGTTCTGTTTTAAAAATCATAATTCCCATGTCACGCAGCTTAGTCGTAGCCTGTTCACTAAGTGAAATCCCTGCAAAAACAACTTCCGGGTTCGCAGCAATGATCGCCTCTTCGTTCGGTTTCATAATACCGCCCATTTTAGGCTTTTTCGTAGCTGCCTCCGGGTAATCAGAGTAGTCGGATACACCAACAATTTCCTTATCCAGTCCGATAGCGAACAGCGCCTCGGTTTCTGCCGGGGAGACGGAAACGATCTTGTCCGGTGCTTTTTTAAATGTAAATTCCTGTCCTGTTGCATCCTTAAGCGTTAGCGGGTAAACCGTTTTACCCGGAGGCTCTTGTGCGGTTACGATCTGTCCCGGCTGCTGTGAAGAAGCTTGACCCTCTTTATTTTCTGCATTTTTTCCATTCGCGCCACATGCACTCAGCCCAACTGCCAATATCAGCGCCAATAGACCTGTAGTCCATACCTTTATTTTTTTTCCTGCCATGATTTGCACCCCTTCATACATAAATCGTTAAGAGCGTTACTTGAACTTCATCCGATATTTTCTCATTCCAGCCTTCTTTTCCTATCAAAAACCCCCGCATCCTCATATCAGGACACAGGGGTCACGTTAGCACAGATCGTGCGCAGGCGGGCAGCTTCTTTCCGCATGGACAGTCACTGCGAACACGTCATCCTTTCCTCGAAGGATTATGGTGACAGGCGGACGGGCAGGTATCCTGACTTATGGAAAATGCATGTCCTGATATTCTTTCATATGCCTGGCGGCACATAAAACAGGGCTAATGGGCATGTTTCCATTTACAGTGGCGGGACCGTGTCGGACTCACACCGACTTCCCTTTTAACAACGCAATAAAGGAAAGCAAGTTCCTCACATAGCGCCGACCTCGTCTGCTGGATATTTGATGTAGTGGTAGTCAAGCCGT
The DNA here is from genome assembly GCF_019042715.1 of Paenibacillus sp. AK121. Lineage (NCBI taxonomy): Bacteria > Bacillati > Bacillota > Bacilli > Caryophanales > Paenibacillaceae > Paenibacillus > Paenibacillus sp. AK121. The sequence goes on from NZ_JAHPJM010000004.1 coordinate 11,242, forward strand.
TCTTTTACTTGATGATTATAGGTTAAAAAGAGTTAGCTTACAACCCAAACAGTCGCTTTATTCGCCTTGTTTAACCTAATGAGAAAGCAATCTTGCTATACAATTGTGCGGTCCTGTCAACCTTAACTGAATCCTAAATGCTTCTCCCGGCTTCGGATTCAGACTCCAAAAATCATGGCCAGGCATAAGCATACAAGCCAACTGACGAATTACACCACCATGCGTGACAATCAAAACAGAGGGCGGCGCAGCATTCGACTCCATTGGCTGAACCTCCAAAGCAATGCGCCACGCAAACAGAGAGTCTAGGAATTCACGCAGACGATTCACAAAATGAATCCAAGGCTCTCCTCCAGGTGGGGTGAATTGTTGCGGCTCATCAATCCAAGCGCGATACAACGCCACATCCTTAAGCATGTCATACGTTTTTCCATCCCACTCACCAAAGTGAAGTTCTCGCAGACGTGGTTCCATGATAGGAGGCATAGCAGAGAGGGAACATTCAGACGTCAATGCTGACTCCGGCAAAATGATCTGCAAGGTCTGGCGACATCGCATCAAGTCGCTGCAATAGATTCGAGCAAAGGAATGTCCCTGCAATTTTTTCTGTAAAGTCTTTAACTCCTGCTCTGCTCCCGACAGCAAACCCAAGTCGGCATGTCCCAGATATCGACGTTCCTTATTCCATAAGGTCGTGCCATGACGAACTAGCACGAGCTCCATGTCCCACTGCAGATCTTCTTTAGCATCATTCGGCTTACTAACCTGTTGTGAGTTCGGACTTGGTGCACTTTCTCGCACTCTTTTTCCTTCTGTATCTTGTTTCAAAATCGTGTCACTCCTCACTGCATCCATCCCAAGGCAAAACACCCTGCAGCTCCCATCAAACACAATCCTACAAACATAGTGGATACGGCGAACATCAGCCGGATCGTATGCCGGATATCCTTCGACTCCAACGGTCGTATCCCTTCGCCCATATATGCCCGAAAGGAGCGTATGCCGTGATACACATTATAGCCACCGAGACGAATCCCTAGGGCACCTGCCACCGCTGATTCGGGAAATCCGCTATTTGGGCTTGGATGCAGACGGGCATCCCGCTTGATTGTCCGCCAGCTTCTTGCAGCATCCAGCCGATACAACCACGACGCTATCACTAGCATAACTGCTGTCATGCGAGCCGGAATGTAGTTAGCTACATCATCCAGCCGTGCCGAGGCCCAGCCTAAATGCAGGTACTTTTCATTTTTGTAGCCAACCATTGAATCGAGCGTGTTTACGGCTCGATATGCCAGTGCCAAGGGTGCTCCCCCGATCAGGGCATAAAAAAGCGGGGAAATAATGGCGTCCACGATATTTTCAGCGACCGTTTCGACGGTACCGCGCACAATTTCGGGCTCGTCAAGCTGCTGCGTATCCCTTCCGACAATCATGCCTAGCTCCCGACGTGCCGCAGTCAGGTCATTCGCCTGCAACGCTCGGTATACTGCCATCCCTGCGTCCTTTAGACCTTTGGAAGCAATCGTAGTTGCAATCAGAACAATTTCTACGACGACAGACAACCACGGGTGAATCCAGGCAAGCACACGCAACAGCCCCCAGGCAAGCACAAAGGAACCCCCAGCCACAATAAATGGAAGCAGTGTGCCCGCACGTTTCAGTCCTCGGTCACTGCGGACCTTACGGCGAATCGCTTTTTCCAATGCTGAAATGGCATGTCCCATCCCGATGACTGGATGCGGCAACCACCTCGGATCACCGATTAGCCTGTCCAGCAGATAGGCTGCCATGATAACCAAGCTAACGATCACGCCGCTCCTCCTCCAGCACTTCACTCAGTGCAGACAGCAGCATATTGTTGGCTTCGGCGTCCTTAACCGCAATTCGAAAATGGCTCGCTGACAGTCCAGGATACATGGCACAGCTACGTATAAGAATCCCGCGTTGTCCAAGCGCCTGCTGAATAGCCGATGCACTCCACGTTCCCGGCGCCCTTGCTAGCACGTAATTGGCTTCGCCGGGAACGACACCACAGCCCCATTCCGCCAAGGCAGCCAGTAAGCGACTGCGCTCCGTAGCAATCAGTTCCTGTGTGCGGCGCTCATAAGCTTGCCCACTTCTCAGACACGCCTCTCCAGCCAGCAACGCCAGTCCATTAACGCTCCAGGTCACCTGTTTGGCCGTCATTTGCCGGATATAGTCCGGATGAGCAATCGCATAGCCCAATCGTAAGCCAGGAATGGCATAAAATTTGGTCATCGATCGGATCAAAATCACATGAGGATAGCGTTCCAGCACAGGCAATAATGAGATTTGCCGTTCCAGTGGGATAAAATCAATAAAGGCTTCATCCACCACCAACACGGTACCCGTTCTGCCAGCCGCCTCTGCCAGTTCATATAGCTCCTGCTCACCATATTGCACACCGTTTGGATTATTCGGCTGCCCAAGGAACAATACATCTACCTGCTCCATGAGCTGAAGGATGTCCTCCACGTCTGCCTTCCATTGAAGCGAAGCCTTCCCGTATACCCGATGGATCTCGGCTCCGAATTTGCCAGCCAGCTCGGCATATTCCGAAAAACACGGCTCCACTGTACCCACACGCTTGGGTGCCAGCCCTAATAGCAAGAGCGCCATGCTTTCAGCCGCGCCGTTACCGATGCTCAAAGCCTCCGGTGGAACCTGCAGCCGCCGTGCCAGCATATTTTTAAAATGGCGGTGTCCAGGGTCTGGATAGCGAATCACCGTGTCCAATGAGCTTTGCAGCGCCTCAAGCACCTCCGGTGGCGGACCGAGCGGATTAATATTCGCACTAAAATCCACAAAATCCGCAGCAGCTCCACCAAATGTCGCGGCAGCCGTCTCCCTGTCCCCGCCATGACCGTAAACCTCTATCATTGCCTCTCATCCTTTCCGGCCGTTTCCAATCATTTAGATCCATTATGAGGCTGCTTTTTGCGTCCCGTCAATGCAAATGAGCTTTTGTACATGGCTCACTTGGGTTACAATAGAGGGAGGCACACATAAATTACACAGTTATATACGGAGGAATGGACATGCTGTTCATCGACAACCAGGGCATACACGATCCAGCTATTAATCTTGCTATTGAGGAATACGCGCTCAAGCATCTACCGCTGGACGACAGCTATCTGCTGTTTTACATTAATCAGCCTTCTATTATTATAGGCAAGCATCAAAACACCGTTGAAGAAATCAACGCTGAGTTTGTGAGAGACAACAATATTCAAGTCGTTCGTCGCCTGTCCGGCGGCGGGGCTGTATATCATGATCTCGGTAATTTAAATTTCAGTTTCATTACCAAGGATAACGGGGAGTCCTTTCATAATTTCCTCAAATTTACGCAACCTGTGATTGACGCCCTCCGCCAAATGGGAGTAGAAGCCGAAATGACTGGACGCAACGATCTGCAAGTCGGAGAACGTAAAATTTCAGGAAACGCTCAATTTGCCACACGTGGACGTATGTTCAGCCATGGTACATTGATGTTCAATTTGAATCTAGACAATGTGGCTGCATCGCTGCACGCCAATCCCGAGAAATTCAAATCCAAAAGCACAAAATCCGTCCGTAGTCGCGTGGCTAACATCAGCGAACTGATGGACCGTGAAATGACCATAGAACAATTTCGCGAGGAACTGCTGCGGTCCATCTTTGGCTCAGAATTGGATCAGGTGCCTCAATATAAGCTCACCGATGAGGATTGGGCTAAAATCCATGAAATTTCCAAAGAACGCTATCAGTCGTGGGATTGGAACTACGGTCTATCCCCTGAGAGCAATATCAAGCACACACGTAAATTCCCGGTCGGTATTATAGATATCCGCATGGATCTGAAGGAAGGCTACATCCGTGATATTAAAATCTACGGGGATTTCTTCGGTGTAGGTGATGTCGCTGATATTGAAAATATCCTGCGCGGCAAGCGTTATGATGAAGGTGAGGTCCGTCAAGCCTTATCATCTCTCGATTTGAAGCATTACTTTGGTAATATTGAGCTGGACGACTTTGTTGGACTTGTATTTTTGGAAGACTAAGCGTTACTTTTTTCCATGGTTTCAAGCCAATACTTCAGTGGTTATAAGGGGACAGGCTCTTATGGGCGTCGTCCCTTTTTCAATGCAATATTGTCATTTTGAATATTATAAGATACAATTTTAATATTGCCCCATGATAGAGATAAAGGAGAGATACCGATATGTATAAATTAATTGCCATTGATATTGATGATACTCTCATTAATGACCAGAAAGAAGTTACTCCAGCGACACAACAGGCATTGGAAGCTGCTGTAGCTAAAGGTGTGGTGGTTACTCTCGCTACTGGACGAGCTTATGCCTCCGCGCACAAAATTGCACGCCAGACGGGGTTGAATGTACCGATTATTACGTACCAAGGAGCTTTGGTTAAAAACCTGCTCGACGAAAACGTGCTGTATGAGCGTTATGTTCCACTCGTGGCTGCACGTCGTCTGTACGAATTTTGCGTGGAACGCAATCTGCATCTGCAAACATATATAGATGACAAATTGTACACACGTGAAGATAATCAGAAAATTAAAGATTACACCGAGCTGAACAACACGGAATATTTTGTAGAGCCTGTGTTCAGTAAAGTTATAGAGCAACCGGCTCCTAAATTGCTAATTATCGACGAGCCAGAAGTGTTGGATGAATTAATTCCCGAACTGCGCGAACTGCTTGGCAACGAGGTGCATATTACAAAATCCAAACCTCATTTCCTGGAAATTATGCATCATGAAGGCACTAAAGGCCACGCCCTTGCCTTCCTTGCAAACCATTTTGGCTGTGATCTGTCGGAGACCATTGCGATCGGCGACTCGTGGAATGACCATGAAATGCTGGAATGTGCTGGTCTCGGCATAGCGATGGAGAATGCGATTCCTGATTTGAAAAAGCTGGCTGATTACATTACTCGCAGCAATAATGAAGACGGTGTTAAGCACGCCATCGACAAATTCGTACTCAATGTTGAATAAGCAAAAAGTGACTATTTCCGTAATACTTATATAAAGTATTTCAACAACAAAGCCTCCAAACGTCGCATGTTCATTAACATACGGCAGTTTGGAGGCTCTTTTTGTCAGATCATATCATAACTGACCGCTTCAAAGTATCAGGCAGCAGAGCGAAATTTACGTCTGTTCACCAGACGGATAATTCCGTTATTCATGCACATCAACCCGGTCACAATGAGCAGCACTCCTGCCAGCGTCCACCAGCTTACATGTTCTCCATACAAAAAAGCACCCAGGCCTACAGCAATCGGTGGTGAAATGTAGAGCCATGTGGTCGGAAACAATGGATTCGTACGCGCCATAAGCCAGTAAAATAGTGTCTGCGCAATCATGGAACCAAACACGATCAAATAAAATAGAGAGCCTATGGCAGGCAGCAGATTCCATCCCCCAGAATTCCAAGACTCTGTAAAAGCCGACAGTACTAGCAGCATCCAACCACCATGAAACATTTGTGCTGCATTCAAGGCAATCGGGTTCGTATCACGAAACGCGTCCATGACTCGCTTGGAATACAAAGCTCCTCCCGAATAGCACAGCTCACCCAGCAAAATGGCCATACAACCAGCCAGCCACAGACCGCTGATTTGAACCGCCAAGCCGGGCAATACCACCAGCACGACCCCGAGAAAGCTGATCATGCAACCCATGAGCGTAATTCTCGTCGTTTTTTGCCGCAATATTGCAGACTGCATTAGCACAATCATCATCGGTCCGGTGGCCGACAAAATAGCACCGATTCCCGAACTGACATATTGCTCCGCCCAATACAGTGTTGAGAATGTGCCGAAGGTCGTTCCCGTCCCAATTAGCAGCATTTCCTTTCGCCATAATAACGACCATCGAACCTTTCCTGACAGCCTCATCGCAATAAACAAGATTGCCCCTGCTGTCATAAAACGTACGCCTGCCGATAAGAACGGCGGAAGTCCGGCCTCCACTCCCACTTTGATAGCCAAAAATGTAGTACCAAAAATAAGACACATAACTGTAAAGGCGATACCAATCATGACACTTCTCTCTCCCTTCTGTTACTCACAAGCATACAAGGAGACAGACAGAACAGATGGGCAACCACAGAACAGTTGTACACGTTTTTGAAGTGCTGTATAGTACAATACACACAAAGGAGCGTGGACCGCATGGGCAAGGATAACAGCGAATTATTGTTTTCAACAGAACATATCTCGACAGATCCGGGCTTAAAGCTGTATGAGCAGGTCGTCCATTACATAAATGTGCGGATGGAGCGCGGGGACTGGCCAGCAGACGCTAAATTGCCGTCTGTGCGAAGTCTGGCTCAGGAATTGGGTGTGCACCGGTTAACCGTATTCCGGGCATATCAGGAGTTAAAGCAACAAGGGCGTATCTATGTAAAGGATAAATCGGGATATTACGCTCATGCTTCCCATGCAGCAGAATTGGGGCCATTTACTACCTATTCGGAGCGTTCATCCACAAGACGGATCTTCCATTCAGAATCCACTTACATGGCAGACGATCCGTCTGTTTCTGTCTGGAGGGGGATGGATGGACTCACCCAGGTTCATGCCATGAACGCGGACTTCCAATTTTCCAAGGCCCTGATTGATCCCTCTCTCCTACCCAACCGATACTGGAGAGAATTAATGATCCAGGTGTTTGAAAAACATCCGAAAATCGCGGCTACCTATTCTGCTGTACAAGGAGATGCTGAGCTTCGTGATGCCATGGCGCAGCATTTTAGCACAGATAAGCATTTCGCAGTATCAACGGACGAAGTACTGATTACCTCCGGCGCACAGCAAGCCATTGACTTGGTTTCCCGTTCTCTGATCCGTACAGGAGATCGTGTATTAATCGAACGTCCAGCCTATGGCCCGGCCATGGAAATATTCCGCAGACAAGGCGCCCGCCTGACTGTAACGGATATACGACCGGAAGGTTATGATATGGATCACATTGAATGGTGCCTGAAAACGGAAAAACCGCGTCTCTTTTATATGAATCCGACATTTCACAATCCGACCGGCTTTACCATCCCCGATGAGCAGCGCAAACGTCTGCCCGAACTGGCCGAGCGCTACGGCTGTCTTATTGTCGAGGATGACAGCACCTATGATATCAGCTTTAGGCAAAAGCCGCCTTCTCCGATTTTCTCCTATGATATCTCGGGAAGCGTCGTCTATATTCGCAGCTATAGCAAGTATGTCGCACCCGGCCTGCGAATCGCAGCCGTGACTTGTCGGCCTCAGCTCATGGACAGTCTGCTGAGCGTCAAAGCGCTAGTGGACAATGGATCACCACTGCTGAATCAAAAGCTGTTTTTACAATATTTTCAATCCCCACGTATGCAGCAGCATATTAAAAAACTATGTATCGCACTCCAGATTCGTAAGGAAACGATGGAAGCCAGTCTCCGCGATTCCGGCTGGACATGGACCAGCCCGGCGGGAGGACTCAACCTGTGGCTCCAGCTACCTTCTACGATAAAACCTAATGAGCTGCTTGCCAAAAGTATACAAGAGTCCGTTTCCTTTGTCCCAGGCAATGTATTTGATCCTATCGGTGCAGAGGGTAAAACGCATATACGGCTGTCCTATTCATACGCCAATGAGCTGCAAATCAAAGAAGGACTCTCCACACTTCTACGCATTAGTCGAACGATGTAAATCGTTATTCTAACGGCAAACTCATGCCTGTGTGTGCCAAGCTGATCCCTTCCAGCAGCCCGTAGTTGTACGTGATATCCACATCATGGGACATATGTGTAAACACCGTGCTTCCAGGCTTCAGTCTTCCTACAAGCTCCTGAGCCTCCAGCATGTCATATACCGAGCGGGTGGCATACTCCGCTTCCTCATGGTAAAAACTCGTCCCCAGCACGAGTAAATTCAGATTATGTAAAGGCAAAATTTCCGCCTCATTCAGTCCAATCGAATCTGAACAGTAGGCCCATGAGAAGCCGTCTTTTTCCAACCGATAAGCGTAAGCATATCCGTTCTTTCCGTGATTCACGCGCCATCCCCGGATGTTCCATCCGCCAAGCTGGACTCCCTGATCTACTGGAATAAGATCCAGGTTTCCAGGGAGCCAGGAAAATTGACGCAGGATCGTGTCAATCACTTCCTGTGGAGCGTACAAACGCCCTCTGTTCCCCGTCCAGCGACAGGCATCCGCCCATTCTGGCAATCCTCCAATATGATCAAAATGTGCATGTGTCACGAGGATCGTAGGGATAAAACGCAGGCTGCGCAATTCTAACTGTCTACGCCAGTCGGGGCCACAATCAATCATAAAATCCTCTGTCTCGCTTTTGATCAGCACAGACGATCTCAACCTTACATTCGTTCCTGTCGTGCGTGCCTCTGTGCACACGAGACAATCACAATACACACGCGGAACCCCCATTGCATCCCCCGTGCCAAGAAAAATAAGACGATTCATGATTTAACTCCTATCTATCTGGGTGTTTTTACTACTATTATAACGAACATATCAAGTCTGCGTAAATCACCCCAGCGACCAACGACAAAAGGAGCATGTCCAAAGCCGTAAAACAGGCCAGACACCCCCCTTATATGTGATCGTTTTATTTTCAAATGATGATAGGCATCGGGTCTTCCTTCAGACGATTTTCCACCATCCAGCTGGACTCTTCATTATATAGATAGGCCCGATGCACCAACACTCGCACCTGCTGACCAGGTTCCAGCGTAGACTTCTCCAATGGACGGTATGTCATGAGACGCTGGTCCCCGACCTGTACTTCAACCATCCATTCACTCCCGCGAAAATGTAAATGCTTCACAATGCCTTCCTCGGTCGCCGACAGCAACGCAAATTCCTCACTAGGTCCGACATCAATGTACTCCGGACGAATCAAGGCACGTGTTCCCACTCCGGCAGCTTCCTCGAAGCCTCTGAGACTACCCGCCTGTTCAATCACCGTGGATTCCCCAATAAAAGAAGCCACAAACGGGGTCCCCGGTTTTTTATAGATATCCCAAGGCGTTCCCTTCTGCTCCAGTCGACCTTGATTAATCACCATAATTTCATCGGCTACTTCAATCGCCTCATCCTGATCATGGGTGACGAAAATGGAGGTAATACCCACCCTCTCAATCAACTCTCGCAACCAGGTACGCAGCTCCTGACGAATCTTGGCGTCAATAGCCGCAAATGGTTCATCCAGCAGCAGTAGTTGAGGCTCCGGTGCCAAAGCACGCGCGAAAGCAACCCGTTGTCGCTGTCCACCTGACAATTGATGCGGATAACGATGCTCAAAGCCTTTGAGCCCCGTGAGTTCGACCAGCTCAGTGACCCTTTCCTTGATGCGGGCTTTGGAGCTTTTTTTCACTTTCAAACCAAAGGCAATATTGTCGTACACGCTCATATGCTTGAACAAAGCATAGTTTTGAAATACAAATCCGATTCCACGCTCCTGTGGTGCCAGCTCGTTTACCCTTTTTCCATGAAAGTGGATCTCTCCTGCATCCGGTTGCTCCAGCCCTGCCAAAATACGAAGAATGGAGGTTTTCCCCCCGCCGCTTGGACCGAGCAAACCAATAAGATGGCCCGTCTGAATATCAAAAGATACGTCCTTTACCGCATGAAAATTACCGAAATGCTTGTTTAACCCTCTTACTTCCACATGCATATCCGTACACTTCCTTTCCGCTTCTGGACCAGTTCAGGAACAGCAGCAGCCTTGCTTACCGCAAAGCACGCACCTCATTCGAAAGCATTCAATTATTCCAATAAACTTACTTTATTTTTCTTATGTGATACTTTATCAAAGGAAAGTAATTTTCGTCAACTCTATATATTATCTTGAGAATGAAAAGGGTAAAGTAATACATAGAAGGGAGATGGATTTATGTTGCATACTTTTGAATTATCCACTACACGGCGAGATGAAATGCGTGATATTACACGCGAAGTTGCGGCACTCATTGAAAAAAGCGGGGTGCAGCAAGGAACAGCTCTGATTTATTGTCCACACACGACTGCCGGCATCGCCATTAATGAAAATGCCGACCCAGACGTCAAACATGATGTCATTTTAAGGCTGGATGAGGTTTATCCCTGGGAACATCCCCAATATCGCCATATGGAGGGAAATACGGCGTCCCACCTTAAATCCATAACAACAGGCCCCTCACAAACGGTTATCATTCATGATGGAAAGCTGTTGCTTGGACGATGGCAGGGACTTTATTTTTGTGAATTCGACGGCCCACGCAGACGTCAATACCATGTAAAAATTATGAAGGGCTGACGGAGGCATGCAAAAAAAAACAGACGATGATGTTCCCCCGCTGGATACACCATCGTCTGTTAAATTCTTAGTCGCTTTCGCAAAGTACCGTAATGATAAGTCACCGTCATGAAGTGAAAACACCCAAAAAAGCGCCCTACATGTTCATAGCTGAAGCGTGTGAATGCAGGTACGCTCATAGTTGTCTGCACAGCAGCTTTACATGTGCTAAAGCAGCGGGCCTGATCTCTTCAAATGTTAAACCGTCCTGAATATAAAATGACACGAAGCCATGCATGGATAAAAACAGACTTTTCGGTACTCTTGAGCATTCTTCCTCCGAATGTCCCTGACCACTTAATTCCTGGCGAATCATAGACGCAAATAATTCCACACAACGGTTTTGCTCTGTACGACAGTATGCAAATAGTTCTTCATCATGCATCATGAACATAATTTCGTACTGATATGGATTTTCCAAGCCAAAACGGATATATTCCAACATCAGGTACTCCAATCTGCTCAAGCCATCATCAGGCGTGCCTGTTGCTGCTTGCAGTAGAATCCCACGCAATGTATTGAAATCTTCAATCACAATGGCATAGAACAGTTCAGCCTTCTCTTTAAAATGATAGTATAACGAACCATGACTGTAACCCAGATGCTGGCCAATGCTGCGCATTGAAATCGCACGGTAGCCCTTGGTGATAAACAAGTGCCTGGCCGCTTCCAGAATCCGCCCTCTTGACAACTCCTGTTCTACTGCTCTTCTAGCCATATTATTTATTCCCCTTCAATAAAGTAAAGCTGCTCTCCCTCCGACACAAGCGATTGTCCTTGTGTCAAGTCGGTTATCCAGTTGCAGAAGGATTCCGCATCACCAGCCAGCGGCAGACAGGTTAAGGTAACTTTATCCGTAAACATCGTTTCTCCAGTACGGATACTGCGATTACGTAATTCATTTTCCACTTTGCCCAACCAAGTATAATCCAACTCCACAAAAACTTCACGATGCAGCACACGCGTAATCGCATCCCCTGCTTCAATAGCTGCAACAGCACCATCTGAGTATGCACGAATCAGTCCGCCTGCTCCCAGCAAAATTCCGCCAAAGTATCGAGTAACCACAATAGCGACATTTTTCAGCTTCTGATTACGGATTACCTCCAAAATAGGCTTACCAGCCGTCCCACTCGGTTCTCCGTCATCGGATTGCTTTTGGATTTCATCTCTTTCCCCAATCATATAAGCCGAACAATTATGGGTAGCGTTCCAATGCTCTTTTTTGATGCGTTCTATGAAAGCAACTGCTTCTTCCTCAGTTTGAACAGGCTGAATATGGCCGATAAAACGGGATTTTCGGATTACAATTTCCTTGTTGCCGGCACCGCGTACGGTTCGGTATTGTTCCAACATACACGTATAACCTTCCTTACTTCATTTTACAAGAAAGCAGTTCCCCGCTTCTGGCAGCTGGTGAACTGCTTTCCTGTACTTAATTCATGCTATACACTATAACGCTTCTGACCGAAAACCCTGTTTCGAATCAGAGATTATAGCTCCCTTATTCAGACAATCTTGCTTCAAGCTCAGCTTTTTCTTTTTCGAAGCCCGGTTTGCCAAGCAGCGCAAACATGTTCTTTTTGTAAGCTTCTACGCCGGGTTGATCGAACGGATTTACGCCCAACAGGTAGCCGCTGATGCCGCAAGCCTTTTCGAAGAAATAAGCAAGATAGCCAAAGGAGTAAGGGCTCAAGTCAGGAATATTTACAATCAGGTTCGGTACTTGTCCGTCTGTGTGAGCCAGCAATGTACCTTGGAATGCTTTTTTGTTTACAAAATCCACCGTTTTGCCTGCCAGGAAATTCAGTCCATCCAGATCATCCTCATCTGCTTCGATGGTGATGTGACTAGGTACATTTTCTACTTGGATTACCGTTTCGAAAATGTTACGGCTACCTTCCTGAATGAATTGTCCCATAGAGTGCAGGTCTGTCGAGAAGTCAACAGAAGCAGGATAAATGCCTTTATAATCCTTACCTTCGCTTTCTCCGTACAGCTGTTTCCACCACTCAGATACGAAATGCAAAGACGGCTCATAGTTTACGAGAATTTCAATTGCTTTACCTTTACGGTACAAAGCGTTACGAACGGCTGCATATTGGTATGCCTCGTTCTCAGCTACATTCGGGTTGCTGTATTCTTTGGAAGCGTCCGCCGCACCTTGCATCATTTCTTCGATGTTGATGCCTGCTGTAGCAATCGGCAACAAGCCTACTGCTGTCAGCACGGAGTAACGGCCACCCACATCATCAGGAATAATGAAGGATTCATAACCTTCCTCGTTAGCGAGCTTTTTCAAAGCGCCACGTTCTTTGTCCGTTGTCGCGTAAATACGTTTGCGTGCTTCTTCTTTACCGTATTTTTTCTCCAGAGCCGCACGGAATACGCGGAAAGCGATAGCTGGCTCTGTTGTCGTACCTGATTTGGAGATGACATTCACAGAGAAGTCTTTTCCTTCAATCAGTTCCAACAGATGATTCACATATGTAGAGCTGATGTTGTTGCCTGCAAAATAGATAGCTGGACCCTTGCGTTGATCTTTAGGCAGCGCATTGTAGAAAGAATGCGACAGCATTTCGATCGCAGCACGTGCTCCAAGGTAAGAACCACCAATACCGATTACAATCAATACCTCGGAATCGCTTTGAATTTTAGCAGCAGCCTTTTGGATGCGTGCAAATTCTTCTTTATCATAATTGGTAGGCAGGTCAATCCAACCCAAGAAATCGGAACCTACACCTGTTTGGTTGTGCAGTTGCTCATGAGCCAACTTGATGGGCTCTGCAAAATAATCAATTTCGTGCTGACCCACAAAGGAGAGCGCTTTTGTGTAATCAAAAATAACTTTTTTAGACATGTTTGGAACCTCCTGTTTGGTATTACTAAGACCATGAATACGAACATAAGGACTTAGGAATAGGATACTTTAATTTGCTGAGCCTGACAAGCTTGTGTTACCTGTATGTCCTGTGCCTTGACAGACCCTGCTGTAGATAGGGTAGCATGCCCATGCTACAATGAACTGAGATCAATCTGTTTCAATATTCAATTCAAGCCGAACTCGCATCTGCATCGGACGGCAACTTCCAACAAGAAAGGTGATTAGCAATGAAAAACATCGGATTTATCGGACTGGGCACCATGGGCGCCCCGATGGCATCCAATCTGCTAAAGCAGGGATTCGGAGTCACAGTTTATAATCGTACCGCTTCGCGCTGCGAACCCTTGATAGAGCAAGGCGCACGTACAGCTTCAACCCCTCGCGAAGCGGCCGAAGGGCAGCACCTGGTCATTACCATGGTCAGCGATGATCAATCAATACGTGACGTCTATTACGGTCAGGACGGTGTGTTTGCTGGTCTTACGGCTGGCATGACCGTGATGGACAACAGCACGATTTCACCTGAGCTAGTTAAACAACTGGCCGCTGAGGCGGACAAGCTGGGCTGTTCCTTCATTGATGCACCTGTAACAGGCAGCAAGCCTGCCGCTGTTGATGGAACACTCGTGTTCATGGTCGGCGGTCACGCAGAAGCGATTGCGGCACAATCAGATGTTTTTGATACCTTGGGCAAAAAAGTGCTTCATATGGGACCAAACGGCAGCGGGGCCGTAGCCAAGCTTGCTCACAATACGATGGTCGGTATAAATAACCTCGCTCTGGCTGAAGGCTTTGCTATTGCGGCTAAATCCGGCATTCCAGCAGACAGCTTCCTAGAATTGGTACAGCTCGGATCGGCAGGTAGCAAGGCCGCTGACCTGAAAGGGCGCAAAATCATCGAGCATGATTTTAGCAACCAGTTCTCACTTGCTCTGATGCTCAAGGATTTGAAGCTCGCTGCCTCACTAACAGACAGCCTGTCCATCCCTACGCCTATGTTGTCCATTGCCAAAAGCTTGTTTCAAGCCGGACAAACACAAGGCTACGGCGATGAGGATCTATCTGCCGTCGTAAAGACATACGAAGCATGGATTGGCCGCACCATTGGTGGTCAGCCTCTTGAGTAAGCTGGACTTTTCTTTGTAACCATGCTGCTGTGCATTTGTACTTATAACACAGCTTTAGGGTAAGAACACTTGGCTTGTAGCTTGAGTGCTCTTACCCTTTTCAGTTAATTATTCCGGATAAGAACAGCAATAATCCGTTACACTTCGTACTTCCAGCTTGAAGGAAGACTTTGCAGGCACATGAAAGGTTGATGTACCTTGTATTTCCAGCCATTCCTCGGTACCTGGAAGCAACACTCTCAGGTCCCCTGCCAAAATCTCCATGATCTCACGGGAATCCGTCCCGAACTCGTACGTTCCCGGCAACATAATCCCCAGTGTTACCTTACTGCCGTCACCCAGGATAACTGTACGACTTGTAACCTGACCATCATAATAAACATTTGCTTTTTTAATTACGCTTACTCCATCGAACTGTGTCATTCGTTATCCCCTCATCTGCTCTCAATGGTGAATGAATATGGTGCATCATAACATAATTTGAATTCCAGCTTCAGTATGAAAATACACACTGTATCTGCGTACTCTATACCCCGATAATTCAAAAGCTTTTCTTCGCAAATTACAAATTTATGAAACAAACAGCCGTAAGCCTTACTCAGGTTACGACTGTTTGTGATACATGGATTGCCACGATCAGGTACGTTGTTTGCCAGCAATACACGCTCATTGCTCTATGGACAAACTCTTCCTAATTGCTGATGCTCCAGTGTTTTATTTCAACAAAGCTTTCACACGGCTAACAACATTCTCTACTGTAAAGCCGTATTCCTTAATTACACGGTCGCCAGGTGCGGATGCGCCAAATGTGCTGATACCGAGAATGTCGCCTTGGTCGCCAACATATTTTTCCCATCCCAGTGGATACGCCATTTCTACAGCCAAGCGAGCTTTAACTTCAGGCAGCAGAACGGAATCTTTGTAAGCTTTGTCTTGTTTTTCGAACAAATCCCAGCTTGGGAAGCTGATAACGCGTACTTGAATACCTTGCTCTGCCAGTGCTTCCTGTGCTTTAACAGCCAGTTGTACTTCGGAGCCTGTAGCCAGAATTTGAGCAACCGGTTTGCCATCTGCTGCATCTGCAACCACATAAGCACCGCGTTTGATACCTTCGCGTGCATGCTCAGCAGTAGCAGCCAGGATTGGCAGGTTTTGACGAGTCAATACCAGTGCAACCGGGTTTTTCTTGTTTTCCAGGGTGTAAGCCCAAGCAGCAGAAGTTTCATTACCGTCAGCCGGACGAATGACCGTCAGGTTCGGAATAATACGCAGAGAAGCCAATTGTTCAATCGGCTCATGAGTTGGACCATCTTCACCAACAGCAATACTGTCGTGAGTCAGAACGTAGGTTACAGGCAATCCCATCAGAGCTGCCAGACGAACGGCCGGACGCAGATAATCTGTAAATACGAAGAATGTACCGCCAAATACTTTTACACCTTGGTGCAACGCCATACCGTTCATCGCAGCAGCCATACCGAACTCGCGAATACCGAAGTAAATATTACGGCCAGCGTAGTCTTCTGGCGTAAAGTTCGTCAGGTTGTTCAAATGTGTCATTGTGGAGCTTTCCAGGTCAGCAGATCCGCCTGTCAGGAAAGGAACGTTTGGAGCCAATCCGTTCAATGCATTACCAGAAGCTACACGAGTTGAAACTGCTTTGTCTTCTGTGGAGTATTTCGGAAGATCACGATCCCAACCTTCTGGAAGATTGCCGTTTACAGCTGTTTCGAACTGAGCGGCCAAATCAGGGTGAGCCGCTTTGTATTTCGCAAATTGTTCATCCCATGCTTTATTAGCAGCGATACCGCGCTCTTTTACTTTAGCAAAGTGCTCGCGAACCTCTTGTGGTACGTGGAAATCCTCTTCGTATACCCATTTGTAGAATTCTTTAGTCAGTTTAGCTTCTTCTGCTCCCAGCGGGGAACCATGAGTACCACCGTGTCCGCCTTTACCTTGTTTGTTCGGGCTTCCGTAACCGATGACTGTTTTTACTTCAATCAACGTAGGACGAGTCGAGTCAGCTTGTGCTTCTTCAATTGCTTTTTGGATCGCTGGAAGATCATTACCATCTTCTACGCGCAGCACTTGCCAGTTGTAAGCTTCAAAGCGTTTGGCAACACTCTCGGAAGAGGAGAGATTAAGCTTGCCATCCAGTGTAATATCATTGGAATCAAACAATACGATCAGCTTACCCAGTTGAAGGCGACCAGCCAGCGAAGCAGCTTCGTGGGAAATACCTTCCATTAGATCGCCATCGCCACAAATAGCATATGTGAAGTGATCCACAACTTTAAATTCGTCTTTATTATATGTTGCACCCAGTTGTGCTTCTGCCATAGCCATACCTACGGACATTGCTAAACCTTGTCCCAGAGGTCCAGTTGTAGCATCTACACCGGCAGTGTGACCAAACTCAGGGTGACCCGGTGTAAGGCTGCCCCATTGACGGAATTGCTTCAGCTCTTCCATAGGCAGATCATATCCGCTCAGGTGCAGAAGGCTGTATAGCAACATGGAACCGTGTCCTGCAGACAGTACAAAACGGTCACGGTTCACCCATGTTGGGCGATCTGGGTTATGGTTCATTGTTTTAGCAAAAAGTTGGTAGCCCATTGGCGCGGAGCCCATCGGCATACCAGGGTGTCCTGAATTTGCTTTCTCGATGGCATCAATTGCCAACGTACGAATTGTTGTGATGGACAAATTGTCGATAGTGGAGTTTTCATCCTTTTGAATCGCTTGATTCTGATCAGTCATGGTTTGCCTCCTCATATTGTATGAAGTATGTCAATTGCATTCGGTCATACTCTTCAAAATCACCGTCTCATATAGAAACAGAGACTATTGAAGTGAGTGAATCTGCTTGAATGTTTCAATATGACTTATACACTCATAAGTATTGTACCATTTGCCGTGGAAGTTTGCCAGATCGTTTGTAAAGATGATTGTCGAAATGGTCGAAATATAGTACAGCCCTCATATCAATATACCCGTTATGTATTAACATCATTTAAAAAATAATGAAATCGCAAAAAAATTTATATAGGGCCCAGATATAATACAATTACCCCACACAAAAAAACAAAGCCCATTATGCACTGGGCTTTGTTTTATCCGAAAGGTATTTTCATCAATTTGAAATTGTTAAGTTCAATTAAAAACGACCGTTTTGTTCTCATGAACCAGTATACGATCCTCAGTATGCCACTTCACGGCTCTTGCCAACACGACCCGTTCAATAGTACGACCGATCCGTTTTAGCTCATTTACATCATCTCTGTGGCTTACCCGTTGTACGTCCTGCTCAATGATCGGACCACCGTCCAATTCCTCGGTTACATAATGCGCAGTAGCACCAATAATTTTCACACCACGATTATAAGCTTGGGCATACGGCTTACCACCCACGAATGCAGGTAGAAAGGAATGATGGATATTGATAATCCGGTTGCGATAATGCTCAATAAACTTAGGCGAAATAATCTGCATATACCTAGCCAAAATGATCACATCAATCTCTTCGCCAATGACCTCTAGCTGACGGCGCTCTGCCTCTGGCTTCGTATCGGCTGTCACCGGGATATGGTGATATGGAATGCCAAAGGATTCCACATACTCCTTCATATCCGGATGATTACTAACCACCAATGCAATATCCGCATCCAGATCGCCTGCCTGCCATTGCCACAGCAGTTCTACCAGACAGTGATCTTCTTTGGAAACGAAAATAGCCAATTTTTTCTTACGGCTGACCGCAGAAATCGTCCACTCCATACGGAATTGCTCAGCAACAGCGACAAAGTCCTGCTCCAATTGCGACTGAGCTGCACTCAAATTTGGCAGATCAAATTCAATCCGCATAAAAAACATACCGCCGGACGGGTCCATTGTATATTGGTCAGATTGAACGATATTGGCCCCATGCTCGTACAAAAAGCGGGACACAGTCGCTACAATACCTGGACCATCTGGACAAGATACAAGCATGCGTGCACGGTTTTCATGTGTAGATACAGTGCTGTTTGGCTGATGTTTTACGTGAAGTTCCATGTGGCTATTAGTCCCCCTTGTCTTATACCGTCACTGGCAGATGACTACCGGCAAACCAGGCAATCAACCGTTGATTAATGTGTTCTTCGCTCATCTCTGGGAAGAGTGCTGCTTCTGTTATCATGTCATACAGACGCTCCAGCGGCTCACGCGGGTCTGCTTTTCTTGCTTTGGCATCATTTTTCAGCAGAGTCCAAGTATCCAGTACAAATTTACGGACATCCACATCCTGTTTTTTGAAAAACGAATGCAGCTGCTCCACCTGACCCAAAAACTCATCTCCAAAGCGTTCCTTTACATTACCACGAAGCAAAGCAATCTCAACTTCATACATTGGTCGTTGAGTTTTGGCTTCTTTTCCAATCCACGGCGTCTCCAAAATAAACGGACGTCCTTGAAGTGCTTCATGATGTACCACATTATGAATAGTCTGATAACCAATCCAACCTGATCCAATCGGCGTATGGCGGTCTTTATGAGCGCCAACCGGGTTTTTGCTGTCATTTATGTGAACAACTTGGATGCGATTCAAGCCGACAATACGGTCGAACTGCTCCAGTACACCGTCCAAATCATTGACAATGTCATAACCCGCATCATGAATGTGACAGGTGTCCATACAAACCGTCAGACGCTCGTTGCGCTCTACTTTATCTATAATGGAGGCAATTTCCTCAAAACTACGACCCATTTCTGTGCCTTTGCCAGCCATCGTTTCAAGTGCAATGTTGACATCGGTCTCCTTCACACCATTCAGTACCTCGTTCAAACCATCGGCAATTCGCCCAATTCCGTACTCTGCATCTTTATCTGTAAAAGCCCCTGGGTGCAGCACGATATTTTTCACACCAATCGCATGTGTGCGCCGAATTTCCTCCTGAAGAAAGCTGACAGCAAGCTCATAGGTATTTTCTTTGTAGGAGCCGAGATTGATGATATACGGAGCATGCACCACGATATCTTCCATTCCCTTTTCCGCCATTAGCTGCTTGCCTTCCTCTAAATACATAGACTCCATCGGCTTACGACGTGTGTTTTGAGGTGCCCCCGTGTATATCATAAACGAGCTGGACCCGTAAGAAGACGCTTCTTTTGTAGCGCTGAGCAGACCCTTGTCCGAGAAAGACACATGAGAACCAATTTTCAGCATGATTTTGATTCATCCCCCTATCCTGTTATGCTTGTCTTATTTTAATTTAATCATTTTAACGTGATTATTGAAATCAAACAACATAGCGTTTATGGCAACTTTTTTAGGTGACTCCCTAAGGGAACCTACAGACATAGCGCACATCAGAATATATGTTATTGAAATGTAGGTAGATTAAAGCATGAATGGACTTTCTTTTGCGTACACCAGATACATTCAATATGAAGCTTTTGTATCAAAAAGGGTTATATTTTATAACAGAAACATTTTTTGAATTGGAAGGAGAATAACTCCATGAATATCATCGTATGCGGAGGAACTGGATTGGTGGGGAGTGCACTGGTCAAAAGTCTGCTAGATGACGGATATACCGTGAAAGTCATTACCCGCAAGCCGCTGGTTGGACACGAAGCGAGCCCCCGCTTGCAGTATATGAGCTGGAACGAATTAAAACAAAAGCCTGAATTACTGGAAGGCACAGATGCGGTCGTTAATTTAGCAGGTGAGACGCTGAATCAGCGCTGGACGGACAAGTCCAAACAAAGAATTCTTCAATCACGACTGCTGTCCGTTGCCCGGTTGGCTCAAGCATTGAATGCTCTGCAAAAAAAACCGGAAGTTATCATTCAGGCTTCGGCTGTTGCCGCCTATGGTACCTCCCTGACCGAAACATTTGACGAAAAAAGTCCGCGCCGTTCGAATGATTTTCTGTCTCAGGTGGTTGAGCAATGGGAGGAAGCTACCAACGCCTACCCTGCCGATGTCCGTTTAATTAAGTTACGCATCAGCCTAGTGCTGGATAGAAAAAAAGGAGCATTTCCACTCATGAAGATGCCTTACGTCTTCGGATTCGGCGGAAAAATAGGTAGCGGGCATCAATGGATGAGCTGGATTCATATTGCCGATATCGTTCGTCTGATCTCGTACTGCGTTCATACACCAGAGATTTCCGGGGCAGTGAACGCTTCATCACCACACCCCATGACGAACGACCAATTTGGGAAAACAGTAGCTAAGGTATATCGTCGTCCGCACTGGTTTCCCGTTCCTAGCTTTCTCGTCCAAAAGCTATTGGGTGAGATGAGCACGCTTGTATTAGACGGTCAAAAGGTAATACCGCGTAAAGCGCTGGAGCACGGATTTAAGTTTAAGTATTCTTCACTGAAGGAAGCGCTAGAGGAACTCCATTCTTCTCACAAGTAGCGCTGAATTAAAAAATGAACTCTATGGATGATAGATAATATCTTTGTATCTCTACCAGCTTAGGTTTCATTTTTGATTTAGACATAATCTATCAATTAAACCTGAGATCTTTGAGTTGTCTTGTTTTAGGCCTATGAATGGTCTTCTAGTTATAAAAAAGAAGCCCAGAATATAACAGGCCTCTTCTTAACATATATCCATTTAACGTTTACTCAAGATGCATTAGAGGATTTAAAAGAGTCCAATCGATAAATATAAGAGACTCCAGCGATTTTAAAAGTATCTCCATCCTTCATAGTATACTCCTTATAAGGCACCATAGGCTCTCCATTCAGCACTGTTCCGTTCGTCGAGGATAAATCTTTAATGATATGGCACTGTCCTCCTGTAACTATACAAAGCTCAATATGAGAACGGGAAACTCCATCGGTATGCTCTACAAACTGGACCAATTGCGGATCTTTTCCGATGATAAAGCTACCTCCAACGAATTGGTCTGGCTGCAACCGTATGCGCTCGGTTTCTCCACTCCCAGATAACTTACGATCCAAACAAGCAATCGGCGAGTGCTGAACGGTTGGACTCGGTATCTCTTGATCTGGACGAAGCAGCACGGTTTCCTGCTTGGATATAGTATTGAGTAGCTCCGTTACCCCGGACAAGGACTTATAATAAGCCTCGCTAGTATCGCTGTCGTCCAATTCATTTCCCCGCATGGCACCTTTCCTCGAAGGCTCGTGCAAGTCATAATTTGTACTTACTTTCCCTCTATCCTCCGTCGTTCGGCTTCCCATGCTTTTAGATTCTGAGTCTGGAAAAGTCCAACGCCAGCTTTCCTGTCCTTGATCACTTGAATCGGATGATTGCTTGTCATGATGATGGCGTCCCGCTACAAACCCAGTTAGCTTATCTACCTGATAACGGTCATTTTTTCGCTGTGCTGGAGAAGCAGCTCCTAACCATTCCGAATCCAATACAGGTACTGCCTCGCTATAAAAAGGAGATAAAGCTCGGTTGCGCTCTAATTTCCCCGTCCAGCTTTTATAAGCAACAGCGACAAGCACTAAAGTTAGCACAATCGAAATAAGCAAGGGCACCGTCTCTGGATGATCCAAATAAATATAACGCCAAACAATGGCCGAGGCGAGCAGACATCCGAGAGCAATGTATGTTTTATATTTTTGTGATTTAGGCTCCACCTCTTCATTTTCCATTTCGTTGTCGGCTCCTACCTCGACATTCTCCTCTGATTTTGCGGACTGCTTGAGTCGATTGACTCGCTTAAGCTCCTGAATTTCCTGCAGAGTCTCCCGATGTTCTTGGCCGTACGTTCTTCCGCCACGATCTGTATCGTTATCCTGTATGGTATGAGAGGAATGAACAGATGATCTACCTTCAGCCTGACCGCTGATGCTCTGTTCACCAGTCGCCATCCCCTGTAATAGTAGTTCCTTCAACGCGCTCAACTCAAATTCATTTCTATCGCATAGATCAAGTATGCGCTGTATAGATTCTCCCTGAAGGTGAGCCACACGAGTCATCAAACGAATAACCATCTGCTTAAAATAGCTACCTGTTTGTTGCGTATACTGTACACTACACAAAGGAACATAGGTTAAACTAACGTTCTTCCTTGTGCCTGAACCGCTTATAAAAATGTAATCTTCGTGCAAAATAAACTGGCGGATATTTAACATATATTGTGGGCTACGATGAAGAGCATCTACCACTTCAAAAAGAATCCGGTAGAAATCAGAAGTCGACACATTCCCACCTTTCAATACTTGGGAAAGCATACGTTGCCCCGAAATATCGTAATGTAACTCGATCTGAAAATCGACTTCTTTGATTCTAAGTTCCAGCAGACCGGGAATCCGATTACCAGTCATCATTCGGGTCTGTACAGAATTTAAATCATCGGTTTTGAGCCCGCCTTCCTTGTTTAGAATCATAAACGTCCCGCCATTACGAGCAAAATCCCTGCTTAAACCAAACAATTCATGACCTCCTTAACAATTCTTATCCCCTGAGGTAGCATGATCTCCCCAAGCGGACACGTCATGACAAGAAGTAAAGATAAGCGCTGACCGCTCCTGGAATGACTGCCGTCATAAAGGGAAACCTGAGGTGCGCTTCTCTCCCACTAGTCAGCGTTTTGCCGCTGCGAAATAGGAAAAATCCTCCTAAATTAAACGCCACGCGTCGCAATCTCATGATGGTTTCCCTCCTCCATAGCAAAATCCCTATACCAATAATGCCTGCAAAAAAAATCGAATATAGAGCCGATTGCCACGCAAAAGCTGCACCTGTCCATGCTCCAATTAAGCCAAACAGCTTTACATCTCCTGCACCAATTGCTCCCATCCAGTACAAAATCAGCATGAATCCAAAGCCGGTGCCAAGACCAGCAATAGCAAATAAAAAACCGTGCCAGCCTCCGAACAGAGTATTGAACAGCAAACCCACCACTATGCCGGGCAATGTAAGCTTATTAGGGATTTTCATGCTTCGTAAATCTGTCACTAGCGCGATCGCCAGCAGAACTCCACACACAATATACATCCATGTCAATGCGGTCTTCCCCCTTCATAACAATGAAAATTAGCAGGCCTGCCAAATCATTTTTCATTGTAGTTATCTCTATAAGTCTATATCTAGCCTATCCATCAGTTGTCTTCTGCACAGAAAACGGAACCTCAATACGTTGGCCATCCTCCGTTTCAATTACAAAGCTCCATTGACCTGGTGTTGTGTTTGTTCCTACAAACCAGTTCCATTCAACAATCCCGTCTGCATTGGCTGAGGTCCAGCCCAAGTGCTGAGCTGTGCTTTCACCTGACTTATAAAGTACAGAAAGGGTAGCATTCATCCCAGGTTCAACCTTGGCCTTGATCAAATTGTATACACCCTTCACAGCAGGCTCAGGCTTGACAAGCAACTGTATGGAATGCTGCGCATCCTTATCCCCTGTTTCATCTCCTGTACCTGCTCCCTCTCCTGTATCACCAATCCAAAGACGTTCCTCAGCCGCCGCTTGGAGCACAATGTTGCGATACAAAAAGGGGACTTTCATCGGTAGTTCATACGATAGTTCTACTCTAAAATAAGGGTCCTTAGTTTCTGTAAGAGAGGGTACATGTACGCTCGTTATATGAATACGGTCATACTCCAGAATACTTTTCTCCATAAAAGGCTTTAGCATCGGCTTCAGAACAGGATCAAGTGCAGCCTCCGTCAAGCGTCCCCGCAACTCCTCCAGCGGCTTTTGACCGCCTTGAACAGCGTTTTCTACCCAGTCGCCGATTGGAGGTGGCAGTTGGGCAGCGAATTGGCTTGCATATTCACTCACAGATAACTTGGGAAGTTCATCTAGCGGTTTGCGGACTGCATCTATTTTAGCGGACGCCGCCTCCACGGCTAGAGACACCGGGTAGATTTTAGCCGAAACCTGCTTAACCGTTTCTGAAGCAGTAGTCTGCAAGGCTGTGGAGACCAGTGTCATTTGGACCATATAAATGAGAAAAATAATAAAAAACAAAAACAATGGCAATACCAGTGACGCTTCTAAAACAATACTTCCTTGTTCACGCTGCTTCAATCCACAAGCCTGCCGTAGATAATGATTAATAGGAAAAATGCGCTGTTTTCGTGACATAGTACACACTTCCCTTAATACTCTCGTCTTCTTTGGAGGCGGTTCCGAGCATTTTCATTACTCCAGGTAGAAACCACAGCCTCATCCCATTCTTGACCTCACCCTTCGCATACGTCCGTCGCTCAGCTGGATTGACATCTGTATTCAGGCGGATCAGAGCAAGCATACGGGACATTTTTCGTTCATTATTGCTATGGAGCATCAGGAACAATCGCAAATGATCCTTGTAAGTCATTCGAAATTTAAGAAAATCAGACAAAGGCACATCCCCTTTTTGCGCCAGCATGATCATATCTTCAATCGCCTTCTCTACTCCATATAACAAAGCTGCCGCCAAAACGACCAACGGGTTACCCTTTGAACTGTTTTTGACCAGTCCCTCCATCGTTCGAATGGCAAGCCTCATAGCAAAAATCTCCCCATAGGCAGCTGCCAGATTACCCGTCGGATTATGAAACCCATACAAGATGTACTCAACTTCTTGATTATTCACCTCCAGCTGGTCCCCTAAAATCTGTGCAGCATTACCCACATTTCCACCTGATCCGGCCAAATTGCCAAATCGGCTGAAATCCACATGATGGAAGTATGAAAGTGCATATTCATTCTGGTAAAACTCGTCTCCCAGTTGAGTCAGTAAGTTAGATGCCGCCTCGTATAGACCATCCATACTATCCATGGAATCCCCCGCTGCATCGTAGGTGTCATAGGACAAATCAGCAGATACAGATGGACTGGATGAAGACTGATTAAAAGAAATACTTTCATTGTAATACTGCTCTACCACTCGGAATTGCTCAGCACTTTGTTTACCTTTAGAAAGAACCTCAATGATCCGATAGGCTTGCTTGAGCTTGTTTTTCGCCTCTTTTTCCATTTTTTTGCGTTCTTTGTCCGGGCCGCGTCGCGTATCCATCGTTCTGGCCTCACCGTCGAGTACATTGGCGGGTCCCGCCCAAGCATATGCATTTAAGTATTTATCTATCTCCTTGAGCCTTGAAGCAACTTCTTGCTTGAGCATGTCTGCATTCAAAAATGGATCTGTATAGAAAGACAGCGTACGCATCATGCCCGTTATTCTATTGTTAGCAGTATTTATTGCGATCCTTTGCTTTTCGATTCCTGCTTCCCATTGCTCAAATTCATTGCTCGGAACCAACAAATCCTCTGCCCTTTGCCGGGCACTTCCTACAGACGGATCAGCGTTGGAGCCTGCTCCGCTTGGGGTGGGGGCTGCAGAAACCTCGTCATAGCCTGCATTGGCCGCCCTCTGCTTATATTGAACAATGACTTTGCGCATTTCTTCATTAATCTGCCGGGCTTCATTTAACGGTTCCTTGGCTTGCAGAAGCAGCTTATCATGCTCCTCTCCAGTCTGAACCATGACCTGTCGCAGGCGATCCAGTGCTTTCCTTGCCCTTCTTGCATATTTCTCCATCTGCATGATTTTAACGTCATCCACACTCTTCTTGTTGTCCTCATATACATGTACGTAATGCTTATATTGAGCAGCAATGTCGGCTACAACTTCAAGTGGGTCCCATATATACTGATTAGGCATATATGTCCCCCTCTGTTTAATTATCCGTTTGCGAACCTCTTCCATATAAGCTCCTGCCTTACGCTGTTTCTCCAGCATGTCATCCAGTTTGGCCTCACGTCTGTCATACAGCTTTTGCAGCCGTTTCAGCAAATCTACCGTGTGTGAAGCCTCCTTCATATTTTGAGAGAGTGGCTTTAGCTTTTCTAGCACTTCCATCGTAAAATCTACAGGCGCTTTATACTTCATCTCTTCACGGATCTGCTCGTTAAATATGGCATATTTACCAAGCTCCCTTTCCATTTGCAGTGAACTGGAATCCAGCTTCATATTCATTAGCGGTAGCGTTTCCGCGCGCGCCGTACGCCGCGCACTGTCATTCAGCACTTTGACCATAATTTGTTCGCCGCCGCCTTCACCATAAGCAAACAAACCGTACTCCTGCTGTAATGCCGGATCATAAGCAGACATCACTGACCGTACTGCTGCATGGGTCAGCCGTTCAGTCTGCACATGCAGCGCAGCAATTCTAGCGTAATCAATAAATACAGCAATAAAACCGAACATGACCGCCAAAATCAGAATGAGGAATACCGTGACAGCACCTGATTCTCCGTCCTTTGTATTTCGTCCCTTACCAAACACCCGCTTCCTCCTTTCCAGTTATATTCCCGTTAACTACTCCTTACTGACCGTTTTGCCCATATTGCATCAATACTTTCCCTACAATTGCCGGTTCTACCTTTTCACCTGAGCCTCTACCCATAAACTTCGCACCATAGTAACGGACCAACTCCACTGTACGAATCCATTCCACAGGTTCCACCACACCCGAGCTCATTTTTCCTTGTAAATCTGTCTGATCTAAAAACTGATTCAACAAAGGTACCTCCACGATCTTATTTAGCTCTGTGGTCACCTTACGGTGAATCATACTGTTCTCATATGTCATCTGCCCATGCATACCCGCAGGCATTCTATTTTCTGCATTGGACAGCTTCTGAGCAGGTAACGAGCCTCCTTCATTGCCGCCCGGTACCTGTACACTTTCCTGATTATTGGCTCCGGCCCAGCCAAACAGGGCGCCTAACATAACGTCATCCTTCAAGCGCCAATAGAGAGAATCCCGTTGCCCTTGCGCAAATGCTCCCGTACGCGGGTCCTTAAAGCTGTTATCCCAACTGTAAGCGGCTCTTTCCGAAGCAGTAGAGGCAACCTGCACCAATATAGATTTTTGATATATATACAGGCAAAAGAATAACATTATAAAAATAACCAGCAGCAAAATGGGAAAGACGAGGGAAGTCTCCAAGGAGAAGCTTCCGTCCTCTTTTTGTACCAATTTGCACAGCATTATGAATCCATAAAATCGTTACTTTTTTTATCCGCCTTTTTCAACAGCCCTTCTACAATTTTCTTGATCTGATCTTTAAAAATAATCGCCACCGCAATCAGAATCGCAATGATCAGGATCATTTCTAACGTCCCCAAACCATCCTCATCCTTGTGCAATTTACGAATACTACCTGCTACAATTGTCATCATCATTTTATTCCTCCTACATATTCATCATCATTAAAGCCGGAGCGCCCACCAGCACAATGACCGTTAGCAAAATTAGTGCCATCGGGAAGACTAACTTTGAAGAAGCCTGTTCCCCTCTTGTACGGCTAATCGAAGTCCGCTTGCTCCATAACGTCTGAGATAACTCACGTAAAGCCATTACAAAATCGCTCCCGCCACGCCTCATATTCAATAAAACTGTTGTTGTAAATATCGTCACTTCTTGAATACCACAACGTTTGCTCAGATGTTCAAATGCCTGTTGAAAGGAATAGCCACTTTCCCATTCCCCCACTGTCTGCAGCAATTCCCGATACAATGGGTGTACCGTATCCGCCCCTTTACGCTCCACACAATGAAGCAAAGCCCGTTGTACTGTCTCTCCCGCACCAACCAAAAGCATCATTTTACTCAATAATTCAGGCAATTCCATTAAGATTTGCTGATCCCGCTTCTGTACTTTCCCATGCAAATCCTTGACCAGCGCTACTGGCACCAGAACACCGAGCCCCAAGCCAAGCACCAGTCCGGTCGCTTCCCCGCCCATCATAATGGATATTAAAGCTCCACCAGCAGCCACCATATATCCGTACCCCAACATTTCTGCCAGAAAAAGCATCGTTTTTTCTCCGCTGTTGCGCATACCATACAGCTTCTGTATGGAACGCTGTAGCTTGAACATCAGCAAAGGCAACCTATGAGTGGCACGTGAAACATGAAGTATGTGTACAAAAGGCACCGAAAGTTTTTGCAGCCGCAGTCCTTCGAGCTTCATATGGCGAAAATGTGCATACTTAGCAGTGTACATTTGGTTCAGCACCACCCAACCTCCCACTTGCAGAACCAGCATAACCAGACAAACCAACGTCACCACACCCATCACTCCTTACACTTCAATCTTCATAATGTGGTTGATCCACACGAGACAGCCACCAAGCACCAGTAGGCAAAAGGTTGACAGAATCATACCTGTACCGCTGTATAAGGGCATCATGTAGTCTCCTGATGTCACTGTCATAAACAAAACAAACAAAAAAGGCGCTGCAAACATAACCCTCGATTCAAAACGTTTCTGCGCAATCATTACACCGATCTCCTGCTGAATTTCCAGCTTCTCACCAATGACACTTGAAGCCCGTCGTACGACTTCCACCAGATCACCTCCGGTTCGTTTGCAAGCCGCAAATACGTCCGCAAAATTCGTAATATCCTCCATCTGAGCCCGACGAGCCAAATCCTGCAAAGCAGCCTCTACAGGCTGTCCGATTTCAAGGCAGGCTGTAATAATGTTAAATTCAAAAATTAGATCGTGATCTCCATCTGGACTAAGCAACCTCAAATCCTCTACAGCCTCACGAAACCCATTCTCCACCGATCTTCCCGCTGAAAGAGAAGACGAAAGCGAGTATAAAGCCTGCTTAAATTGAATGCCCAAAGCAGACCTACGTCGTTGCAGCAAAAACTTTCTAAAATAACGAGGCATCACCACAGCTCCAGCAGCACACAGCAACGATAATATCCATTGGTGATAAAATAGATATCCGATCGTCGCGAACAACACTCCACTAGAGAGAATGCACATACTTTTTTGTACAGTCGATAATGTATACACCGTATAATTTGGCAGAGAAGGGACCTCACGTGACACTTGCTTGGCAGTCGCCTTTCCTGTTCTCATGCCGATACTCCTCCCTTGTGCCAAATTTCCGGCTTGATCCCGGCCATTTGCAGCTTCAATGTATGTTGTAGCCCCCCACCACAACGTTCCAGTTCCCCTACAATTTGTCCTTTACTTTCTCCGTGTTCCTGGAAGCGATAAAGGGGATTCAGCGTCACCTCACCATTTTCAAAACCAATCACTTCGCTAATTTCCAGCACCCTTCTGGATTTGTCGCGTAGCCGTGACAGATGAACGAATATATCAATGGCCGAGCTGATCTGCTGCCGTACTACTCCAAGCGGAAGCTCTGCCCCACCGAGCACCATCGTTTCCAGCCGGCTGACCATATCGCGGATATTATTCGCATGCCCAGTTGATAAGCTTCCATCATGTCCCGTGTTCATCGCTTGCAGCATATCCAACGCCTCACTCCCTCTGACCTCACCCACCACAATGCGGTTAGGCCGCATACGTAAGGAGGAACGAATCAGATCACGAATCGTGATTTCTCCCTTCCCCTCGGTGTTCGCGTTCCGTGTTTCCATGGAAACCAGGTTGGGGACAGTCACAATTTGCAGCTCTGCCGAATCTTCAATCGTAATAATCCGTTCAGACGAAGGGATGAACTGGGATAATGCATTCAGAAAAGTTGTTTTACCAGAGCCCGTTCCGCCGCTTATAAAAATGTTGTACTTGCTACGTACCAAGTCTTTGAGCATAGCGGCGGCTTCTGTATTGAGTGCACCCATTCGTATCAAATCATCCATCGTCATGGGACGCTCGGGAAACTTCCGTATGGTCATCGTCGGACCCTTGAGAGCAACTGGCGGCAGCACGATATTCACACGTGATCCGTCCTTTAGTCGGGCATCCACAATAGGAGAAGCCTCATTCACAATTCGGTTCACCCCGGCTACAATCGTCTGGATCAAATCCTCCAGTCGTTCGCGGGATTCGAATTGATCGGGCACCTGAATCACCTCACCTGCCCGCTCCACGAAGATTTCCCGATGACTATTGATCATAATTTCCGTTACGGTCGGGTCGTCAATCAACGGCTGGAGCACATCCAGCCCACGGAAAGAGTTGAAAATTTTGCGGACAAGTGCATGCTTTTCTCGGGAAGTTAAGCTCGCCAGCTCTACGTCGTGTAAAATTCGCTTTTCGATATGCCGTACTAGATCTGTATCCTTTACCGAGGACGTTACGTCCAGCCCGTTACGAATATCCGCGCGCAATGCCTTAAATTGTTCCTCATTCATGTCATCATCCCCTTAAGACCAAGCAAGCGTCGACTGTGCTGCGCTCTCCATATCCAGCAGCTCGCGGCACAAATGACGAATTTCCCGCTGATAAATCGGTGAACTAAGCAGCAGCTCACGGTGCTGCATTTGTTTCCATGAAGGTATATAGGGTAACGCTCCGTTCAGTTCCATGAAGTCACGAGGTAACGAGTTGATCATAGTTCCCATGTAGCGATTCACCACAAAGCTGGTTTTGCATATCATGGCTTCAAGCCCTTCAGGCTGTGTAGTTTCTAAAACATCCAGCCATAATCCGCACTTGTGCATACTCATTAAATCGTCAGCCAGCAACCAGATCAGCTTATGACTAGCTTCAAGCACGGCTTGAGCCCGCTCACCATGTTCAGAATCGCAATCTACGATCACTACATCATACTGCCCGCTTTCAGCAATCGTTCGAATGAGCTCTTTCGCTTCATCACAAGTCATGTCTGTCAATTCCTTGCGATTATAGACAGGTTGAAACGTATCAGCCTGAATTTCAGGACGACGCACACAATACGAAGCCAAAGATAACGAAGTGTCCTCATTTCCCTCCGACTTGAGATCATACAGCAGTCTGGACAGTCCTTCTCCTTCTCCTTCTCCTTCTCCTTGTGCTCCGCTAGAACTGTCTGAACCAGTGAACAACGAGCTTGAATCCACCGTTTCCAGATTCAAGTAGAATACCGAATATCCCTCATACCCCAGCTGCTTGGACATATTGAGCGCGGCCGTTGTCTTGCCCAATCCACCTGAAGCTGCCACCATGCCGATAATCATTCCACCTTCCCGACTGTTTACGCTTTTCCGACCATTCAACCTCTGTCTCGCCGTTTCCAAAATAATACCGGCCAGTTCAGATAAAGGCTGATATTTTAATACAGGCTGCCCATATTCACTTACTTGTTCTCCCTCATGTAATACCAAACAAGGAATATCCGCATCTTCCCGAGCTGTCCATAGATTCAGAAAGGGCATTTCACCTACTACCACATCTGGTCTTTTCATTCCGCTAGTTTCCATCATGTATTGATGAAATGCCTCCGGCTGCGAAAAAGCCGTTATTCTGAGCCTTCTGGCGTACTCGCTTCCGTGAACATAATTCAGCAGAGGCTCAATATAATCCCGGCCTTCTACGGCCAATACCACTTTTACCGGAACCAATATGCTCATCCCCTTTCCCAACACAACAACGCAAAAAAGCACCGTTCATCCATCCGTAAGTACATACGGTTGGTGAACGGTGCTTCCGTCACGTGCAATCTATTTATTGGTAGAATAGCATAGCACCTGTGTTAGAGCAAGTATTTTTTGCGCAAGTATTTTCTTAGAATTCTGGTACTAGGAGAAGGCGGGCAGTCTAGCCCCGCCTCCTACGATCTTCAACTTAGTAGAATTTGTGGTGACGACGATGACAGTCATGATGGCGATGATGGCGACGTTTCCGGCAATGACATTTCTTATCAAAGTCTTCATGTTTCCAGTGATCACGTTTAAATTTTGGTTTAAACTTAATGACAGTCACCTTAATGATTTTCTTAAAAACACGTTTTTTTGGCTTTGGAAAATGACAATCATGCTTACGATGTTTATACATTCAAACTCGCCTCCATTTCTTTGAGATAGAATATACTATGGAAGCAGTGAATAACCGGTAACCAGCATATGACTATTTATGAATGGATTGGGCATTTTAATAATCTGTCTCCAGCTTAATATCCGGATCATAATCCGCCACGATAAGAACATCCATATGACGTGCTTGACGGAGAATCCTCGGCACAACCGCAGTCTTCCCCCAATAGCTACTTCGGAAAGACTGCCCCACGATGAGCTGCGTACCTGAATATCCTTCTACTGGAGCAATCAAAATGTCGGCAATCTCGCGCCGACTGGAAACAAGCCGAATTTCAAAGGTTCCCCCCAGTCGGTGGGTCAGCAACTTTAGTTGTTCCAGACGAGGGTTCAACCTCTCCGGTATACGCTCCCCAACATGAACATAAGTCACAATCCACACAGCCTTCAGGCGAAAGGCGATACGAAAACCGCGGCGAATCAACCTTTCAGCATTTTCGCTTAGCGTCACGCCTACAAAAATCACTTCCTCCCTGCGCCACGGTCCCCGAAGTGACTCGTGCCGATCCCAGGATTCCAGCCGCTCATCTACATCATCTGCCAATTCCCGCAAAGCAAGTTCTCGCAGCGCAATTAGATTACCCAGCTTAAAAAAGTGGCTAAGTGCCTGCTCCACCTTCGCAGGAGCGTAAATTTTGCCCTCACGCATACGTTGCTGTAACGATTTGGGAGCCACATCAACAAGCTGGACTTCATCGGCCAGACGCATCATATGGTCGGGGACAGTCTCTCTCACCCGAATGCCAGTAATTTGTTCTACTGCGTCATTCAAGCTCTCCAGATGCTGCACATTCATTGTGGATATAACAGAAATACCTTGTTCCAAAATGGCCAGTACATCCTCATAACGCTTAGATCTCAGACTTCCCGGAACGTTGGTATGCGCCAGCTCGTCAATTAGCACTACCTCAGGATTACGCCTGAGAATGGCTTCAGTGTTCATCTCTTCCAAATGTGCACCATGACGCTCGATAGACTGACGGGGAATCATCTCCAGAGATCCTACCTGGGCTAGTGTTTCTGCTCTTCCGTGCGTTTCCAGCAATCCGATAACCACATCAATCCCGCTTTCCAGCAGATCATTTCCCTCTCTCAGCATGGTGTATGTTTTGCCGACCCCCGGAGCAGCCCCAATATATACTTTGAGCTTGCCCCGCAGAATTTTGGCTTCCTCAGCCTGTACTTCCTCAACGCTCAAACGATGATACGGATCAGTATCTCCTTCCTCCTGTCTCATCGTTGGCAAAATCCGTTCGCCCTCCTGCTCGGCTCGGTCTGCAATCAACAGCAGATCCATATTTTTCATTCGTTTTAAAATTCCGTTCACCAGTGATCCTTTAACCAGCTCCTGCCACGGAGTCTGCCGAGAATGCCCCATAACAATTCGGGTAACATTGTGAGTCACCGCATAATGGATAAGTTGACGTGGCAGCCTTCTGCGGGAAAAGAGCGGGATTTCTTCAAATGTCGAACCGATCTTATCGGCCAACTGCTCAATGGAACGTTTGAAGGCTGCTGATTCCTTGGACAGCTTGCGCTTCGAGCTGACAAAAGAGACCACCAGCATATCTCCACCCAACCGCTTGGCCACCTGTTCTCCCCTACGTACATAAATGGACCCATTCCAATGATATTGGACAGGCACCAAAATACGCTCTGCTGCTCCTGACGCCCCGTGCAAGCCTAGCTCCTCCCGGTGCCGTT
Source organism: Paenibacillus sp. AK121 (assembly GCF_019042715.1). Lineage (NCBI taxonomy): Bacteria > Bacillati > Bacillota > Bacilli > Caryophanales > Paenibacillaceae > Paenibacillus > Paenibacillus sp. AK121. Next base: position 45,066 of record NZ_JAHPJM010000004.1, read on the forward strand.
CCAGCGAATCATTCACATCCTCTGCTACTAATCGCAGAGCGAGCTCACGCAATTTACCCAAATTCCCCCGGTGAAACATCTCTGGATTGGGCGTATGCATGTAACCTTTCGCCAGCCGTTCCAGAATCATCTCCGGGGTGGCATCAATTAGACGAATTTCATCCGCCAGCTCCAATGTATCAACCGGAACCGTATATTCCGCTTCAAAGCCAGTCAGCTGATATACCCACTCCGTGATCCCTTCGAGTTCATAAACATTGACCGTCGTAATGACGCTAATTCCCATCTCCAGCAAATACCGAATATCCTCCAGCCTTGTTGGAAACGAGGCGTCTTTTCGGTTATGATGTGCCAAATGATCCACCAGCACCACCTCAGGATTTCGTGCCACCAAAGCTTCCAAATTCAGATCCTTTTGTTCTTCGCCATCCTTCATCCAATGAATACTGGGTACTCGCTCTAGCGAGCCGACCTGTTCCACGGTCTCACGCCGTTGCAGAGTCGATACCGCACAAATTACAACATCAATCCCTTCATGCTGCAGCGATTGTCCCTCCTGCAGCATATGATACGTTTTGCCAGAGCCACTGACCGCGCCAATGTATATTTTGAGTCTGCCTCGATGCAATTTGTTAATGGAATCCAGTATCTCCTCTGGTGATTTACGTTTGAAGCTCTCCAATTTCGTTCCTCCCCGCAGCGTAACAGCTCGTTCCGAATCCTTCTGTGTGATTGTAAAGAATGTACTCCCGTGTCCCGGTTAATTCAAGATGACCCAACAAGCTTGCCTCAAAAAAAGCCGCACAGATTAGCATAAGCGTAAAAAAGCGTGCATTCAGGCACTTTATGCCCGTCTGCACGCTATTTTGAGTAATTCATATAGGATCACTTCCTACGAGACTCACTTGCTATTTTCGCCAACAATTCCCCGTTGTTGAAATAACTTTCGCCATACCACACCATGAGACGGGGAAAATAGAAAAGCCAAAAGCAGCAACACACCCGATACACACAGCATACATGCCGCAATAGAAGCATCTAATACAGTTGCTGTATAAAAGCCTACGATCGAGCTAGTGGCTCCAACTCCCACGCTGTATGCAATCATACGGGACAGCTTCTCCGTCAGCAAATAAGCGGTAAGAGGCGGTACAACGAGCATGCCAACCACTAGAATTGCACCCACACTCTCAAATGACGCCACTGTCGTTAGTGATACGAGACTCATTAGCAGATAATGAAAAAAAACAACCGGAATGCCCAATGAAGCTGCCAATGCGGGATCAAAGGAAGTGACTTTAAATTGCTTGAAAAAGCCCCCTACCACGAGCAGATTGATCAAAAACATTGCGCCCGTAATCCACACAGCCCTCGGACCTATATCGAAGCCAGCAATCTCTATCGTATTCCACGGGACATAAGCAATTTCCCCATACAAAACGTGGTCCATATCCAGATGAGCATTGGAAGCAAACACACTGATCAGTAAAACACCGATAGCAAACAATGTTGTAAACACCACGCCAATGGCAGCATCACTTTGCAGACCGCTTTGTTGGAATAGCTGAATCAGATAGACCGTTAGAAGCCCCAGCACGGCCGCACCAAACATCATCCACACCGAATCCCTCGATCCGCTGATGAGAAAGGCAATGACAATACCAGGCAGTACCGCATGACTGATGGCATCACCGATCATAGCCATTTTCCGAAGCACGAGAAAGCATCCGACGATACTACATCCCCCTGCCACTAACATTCCCGTCAGGATAACATAAAATGAACTCATAGGGCACGCTCCTCCCTGGGCAACGTTCCAACTCCCTGCTCCAGACTTTTTCTGGCGTTTAACCGAACGATAGCCTTGGAAATCATTCCACGCTGCGGCGCAAAGATCAGACTTACACCAAATACCACAGTCGCACACAACACGCACAATGGTCCTGTAGGCAAATTTTGTCCCAGAGAGCTAATAACAGTCCCACCAAGACCCGCTATAGCACCAAACAAACCTGAAAGGCATACCATAACACCCAGCTTCTCTGTCCAGTATCTTGCCGACACGGCCGGGGTAATCAGCAGGGCAGCCATCATAATGACGCCCACAGCTTGAATGCCAGCCACCACCGCAATGACAATCAACAGCATTAATAACTTATCCAGTAGACCTGCCGGAAAACCAAGTCCACGGGCAAAGCCGGGATCAAAGCTGAGCAGCTTAAATTCCTTGAAAAATAATAAACATATTCCAATGAGCACCACCGAAATTACCGCCATCGTATAGACATCAGACAACACCATTGCCGCAGCCTGGCCAAATAAAAATTTATCCAGCCCACTTTGGTTGCCTGCGCCACTATGCTGAATTTCGGTCAACAACATAATGCCGAAGCCAAAAAATACGGACAGCACCGCTGCAATCGCTGAATCGCTTTTAATTCGCGAATACCGGGTTAACGCACTGATGGCAAAGGTAGCAACAATCCCTGCAATGGCTGCTCCAATCATAAATCCAAACATGGATTTTGTACCTGTGATCATAAAAGCCACACATACTCCCGGCAAAGCCGCATGTGCCAAAGCATCTCCCATAAGCGATTGCTTACGCAAATACATAAAACTGCCAATCACCCCGCTGCTTAAACCGAGTAAAATACATCCAAGCAAAATCCATTGCATGTTCGGGTCTGTCAAAAGCGCTGTCAAGCTTGTCATACTGCTCACCTCACTCCGAGTATCGTGCCGGATTCCGAACCTGTTTTGAGTATACTCAGACGCCCGCCATACGTACGTTGCAGATTTCCCCCGGTAAAAATATCTGCGGTCTCTCCAAATGCCATCAGATGCCCGTTCAACAGCATAACCTGGTCAAAATAATCCGTGACCGTAGATAAATCATGATGAACGACAAGCACGGTTTTCCCCTGCTGTTTCAGATCGTTCAGCAATGAAATGATAGCTTTTTCTGTTGCAGCGTCCACACCAACAAACGGTTCATCCATAAAATAAAGCTGAGCGTCCTGCGCAAGCGCTCTCGCCAAAAAAACGCGTTGCTGCTGCCCGCCTGACAATTGACTAATCTGCCTGTCTGCAAATTTGCTCATTCCAACCTTGTCCAAACTCTCCATCGCAGCCTGACGATCTGCTGCTCCCGGACGTTTAAACCAGCCCAGTCTGCCGTAACGTCCCATCATAACCACATCTAGAGCATTCGTCGGAAAATCCCAATCCACCGACTCCCGCTGCGGTACATATCCAACCTTGAGCAGCTGTTGCTTATAGGGCTTGCCGTAGACCAGCACCTCGCCCCTGAGCTTTGGAATCAGCCCAAGCACGGCCTTGATCAGTGTAGATTTGCCAGCCCCGTTGGGGCCGATAATACCAATCAGCTTACCTTCCGGCACCTCAAAGGAGACATCGAACAAAACGGGCTTTTTTTGATAGGCTACCGATAAATCACGAACAACAAGTGGTGAATGTCCCATGTGTCTACGCCTCCTTATTTAAGAGCTCTAATGATCGTATTCACGTTATGCTTGACCATTCCAATATACGTTCCATCTTCTGTCCCCTCTTCACCCATAGCATCCGAATAAAGCTCGCCGCCAACCTGTATGGTATGACTTTGCTGAGCTGCACCCTGAATAACCGCATCTATGGCCTTTCTCGGAACACTTGATTCTACAAATATGGCTTTAATTTTATGCTCCACCAGATAATCTCTCAGCTTGGTCACATCTTGTGAGCCCGCCTCTGATTCTGTACTCATGCCTTGAAGGCCTCTTACTTGAATCTGGTAAGCGTCTCCGAAATAGCCAAATGCATCATGTGCCGTGACAAGTACGCGCTGTGCCTTCGGTATACTGGCAATCTGCTCTCTCGTGTAATCGTCCAGTTCTCGTAGCTCAGCGAGATAAGCTTCGGCATTGGCCTTATAATCCTCCGCATGAGCAGCATCAAGTGCCGACAATTCATCTCTGACGGTTTCTACCGCAGACATCCAGTTTTGTACATCAAACCAGATATGTGGATCATACTCAGATCCCATTTCTGGGCTAGCTGCACGCAATTGATTTTGGGCAATGTTTTTGGACACGGGTATAACAGGCTTTTGCTTGCCGATTTTCTCCAGAATGTCCTGCATTTTCCCTTCCAGATGCAACCCGTTATAAAAAATGATGTCGGCTTTATCCAGCTTACGCATATCTCCCTGAGACGCCTTGTACAAATGTGGGTCAACGCCTGACTTCATAATTCCCGTGACCTCCACATGAGCACCGCCGACCTTCCCGACAATGTCAGAGATCATACCGATGGTAGTCGTAGCCTTTATTTTCTGTCCCGCCTCTTTCGTAGCTCCCTGTTCTGTCTTCTTGGCATCTGTACATGCAGTCGCTAGAACCAGAACTAGAGACAACACTCCAACCGTCGCTACCCATTGTGGCAAAGCCTTCTTAAACTGCTTGTTCATGTTTTAAAATCCTCCTTTTAATATTTGTTTTAGGACAAACTATTTCCTTGAGACAATTATTTTTTATCCATACTATATTTTAGAGTATACACTAAAGTTTTTACCTAAGGAAACATTTTTGAAATATAAATCTTAACTATTCTTTTATATCATTCGATTTTGGCTCTCCGAATGTGTAATATATAGAAGATATCCGGTCGTTATACCAAAGAAACCATACAAAGAAGGTGCAAGTCATGGACCCAACAGGATACAGCCCTAATTGGAACAAGCGTCGGCAAATACAGTTACGAAAAATACTGCTCATTTTTATGCTGGTGTGTTGTCTGTTTGCCCTAACTTCCTGTGCTCGGGGTGACATTCATGTAGATGTTCATCTAGATCAAAGTGTAGATATGAATGCAACGTTCAGTGTAAACAACCAGACACTGATGATGTTGGACAATCCGGGGCTGCTCGATCGATTAGTTCAACGTATGCAAAGCAATAATGTAGACGTGCAGCCGCTTTCGGAACAAGGGAGAAAGGGATATCAAATAAAGGGGCATTATCAAGGGGATTGGGGTACAAACCAAAAAAATCCCGATCAGGGTTTAAACCTGCCTGAGGGATTAGAAATAAATCGCGCAGTGAGCCAGCATTTTTTCACAACCAATATGGATCTTACGCTTAAGCTCGATTTGCCTCGGATGCTTCCTGAAGAAGCTCGTGGCCTGAGTGATAAATTAGAACAAATGAATGTGTTCGCACGCAAATTACTAGAACGGCAACTGGATCTTAACTTCAGCCTATCCCTGCCCATCCAGCCTGCTTCCAGCAATGCGGACCGTGTGTCGGATGATGGAAAAACACTCTATTGGGACATTGCTCCATTAGAGTCAAACGAGCTAAAATTGTCGGTCAACGTACCCAATGTACGCCATATCGTGTATGTATCGGCTACGGGTCTCATACTGATCGCGGTAGCTGTGATATTACTGATTCGTAATTATCGTCGTAAAAATAAACATAAATAAAGCAACTAAAAAAATCGTTTCCTAATTTCTGGTGGGGGGATCTGACATTGATCCTCCTCATCCTTGCCAAACCAACGATATCGGTTACGCGCTACCCAGTTATAGGCTGCGTTGCGCACAAAGCGGGGAATCAAGATGAATACATAGGCCAGCGGGTATGGAAAACGAAGGCGTTTGGCAATCCGTAAAGCTGCAGTTGACCTTGTATAATACGTACCGTCTTCAATCAGAACGAATGTATCCAGTTGATCTGTAGACAGTCCACCTGCACGTAAAAGTTCTTGCCCTACCTCGGATTGCAGGGAACCAAAATGGAATATTCCCTTAGGATCACGTTTGATAATGAAGCGGGTTGCTCCCTGACAAAAGTGGCATACCCCATCCACCAATACAATGGAATGTTCGGTATGGACATGATCAGACTGGTTCATCAACGCATTTCACCTCCACAGAGAAATCAACGGCATGAAAACGCAACGGTTCGATTATAAACAAAAAAACGCCGAAAGTATCCGACGCTTGTCTAGAAATGTATAATCCTTGCCTGTTCGAAAAACTAGCTCAATGCTTTCTCAAACAGCTGTTTTGCATTAATTTGCTCTAAAAACTCATCATGGAACTGATCCATACACTTGCAGATAAAATCCTTATGGCATACCGGGCAAGGCGTCGTTAGCAGTCGACTAATATTCGTCAAAGTCCACTCCGGATTACGTTGAGAAAAAACGCGGCACTCCGTTCCATCGGCCAAACTCATTTTAAACTCATAAAGCCCTTCCTTTTCGTTGCTACCAGCCAGCGTGAAATTAACAATATTCGGTCTGTAAGACATCATATCACCCGTATTTTTCAAATTTGTTTCGTACCTGATGACCAGAATCACCTATGACATCTTAATGAATTTTGGCGATGATGTCAAATGGACGCCATTCTCAGCGAATCAAGATTTAGGTGCAAAAGCCGCCGATCAATCGGCGGCCGTGTGTGAAATTTTTAAAAATGCGGTCAAATGACGTTGAGTTCAACATCAATGTTACCGCGAGTGGCTTTGGAGTACGGACAAAAATCATGTGCTTGGCGTGCCAAGTCTTCAGCCTGGGAACGCTCAATCCCCGGTATTTTTACATCCAGACGCACAGCTAACTGGAAACCCCCGTCGCTTGGGTCCTTGCCAATCGATACGTGGCTGGTGACCTCTACATTGTCCACCTTTACCTTGGCTTTACGGGCCACATTTGCCAACGCACTTTCATAGCATGCGCCATAGCCTGCCGCAAACAGTTGCTCCGGATTCGTAGCGTCTCCACCTGCGCCACCCAGTTCCTTTGGTGTGCTCAGCTTATGCTTCAATACCCCGTCTGAAGAAGTCACTGAACCGTCTCTTCCACCTTGTACCGTTGCTGATGCTGTGTATAACGCTTCCATGATTTCATCTCTCCTTCTTCCATCTTATTGACATTCCGCAGGAATCCTCGTCATGTTAATACATGATTTCCTTCTCGTATGTACTTTAAACGAGCCACGCAAAATGAATCATTTAAAAAGGGATGATAACCCGTTTATTTACCGTATTATTTACCGTTTAGTTCCACCTCTTTTGTGTTTACACTATATGTTATAAGCCCCTAACCCCTAACTTGATGGGCCGCCTGCATTTAGAAAATCCAAAACAACCAAGCTGCCCCTTGAGAGCAATATAGCTTGGTTTTTTCCATTGTTTAGTCTTAATTAAGATGGTCAATTGCTTCAAAAATACGATGATTTTGCTTGACCACACAAAAGTTGCACTAGACAAAAACTATTGTGGGTGTACAATAGGGATAACGCAATCGCTATGTCACTAATAATATATTTCAATATGAACAAAGAAGGTGAAGCGTATGAAAAATTCAAAGGGCAACTTCGCGGAAATCGCTTCACTATCAGAAGTGAATCGTTCTTTGAGCATCCCGAAGGATGGGACCTGGTTTCGGAAGTTTCTTGCCTTTGCTGGACCAGGCTATATGGTTGCTGTCGGCTATATGGACCCTGGCAACTGGGCTACAGACATCGCTGGCGGATCAAAATTCGGCTACACACTACTTAGTGTTATTCTAATCTCCAACCTGATGGCCATTCTGCTGCAAGCCTTATCTGGCAAGCTCGGTATTGCTACAGGTAAAGATTTGGCTCAAATGTGCCGGGATGCTTACAGTCGCCCTGTCGCGATCGGCTTATGGCTTTTATGTGAAATTGCCATTGCAGCCATGGATTTGGCCGAGGTCATCGGTTCAGCCATTGCCCTGAAGCTACTGTTCGGTCTCCCGTTACTATACGGAGTCATCATTACCGCATTTGATGTTATGCTCATTTTGCTGCTGCAAAATAAAGGTTTCCGGGCATTGGAAACCCTCGTTATTGTATTAATGGCCACGATTGCCGGCTGTTTTGGCATTAATCTCATTTTGGCACAACCAGAATGGGGCGGCGTATTGGGTGGCTTTGTACCGGACTCACAAATATTGACGAATCCAAGCATGCTGTATATTGCCATCGGTATTATGGGAGCTACCGTAATGCCACATAACCTGTATCTGCATTCTTCTATTGTACAAACCCGCAAATATGAGCAGACATCAGCAGGTAAACGGGAAGCTATTACATTTGCAACTTGGGATTCCAGTATAGCGCTCATGTTCGCTCTATTCATTAATGCAGCCATCTTGATCGTAGCAGCTGCCGTATTCCATACAGCAGGAAGAACAGATGTAGCAGAGATTAGTGATGCCTATTATCTGCTTTCGCCATTGCTGGGAACCACACTTGCGAGCATACTGTTTGGAGTGGCGTTACTCGCCTCAGGTCAAAACTCGACCGTGACAGGTACTTTAGCCGGACAAATCGTGATGGAGGGCTTCTTGAATCTTCGTCTCTCACCTTGGTTGCGTCGTCTGGTGACCCGTCTTATCGCGATCATTCCAGCGGTCATCGTCACTGCGATTGCTGGTGAAAAAGGTGCGGAAGAGTTGCTTGTGCTGAGTCAGGTTATTTTATCCATCCAGCTTCCTTTTGCCATCATTCCATTACTGCTCTTTACCAGTGACAAAAAGATTATGGGTGAATTTGCGAATAAAATGTGGCAAAAAGTACTAACCTGGATCGTGACCGCTATCATCATTATCTTGAATGTAGTGCTTATTATTCAGACAATTACAGGTTGATAGACTGTTTGGATGTAACCAGTAAAAAAAGAGGTATTCCAGGAGGCAAAATAGCCATTGGAATACCTCTTTTTCATCATGATCCCCGTACCCATTACAAATAGAATACTCCCCAATTGTCGAATGCTCCCACATTCGGATATCCCAGAATTCACTAAATTATCCAAATAAGCATCGTATCTTTGAATCTTCTCGCCAACATGGAGATGAAAAAGTTCTCCTTCCCTTTGCAAGTGTGGATATTTTTCTAACATAAGGTCTATCGTTTCTTTCGTATATTTACGACTCCCTTCCAATGTAAATCTATACATCATTGGATTGTAATGATATAATCCGACTATAATCCTTTACTAAATATTTAGTATAAAACATTTAGCAATAAAGTTATGGAGGAGATATCATCATGAGTACAACACGTGTAATGGTTCTTGGGCTCTTGCTGCAATATGGAGCAATGTCAGGATATGAAATACAACAGAAAATGCAATCAGCACAGACGGATAAATGGGCTTATGTGCAACCAGCTTCCATATATCATGCCTTAAAAAAACTGGATTCAGAAGGAATTGTACGTTTAGAAACATTAGAACAGACAGGGAATCGGTCCAAAGCTATATATGCTATCACGGAGACTGGAAAAGGCGAGTTTAGTCGACTTTTAATCGAATCATTTAAAGAAACTTCTGTTGTGTTTCCAACAGCCCTGTACACAGCTTTGACTTTTATGGATGAGGCTGGCCTCCATGAAATAGAAGAAGCTTTAAGTTTTCAGCATCAAGCCATTGAAAAAATTTATAAAGAAATGAAACTAGGCCAGGAGCAAAAAGCTGAACTTATGGATATCCCTGTAAACGTCATGTTAATTTTCAAAAATATTTATGATCAATGCGAGCTGCAATTAAAATTTATTAAGCAAATTAAAGAGGAAATCAGAAGAAATTTATAGGAGGATGTAATGATGAAAATGAGTAAAGGAGCGCACTATAAACAAAAAGCTGCTCTAACGGTTGTCGGATTAGCTGTGTTCATTGACATGTTAATCTATGGATTAGTCGTCCCCATTTTGCCAAGATACGCAGATTCTCTTGGAGCAACTCAAACCGAAATTGGATTTTTATTCAGCAGTTATGCAATTGCACTGTTTATAGCTACTCCTATTTTTGGTCTGTTAACGGATCGAATTGGGAGAAAGACTCCTCTGTTATGGGGGTTAATTGGACTCATAGCTTCCACTTTAATGTTCGCCATAGCCCACACCTTCTGGCTGCTTGTACTGGCACGTGCTCTTCAAGGGGTCGCAGCCGCCATGACCTGGACAGCAGGGCTCGCTCTGCTGGCTGAGCTATACCCATCTGAAGAACGCGGCAAAGCCATGGGCTTGGCGTTGTCTGGGCAAGCCGCTGGAACCCTTCTCGGACCGACAATAGGCGGTTGGTTGTATCAATGGGGAAGTTACCAGTTCCCTTTTTACCTTGCCATCGCATTGGCCGTCGTCGATGCTGTACTTCGACTAGTACTCCTGCACGATATTACGGAAGAGAAAAATGAAAAGTACTTATCTCCTTTTTCGTTCATGAAAAATAAAGATTTGCTTTTGGTTATCGGGGTTGTAATTATCGGTGCATCCGTCCCAAGCGTACTTGAGCCAACATTACCGTTACACCTACAGCATAATTTTAACGCTAATCCAGGAGTTATCGGACTGTTATTTGCTATTCCCACACTTGCTTATGGCCTGGCAACCCCCTTTATAGGTCAATTCTCCAGCAAGATCGGCTATAAAAATGGAATTCTCCTCGGTCTACTTATGGTATCCATTGCTCTTCCTCTAACTGCACTTCCAGCAATATTATCACTTCAAGCTGTTATTTTAGCTGTTTTAGGAGTTAGCATGGGTATGGTTCTTGCTCCCTGCTTACCTCAACTTGCTGATATTTCTCAACGAAGTGGAATTCATTCTTATGGAATTACTTTTGCTCTCTATAACACGGCATACTCGATTGGTCTAATGATCGGCCCTATTTTGAGCAGTACTCTCACCGATTTAATGAATATTAAATTATCTTACTTAGTCATTGGTATTATTGTATTAATATACATGTTGGTACTCGCTTCAGCCTTAAGGAAAGCCAAAAATTCATCAAACAATATAAAACTAAGTAAATAAGTAAACAACAAATTCATATCACCTATAAGAAATAAAATACTTCCTTTGCAGCTATCCATCCCAGAGCACCCTAATCCATAGAAAAAGGTATCCCTCCAAACTTATCGCTAGGGGATACCTTTTTCGTCCATCTATGACTTAACTGGCTTAACCTTCATTAGCGCTTCAAGCGCGAGATTCAGCTTGAGCACGTTCACACGCGGCTCGCCGAATACCCCTGCGCTGCGGTCTTCTGTCTGCTCCTGCACCAGCGCCTTCAGCTGGTCCTGACCAATCCTCGTCAAGCCGCTAATACGCGAAATTTGAGCCTGTGCCGCCTGTGGCGAGATGTGCGGGTCTAGACCGGAGCCAGAGTTCGTAATCAGGTCCAATGGAACCTGACTGACGGGTACATCCGGGTTATGCTTCTGCCAATCCGCAATAGAATCCTTGATCCGCTGCACCAATGCCGGGTTCGAGGGTGCGTAATTACTTGAGCCTGAACCAGCCCCATTGTAATCGATACTTGATACCCGACCTTGGAAAAACGCCGGATTGGTAAAGGACTGCCCAATCAGCTCAGAGCCGATTACCCGCCCCTCCGTGTCACGAAGCATACTGCCGTTTGCTTGCTGCGGAAACAGGACTTGCGCCACTCCTGTACTAACTAGCGGATATGCCAATCCGCACAATAGGATCATTAGCACAGAAGTTCGCAAAGCCACTCCAATAACCGCGCTTCCTCGCATCTCTTGTCTCTCCGGTTGGTTTTCCAACACTGCCTCCGTCCCTGTACGCTTGTTATGACCTTGTCCGCCAGATCCGGCTTTCTCATGTGCAGCAAACCTGCGTCCAGACAACATCCGATAAAAACCACTCATGTCGCTCACCCTTTCTGCGCTAAATCCACAAATGTACCAGCAAATCAATGGCCTTAATGCCGACAAACGGTACCACCATACCGCCCAGGCCATAAATCAGTAAATTCCGTCCCAGCAAACGATCCGAGCTCATTGGCTTATACTTCACGCCCTTCATTGCCAGCGGAATCAGAAGTGGAATAATGACTGCATTAAAAATAAGCGCCGATAAAATAGCCGAGAGCGGGGAACCCAGTCCCATGACATTCAGTGCACTCATTTGTGGAATAGCCAGCATGAACATCGCCGGAATGATAGCAAAATATTTAGCAACATCGTTCGCAATACTGAACGTTGTTAATGCCCCACGTGTCATAAGCAGTTGCTTTCCGATGGCGACCACCTCAATAATTTTGGACGGATCAGAATCCAGGTCCACCATATTAGCAGCTTCCTTGGCCGCGACCGTACCGCTATTCATGGCAAGACCGACATCTGCCTGGGCCAGCGCAGGCGCATCATTGGTACCATCTCCAGTCATGGCAACCAGCTTGCCCTGCTCCTGCTCACGGCGGATAACCGCAATTTTGTCCTCCGGCTTGCTTTCTGCTACAAAATCGTCCACACCTGCTTCACGTGCAATTGTAGCAGCGGTCAGCGGATTATCACCGGTACACATAATCGTGCGGATGCCCATTTCCCGAAGCTGATCGAAGCGCTCCTTCATGCCCGGCTTCACCGTATCCTTCAAATAAATAATGCCGTATATCCGATCATCCAGCGCCACTGCTAACGGTGTACCTCCTTCTGCGGCTACCTGATTTGCTTTTTCCTCCAGATCGGCCGGAACACTGCCTTTTTGCGATACAATCCACTGCCGGACAGAGTCCACGGCGCCTTTGCGTACTCTTCGTCCATCGGCGAGATCCAGACCACTCATCCGGGTTTCTGCCTTGAACTCGATAAAGGTCCCACCTGCTGCCAAGGATTCATCCAACGTGTACTCCTGCTTGCGCATCAATTCCAGCACCGAGCGCCCCTCAGGTGTCTCATCCTTTAGTGAACTCATCGCCGCCCATTTCGCTAACTCTGCCTTTTCTACACCATCTACCACCACGAATTCACTCGCCATCCGGTTTCCGAAGGTGATGGTACCCGTTTTATCGAGAATCATCGTGTTGATGTCCCCGGATGCTTCTACCGCCTTGCCTGACATGGCCAGCACGTTAAACTGGGTAACCCGGTCCATACCGGCAATCCCAATAGCCGACAAAAGCCCGCCAATCGTGGTCGGAATCAGACAGACTAGCAACGAAATCAGCACGGGAACAGGTAAATCAATCTTAAAATGACGGGCTATCGGAGCTAGCGTCACCACCACAATTAGAAAAATAATCGTCAAACTAATCAGCAATGTATTCAGTGCAATTTCATTTGGCGTTTTTTGCCGCTGTGCACCTTCCACGAGCGAAATCATTTTATCAATAAACGTCTCACCCGGCTCAGTTGTAATCCGCACCTTAATACGGTCACTGACCACCCGCGTCCCACCGGTTACCGAGCAAAAATCACCGCCCGATTCCTTAATGACCGGAGCTGATTCTCCCGTAATCGCAGATTCATCCACCGAAGCCAGGCCTTCAATGACCTCACCATCACTTGGAATCATTTCGCCCTGAGAGACGATTACCACGTCACCTTTACGCAATGCTGTCGAGCTGACTACTTGAATCTCATTTCCGACAAGCTTATTAGCTTGCGAGTCCTGCTTGGATTTTTTCAAGGAAGCAGCTTGTGCCTTCCCCCGTCCCTCCGCGAGCGCTTCGGCAAAGTTAGCAAAAAGCAGCGTGAACAACAGAATAATAAATACAGCCAAGTTAAAGCCCATTTCCTTGCCGGCTCCAAAATAACCGGGAAGCAGTAGCATGAGCAGTACGACCAATGTACCGATCTCCACGACGAACATGACAGGATTTTTCATCATGATCATTGGATTTAATTTGATAAAGCTATCCTTGATCGCCTGCTTCAAGATGCTTCTATCCAGCATGCGTTTGCGTTCTTCCTTCATGATCAAGCACCCCGTTCATCCATTCTCATTTTTCTTCTTCATGCTCATTTTTCATCACATGGTCAAAAATTCAGCTACAGGACCCAATACGATCACCGGCAAAAAGGTTAACGCACCAATCAACAGAACAACTCCGATGAGGATGGCTCCAAACAGCTTGTTGTCCGTGCGCAGTGTGCCTATCGTCACCGGGGTCGGGTCTTTGGCATTCAACGAAGCTGCCACAGCCAGCAATGCAATCATGGATACATATCGTCCAAAAAACATAACTGCTCCTGTTGTAACATTCCAGAACACGTTGTTATCTGAAAGGCCTTCAAATCCTGAACCGTTATTTGCCGCAGATGATGCATATTCATAAAGCACCTGAGTCAACCCGTGATATCCGGGGTTAGAGACCGCATCGTATCCCCAATGACTCATAAACGCAAGCGCAGTTGGAGCAAGAATAAGAAACGGATGTACCAAAATGGCAATCGCAATCAGCTTCATTTCCTTGCCTTCAATTTTCCTACCCATAAATTCCGGGGTTCTTCCGACCATCAAACCGCATATAAACACCCCCAGAATCGCATACATCAGCATATTCATCAGCCCGACGCCCTTTCCGCCAAAAATGACGTTTAGCATCATTTCTCCCAAAGCAGCCATACCACCTAGCGGGGTCAGTGTATCATGCATATTATTGACCGAACCTGTCGTCGCCGCCGTTGTGACCGCAGTGAATAATGCCGATTGTCCAATGCCGAAACGAACCTCTTTCCCTTCCATGCTTCCCTGAGATGCATCCATACCCAGTGCCTGGATTAACGGATTACCTGTCTTCTCCGACACATACGTTATGGATAGAAAAATAAGGAACAAGACCATCATCGAGCTAAAAATAATCCAGCCCTGCTTGCGATTACGGGCAAACAATCCAAAAGTATACGGCAGCGAAGCCGGCATTACCCACATTGCTAAAATTTCCAGTACGTTCGTCCAAGGACTTGGATTCTCAAAAGGATGAGCAGAATTAGCTCCCGCAAAACCGCCCCCGTTCGTGCCCAAATGCTTGATGGATTCCAATGAGGCAATAGGTCCCATAGCAATCTGCTGCTGTGTACCGCTTAAAGTCGTAATATCCGCTGTAGGCTGTAGCGTCTGTGGTACTTTTAGTCCCACCAGCACCAGCGTAAGTATAAAGGCAAGCGGCAGGAAAATCCGTATGTTGGCTTTAATAAAATCTTGAAAAAAATTACCCAGCCCTTCACCGCGCCGCGTCAATCCCCTCATAAAAGCCGCAGCAACCGAAAACCCCGAAGCAGCCGAAGTAAACATCATCATCGTGACGAACGCCATCTGTGTCAGATACGTAAGCCCGCTCTCACCGCTATAATGTTGGAGATTCGTATTGGTCATAAAGCTGATTACCGTATTAAAGGCCAATGATGCTTCCATATTACTGTTTCCAACCGGATTGCCTGGGAGTATAGCCTGCAAGCGCAATAGCAGGTAGCTGATCCCCACAAGCACCACATTGGTTGCAATGAAACTCATAGCATACGTGGTCCAACGCATGCTGTCCTGTTTCTTCAAGCCTACAACCCTATAAATCAGCTTTTCCGTTCCACTAAAAATCCGATCCGTCCGATTCGGTTCATTCGAGAATACGTGATACATATAGGTGCCCACCGGCTTTACCAAGAGCAGCAATATGACGATCACAATTCCAATTTGCAGTAGCTCCATCCTCTATTCCTCCTTAAAATGCTCCTGCATTTGGAACAACAGACCTGCTTCAGACCATCCATTGAGTGCACACGTTTGCGAAAATCTGCCCCTCTGATGCTTCATTCTTGATCTGCTGTTCCCGCCTGCTCGATCCTATAGTTGACTAGAACTTTTCAGGATTCAGGAGTGCGTAGATTAAATACACGAACACAATAACCGTGAGCCCTAGCACAACGATCATCCTCTTCGCCCTCCTTTTGAGGTCTGCGCATCACACCAGCGTATAAACAGTAATATCACTCCATAACTCACAGCCATTACGAGCAGCATGTATAAATCCATCATGTTCCTATCCTCCGTATCGCTCCTCAGATTGTCCTTTTGATTCCATCATAAAATCATAAACCAGCTATGTTATAAGTGCTTATCCGTTCAGCAGGAAACCCACCTCTCCGTTCAATGTGTAGATCACATGGTCCGCTCCCAATCCCCGATAAATTCCTTGCGGATTACAGCCGTGCGTAATAACATAGATCGATTCTGATGTTAGTGGCCGACATATTTGCAGGAAACGGCAAGTCAAATTCAAGCTGTTTTCGAACAAATACACACTCCCAATTTCTTTACTAGGAAAATTCCATTTTCCCGCTTGCATGGTATTGATGCGCACAATGTGCTCCACACCCATTTTTTTGAGCTGTCGTTCCTCCTGAGTGCTATTTGTGAGAACTGCAAACGCCAATTTTTTGAACATAAGCAATTTCACAAAACTTCTGCCCGCTTCATTCGGTGCAGTGACAATAATTAACCGACCTTCCATCAGTAGCTCCTCTCCCGGTATAAAAAGACAACAAAAAGAAGCCGAAGGAAAAAGGCTTCCTCCGGCTTCATACATTCCATGATAAAATAAACCATGGTTGCACACGGCGGTTTGTTGCCTCTCCCTGTACGCTTACGAGGTTAGCTGTCGGATTCGGACGTGAGAGTCGCCCTATTTACGGCACTTGGCCGGAAAATTCACCCCATGAGACACACACGGCTTGCAAAACCGTACATACTCGTTGGTTCCCCCGCTTTTGCAACTGCAAAATTCAGCGCTTTAGACAATTCGTTGTTGCTTCATTGGTGTTAATTTGAAATTACGTCTTGAATCATACACCCGTGCAAGGAAGACTGTAAAGCTCAACGGCGGGGCTATAAACCACCCTTTAGAGCATAGGAGATTAAGAATAACGCTTACAAGGCAGCTATGCTTCTCGTATCTCTTTAAAACTCTGTATTTCACCCCTTTTTGAAAATGAAAGGCATGTCAATATTGGCGTAGTGTATGGCTTAGTTACTCCTTATTTGCAAAAAGGAAAGAAAATACGCTATACGTGCCAGATAATTACCGATTGAACCCGTTTTTATGAGAAGAAACACCTCAATTAGCTCCATTTGAGGTGCGATTTACCGTTTTGAACAAAAGACGATTTTACAATGGTCCAATGCCCGTATACTCTTCCGGACTTGCAACCCCTTGTTGAGTTGCTTACAATTTAATTGCAGAATATTGAATGAGGAGGGATATCTTGACCGTATATAAATATGATGCACAGACCCTACAAGGGGTACAAATTCCGTTATCCACATACGAAGGGAAAGTTCTACTTATCGTGAATACTGCCAGCAAATGTGGGTTAACCCCCCAGTACAAGGCGCTACAAGAGCTATATGACCAGTATCATGAACAGGGGCTCGAAATTTTGGGATTTCCCAGCAACCAGTTCGCCAAACAAGAGCCGGGCTCCAGCGAGGAGATCTCCGAGTTTTGCCAAATCAATTACGGTGTGACCTTCCCCATGTTCGCCAAGACAGATGTCAACGGTGATCAGGCACATCCTCTATTTCACTACCTGACCCACACCGCTCCAGGAGTATTAGGCTCCAAAGCGATCAAATGGAATTTTACTAAATTCTTAATTACACGAGAAGGTAACGTATTTAAGCGTTATGCGCCGCAAACCACTCCAGATAAGCTTATAGGAGATATTGAGAAGCTTTTGCGGAAAAACTGACATCTTTCTTCATTACAGTTAACGAGCGGTCCGCTGTCCATATGACCGCTTCTGTAACAGAATGATATAACGAAAAATATTTAACGAAAAAAGCACCCCTTCACGTAAAACGTGTCAGGATGCTTTTTCAACTGGGTATTGCACATAATGCGGTCGAGAGGACTCGAACCTCCACGGGCGTACGCCCACTACCCCCTCAAGATAGCGTGTCTGCCATTCCACCACGACCGCATGTCATAATGTATTGAGGCAACAGATTTATTATACTCTCTCAGCAACAATTTGTAAACAATAATATTATAATTTTTTTAATGTAACTTTATATAACATATATAAGCGATAAAATTATTTAATTTGACATGAAAGAGCTCAAAGTGTAAATATATATTACATAAATAATTGAACTATTATTATATAAATAAGATTAGAGTCAAATAAACTGACACAAATATTCACCTCAAGGAGGCGAACCATCCTGCATAAAGGTAACCGATTGCTAAACTACGCATTGTTGTTGGACCCTTCCCTACCCATTGGTGGTTTTACCCGTTTCTACGGACTGGATGAACGTTTCCGTAACGGAAACTTGAACAGTCTACAGGATCTGAAACATTTTATGCGAGACGATTGGTATCCTCAAATTACAACCCTTGACGGCATGGCCATCAAAAGTCTGTATGCAGCCATCCAGCAGAATGACGGTTGGCGGATCGCCCTTATTGATAAAATGCTGTACACCCAACATCCTTCCTCGCAGTATGTGAAAAAATCGCGACTTTCTGGCCAGCGTCTGCTCAAGCTCACCAAGGCTCTTTATCCTTGGCTTGCATTTGACCAACTGGAAGACACACTCACTCAATACAATGCAATTGGCACACTCGCTACTGTCCACACTTGGATTAACTTCCTTCTCGGAACCGATATAGAACAGACCATTCACGGCTATTTTGCCACAGCGGTATCCTTCTGTATCGAAGATGCCTTCAGACTGCTCAATCCTCCTTACGAGGAAAAGAATCCTCTTATCGATCACATGACCAGCGAGTTGCTCACCACCTGGAAGAAATTTAACGAACCTACGCCAAGCTTATTTCAGCCTCACCTTTTCCATAGCCATCAGACCAGTTCCTACATCACTCAGCCACCCTATATGAGCCATAGTAGCCAATTGAATGCATCCAGGCCCTTTTCCTCCTCCATCCTATTCAAACGCCTTCCAGCCTCCCTCTGATGCGTCGTTTTACCAGTCTAGCAGTCACAATAAAAATACTCTGCCCTTTTCTCAAGCGGCAGAGTATTTTTAATTCATGTATCCAAATTCATACCACTCACAGACTATAGTCGGATTATTTTCACTTTTTGCACTTAATTAAGTAATTATTTTAATAAAATAACGCATTTAAGATTGTATAAACACGTATAAAAGTGTATCATAGTTTTAGATGGTTAATTCTAACATGTTTACTGATGATTATTATATCACACCAATTATTCTGCAAGAATCCGTAAGGGGCGATTTCTCTTGAACAACAAAATGCCTGTCACCTCCTTCGGGTGGGCCATCAAACAAAGGCTTGTCGAGCTTCGACTGGATCAGAAAACATTTTGCGAGACACACAATATCCCGCCTTCACGCTTGTCCAATCTGATTCACGGCACCCGTAAAGCACAAAGGTACAGAAAACAAGTTGCTGCAATTCTGAATATCGACGATAACGATTATAAGGAGGCGACACCACACTAAACCCAACAAGCATCCAGCATCCGACGCGCCGCCATATTATCAGGAAATCAAATAAACCCGTAAACCGAACCCCTTAGTCCGTTTTACGGGTTATCCACCCAGGCGTTTAGCCATAGATTATTCAAGTTTCGCTTTGTCCTTCTCCCTTTTTTGCTTACGGTATTTCGCAAATTCAACATATTCTAAAATAAAGTTCTGTTCTTCTGTCTCAAGATCTTCAGCCTGGCAATTCAATGGCCCCATCACCCCAAAAAAATAAGCAGCCTTCTGCTCCTGAAGCACGCCTTCCCCCGGCTTAATCCCTTTCATCAACCAGTCGAGCGATACATTAAAAAAGTCCGAAATCTGAATCAAATGGGCGGTACCTGGCGTTGTTTTTCCTCTTCTCCAATCACCGAGATTCCCTGAGCTGATTTTAAGCTTTTCACAAAATGCCTTCTTGGTCATTCCCCGATCCTTAATTAAAGCTTCAATCCGCTGATAAATAGTTTGATCTCCCAAAACGTTTCCCCTCCGACACTGTAGCTTTTTTCTAATTATTTTTCAATTGCACACATTAGAATATCCTTATCAAACCTCACAGCAAACATTAATCAGTAGTTGAATTATGCTGGTTTTTCTCTTTACGAAAGCGGGTAAATTCAATATACTCAAGTATAAAATCTCTTTCCGCCTCACTTAGCGATTCCCCTTGGCAATTCAGTTGCCCTGAAGCTCCAAAAAAATAAGGGTCCTGCGACTCCTTTAGTACTTTACTCTGCACATCTCGACCCAGCATAATCCAATCCAGACTAGCATTAAAAAACGAAGCGATTTCAATGAGTTTATTCGTGCCCGGTGTCGTTTTTCCTCTTTTCCAATCTCCAAAGTTTCCTGTACTAATGCCCAACTGCTGGCAAAACGCCTTTTTCGTCATACCTCGTTCCTTAATGAGCTCCTCAATGCGTTGGTAAATAGATTGCATAGAAGTTCCTTCCTCCCTAGCAGGCTCTCCAAATAACGATATCATGTACCCTGTTCCCATTTCAAAGATCACGTATGCTAAAATTACCGAATTATGTATGTTGGTTTTCATTATACCACAATATGCAACAAAAACCGCCTGTTTTCCGAAGAAAGGGCGGTCTTTAAGTCAGTTCGCTTACGCCAATCAATCACGTAGCAGAGTTGTCGATTTTAAGTAAAATCTGCTTCAATTCGTTCAACGTTTCACTCAAGTGCAATAATTCTTCTTCCGGCAGATACACCAGTCTCTCTTGAATTTTATTAGAGAAGGTATGAAATACCTGTTCACAAAAAGCGTCGCCTTCTTCTGTAATGGCTACGTTCACGACTCTACGATCCGAGTCACACGATTGGCGGTCAGCCAATCCATGCTCCACCAGCTTATCCAGAAGAGGAGTCATATTTGGGCGTGAGACATTAAGTTGTTTGGACAAATCGGATACTGTAGACGAACGCACTTCACGCAGAAGCATGAGCACCTGAAAGTTATTAGGCGACAAATGCAACGGAAAATCAAGCGGACCGTAGGTGAAAAATTTCTTCTTCACAATCGGAAACAAGCCCAAAATATTTTCTGATATATTTCCTAACAGTTGAGTGTCCATATTTTTCACCGTCACTTCATAAGTTTATATATTTATTATTCTATAACATTATGGCGTCATATTATACTATGGAATCATTATTTCATCATAATCATTGTTTAATTGCATCAATGCACAAATAAAAAAAGCCTCTAACGCGAGAGACTTTTCCGTTTATTCCATTGATGCGGTCGAGAGGACTCGAACCTCCACGAGCGTACGCTCACTACCCCCTCAAGATAGCGTGTCTGCCATTCCACCACGACCGCATAACAAAATATAAATGGTGAGCCATGAAGGACTCGAACCTTCGACACCCTGATTAAAAGTCAGGTGCTCTACCAACTGAGCTAATGGCTCATGCTATTCATCCAAGCTGTCCGCCATTAGACCAGACCTCAGGAATTCCCCTTAAGCATGCAACATGTAGTCTATAAAGACAACAATGACCCGTAGGGGATTCGAACCCCTGTTACCTCCGTGAAAGGGAGGTGTCTTAACCCCTTGACCAACGGGCCCTATTAATGTACACCAACTTGGCGACAAGAAAGAGTATATCAAATAGAATAGTAAATGGCAATACTTATTTTTAAAAATTTTAAAAAAGCTATTTTATATAATTAAAAAATGCATGTTCACTTACATTAACTTATCTATAATCATCTAACCCCTGAAAAATCATGATAAATGATTGCAATATCACTTACATTTACTTATAATCACTTACGAGATACCGAAATGATTATATATCAGAGGAGCTTTCTATGTATCAGGAAGAACGAATGTTAAAAATCGTTGATTACTTACAGCTTCACAAGCGTATTTCGGTGGATGATATTTGTGAAATTTTTAATGTTTCACGGGATACGGCCCGTCGAGACCTGGTAAAACTTGAAGAGCATCAAAAAATTATTCGCACCCGCGGCGGCGCCCTACTCCCTAAACTGCATCACGATCCAATTGGAAATTATAACGAAAGACTACTTACTGTATCAGAGGAAAAACAAGTGATCGGACAACTGGCTGCCAGCATGGTACGAAATAGGGATCGTATTATATTAGATTCCTCGACCACCGTACAGGCGTGTGCAGAAAGACTGAATGTGCAGGAATGTTCGGTTATCACCAATTCAATTAATCAGGCTGACGTACTATCTGGAAAAGACGGTATCTCCATTCATCTGTTGGGAGGCCGCCTGCAAAAAGAACACCGATATGTATACGGCTCGTCCGTAATCGCCACTTTGTCTCACTATTTTGTAGACAAAGCTTTTATCGGGATTGGAGGTATATCAGCTCACGGACTAAGCCTGATTCATGAAGAAGACGGTATGCTGAAGCATCAGATGATGAAACAGGCGGATCAGGTGATCATCCTTGCGGACCATTCGAAATTCGGAATCAATTTCCCATATCGTTTTGCTGATTTGTCTGAGGTTAATATCGTGATCACCGATCGCTTGCCAGAATCAGCGATGCTGGAAATTTTGCAACACCATGATATCGAAGTTGTTGTCCCCTCATAAATTTGAAGCCAATTGCTCTAACTAGACGCAATATTTGTATAACAGAGAGATCAAAAGACAGGAGCTGGAGAGAAATGAAACTGTTTGCGATTGATATGGATGGAACGCTACTGAACGAGGAAGGAAAAATAAGCAAAGCCAACGCAGAGGCAATCCGCAAGGCACAGCAGCAAGGTGTTCAAGTGACGATTGCCACTGGCAGAGCCGCTTATGACGCCTGGACAAAGTTAGAGGAAGCAGAGCTGGTTACTCCCGTCATTGGAGCAAACGGCGCCACTGTACACGATGCGCATCGTCGCCAGTTAACCTCTACTCCTATGGGCCGGAGCGAAACATTTGAAGTGCTGAGCTGGCTCGAGGGTAACGACTTCTACTATGAGGTCATGACAGACCGGGCCATTTATTCTCCACAAAAGGGACATCAGCTACTTGCTGTTGAAATGGACCGCTTGCTGAGCGCCAACCCAGATATTTCACTGGATACTTTATTACATGCAGCTGAAAAGCAATATGAACAGACCGGGCATACCCGCATCGCTTCATATGAGCAGATTCCACTGGATGTAGAGATATATAATGTGCTCTGTTTCTCCTTTGATCAAGCCAAATTGGAATGGGGGCGTGAACGTTACCGAGATTTTCAAGGTCTGAACATGGTCATTTCCTCAGATCGTAACTTTGAAGTCGAGCATAAGGATGCGTCTAAGGGTAATGCATTGCGCTATCTCGCGAATCATCTGAGCATCCCCATGCAGGAAGCGGTAGCGATCGGAGACAGCTATAACGATATTTCCATGCTGACGATGGCTGGGAGAGGTATCGCCATGGGCAATGCAAAAGACGATATAAAGGCAGTCTGCTCCGACGTTACCCTGACCAATGTGGAAGACGGCGTTGCTCATGCTCTGTTGAACTTACTCAAAACCATCAAGGCTGACACTGTGAAATAGAAGGGATTGGCTGCTACGTTACTTAAAAAGCAGATCTATACAAAAGCAGATCTAAACGAAAAGGACGCTCGCATGCATTGTTACCATGCATACGAGCGTCCTTATTCTACTTAAAATACCAACGGAGAGAGAGGGATTCGAACCCTCGCACCGCTTACGCAGTCTAACCCCTTAGCAGAGGGTCCCCTTATAGCCACTTGGGTATCTCTCCATGGCTCCCCGAACAGGACTCGAACCTGTGACAACTCGATTAACAGTCGAGTGCTCTACCAACTGAGCTATCAGGGAACATTACTGTAAATTATCATACAGTATGGTTAATTTACCATGAATCAGGGGGTTACGTCAAGTGTCAACAAGCGAAGTTTACCTCCACATTTTCCACAGCGATATCGCTGTGGGTTCATTTTACGCTTGCGCATATACTCCTGTTGACAGGAAACACACACCAGCTTGTAACGATAAGGCTGAGGTTTTCTTCCCACTCTTCCCGGCAGAGTCTGACAATGCCTGCTCCCTCCTACACGGGCCAGCCATGCTTTGAAATCAGCATCACGATGCTGATAGCCCATTCCGCGCAGATGTAGATGATAATGGCACAGCTCATGCTTTATTATTTTTTCCACTTCAGAGCGTCCATAAGCGGCGAGTTGATGTGGATTAATTTCAATATGATGACTTTTCATAAAATATCGACCGCCTGTAGAAGACAGGCGCGAGTTAAAGGTGGCTTGATGCTGAAACGGCACGTCAAAGCTCTCCAGCGAGATGCGCTCTACCCATTCTTGAAGTTCTTTATTACTCATGGAAGGGTTCATTGAATTGCTCAGAGACTCGGACTCCATCTTTATGGTTTCCCTCCTTTGCTCCATACTGACAAGCATATTATAAAATAACGGCCGAAGTCTAACCCTGGTTCATTAAGCACACTTTAGGTATCCACCCCATATGCTAAACATACAGATGTAACGCAGAGGAGGAGATCGGCTTGCCTCAATGGCTTAGTAACCAGCTCATGCGGGCCTTTTACAAGAAGGACCGACGCCAAATTAGACTGTTGAATGATTGTTGGTTTTTTTATCATAAAGCACCTGGTATAGAATTTGATGCCAACAACGGATAGAATCAGAAACATCCAGAAATGGAAAACCGGAGTCTCCGATATGATTCGGAGATTCCGGCTTTTTTTATACCCTCACAAAATGTCATATAGCTTTATTTATAGCACTATGCCTGTGACTGCGCATCTGCGGGAGGTTTCATGGTCAGACCTACCCTGCCTTTTTTCAAATCAACATTCAACACCCACACCGTTACGTTATCACCAACAGATACAACATCCATCGGATGCTTAACAAAACCACTGCGCAGCTGTGAAATATGAACCAGACCGTCACTTTTAATACCGATATCAACAAACGCACCAAAATCAATGACATTGCGGACAGTTCCTTGAAGTTCCATACCCGGTGCCAGATCCTCGATCTTCAACACGTCCTTGCGGAATACAGGCAATGGCAGCTCGTCACGCGGGTCACGCCCCGGCCGCTGGAGGCTGTCCAAAATATCCCGCAATGTTGGCACACCAACTTCCAGCTTCGCTGCCAACTGCTCAATATTAGACACATTCAGCGCTTCTGTCGCAGCTTTCGAACCCAGATCATGGGCACTGATGCCCAGTTCCGCCAGCAGGCGGTCTACGACAGCATACGATTCAGGGTGGATCGGCGTGCGATCCAGTGGATTTTCGCCACCTGGTATACGGATAAAACCAATGGATTGCTCGTAGGTTTTTGCACCAAGACGCGGCACCTTCTGCAACTGACGACGGTTGCTGAATTTCCCGTTTTCCTCACGGTACTTAACGATGTTTTTAGCAATGGTCGCGTTGATCCCTGCTACGTAGGACAGCAGCGCCGAGGAAGCTGTGTTCACATCCACACCAACGTGGTTAACAGCCGATTCTACAACGTCCTTCAAACTTTCATCCAGATGTTTCTGCGACACATCATGCTGGTATTGGCCTACACCAATGGCTTTCGGCTCAATTTTGACAAGCTCAGCCAGCGGGTCCTGCACACGACGCGCAATAGACGCCGCACTTCGCTCAGCTACGTCCAAATCAGGGAATTCTTCCTGTGCCAGCTTGGAGGCAGAGTATACGCTCGCACCTGCCTCATTGACGATCAGATACGCGAGGCTGCTGTCACCAATATCCGCGATAACTTCGGCTACGAATTGCTCTGTCTCACGTGATGCAGTTCCGTTACCAATGACAATCAACTCGATATCGTATTTGGCAATCAGCTGCTTGAACGTTTCTGCAGCCTCACGTTTCTTGTTGTTTGGCGGTGTCGGATACGTCACAGCCACTTCCAGCAGCTTGCCTGTGTCATCGACAACAGCCAGCTTACAGCCTGTCCGATAGGCTGGATCGACTCCAAGCACACGACGCCCCTTAATCGGAGCCTGTAGCAACAGGCTGCGCAAATTGCCTGCAAAGATAGAGATGGCCTGCTGCTCGCCCTTCTCTGTCATTTCAGCACGCACTTCACGTTCGATAGATGGCGCGATAAGCCTTTTGTATGCATCCTCAATGACACTGCGCAGCAGGTCTTCCACCACAGACGATCCTTTAATCACTTGACCTGCCACATAATTGTAAATGGAATCTGGCGCTACCTCCAAACCAACCTTAAGAATGCCTTCCCGCTCCCCGCGATTAATCGCCAGAATACGGTGAGGTGGCATTTTCTTAGCCAGCTCACGATAGCTGTAGTAATTTTCATACACAGACTCTTGCTCGGTGTCCTTTGCTTCAGAGGTCAACATTCCATGATCCAGTGTATATCGGCGCACCCATTGGCGAATAGCCGCATCATCAGCTATATTTTCGGCCAAAATATCCATGGCTCCTTGGATGGCAGACTCAGGGGTTTCGACTCCCAGCTCAGCATTCACATAGGATTCAGCTTCTTTCAAAGCATCACCCTGCTTCGGCTGACCCCAAATCCAGATGGACAGCGGCTCCAACCCCCGTTCCTTTGCCACACTGGCGCGAGTCTTGCGCTTTTGCCGATATGGACGGTACAGATCCTCCACTTCCTGAAGCTTAACCGCAGAAGTGATAGCAGCCTGCAGCTCTTCAGTCAGCTTGCCCTGTTCATCAATAATGCGGATGACCTCTACCTTACGATCCTCCAGATTACGTAAATACAGCACACGATCTTCAATTTCACGCAGCTGATTTTCATCCAGCTCTCCTGTCATTTCCTTACGATAACGCGCGATAAAAGGAATGGTATTTCCTTCATCCAATAAACTGATCGTTGTCCGGATTTGCTTGAGTGCCAGCGACAGCTCTCTCGCCACTTGTTTGACAATCCGTTCTTGGCGTTCTGCTTCGTTCGGCTCCTGCCCAATTTCCGTCTTCATTTCCTCGTTAGACAAACCTATCCCTTCTTCCTCACAGCTCTTGTCATACATCATATCTTTTATTATCACAAAAAATGATTCAAAGCGCCAGCAGGTGACGTAAAAGCAAGCCCTACCTGTATTGTTCTTCGGACATGCAAAAGGACAGCGCTAGAGCGCTGTCCTTTCCCGTTTCACTCGTCGTTCCATCATACTAAAAATCAATCAAACCGAGACTGATCTGTAGCGAGTCGCTCACTTTGCGCATGGTTTCTTCATCCAAATGGGTGATTTTGTCGGTAAGCCTTTGCTTGTCGATTGTCCGGATTTGCTCCAGAAGAACAACAGAATCACGATCAAAGCCATGCGTCGCCGCGTCGATTTCCACGTGTGTAGGCAGCTTTGCCTTCTGAATCTGTGCAGTGATGGCTGCTACGATCACGGTAGGGCTAAACCGGTTGCCGATATCATTTTGAATGATCAGCACAGGTCTGACGCCACCTTGCTCGGAACCGACTACGGGTGAAAGGTCTGCAAAAAAAACGTCGCCGCGCTTTACGATCAATATGGATTACACCCCGCTAACTGTACGGCCCAAGGTGCTGTTTGCATCTTCCTCCGCGTGAAAGGCTTCGGATGCCATGGTCAGGTTAATTTTAGCCATTTCCATGTATCCACGCTGCATAGCTTCACGAATGTAACGTTTTTTACGTTCACCTACATAAAGCTTCATTGCCTGCCTGATAAATTCACTGCGGTTGGAATTTTCCATAGCTACGATCCCGTCCACTTCCTGCAAGAGATGATCTGGCAAACTGATCATTATTCTTTTGGTGTTCTGCAAATTGGCCAACTTCTCTTCCACCCCCAAAACCTTGTCGCCATTGTACCATTATAACGTTATTCCCGGTAATTTATTCAAACGGAATATAAGAGAATGTATATGATATTCGTATATCATCTATGCTGCATTCCATTATAAACTACGCAGTTCGTTTTCGTACAGGCGTTTGATCCCCGAAATACAAGTGTCAGCGGAGCCTAATGCGTCTTTTGACAGTTATAGCGCTCTTTTCTTTCCTTTGTACATATTTCGGGACGTTCTACGAAAACTCCTGCTTTTATCCGGTAATTTGCGTTATGAAATTAATTCCAGTGGGTTGGAAGAAGCGAGTTCACCCGAACGACAGGAACATGATCTCGCATGTAAACACGCGGTACCCTGTCTGCGATCAT
This sequence comes from Paenibacillus sp. AK121, assembly GCF_019042715.1. Lineage (NCBI taxonomy): Bacteria > Bacillati > Bacillota > Bacilli > Caryophanales > Paenibacillaceae > Paenibacillus > Paenibacillus sp. AK121. Next base: position 73,059 of record NZ_JAHPJM010000004.1, read on the forward strand.
GCAGATCACCTCATAGTGGATCGTACCAAGCTTGGATGCCAGCTCATCCGCCGCAATGATTTCGCCGGACTGCTGGCCGATGAGAACAACCTCTTCGCCGGTTTGGATTTCTTCCGCATCCTCTGCGAAAGATTGTAAGGATACCATACACTGGTCCATGCAGATCGTACCGAGTACAGGGACGCGACGACCGCGTATCAACACTTCAACCTTCCCACTTAGCATGCGAGAATATCCATCCGCATAACCGATTGGCAGTGTGCCGATCCGCTCTTCACTAGAGGTCACATACCGGGTACCATAACTAACTCCCCATCCAGGAGGAAGCGTCTTGGTATAAACCACCGCCGTCTTTAATGACAATACAGGCAACAGTTCAATGACTTGCCGGTTAACCTCATCAGACGGATACAAACCGTATATACTGATGCCAATCCGCACCATATTGGGGGAAAGGGAAGGGGTATCAATGGTGGCCGCGCTGTTGCCCGTATGTATAATGGGAATAGTAATACCTTGTTCCCTTAGCGCATCCGCCACGCCCCGAAACCGATCATATTGTAGCAGTGTATAGCTTTTATCTTCTTCATCCGCGCGGGCAAAATGGGTGTACATGCCTTCCAGCAGCACCTGCTCTAATTCGTGAGCCTGCCGGACAAAAGCCAAAGCCGCTTCTCCAGGCAGCAAACCGAGTCTTCCCATGCCGCTGTCTATTTTGATGTGCACCTTCAGCTTGCGTTCGCTTCCTTGGCGGTCCAATCTGCGGATACCTTCCAGCACTTCCTCACTAAACACAGTCAATGAGATATCATGCTCCCAAGCTGTTTGGACAGCTTCAGGCGAGGTATAGCCGAGTACAAGGATCGGCAGTTCAATCCCCGCATGACGAAGCTCAAGAGCCTCATCCAGAAAAGCGACGCTCAAATAATCCGCACCAAGGCGTTCCATTTCCTTTGAAATTTCTACGGCACCGTGCCCGTAGGCATTAGCCTTGACACAGACCAGTATCAGCTTATCCGCAGGCAATACCTTGCGAAAGGCTTCATAGTTGGCGCCAAGGTGATCCAGGTTGATTTCGGCCCGGGTCGATCTGTATTGTGCTTGCAAAATCCAGTCACCTTCTTCAATTGTTAGCCTCTAACATAACCTTTTACCATTCGAATGTAGCAAATTCCTTGCTTCCAAAGGTTAATGGTAATGTTCAGAGACGTGGCTGTCAATGGCAGGGGAGCTTTACCAGCCTCCTCTACCATATCTACAATAGAACAGGATATACAAGCGATGCACATCTTAGACTGCGAATGAATAAAAAGACGGATACGGGCGGCAGCAGAGCATTTTACACTCTAGACCGTCTGCATCCGTCTATAAAATTTTATTTACCCGATTGATCCTGTATAGAAGCGGCAATTTGTATCATTTCGCTCACAGGCAGGTCAGCACTGGTGATTCTGAACTCTATTCCATCATTCATCCAGGTCATCGTCTGCTGTTCGCTTCCTGTCAGCACAGCAAAGCTTCCTCCAATATCAACCAGTTCGCCTGCGGAAAGTGCGACCGCCCGATCTTTTGGACGCGCCTCCACAATGGTATAGTTATACGTTCCGCTATACCGTAGCATCACTGCATGTGTACCGTTATCCTCCAGCTCCGGCGTATCCTTAATCTGTACTCCGGCTGGCGTGTAGGAAGGTTCAATCAAGCCGAACTCACCCAATACAGCTTCTGCGGCATCCGTTCCTGCTGAGGTTCCGGTTGCACCATCCGCTGTGCTCGGTGTTTGTTGCTGCGCCTCTGCGTTAGCTGCTGCTTCCGGCTTGGACGTATCGCCTGTGACAGCTCCGTCGCTCTTCGCTTCACCAGCCGGTTGCTGAACATCGTTTCCTACGGTTCCCTGCCCTTGTCCAGATCCACTGGATGTCACGCCAGTCGTCCCTTCTAACGTACCGGAAGAATCGGGCAGACCGCTGGAATCGACTGCCCCTGAAGATGGCGATCCCTCGCTACCAGCACTCGTTTTTCCGGAAGCCATATTCCGCTCCATATCAAAGGAATCTTTGTCAAACTTCGTATCAAAAGCGAATTGATCGAATTTCAGATCGACAACCACCTTGGCATTCGCATCAGATACCTGTACCTGGGTAGGGGCATAGTTGTTTTTGGATAGCCAAATCTTTTGCCTTACCAGCGCATGGCTGTTGTAGTTCGCAGCCACATCAAACACATAGGATTTATCGTCGGTAGCCAGCTGACGGGAGGCATCACCGATAATGCTGCGAACCAGCGTTTCATATAAATATACCTGACCCTGATTGTTTGGCCAGTCACTTTTGAAACGGAAACTCTTGTTCAGGCTGGGGGTCAGTACAAATACACCCTCATCATTACGAAGCACAATTTGTGTAACATCCTTTTTCTCGTTCGTCATGGCAATGCGGTAATAGGACGGCTTGCGGTAGGAAATATCGACCTTGTATTCCTGCGGCGTGTCGCCGGTATGCAGCGTCATCAAAGCTGTACCGTGGTAGCTGTTCAGGTCGCTCACCACGTCACTCAAATCTTTAACCACATCGTCTGCGCTCTTCTTGCCGCACCCGGCCAGCAGCAACGTTACACACATGACCATGGCAAGCATCCATGAAATCCGGCGCATGTCATCAACCCCTTCAGCACATGTTTTAAATGAATTAGTACATGTCTATGAAGGACTTGTTCGATTTATGCAGACTGGCATGACAAGCTTGAGCGTATTCTTGTGTAATGCTACAAAATCTTTTGGAGACTAACCATAAATTCATATAGGAAATAAACCGAAAAAACAATCAAAACTACGCCGGCACAGATCGTAACCCACTTGATGGCAGTTCGGTTCATGGCTTTTCGTGTTGTTGCTACGAGGGTCATTAAGCCTAAATCATGGACAAGAATACCAAACAAAATACCTAAGCCAACAATCAAAAATTGACTTGTATTAGAACGATCAAACGAACTTGCCAGCACAGTCCCAAAAACACTTACCCAGAACACTAAATTCCCTGGTGAAACAGCTACAAGCAGCCCATTTTTATAGGAAGAAAATAATGACTTTGTCTTTTTCTCTCCTTCTAGCGCAATATCATGATCCGCATTTTTAATGCTGTCGTACCCTACGTAGCACAAAAATATGGCTCCAACCAGCCACATGATCACCTGTACAACAGGTAAGGACAGAACAGAGGCCAGACCAAAATATAAACCAATGATTAATAACAAATCGATGGTCATCCCCCCAAGCCCAACAATCCATCCATGCATGAATCCATTCTTTAGCCCTTGCTTCGTCATTTCAACCGTGATGGTACCTACAGGTAGTGCTATTGAGAAACCTAGTAAAACATATGTAATAAACAATGCCATTTCAAAACCCCTTTCAAATGTATAAAAATGATATTCTATACCATAAAAAATGACAAATCAATAAAATTTGAAGAATAAAATGCTAGTAACACATGAGACTTATTTTGTACAAAATCGGATGCATTGACCAAGTTTGTCCATTGAGTATTGAGGGTTGAGCGCTTATCATTGCTTTTGTGATAATAATTCTCATTTGCAATATTATGAATCATTCAATTATACGGAGGTTGCTATGATCAACAAGAACTCTACGATTAACAAAAAACCTACTCGACAATACACTTCTCTGATCTATCTATTCTCTCTTATGGGGGCATTGCTGCTGGGGTGCGGCGCATCAGACAACAATCAGACTGCAAACAGCAACACAGCAGCATCAACAAAAACATCGGAAGCAGCCACAACTCGCGCCTACACAGACTATAAGGGACATACAGTAGACATTCCCACGACTCCTGGGCGCATTGCTTACTTCGGAGAAAACTATGGGGATCTATTGGTTTTAGGCGTACAGGCTGTTGGTACATCGACTTCTATGATCGAGGGAAAGATATATGAAAAAAAAGTTCAGAATGTATCGGACCTAGGATTTCCCATTGATTTAGAAAAAACATTGGCTCTACAACCAGACCTAATCATCACCGCCGATACGGACGAAAAACAATACGCAGCGTTATCAAAAATTGCACCTACAATTATGTTCGATACCTTTGCTCCATTAAACGAGCGTTTGGTACATCTCGGAGACATTGTGAACAAGAAAAAGACTGCTGAAGACTGGCTTGCCCAATATAAAATCAAGGAAGCAGAGATGTGGAGCAAACTTCAGGCGAAAGGTGTAAAACCGGGTGAAACAGCTTCGGTCTTTACCTACTATCCCGGTGACCGTCTGTTCGTCATGGCACGGACAGGCTTGTCGCAAATACTGTATGAAAAAAATGGTCTCAAGCCTACTCCCCTTATTCAGAAAGCACTGGATGAGGACAAAGGATTCGTGCAATTATCACAGGAAGTAATCGGACAATACGCTGGAGATCGGATTTTCATACTAAGCACTCCAAGTTCAGAAGCCCAGCAATCCACCGAACAATTAATGAAAAGCAAGCTGTGGCTTCAGCTCCCTGCTGTCAAGCAGGGACATGTGTACATGCAGGACATTGGCAAAACCGAAAGTGATGCTTCTACTCGAGAATGGCTGCTGGAGGAATTGCCCAAGCTCATAAAATAAGATTGGAGAAGCCTATCGCCCTTGTTGATAGGCTTCTTTTTTGTTGAACCTAAAGGAGGTATACTTATTATGCATATATGATAACCATTCTCAATAAAAGGAGTATTACACCGTGAATCAGCCTTCTTCGTCTGTAAATGCACCCCCGCTCAACTCACTGCTTTTTCATTTTAAGGAAATTGTGTTGGCTAGTGAGTCCAGTGATGGACTAACATCTCGTCCAAGTTCAGATCACTGTCTGCTTATGTTCATCGGCGGGGCTGGAAAGGTGGATATTGGTCAAGAACAATATGTATTCCATTCAGGTCATGGGTATTGGTTAACTCCTGGGGAATCCTATCGAATCGCTCCCTTGGAGGGAACTGTTTCTGAATACTACAAAATCACGTTCAGAGTCATTGCTATGTCGTTGGAGGCACAATCAGACATGACCTTGGCTGAAAACGCAACGGGCATGCCATCCATTTATCTTGGCTCCGTCCTGCCAGAACCGCGTGAATACGTCGTTTCCTCTTCCTCCAAGCCTATTCAGTTGGCTGAAGAGCTATTTTATAGCACCCAACAAACAATACAGCCGCATAGCCAAACCTCTGCATTGCGTCAGCAAATCATGTTTCAAGAGCTGCTCTTGCTGTGGCAGGAAGCCCACGTCCCTATTAAGCATAGCGATGACTTTAATCCGACATTGCCCGCATCGGTGGAAAGTACCCTTGCATATATGGAAAAACACTACGAAAAGCCCATTACCGTCAAGCAGCTTGCCGAACAGGCGAACGTTTCCATATGGCAATACTCCCAGTTGTTTCGCAAAATAACGGGCAAAAAGCCGCTGCATTACCTCACTGAGCTGCGCTTGACTCATGCCAAGCGGCTGCTGCTGGAATGCAAACGGCCTTTACGTGAAATTGCCCGTCAGGTGGGTTTCTCTGACGAATATTATTTTAATCGGCGTTTTAGACAAATGACCGGGGTTCCCCCTGGTCAATATGCGCTTTCCGCTCCCGGTTCTGTGTGCGTTAAGGATTGGACAGGCCACCAAATTCATATCCCGCGCCAAGCGAGCCGTATCATCTATCATGGAGAAACGATGGGCGATCTGCTCGCGTTAGGAGCCAAAGCCATCGGCGGAAGTCTGCGGCTTAGTGAATACAGCGTCTATAAACATCGTCTTGGGAACGTGACTGATGTAGGACTTCCGCTAGATACCCACTTGACCAGCGCTCTTGATCCTGATCTGATTATCATTGCCAACTCGGATGAACAGGAATATGAGCGCGTTGCAAGCATCGCGCCCACCGTCACCTTTAACTCCTTTGCCGCCCTGGAGGAACGGCTGCGTACACTTGGCGCCTGGCTCGGTAAGGAACGAGAGGCCGAACGCTGGTTAGCTACCTTTGCCGCTCGTAATCTGGCAATGTGGAACCAACTCAGTGCGCATATCACAGCCGGAGAAACCGCCTCTGTCTTTATTTTCGATCATGGCGATCGGCTCTTTGTCATGGGCATGTCCGGATTCTCATCGTCCCTTTACCACCCGCACGGCTTCCAACCCGCAGAGCCAATTCGTAAGGTGCTTGACGAGGGACTAGGCTTCGCAGAAATTGATCCGAATGAATTGCCTGATTACGCCGGAGACCGCATTTTTATGCTCGTCCCTACAGTACCAGACTCCAAGCATGCGCTGGAATGCATGCTCAACAGCCCTCTCTGGCTCAGCCTCCCTGCTGTATGTCAAGGCCGGGTATATTTCGTAGAAGCAGACCGCTGGAACTGGAGTGATGCCATGACTCGGCAAAAGCTGCTCACTGCACTGCCCAAACTGCTCATTCATTGATACTGAAATGCTGCTATTTTTTCTAAAAATGCTACATGAGTCCTTGAATACTCCCATCTGCCTCCAGCGACATATGCTCAGCTGCTGGAGATTTGGGCAGTCCTGGCATCGTCATGGTATTACCTGTTTCCACGACTACAAAGCCTGCGCCTGCAGACAATGATACGCTGGACACGTGAATGGTGAACCCCTCTGGCGCACCTAGCAAGGAAGGTTGATCTGAGAAAGAATACGGCGTTTTGGCCATGCATACAGGCAGTTGTCCAAAACCAAGCTGCTCCATACCCGCCAACGCCCGTTTGGCCGCAGGCGTGTAAGCCACCTCTGCCGCACCGTAAAGCTCCTTGGCAATGACACTAATTTTCGCTTGCAAATCAAGCGTATGATCATATAGCGGTGCAAAATGTGCTTTGTCCTCCTGAAGTAAGTTCAGCAGGCTTTGGGCCAATTTTTCTCCCCCTTGGCTTCCCTGCGCCCATACTTGTGAAAGCTCTGCGGGTACACCCAGCTTGCGGCATTCCGAGAAAATCAAATCCAACTCGGCTTCGCTGTCTGTTACAAAATGGTTAATCGCCACCAGTACAGGCACACCAAACTTTTGCAAATTCCATACATGTCGGCTCATATTGGCTAATCCGAGTTGCAATTGCTCCAGATTTTCCGCATCCAGCTCATGTTTAGCTACACCGCCGTTATATTTCAGCGCTTTGGCGGTTACAACCAGCACAGCCGCATCCGGCTGCAATCCGGACTGGCGGCACTTGATGTCAAAAAACTTTTCCGCTCCCAGCTCAGCCCCAAATCCCGCCTCTGTGACGACGACCTCTCCCAGCTTCAACGCCAGCTTTGTCCCCATCAGACTGCTACATCCATGGGCAATATTAGCAAAAGGTCCACCATGCACAATAACCGGAGTGCCCTCCAATGTCTGCACCAGATTAGGCTTTAATGCTTCCCGAAGCAGCACAGCCATAGCTTCCACCGCGTGCAGCTCCTCTGCTGTTACCGCCTCACCGGCTTCGTTATAGCCAATTACCATCCGACCCAATCGTACTTTAAGATCGTCCATATTTTCACTTAAGCATAGTACCGCCATGACTTCGGAGGCCGAGGTGATCAGAAAGCCGCTTTCTCTTACCGCTCCATTCCCCGTTCCCAATCCAGTCACAATACTTCGCAAGCTCCGGTCATTCATATCGACAGTCCGTTTCCACACAATTCGGTCTGGCTTCAGCCGCAAAGCATTTCCATGGAACAAATGGTTATCAATCATCGCTGACAGCAAATTATGCGCAGCTGAAATGGCATGGATATCCCCTGTAAAATGCAGATTAATGTCTTCCGCCGGAACAATCTGGGCCTGTCCTCCCCCGGTTGCTCCCCCTTTCATCCCAAAGCAAGGCCCAAGAGACGGCTCACGCAGTGCAGCAACGGTTTTATGCCCCATCGTATTTAGGGCCTGTGCCAGCCCGATGGTTGTCAGTGTTTTTCCTTCTCCAGCCGGAGTGGGATTCATCGCCGTAACCAGCACCAGCTTTCCATTCGGGCGATCCTTTAACTGCTCCCATAGAGATGGATTCAGCTTCGCTTTATATTTGCCATACGTCTCCAGATGCTCTTCTTCAATTCCTGCTTCTTTGGCAACATCAATAATCCTCTTCATCCTTCGTTATGTACCCCCCGTTTTATAAGTCTGAACAATGGTGTCAAACCCTTTATCATTTCATTCTACCAAAGTGTACCGTTTATTGCGCTATGATTCATTTCATCGCAAGCGTTGCTATCCTGTGAGTTATAAAAAAAGGCATCCCCTGCCCGCATGAACTTTGAGGATACTCTTTTGGCATGTCCTAATCAGCATAAATCCTCTAAAAGTCAGGACAGCTTGGGACTACAAACCATCCATATGTAAACGCTCAACTACTCTCTACTTTATAATGCTTTTCTAGCAGTTCCTTAAAAACATCAATCGGGTACTTGTATTGATCCGTTTTGAACACAATTCGGTTATTCCATTGATTCTTTTCCAGCTCGCATCCATGCTCCATATCCAGTTCCTTCATAATAAATATAATCTCATCTAAGGTTACCATCACACTATGTCTGTTCGTCGTAGTCGCCAGCATCTGCTCGCCTTCCTGTATGTATGCCTTAACGATCTGTTCATCAAACCCTTCGCTGATCATTAATTCCTTCAAGGTTTGTACAAAAAGAGCTGGCAGATTTTTGTACTGCGATTTTTTAATTCCAAACAGCGTGACGCTTAAGCGGGAAATATCATGCATAAACACAATATTTTTTCTGCGATTTAGTAAGAACAATCTGGCATGCCAACTATTCAAAGGCGGATAAATATCAACTTGAAGTGGTTCAGTCTCCCATTCCTTCAGCAGTTTTTCTGTTCCCCGTATAACAAACATCATTGCTCTCCTTTTTATTGACGGTCCTGTACCGTAGCTCGTGATCTGGCATACCTAGTCTCTCACATCAGGCATACCCTGGATATTATAACTCCGTATTCCAAACATCGGATTATAGACTATTTCAGTATGATATAGGAAGGCGGTGAATTTCCAGTAGCTTAATTACATCTTACGCTGGGGATGGAGAAAAAAATCTACTTGAGTGCCTTCAGGTTGAGAATATTAATAGTAACTTTGGAGAAAGCCTTGCCTCTACAAGGTTTCCACTTTTATCTAAAAAAGAATAGTTAATTCTAACTGAGAAAAGAATGTAGTAGAGTTAGGTCACATGTCAGCAGATTAACTGCTTCAAGCCAAAATCATAAGAAAATCTGTATTAAAAAGCTGACTTCACGGGGTAAGAAGTCAGCTTTTTACAATTTAGGCCAAAACCTTTTCTAATTATTCACAAATGTATTGCGGTTTAAATAGAGTTTTTTATTCTTGCCTACTAACTATACTTTTAATATTTTCTTTAAATGTACTTAGTTTTTGCCCATCAATATATGGATTGTTTTCTGCGTCAATACTATTAAGACTAGCTTGTTCTTTTAACGCCTGATTGACCGCATAAACGTTTCCGTTTTTAATGTCAAATTTACCTTGATATTCACCAGCCACAAAGTAAATTGGATTAAATTTAGGATCTTGTCCCTTTTTCAAAAATAAAACGAGTTCATCGCCTTGCTTAAGGTAGGGATTGTCTGTTTTTTCAACAATATTGTCTGTTTTTATTCCTAATTGGGTAATAACAATATTTTCTTCTGATTCTGTTCCTTATTAATAAAGATCATTAATACCAAACACATCTTCGCTAGGCTGTGGAGTGTAAATTCCCCAATTATCATAGCATTGTGGTGTAGTTGGATACATCAAGCATTTACTAAAGTCTTCATCTAGTCCTAAGACATGTCCTAGCTCATGAGCAGCTACTGATTGTGCCTTCTGAGAAGAATAACAACTAACATTATTGGACTGAGCAGAAAGATTCTGAAAACAAGAACTTGATTGAATTGGGCTGCGAGTTAGCAGAATCATAGGACCATGCAAAAAACCGAAAGACCTTCCTACATAGGAAGGTCTTCATAGGCCCTCTCGTACCCTGCCGGATCGGCAGAATGTATAAAAGGGGGCGGTGGATACGATTTTAACCTAACGTTTTTTCTCCTTACAAAAACAGCATTTTATTTACTGATTTTCTCTATCACTTCAAGTTCTTGCGTGGAATAATATTTCTTATCATATTCTGTTAAGTAAAATGCTTCTGGTTCCTCTGAAACTCTTAACACAATAGATTGAAAATCATGCTCGTGAAATTGAGTATAATTTTTATTATAAAAATAATCACTCTGTCTTAAATCGTGATTGATATGATATGGGTATAATCCGTGTTCCTTAGAAGCAAACCAAACGTTTTCCAACGTCATGCCCTTTTTTGTAGCTTGTCCATTTTGTTCTTTTTCCGTTTTCATTTGATCCTTCATATCCATTCCTAACACTCTCCTATTCTAAGCTATCGTCTATTCCTTTGGACTATTTCCCGAGCTTGGTCAATCGTGTAACCCTTACGAATATAATAATTCTCTTCCACATACTCCATGTGTCGATCAACCTTTTCTGGCATTGTTTCAGGACTCCAACCTTCTTGGATAGCTCTTCGAAGAAAATTTAACGGTGACTTAACTGGACGTGGTGACTGTCTCATAATAAGTAATAATTCCAATACTCGTTCAAAAGGTAACGGTCTTAGTCGTCCGTCTATTTGCTTGCTTAAAAGTTACATTTACGTATACGTAAATGTAATCGTATATGTATAAGTAAATGTTTATAATTTGAGAAACAGACCGCCCCAGGTCAAAGGATGCGGTCTGCCCCATAAAGCCCACCTTGAAGCCGCCGCCTTTATTTAAAGCGACTGCCCGAGAGCCGTGTTACCAGCACGGTCCTCCTGAAATAAGTATAACACCTCGCTCAAATGGAATAAATGCCTTTTGTGGGCGTTCATTTCAAATAAGGATTTGGATGAAATAGGTTTTGCATACACGCCCTAATAAAAGAGGCTATCTGCGATCCACGCAGATTGTGTTACGAACCCTATCCCAAGTATCAGGAAGAAACTGTTTACATATAATTGACTTAGCTAAATACCATCAATTAAGCATTGGTTTGATCCAATGTTTCAATAGAAGTAAAGCTATTCAGAATCTCTTTAGCTATCAGCAATCCAAAGCAGAAAACAATCTCTTATAAAATTGTTACAAAAGTAGGACGCTTACCATGGTACAGCTGATTTTTCAAGAAATATAGCTAGCCTCCAAACAAGATGATGGACACAGGATAACTATTTTAGGTTTTTCAACTTTTCATCATGTTGGAGAGCTTGGAAACAAACAGCCTTTAACGCTCCTCCAAAAATTCCCCTATTCAAATTCGTTGGATATTTTTTATGGAAATCCCCTCCACCACTCTATATAATTCAGATACAGTTCGCCACACGAGCTAATCTAAAAATTAGGGGTGTTCCACACCTATGCCACAGCATATTTTACTTATTGAAGACGATCTATCTATTGCTGAAATGCTGCTTAAAGCACTCACCAAGGAGGGCTACAATTTAACCACCGCCTCTGACGGGGAAGAAGGGCTTAATGCCTTTGAACGTCACACTTACGACCTGGTACTCGTGGATCTGATGATGCCGAAGGTCGATGGTATGGAGGTGATCCGACAAATTCGTACCCGTAGTGCCGTGCCGATTTTGATTATGTCGGCTAAGGACAGCGATGTGGATAAAGCGCTTGGACTGGGCTTCGGGGCAGACGATTATGTTGCCAAACCTTTTTCAATGCTCGAAATGACGGCTCGTATTCAGTCCGCGATCCGCAGATCGACTACATATGCCCGTCTGCAACAGCAGGAGGAACAGCCGCAAGCACAAGTTTTGACCTATGGAAATTTGCGCATTGATTTTGATCACTTTACTGTCACACGCGATGGAAATGAAATTCAGCTAACAGCCAAAGAATCCGATATTCTGAAGCTGTTTGCATCCAATCCGAACCGAGTATTTACGAAAGCTCAATTATACGGGTTTATTTGGAAAGACGATTATATGGGTGATGAGAATGTGATTAACGTCCATATTCGCCGCCTACGTGAAAAAATTGAAGAAGATCCCTCTCACCCTGTCCATATTAAAACGCTGTGGGGCATCGGCTACAAATGGGAGAATGGCTGATATGATCATCGAAACTATTTTTGAATGGATTGTCATCCTCATAATGTCCGTCGTTATCCTATGGCTTTGGCGGGAACGTGTAGCCCATAAGCGTAAAATCAAGAATGTCCGAACCCTACTTGAGCGGATCGTGACCGTGAATCATGCGGAAAAGCTGCTATATGTTACAGGTGACGTGGAACTGCAGCGACTCATGACGGAAATCAACCGGCTACTAGACTTAAATTTGAGGGTATCAGCCGATTACAACCGAAGCCAAATCGCTATGCGAAAAATGATTTCAAATATTTCTCACGATCTCAAGACCCCGCTTACCGTTGTGCTTGGATATGCCGAGATGCTGGATGACGATCCAGATATTTCGCCAGAAGAACGTATAAAGCTGCTATCCAGAATTCATCAAAAGACAAGCGAAGCAATTGAGATGATCGGAAGTTTTTTTAGTTTGGCGAAGCTGGAAGCTAACGATACTGACATTCAACTGACCCGACTGGAGATAGGAGAACTATGCAGACGCAGCATTTTGGAGTTTTATGATCTGCTGACGGCTCAGGGTTTTACGGTACATATTGATATCCCGGAGCATCCTATACATACCTTGGGGAACGAAGGAGCCATTGGGCGGGTGCTGAGCAATCTGATTTCGAATGCCATTCGCTACGGGGCAGAGGGTCGAACGCTAGGCCTGACGCTGTCAGAACAGCAGGATACGGTGCGTATAGAGGTGTGGGATCGTGGAAAAGGCATACAGGAGCCGGAGCAGGATAAGGTTTTTGAACGCATGTACACACTTGAGGATTCCCGTAATAAGGCGGTACAGGGCAGTGGACTGGGTCTTACGATTGCCAAGCGCCTGGTTGAATGCATGAATGGAGAGATGCAATTGACCAGCAAGCCTTATGAGCAGACCGTCTTCTCTTTTACCTTGAAGAAGATCAACTATTAAGCGAGCTGCTCAACTTAATAAATTTGTAAGGATTACGAAAGAAAAATGAACATTTCGCCCTTTATTCTTGAATTATCAACAGCACACGAAGGGAGAACACCCATGACTTACATATTACGTACACATCAGCTGACCAAAGCCATGAAGGGCAATGAAATTGTAGCAGGGGTCAGTATGAATGTGCGCAAGGGGGAAACCTATGGCTTTCTCGGTCCCAATGGAGCGGGCAAGACGACGGTGATGAAAATGATTACCAACCTGCTCAAGCCAACATCGGGCGAGATTGAACTGTTCGGTGAAAAGCTAACGCCACAGTCTTATCATCTGCTCGGACGGATGGGTTCGATTATTGAATATCCGATTTTTTATGAAAGGCTGACAGCTCAGCAAAATCTCGAACTTCATTGTGAATACATGGGCTATTATAATAAGCAGGCTGTCCGGGATGCACTGGAATTAGTGAACTTGCGGAATGCAGATGACAAGCCGGTAAAAGACTTTTCACTAGGAATGAAGCAGCGTCTCGGGATTGCCCGAGCCATTGCGACCAAGCCGGAGCTACTCATTTTAGATGAACCGATTAACGGTCTGGACCCAGTGGGAATCAAGGAAATTCGGCAGTTATTCCATATGCTATGCAAGGAATATGGGATGACGCTGCTCGTGTCCAGTCATTTATTAGCGGAAATTGAGCAGATTGCGGATACAATAGGCGTGATTAATCACGGACGGCTGATTGAGGAAGTTTCGATGGAACAGGTACGGGATACCAATACGGAATATATCGAATTTACGACCAACGATTGCAAAAAAGCAGCCTACATCCTCTCCCACCATCTGAGTCTGAATAATATAAAGGTGCTTAATGAACAGAGTATACGTATTTACGATACTAGTGTACCGCAGAAGCAAATTACGAAAACGCTCATTTTAAATGATGTAGAGGTCGATTCCATTCATCAGAAGAGCAGTACGCTGGAAGACTACTTTTTACGTCTGTTACATGGAGGGGATCACCATGCTTAAATTGATACAGTTGGAGATGAAAAAGCTTCATCTGGCGGGTTATATCCGTTCAGCGCTGATCGCCAACGCCTGTATTCTAGGGTTACTTAGTACTATTGGGCTGGACAGCCACATTGAAGGAGTACCCGAATTTACACAGTACGCTCAGCTTCTCGATCTTATGGACAATATGGTGAGAGCAACGTTTATTGTATTTGCCTCCGTTCTACTGTGCCGTTTTATCGTAGGAGAATTTAAATCCAAATCGATTACAATCTTGTTCATGTATCCGATTCATCGTCAAAAGCTAATGATCGCCAAGCTCTTGATTGTACTGATGTTTACGTTTTTATCTATTGTAATATCGGAAATCATCATTACGGCTGCGATTCATTTGCTCAACCAGTTTGTCATAATTGTACCGGATAAGCTTACTCTTTCCATACTAGCCGACCAATCGGCACGTACGCTAATCAATGCCGTTGCCGCCAGTTTTATGGGATTGGTTCCGCTGTATATGGGAATGCGAAGATACTCTGTACCCACGACCATTGTGACCTCGATTCTGATTGTAGCATTGCTTTTCTCCAATAATAACGGTGCTACCCTTAGCTCCATTGCCCCCGTGCAAATCAGCTTCTCTGTACTGGGAATGCTTGTGGCTTATGCGGCCATTCGGCGCATTGAGTATAAGGATATTGCCTAGTAATCAGGATTAAACATAGAACGCTTTCATAAAAAAATGAAAATCCTTGCTTGATATACACACATTTTTCACTGGACTTCATTCCAAAACAGGTATATCCTATAGGAGAAATTAAAAAACGGAATAAGGATCTTCGGGGTAGGGTGAGATTCCTAACCGGCGGTATGGCTCATGGAGCTAAGCCCGCGACTCTGTATCTGGCAACAAGATACGGACTGATTTGGTGAGATGCCAAAGCCGACGGTAAAGTCCGGATGGAAGAAGATCGAAATATGAACATGCCGCAAAGTCGATGAATACTGCATTATGGTTGTGCAGTGACTTCATTTAACTTGCATCAAACGGCAAGTTTATTTGATCAACCCCCGTCTTGCATGGCCTTCGCCATGGACGGGGGTTTTTGTGCCACCGGTCCTGTATTCGCAAGGAGCTAAATAAGTATGAGTCAATCATCAACTGTACTAACATCCAAGGATTTTGATCGTAGCTCCCACATGAAAAGCGGTTTTTGGCTAGTCGCAATTGGAGCGGCCTTGTGGGGCGCAGACCCGCTGTTTCGTATTATTTTGTTAAAATCATTTACCTCAGCACAAATCGTACTGATGGAGCATGTACTGCTCTTTATCGCTCTGACGCCGATGCTGTGGAAGCATCGCGAGGAGCTTAAAACGATACGATTTCGTCAGGTTTTCGCTATTTTGTTTGTCTCATGGGGTGGCTCGGCACTGGCCAGTGTGATTTTCACCATGGCACTCAGCAACGGTGATCTGAATGCCGTACTTTTACTTCAGAAGCTTCAACCTTTGGTTGCTATTATTCTGGCCCGCGTGATATTGAAGGAAATGTTACCGCGTCATTTTGGAATATTAATTGTCATCGCTCTGTTCGGGACGTATCTTCTGACCTTCGGTTGGTCGCTTCCCTTTGGACATGTTCATGATTTTGTTCAAGTTGGTAGTCTGCTTGCACTGGGTGCAGCGATTCTGTGGGGCGGTTCGACCGTTATGGGCAGCTACTTGCTCCGTTCGATGAAATATGAAACGGTAACCTCCCTTCGCTTCATGGTGGCGCTCCCTCTGCTCATTGTTCTCACCTCTGTGGAGCATGCTCCGTGGAATATGCCTACAGGTACATGGGCGGGCGCAGCTGTAATTATCAACTTGCTGCTGCAGGCATTGCTTCCGGGTCTTCTCAGCTTATTACTGTATTACAAAGGCTTAAGTACAACCAAAGCTTCTTATGCTACGATGGCAGAATTGAGCTTTCCTATGGTAGGTGTTGTGATTAACTGGATCGCTTTCCAACAAATCGTTACCGTAGCGCAATTAACTGGTTTTATGCTTATCTGGGTTACACTCTTTATGATTTCTCGTCAGCAAAAAAATTAACAGATCCATTTGCTTTATACTCACCTCAAGCCAAATCATGAAGGTGCTTTTGCATCTCTGATTTGGCTTTTTATGTATGCATATTCATACCGTGATTAGCCCTTAAGAACTATTTTTTAAAAAATGTACCTAAAACATGCCTTGATTCATCATTTTTTAAGATTACATCTATAAAATCAGTCGATTTCTGTCGAATAAAACAATGTAGTGACCATCAGACACAGAGGAGAAAAAACATGACTAAAGAAAAACAAACAGTTCCGTGGTGGAACAGGTTTCTCAAGCAATTTTATTTAATGAGGACAAAATTAATCATTTCTTTTTTGGCTGTGTTATTGATTCCGAGCTTACTTATTGGATACTTTTCTTATCAGGGGGCTACGACACAGCTCAGTCAGCAAATGGCTAATTCCGTATACACGAATCTGTATCTGATCCAAAGCAATGTCAATCAGTATGTATCCCCGATCATGAAGGACGTGGACGTCCTTACCAGTGAAATCCAGGCTGATTCCATTGGTTCCGATCAAGAAGCCCTTCAGAAAAAATTGGATGACATCGTCAAAGCTCATCCTGAGTTAGATGCCGCGCTCCTTGGCAATGCGAAAGGAGAATATATCCGTTCTCCGCTAAAAAAGGAGGCTGATTATGATCCTAGGGAGAGAAAATGGTACAAAAATGCGATGCTACATAAGGGCAACATATTTGTCGGTGTTCCAGTTGCCAGCGTTACGACAGGGAACCTAGTAGTTAATGTATCGGCAACGCTGAAGAACGGTGAAGGGGCTGTTGCATTGGCTTTGAATCTGGACAAGATGGGGGACAGTCTGCAGTCTGTTAAGATAGGCGAACGCGGAGGACTCATCATTGTTGATTCTGATCATAAGGTTGTATCTGGAGCTGGAACAGCCTTTGACAAGACTGGCAAAAAACCGGCTGACACTATGGAGGGACTTCCCAAAGTGGCGGCAACCGGAGAAAATGATACTCCTTCCGTGTCGCAAATTAAATTTATGAATCGGGATGTGCTGGCCTTTACACTTAAGGACCCTCTCACTGGATGGAATATTGTTGCATTATCGGATCTGGAGGATTATAGTGATGCAGCCCAACCGATTCTGAGGCAAAGCCTGATTGTAATTGTTATTTCCATACTGGCCGCTGCGATCATCATAGTGCTAATGATCCGCTCATTCCTGATCCCTCTCAAGAAGCTGCAAGCAGGAACACGGATCGTCCGTGATGGAAATCTGACCGAACGTGTTAATATATCTAGAAAGGACGAGTTCGGCGAGCTGGCACAGAATTTTGACCAGATGACACATTCCTTGCATACGATGGTCTCCGAGGTCAACCAAACGTCCTCACGGCTTGCTTCCTCTTCTCTGGTAATCAAGGAAAGCACAGAACAAACGACGGAATCCGTACAACACGTAGCGGAAACGGTTATGGAATCCGCAGAAAATGCAGCAACCAGCGCCGAGGCATCCGAGCAAACTGCCAATGCCGTTGAAGAAATGGCGAAGGGTGTCAGCACGATTGCCGAATCGGCAAGCTCCATCGTGGATTCAGCAGGACAAACCGAGCAAGACGTAGCTCAAGGCAGTCAAATGATTAGCCATGTGCGGACACAGATGGACCGCATTCTGGAAGCTGTAAGCCAAACGGCTAGTCTGATGGATGAGCTATCCCAACTCTCGGACGATGCGAAGCAAATGAATGCGGCTATAGCTGCCATTGCCAAGCAAACTAATTTGTTGTCCCTGAACGCATCTATTGAAGCCTCCAGAGCAGGCGAAGCTGGGCGTGGCTTTGCCGTAGTCGCTATAGAGGTACGCAAACTGTCGGAACAGTCCAAGGAAAGCGCTGATTCCATCAGTCAGATCATTACGCAGATGCTCGATTTGATTCAACGCTCTACCGCCACGATGAATGGCAATGTTCGTAATCAGGTGGGTGAAGGATTACGAATTAGCCAAGATGCAGAAGGTGCATTTGCGAATATTGAACGCTCAACTTCTCACATTGTGGAACAAATTCAAAGTGTATCCGCTGCTGCTGAACAAATCTCAGCCAGTACAGAGGAAGTTTCCGCCACTGTTACCCATTTGGCAAGCCTATCACGCAATTCGGCGGACAGTTCGCAGACAACCTCCGCTGCCGCTCAAGAGCAAATGGCAGCCATGGAGGAAATCGCATCTTCCTCACAAGAGTTGTCCAACATGGCACAGGATCTGCAAGAGCTGGTTAAGCGATTTAAGATTTAACCTACACATTGCATCGTTGCAGTTTCATGCTAGTAAGATGGGCAGCAGTACATCTAATTACTAGAGGATTTTTCAAAATCCTGACTAACAAAGCCTTCGTCCGCATACAAAATACGGGCGAAGGCTTTTTCGTTGGTTCCTTTAGACAATGTCTCGTATTTACCTATATGCTCATCTGCCCCGTTAGTTGGCGGCGTCTATCCCCTTCTGGATCATGTTCCACCATAATATTCTGATGAAAAATGGCTGTAGCTCGCTGTTGCTTGTCGTACATCGGCCATGCCGTCTCAGGCAGCATAGGCTCCCCATCACGTGCAAAAGCAATCCATGCCTGCTGCATATCATGAGCGAGCTTCTGCATCGAAGGCTGAATCTCTAATCCAAGCTTGCCTAGCAGCTCCAGATTGTCGAAAACAAAAGCAATCTCTGCACCGTGAACCGCTTGTCCGAAAGTTGGATGTCCCGGCAGGGTCCAATCAAAACGATACATCCATACCGATGCATACGCCGACTGTGCAGCGGCAAGAGCCAGCGCGGGACGCCAAAAAAAGAGATCGGTCAACATTTGCGCCTGTTCCTCAATGGTAACTGGAAAAGGCTCTATCAGGTCGCCAATGTCGGACATGCCTGTCATCATTTCTAATGCCTGACGTGCTGTTGGCTTGTTCATTAGATGGGATTCTTTGCGGATGAAATAGTTCCCCTCATGCAAGTTCGTTCCAATCATAACAGATACCTGTTTGGCTGAGCCTTGGGCGATTGCAGACAGGGGTACATCCGGCAAGGTCACCCCGTCTACAACGGGTTGATAAATCATCGCCATCCCTGGTCCGATGACTTCATGTGTTTTTGCCATAGCGAGCATCAACGCATCTGTCGGCAACGTAAACAATCGCTCAGGATGCTGAGTGTCTACACCCAGTTGCTGTAAATACACAGCCGCCACTTGCTCGGCCTGTGCAGTTGGCAACACCTGCGATGCCCCGCTCTGCAAAATTGCACGCTGGAACAGCCCCTCAGCGGCTGGCATCGCCAATAAAGCGGCAATACTCATCGCGCCTGCCGATTCACCGAACACCGTTACTTCATCCGGGTTGCCGCCAAAGGCAGAAATATGATCCCTAACCCATTTCAGTGCAGCGATTTGATCCAACAGTCCGGCATTTGAGGTCAGCCCATTTCCCTTTGGAGTCAAATGCAAAAATCCTAACGGCCCTAACCGATAATTGACCGTAACTACAACAACATCGCCATTCTTCGCCATGTGTTCCCCGTCATATAAAGGTATAATCCCAGATCCAGTGACAAAGGCACCACCATGAATCCACACCATCACCGGACGTCCCTTCTCAGGAGCCTTCGAAGCTGGTGTCCAAATGTTCAGGTACAAGCAATCCTCGGACTGCTCTGGCGGTTCCACCAGATTTCCAGTCATACTTTCAGCGGAGGGCATGGGTTGCGGACAGATGGGTCCGAAACTCGTCGCAGTCCGTACACCCTCCCACGGCTCCAAAGGCTGTGGCCCATGAAAACGTAGTTTTCCAACAGGAGGCTGTGCATATGGAACACCTTTCCACACATGATATCCATTCCTTGTTTCCCCACGTAATTGACCTAAACGAGTATGTACTGTAACACTCTCCATCATGAACCCTCCTTTATCTCGTATGTTTAACATAACGGTATAATATCAATCTTTACATATCTCTATTATACCCTTTGTGCAGGACCAAACCAAAAAATACCGGAAGCGCTTTTGCGCTCCGGCATTTTGTAAACAGGATGGGCGGATCGTGATTAGTCCCGAACCTCTTCTTTCGGAATCAGCTTGTAAATTTCTTCGCTTTCCATTGAATCAATCAATCGGTCTAGCCACTTGTAATAAGCCACAGCCTGCTTCATTTTCATACGGTCTTGCTGTAGAATCGCCTTAAATTCCTCGTATTCTTCACCCTGCGCCATCAATTTGTCCAGTTCATCAATGGCTTTGCGCAGTACGAGTAAATTTGTTTCTACTGCTTTTCTCCATTTAATAGCGAAGAAGTCAGTAAATGTTTGATACCAATCATACTCGACTTCATACAAGTCCTTGCGTGAGCCCTTGCTCCATACCTTGTTCACCATTTTCAGATCCAACAACGTTCGAACTCCTGTACTCATGCTCGTTTTGCTCATTTCCATTTCACGGCCCATCTCATCCAGCGTCATCGGTTTATCCGCAAAAAAAAGCAAACCGTACAAATGCCCCGCGGACAGAGTGATCCCATATAGGTCCATGTTTTTACC
Source organism: Paenibacillus sp. AK121 (assembly GCF_019042715.1). Classification (NCBI taxonomy): domain Bacteria; kingdom Bacillati; phylum Bacillota; class Bacilli; order Caryophanales; family Paenibacillaceae; genus Paenibacillus; species Paenibacillus sp. AK121. The sequence goes on from NZ_JAHPJM010000004.1 coordinate 93,815, forward strand.
TATAGCTTCTATGACACGTTTGCGAATTTTTTGCAGCGATGCCTGCTGCTCATCACCTAACTGGTACAAGCTCATGCTTGCAACCTCCTAATTTTAGAGCATTTTGCACAACCTAGTATGAACGACTTACCCGTAAAGGATTAGCTTTGACGCAATATATGAAATCTTTCAAATACTGAATGAAATGTTTCAAAAGCAAAGCTTCTGTCTATATTACAACAGCATGATCGTTCAAAATCATAATTCGCAAAATTGCTAATGATAGTAAACTTTTAAAATTATGGATATACATAAATCTTTTTCTTATGGTCATATTTCATTGTCTATTTTAAAAAAAGCACTATCGGTTGTAAAGTTCCGAATGTTTGAGCATTCTAAAGAACGAAGGAGCATATCGAAGAAAAGTTTGTACAGTTTTTTCTGTACGTACTTTACGAACAGTTTTTTTGTTTGAAATGTAAGCAATGCTTCTGTTACAATTAATTTTGTCATTAACCGTTCAGGATGTACAGAATTATGATTTTTATACTCAATCCATCATGCAACATGGGGTTAATACCAAGCAAAGTATAGAAAGAAGAGGTGTATGTATGACGATTTTGGAAGTCAAAAATGTCAGCAAACTCTTTGGTCCTCACGCAGAGCAAGGTGTTCCGCTCCTGGAGCAAGGCTGGGGCAAGGAAAAGCTGGCCAAAGAAAAACAGATTACTGTTGGTGTTAATAAGGCCAACATGGAAATTAAGCAAGGTGAAATTTTCGTAATTATGGGGTTATCAGGTAGCGGCAAGTCCACTTTGGTGCGAATGCTAAATCGCTTGATTGAGCCTACCTCCGGTGAAATTCTGGTCCACGGCAAAGATCTCCGTAAGATGAACAAAGAACAACTCCGCGAAGTTCGTCGTAAAACCATCAGTATGGTTTTTCAAAAGTTCGCCCTGTTCCCACATCGGACTGTATTGGAAAATGTAGAATACGGTCTTGAAATTCAAAAGGTAGATAAAGCACAACGCCAGGAAAAGGCACAACAAGCGCTGGAACTGGTTGGTCTTAAAAACTGGGGCGATAAGATGCCCGATGAGTTAAGTGGCGGTATGCAGCAGCGTGTCGGTCTGGCACGGGCACTCGCGAATGACCCTGAAGTTCTCCTGATGGATGAAGCATTCAGCGCATTGGATCCTCTCATTCGCCGTGACATGCAAGATGAGCTGCTGGAGCTTCAAGATAAAATGAAGAAAACAATTGTCTTTATCACCCATGATCTGGATGAAGCGCTGCGGATTGGTGACCGGATTGCATTGATGCGGGACGGAGTGGTCGTACAAATTGGTACACCGGAAGAAATTATGATCCAACCAGCTAACTCTTATGTAGCTCGCTTCGTCGAGGATGTGGATCTGTCCAAAGTATTGACGGCTGCTCATGTCATGCTTCGTCCAGAAACCATCACTATGGACCGCGGTCCGCGTGTAGCTCTGGAATTGATGCGGGAGCGTGGGATTTCCAATCTATTCGTCATTGATCGCACCAAAAAGCTACTGGGTGTTATTAATGCCGAGGATGCTGTTCATGCTCTGCGCAACAATCTGAAGATTGAAGATATTTTAATCACTGACGGACCGCAGGTGACTGCTGAAACTGTCATTAATGATTTGTTTGAAATTACAAGCTCGTCCAAGGTGCCACTGGCTGTCGTCGATGACAAGCAGAAGTTGCTGGGCGTTATCGTCCGTGGAGCTTTACTGGGTGCACTAAGTGGAGATGTACCTACTACAAAGGAGGTGAATGCCCATGATACCGAAACTGCCAATCGCTGAGTGGATTCAATCCATTGTAGACTGGATGGGTATTCATCTGGCTGGATTGTTTAATGTTATTTCTTCGGTTATTGAAGCCGTAGTAGGCTTTTTCTCTGGCTTGTTTATGCTTCCGCACCCTCTGGTGTTCATCGTGATCATCGGAATTATTGCCTTTATGATTGGCCGGGTGCAGCTTACACTGTTTACTGTCATCGGCTTCCTGCTGATTGATAATCTCGGCTATTGGAGTGAAACGATGAATACGCTCGGACTAGTCATCACGTCTGCGCTTGTATCCATTGTTATCGGGATTCCGATCGGAATCTGGTGTGCATACAGTAAATCAGCATCACGCATTATCACGCCTTTACTTGATTTTATGCAGACGATGCCTGCGTTCGTGTACTTGCTCCCGGCGGTTACCTTTTTCAGCCTGGGTGTTGTACCAGGTGTTATCGCATCAGTTATCTTCGCGATCCCCCCAACCATTCGCATGACCAACTTGGGGATTATGCAAGTATCGGATGAGCTGGTTGAAGCCTCTGATGCATTTGGTTCAACATCAGCGCAAAAGCTGTTTAAAGTACAGCTGCCACTGGCATTGCCTACCTTAATGGCTGGTATTAATCAGACGATTATGCTGTCACTGTCCATGGTTGTTATTGCTTCGATGATCGGTGCGGAAGGCATCGGTGCAGTTGTGTATCGTGCTGTGACCCAGCTGCAAATTGGTAAAGGTTTTGAAGCCGGCTTGGCTGTAGTCGTTCTAGCTATTGTGCTTGACCGCTTTACACAAAACCTGTTTAAACCGACGAAAAAAAGCAAAAGTCGTGTATCCAGCAAGCAAAAGGTATGGATCACCTCAGCAGTTACAGCAGTTATTCTGATCGCTGGCGCATCTCAATATTTTGTTGGAACTGATCATTCCGCTGCTGGTAAAGGTAGTGCTGCTGCCAATCCGATTGGTGCAGAGGTTGATTATAGAATTATCGGTATTGATGCCGGGGCAGGCATTATGAAGTCGACGGCTAAAGCAATTCAAGACTACAATTTGTCTGATTGGAAGCTAGTCGAGGGTTCTGGTGCGGCCATGACAGCCACACTGGACAAAGCCATCAAAGCGAAAAAACCGATCATTATTACCGGTTGGACTCCTCACTGGATGTTCAACAAGTATGATCTCAAATATTTGGAAGACCCTAAAAAGTCTTATGGTGAAGCTGAGGGTATTCATACGATTGCCCGCAAAGGTTTGCAGCAGGATGCTCCTACTGCTTATGAGTTTCTAAAACGTTTCAAATGGACAGCGGAAGATATGGGTGAAATGATGGTTGCTATCCAAGGCGGAACCAGTCCAGAGCAAGCTGCCAAGGATTGGGCAGAGAAACATGCCGACAAGGTTCAGGAATGGACTCAAGGACTGCAAACTGTCAATGGCGATACCTTTAAGCTAAGCTATGTAGCTTGGGATTCGGAAATTGCGAGTACGAATTTGCTGAAATATATAATGGAAAACAAATTGGGTTATAAAGTAACCGCACTGCAAGTTGAAGCAGGTCCTATGTGGACGGGTGTCGCTAGTGGTGATGTAGATGCCTCACCGGCTGCATGGCTGCCGTTAACGCATGCGGATTACTGGACTAAATACAAAGATAAGCTCGACGACCTAGGTGCGAATATGACTGGTGTTAAAACCGGGTTGGTCGTTCCAGCTTACATGAATGTTAAATCAATTACTGAATTGCAGGGGAACGGAGCCGAAGCGGCTCCGGCTTCCGCCGCTACTGGGGACTTTGGCAAGGAGGTCGGCTACCGTATTGTCGGTACCGACCCTGGCGCCGGACTGATGAAGCTGACTGCTAAAGCTATCAGTGACTATGGATTGTCTGACTGGAAACTGCTTGAAAGCTCTGGAGCTGCTATGACCGCTACACTGGATAAAGCTATCAAAGCCAAGCAGCCTATCGTTGTAACTGGTTGGACTCCTCACTGGATGTTTAACAAGTATGATTTGAAATACTTGAAAGACCCTAAAAAAGCATACGGTGATAAAGAAGAAATTCATACCATTGCCCGCAAAGGCTTGAAACAGGATGCTCCTGTGGCTTATGAATTTCTAAGCCGTTTCAAGTGGACTGCTGATGATATGGGTGAAGTGATGATCGCAATTCAAGATGGTACTCCCCCACAGCAGGCTGCCAAGAACTGGGCTGATAAGCATCCTGATAAGGTACAGGAATGGATCAAGGGCTTGCAGCCCGTCAACGGCGATCCCCTGAAGCTGAGCTACGCTGCTTGGGATTCTGAAATTGCCAGTACGAACGTATTGAAATATGTATTAGAACAAAAATTGGGCTATAAAGTAACAGCGCTGCAAGTGGAAATCGGTCCTATGTGGACAGGCGTGGCTGGCGGAAGTGTAGATGCTACTGCAGCCGCCTGGCTTCCATTGACGCATGCTGATTATTGGGCTCAATATAAGGATAAAGTAGATGACATCGGAACCAGCATGACTGGCGTTATGTCCGGACTTGTCGTTCCATCCTATGTACCGATTGATTCTATTGAGGATCTTAAAACGCAATAATACTTCTTTCACTTTTAAATTATACTAATAAATAAAAGGCAGATCAGGGTTACTCCTGATCTGCCTTTTTGATTAAAATTGCTCTCAGCCTTTAAGTGTAAATCCTTCTTGTACGGGCATATCGGCATGCTGTGCTGTCGTCTGATGCTGCCTAAAGAATAACGGATAGATCACGAAGGCCACCAGCAGACTCACACAACCAATGACGCCCAGAGCAATCAAATCCTTAAAGATGTAGGTGATATCCAGGCCCTTGAGAGTAATGTTCCGTACAGCGTCCAAATAATACGTTAATGGCAATATTTCAGCAAGTCCTCGCAAGAAGCCGGGCATTGCTTCCAATGGCCACGTATAGCCTGACAGCATAAAGGAAGGAACAGCAATGAGCATCAGAGTTTGTGTCGCATCCACTCTGGTCTTGGAAAAGAGACTGAACAGGAACCCTAATCCACACAAAGCAAAGTTAAAGACCAACGACACCAAAATCAATGGTAGTACCTGTCCCCTAAACGGAATATCGAAGCATAGAGCGCTAATACTGAATACAGTCAGCACATTGAAAGCTCCCGCCGCATAATAGGGTGCCAGCTTGGCAATAGCCAAGCGCCAAGGGGTATTTTTCCATGCGCCAAATCTTCCCCAAGTCCCTGCTTCCTTATCCCGCGTGCAAGACAACGCAATACCTAGCAGCAAACACTGCTGGAGAGCCGCAGAAATAACCCCCAACGGCATGAAAAGCTTATAATCATATACCGGGTTAAATAGCACTCTGGATCGAAACGGGATGGTAGTCAGCGTCGAGGCAGCCTGATCGGCGTTCATCCCTTTTTGCTTCATGGAATTAAGCGATACTCCCGCGCTCACGCTACTAATGACCTGATTGGCAATCCGACTGGCACTATTGGAATACATCATATTACTGCCGTCAATCAGCGTAAGCACAGGTGGATTTTCCCCATGCTTAAGCCGAGTGGTAAAGTTGTCGGGAATGACAATTCCGACCTTAGCTTCCCCAGTCTCCACCTGGCGGACTACATCATCCTGATTGGTCACTTGCCGTGTAACGGCAAATGAATCAGTCGCATCGAACGCCTGAATGATCTGGCGACTAAGCTGCGAATTATCTCCGTCATACACTGTGACAGGCATCTCGGTAATCCGCTGATGCGAATACAGGAAGCCGAATAGTATCGTATACACTATTGGCGTAATCAGCAGAATAGCCATAAAACGGCGGTCCCGGAAGATACTCAGCCATTCCTCGCGAAACACATCGCGGATACGAAGTCTTTCCTGTGAATCCTGCATATTACTGCGCCCCTTTGCCTGTAAACAGAACCGTGGAGCCTGTTGGAACCGAAGCCGCAAGATCCGGTAATGCTACCTTCACACCAAAGGAACGGACATCCTTATCACCAGAACTTTGGCTCGGTTTTTGAATGGCAAAGTCCGCAGCCGATTCTAACAGAATGACTTTACCCTTCAGCTCCTTGCCACCTGACAGTAATTTAATTTGAACTGTATCCCCTGCTTGAAGACCGTTCAGAGACGTTTCCGGTACATAGAATTTAGCCCAACGCTGTGTGGATGTTTCAATGGTATAAACCGGGAATCCTGCGCTAGCCATCTCACCCAAGCTAAGCGACTTGGATTTTATGATCCCATCCTCAGACGCACGCAGCGTAGTATAGCTCAAATAGGTCTGAGCCTCCTGAAGTGCAGCTTCCGCTTGGGCTACCTGTGCATTGGCACCTTCAACCGCAGATTGTGCCTGCTCTACCGTCGATTGCGCCGCCTTCACAGCGGATTGCGCTTGCTCTACTGAAGCCTGAGCAGCTTTGACATCTTCCTGTTGCACAGCAACTTTGCCTGCTCCTGCCTGTGCTTCCTTCACTGCAGCCAAGGCTTGACGGTATTGAGCTTCAGCTGCCGTAATTTCCTCCTTACGGCTTCCCTCCCGTGCCATATCCAATTTTTGCGACTCTGCATTATACTTGGCCACTGCCTGTTGATGTTCCAATGTCGCTTGATCCAACGAGGCCTGAGTTGCTGCACCGGCTTCTTGAAGCTTTTTGGCACGCTCCAGATTTTTAACGGTCAGGTCCAGCGTTTCCTTAGCTACCTTCACAGATGCTTGCAATTGCTCAAGCTCCTGTGGTCTTGCCCCGCTCTTGAGGGCATCCAGTTTTGCTTTGGCGGCGTTAGAAGCTGCTTTGGCCTGTTCAATCTGGCTGGAGGAAGCCTCAGCAGTCACACTGACCGCTGTCGTGCCTTGGCTCTTCTTGGCCTGAGCGGCGCTCACGGTAGCCTGCGCCTGACCTACTCCTGCTTGAGCCTGCAATACGCTGGCTTTCGCTTTGGACACATTGCTCTTGGCTGCCAGCAATGCAGCCTGTGCTTGCTTCACCTTATCTTCCAGCTCACGGCTTTCCAAATGGGCTAGCACTTGCCCTTTTTTTACCTTGTCGCCCTCATTCACCAGCATCTGATCAATACGTCCTGCCATCTTAAAGCTGGCATTGAGCGTATCTGATTCTACATAAGCCGTCGGGATTGAAGAAGACTCATCTGCGGACAGGCTGCTGCTCCCTCGTGGAAAGGCAGTTAAAGCATAGATTCCTACAGCGATTAAAATAATGAGTACGATATAAATCGCATATTTTTTAGCTTTCATGTTCTCATCACTCCACTTGTCTATTTAATGTTGCATACCCAGCGCGTTACATACAAATACTTCGATACTTTCGCGAACTTCCTGCGGATTCATCGTTTCGCCCCATACCATCGACCGCATCGGAGTAAAAATGTAAATGCCGAATAAACAATTTGCAGTCGTTTTTGCATCCAGCTTACTCGAAATTTTCCCATAGAACTTGCCGGAATCAATCTCTGCCTCCATAAAATCAAAATAGTCTGCCAGCACCTGCCTAATATTAAAATGCTGTTCCTGTGAGACCCATCCCTTACTGACCAGTAGACGGCAAAAATCCGGCTCTCTCCCAATGAACTCAATATGTACTTGGATCAGCTTGCGAACCCTCACTTCTACCTGATCCATAGGAATTTGAGCCATCGCTTCATGGATATCCTGGACAAAACGCTCCATCCCCATCTTCAAAATGTAAATGTACAATTCTTGCTTGTTTTTAAAATTGTAGTACAGGGTTCCTTTGGCTATGCCACATACCTTGGCAATTTCCTCCATATTTGTTTCATTAAAACCTCGTTCGGAAAAAGCCTTGAGTGCGCCGTTAAAAATAATTTCCTTCGTTTGCTGTTTCATGCTTCCTCCTTTTTTGAACTGACCGTCCAGTACAAAAATTATGTATTTATTATAAGCCCATTTTCAGTTATCCAGCAATAGGAAATGTGTAAAAATGACTATTTTAGACACTTCGTCTAAACGATCATTCTAAAACAGAAATGCAAAAACGGATCGAATAAGTGAGGGGGTCACTCATTCGATCCGTTATTTCATAAAATCGGCTAATAAGGGGGCACATCCTATGGATTATCAGCCGATTTTAAGGGAGGGCCGACTATTTCTTCACTGTTTGATTGTATTGCGCAATTTTGCCTGTAATTTCTTGTGCAGCTTGGTCCAGCGCCTGTTTTGGTTGCTGCTGGCCACTCAGAACAGCTTCGATCGCACCTTCGACGATTTGACGCGCTTCTGGGAATACGCCCATTACTGCGCCTTGTGTAGCAGTGGATTGTGCCGATGCGTGCAACTGGTCAACGGCCGTCTGGAATTGCGGATATTTTACCATATTATCTTTGAGTACCTTCTCGTCATAAGCTGCTTTCGTAATCGGGAAGTACCCTGTGTTCACACTCCATTGTGCCTGTACTGCTGGGGAAGCGACGAATTTAATGAACTCCCATGCTGCCTTTTGCTGGGCTTCAGGCTTGTTGTTCATGATGTATAAGCTCGCGCCACCTACAACCACGCCGCCTTCTTTTGCTTCATTGGCTCTTGGCAGGAATCCTGTGCCTACTTCGAATTTATCGCCAACCTGCTCCACAATATTACGCAGCGAAGCGGTAGAATCCAGCGTCATCGCAATTTGTCCTGCAGAAAAAGCTTTTGCCGTATCGTCGGAGTTACGTCCTAAATTGGATACGACCTTTTCATCAATCATTTTCTTCCACCATGTCAGTGTTTTTACACCGGCATCCGAATTCAGCAAGGATTCTGTAGCTGCTTGCTCGCGTCCATTGCCATTATTCACATAGTCCGCGTTCTGATTGGCAAACAGTTGCTCCATAAACCAGCCGTAGATGGCAATGGATGCACCGGATTTACCATCCTTACTCAAGGCTTTGGCAGCTTTCTCGAATTCATCATACGTTTTCGGAGGATTAGCTGGGTCAAGTCCTGCGGCTTTGAAAGCATCCTTGTTGTAATATAAAATCGGGTTTGACGTATTGAACGGCATCGCGTTCAATTTACCATCAATCGTGTAGTATCGTGTAATATTTGGTTCAAGCTGCGACAAATCGAACTTATCTGCATCAATAAATTGTTGTACAGGCGTGATCATTTTAGAGTCAATCATGAATTTACTGCCGATTTCGTATACTTGAATGATGTCCGGTCCGCTATTAGAACCCAGCGACGCTTTCAGCTTGTTCAAGCTGTCATCATATTTACCTTGATATACTGGCTCTACCTGAATGTCCTTATGACTAGCGTTAAAGTCAGCAGCGATCTGCTTGATCGCTTTTTCACCGTTGCCGGACATTGAATGCCACCAAGTCAGTTTTATAGGTGAAGCCGCTGCAGTCCCATCATTACCATTACTCGGCTTCTCCGCCGCTGTATTGTTGCTACAACCTGCTGCAACTACCATAGCAGTCAGAATAAGCAGGGTCAAAGCACTTTTCAAACGAAAAAATCTCATAATCTCTCTTCTCTCCCTTTGATTAAATGATTCTTGAATGAAATGTTCGTACTCTTGTGCGTTAAAGCTTTGTATATAGGCTGCTTGCGCAGGTGTTGCTGTCTTTTGCATCTATGATTAGCCTTTAAGCGCACCCGCTGCCATTCCACGCACCAGCTGTTTGAGTCCAAAGATCAGCAGGAGCAGAGACGGTAAAATGACAAGTGCTGTACCCGCAAACACCAGATTCCATGAAGTCGATTCCTGAAACTCCAGCATGGATATGCCGATCTGTACGGTACGCATATTCTCGCTATTTGTGACCAGCAAAGGCCAAAGATAGGAATTGTACATGTTCAGGAACGAATACACAGCCAGTGTTCCGAGTGCAGGGCGCGATAACGGAAGCACATGGAACAGGAAATATCGGATATGTCCGCACCCATCCATACGAGCAGCCTCGAACAGTTCCTTGGGAAGCTGGAGGAAAAATTGTCTTAACAGGAATGTTCCGAATGCCGTCGCCAGAAATGGAACCGTCAACCCTTGATACGTATCAAGCCAGTTCCAGCTTCGCACCGTCAGATAGTTAGGAATAATGGTAACTTCCCAAGGGATCATCATCGTCGCGACAAACATGCTAAAAATGAAGTTTTTCCCCTTGAATTCCATTTTGGCAAAGGCATAGGCCGCCAGGCTGGCTGTAATCAGTTGTCCGATCATCGTCAGACCCGAAATGAGAAAGGTGTTGCCGATAAAGGCTGCAATCGGAACGATTTCAAACACTTCAGTGAAATTGACCATATGAAAGGAATGCGGGAAAAAGCTTGGTGGGTAAGCGCTCGCTTCCTCCGGTGACATGACCGCCATAAAAAATGTATAAATCACCGGATACAAAATCAGAGCGGCTGCAATCGTAAGCAGCACATACAGTAATGTTGAATTCAGGTGTTGTTTCATTGGTAATGCACCTTTCTTTCCACCCATTTAAACTGAATCATCGTAAGCACCAAAATGACGGCGAACAAGACAATCGCCTGCGCACTCCCTGTTCCGAACCGGAAATTAACGAAAGCTTCCTGATAAATGGAATATACAAATACATTTGTACTGTTCACCGGACCGCCTTTGGTCAAGATATTAATTTGAGCAAAAGACTGGAAGGCACCAATGATGGAAACTACAGTCACAAAAAAGATCGTCGGTGATAGCAGCGGCATAGAAATACGCCAGAACGTGACCAATGGTCCGGCTCCGTCCATTTTGGCACTTTCGTACATGTCGTCTGGAATCCCTTGAAGTCCGCTCGATAAGATAATGTAATTGAAGCCAAGATTCATCCAGATGGTCATTATGGCTACGGAGAACAGCGCCCAATCCGGACTGGTCAACCACGGAACTGGATTGATATGTAACAGGGAAAGCACATAGTTGAACATTCCCAGTGTGGGATGGAAAAGAAATTTCCAAATGACCGCAGATGAACCCACCGACAACACCATCGGTAGCGAGAAGGCAAATTGGAAGATACGCATCCCACGTAACTTACTGTGTGTGAGGGCAGCGAGTACCAGTGCCAGTAAAATACCCACAGGTACCGTCAATACCGCAAAAAGCAGCGTGACCTTAATCCCCTGTAGAAACTGACCTGAGCTGAACAGCATAGCAAAGTTATCGAACCCCACATAATCTGCAACGTTTCCTGCGGGATCTGTAGAATGCAAGCTAAGATAAACGGACTTTATCATCGGATAAAACATAAATACAGCAAACAAAATAAGCGATGGAGCCAAAAAGGTATACGCCAGCGCGTTTTCGCGCAGTCTTTGAATTTTTAGCGAACCCGTGCGTATGCGAGCTTTAGACGATGTCCGTTGCTGGCTCCTCGTCCCCAGTCCCAAAGATTTGTTAAGTTCACCCAAAACGGAACGCCCCTTTCTTTTAAACCAACCTCAGTAAGTGTATCGTTTTGATGTAAAGGGAACATCAAGTGGACTGGAGTAAAATGTTAATGTTTTTACTCTTTGTAAAACCAATCCTAATTGGGTACTCGCACAAGGGCACAGGCTCCTGCATACGATATATCATTATTATGAGTATGGAGGTCAGAGGCGAATGTCGTACAATACCGTCAGTCCGCAAACTTTATATCAAGCTAGACCGGAATTCCAACAAGAACTTAAAAAAGTCCGCGATCAATTGCATTATCAATTGAGCCCCTACATGAATCACACGGTTAGGGTACAAACGATGGATCATCATGTGTATGAAGGAACGATTGTGCACATGGATGCGGATCATTTGTATCTGAGAGTCCCTCAGCAGTATCACTCACCCTCCTCAGGCACCCCAGCCCCTGATCGTTCCTATGCCTACAACAATGTCATTCTGCCGCTGGTGCTATTTAATTTGTTGGTTATAGTCCTGTTGAGCTAGCGCTTAATCCATGCAATCTGCCTAACTAAAAGACAAAAAACCTCCAAATCCGTAAGTAGCCTACCCTTGGCACATTACGTAGTTGGAGGTTTTAGTTATTTGTGTTCTTATAATCATTAGTTCTCACAGGAGATGCCTGCTTCCTGCTCTAGTACAGCTACAAAACGCTCTATACGATCTTCATTCGGCAGGTGGCAGAACACCTCATTTACACCCTGATTGATCAACAGGATGCTCCCTTTAGTACCTGACAAATCCTTCTCCAGCTTAGCCTGCGAAATATGGTGATAATTAATGAACTTGATCCAAGGAATACCCATAGTGCAGGAATAAAAGATGATTCGTTGGGACGTTACTGCCATTATTCCATAAAGCGGTATCTTCTCAGAGCTTTGTTGCAAATTATACGTACAACTAATACAGGATCGGATATGTTCGCCAGCTTCCAACGTCAGACTAATAGCTCGCAGCTCTTTTTCATCTGTTTTCATCCCGTCTCATCTCCTGTTCGAAGCTCAGGAACGAGTCGCAACTCCATGACTTCAAATCAGCTTTTGCGGCTTGTCCCGTCGACCTCTTCCATTTTTCGTCAGATTAAGAACTGGACAATGACCGATCTTCACTGCACATTAAAACCAAGGATGGATATGTACAACTTAACATGGGCACAGGATGTTATCAACAAGCAAGCTAGCACTGTTATTGAGCAAAATTCAGAAATGAGGAATGGTATACGCTTCTTCTTGGCAAGCTAATGTGAGAATACGTCAGAACGGAGAAGAAGCCTGATGAAATATAACCGTTTGCTATGCGCTGGAATCGCTGTTTCTTTGCTGTGTATCAGTTCTTGCCCCATTCCATATACGAATGCACAAGACACATCATATGCCTCCCCCGCTCCTACAAAGGGAAGAGCCTATTACGAAGAACGGGGCGACATTGTATGGGAAGTTCCTACCCATCGTAAGCTTATCGCTCTCACATTCGATGACGGACCGGACGAAAGCAATACGCCTGCCATTCTCGATTTACTTCAAAAATATGATGCGAAAGCGACCTTTTTTGTCGTTGGCAGTCGTGTAGAAAAGCTGCCACACCTTGTAAAACGGGAACGAGAGGAAGGACATGAAGTTGGCAATCATACCTTCCTTCATTCATCCTTTCAATATATCTCCCGCAACAAAGCTCTGTCCGAATTGGACCAAGGTCAGACGAGCATCGTTCAGGCAACTGGTGCGGGGACCCATCTATTTAGACCACCAGGCGGCTCCTATAACGATTCAGTCGTCAAGCTATCCAAGGAGAAGGGGCTAAAAATTATTTTATGGTCCTGGCATCAGGATACTCTAGATTGGCGAAAGCCTGGTGTACACCGTATCGCAGATAAGGTGCTTGGTAACGCCCGTAACGGCGACATTGTCCTCATGCACGATTATGTACATCAAAGTACACAAACCGTTGAAGCCTTGAAGATTATTCTCCCTGAGCTCAAGAAAAGAGGTTATTCCTTCGTCACTGTATCTGAATTACTCTCTAATCGAGAAAAGCCGGATGGGCTGATTGAGGTGAATAAGTGAAAGAGCAAGGAAAGTGGGCTCGCCGTTGACTATGCAAAAAGTATGCAGGAACGAAATGGAAATTAGGTAATACAAGAGACCTCTCACAAGTTTATTTAACTTGTGAGAGGATAAATCCCAACCTCAATAGTGAGCACCACATCTTATTTTACAGCTATACCGTTCAGTTCAATGTTTTGGAGGCCAGCCATTGCATCATCGTTGTTTTCTTTCCGTTAATCACCTTCGATACTTCGTTGTTATACACGTAAATCCAGGACCAGTGACCATTGTATTCATACGGTGTTTTATCACTCTTCTTGTACAAACCAGAAGTATCCACTACGTTATCAAACAACGACATATGGACATCCTTTGCTCCGGCATTCACTAAACGGTTGTAGGTCGGAATCATATAATCGTTGGGTGGAACCACAGTATCGGTTTGGGCAGCCACAAACCAGATCGGCAGGTCCTTCATATCGTTAATTTGTTCGTCGGTGATTAGGCTATCCTTTAAGGCTTCACACGCCACCACGGCTGCTGCAAAATAGTCTTTATAATCACGGATCAGCAACATAGTCATATATCCGCCGTTGGAGTCTCCACCAATGTAGATTCGATCTGTATCAATGTCTTTGTTTTTGGCCACGTATTCCTTAATTAAGGACATCAATGCTTGCTCATACTTCGAGGTTCCGTCTCCAAAGCCTGTAAAACCATCCATCCAGTAGGTTGGAGTCTGAGGTGCCAGCACATAAGCCCCGCCAAAATACGATTGAATATCCTTAGAAGCAAAATTCGCTGCTTTATTACCCGAAATCGGAATCGTCGGATCTGTACCTCCCTCCCCCATACCGTGCAGCCAGATCACCAAAGGGTTTTTCACCTTGTCTTTTGTCGGTGCATAGCTCGCGTAGGTTAAAGTAACCCCATCAGAAGTAGCTTTACCAGTGGTAAATTGATCAACCAGCTGCCGTATCTCGCCTGCAGAGGTATCAATCTTCAAGCCGGAAATCGTGCCTGATTTGGTTTTTATAGCTTTTTGCTGCGTGATCGTATATTTGTTATCATTCCATGCGTTAAACCCCGAACCCGCCGCATCATAATGAATGGCAGAGCTTAGAGTTACCGCTGGGCCGATTTCCATTTCCAACACAACGTAGCTTCCTGTTTTACTTACAGGGTTGCCACTTTTGTCCGATACATAGGCCTTGGTGACCTTCCGGTTGCCTTTCTCAACAAAGGAATTTACCAACCTATTGTCGCTTCTTTCCACATATACCTTAAATGTATCCTTGGTTATCGCATCTTTGGGTACCGGCTTACCCAGATTAACAATGATCTTCGTAATGGTTGCTCCCCAATCCTTCACCTCCGCAACCGTCCGGTATGAAGTAGGCTGCATCTTGGCATCCTTGGCAGCCCATGCACCGTTGCTGAATACAAGGGTCGTACTGATAGCTAAAGTGAATAACATAGTTGTTTTAGCAACCTTTTTAAACTGTTTAAACATGATGTCTTACCTCCCAGATCCATTGATAAAACGCTTATATTATTAATTTTAATGATTTTTTTATTTTCATCCTGCCTTTTATTAGCCTAATTCAGGTCAATTACTGACTCCTTGCTTCAGAACGCCTCTTGTGCTTTTTACGATATTGATGCGGTGTCGCTTGATAAACCTTTTTAAATACCCTGGCAAAAGACTTCTCGTTTGGAAATCCGTGTTCCAGCGCAATTTGTATAATAGAATGGTCCGTATTCATAAGAACACGGAAAGATTTCTCCAGACGGATGGCATTGATATATTGAAATAGCGTCATACCTACATGCTTTACAAAAAAACGGGACAAATATTCGGGAGATAATCCAAAAATCTGAGCTATGAAATCCAGGGATAGACTCTGATCGTAATTTTCTTTGATATAATCGGTTATCAACGTCAGTCGCTCCAAATATTTATGAGTGTTAAAGCATGGGATCGATTCGTTGTCAATTTTAAAATACATTAATAAAAGGTACACCAGTTTATAAGATAGCGACGTTAGATGGATATGTACTAAAGGGTCATTGTGCTGGTTGAGGTAAGCTACAAATAATGTGTTTAACAGATCACGCAGCTCCTTAAAATGCTGTAATCTCTGCTCATTGGTTTCGAAAATGGATATACAATCGAATGAAATGGGATTACTGTCCTTAGTATTTTCTCGAATAAATCCAGAAGGAATCAGAATGGTTATAGCCTCTCTACCTTTGCCCTTAGCCACAGAAAAGGAATGAATAGCATTCGAATTAATGAGCACAATATCTCCTTCTTTGGAGCTATAATTCATGCCATCTATATAGATATTGTCAATTCTTCCTGAGAGTACATAAGATATTTCGATGCTGTCGTGCCAATGCCTAGGTATGTATGCTGGTTCATTGGAGGAATGAACTATAATTTTTAATGGAAAATGATTGTCTGCCTGGACCAGCTCATATTTGTATTCCAAGTTTGTCGCTCCTCTCAGATGTGAACATAATACCTCCCTCTCTCCATAAACAAAAAAACCTAAGATAACAAAATACATAAGATCCTTGGATCTTAACATTTTGTTCCTTAGGTTTTGCCTGCGTAACAGTAACAATCCTAGTGCTATTCATTCTCATTTAACTAAGCTAAGTATATAGAGGGTTGAAATTCATGTCAACGCTTTCATGCAAGGCGTTCAACCGCCCAACAAAGAAGAACGAGCTTCTATAGCCCGTCCCTTTATTTATGATCCTGTTTTTTGAACTTTGAAGATCATATTTAAACCAAATCCAATCAGCACGAGTCCCGTGGCCTTATCGATAATATTCTGAACTTTGGGTGACATTAACCATTTTCTTATGTAATTTAACAATAATACGATTGTAGTAAACCATAAAATCGAAAGCAGAGCGTAAAGAGAACCCATCAGTAAAAACTGCAAACTGGAATTATAATCTGGTATAACAAATTGCGGTAAGAACGTGAGAAAAAAAATAGCAACCTTCGGATTGAGTGCATTGGAAACCAGGCCTTGTATAAACGCTGATTTTTTAGAATTCTCTTGCTTCTCTTGAACCAAATTACTCTTTCCTTTTTTTATAAAGGAAGATAACCCCATAAATATCAAGTAAACTGCACCCGCATATTTGACTACTTCAAATGCTACGGCTGACTTCATTAATATTAAAGAAAGCCCCAATGCGGCTGCCAAGGTATGTACGAGAGCTCCGCTAGTTAAACCTAGTGCAATCTTGAAACCATCCTTCTTGCCATCAGTGAGAGTTCTTTTCGTTATTAATGCAAAATCAATCCCTGGTGACATGACAATAAAGATGAGTAGTATCGTAAATGCCAATATATCATTCATAATGTGCCTCCAGATGAAATTTCGGATACACCATACTAACGCGATATCAGCCATATTTCAATACCTAACATTCATCCTTTTGAAGCTAATGTGCAATTCGGTCACTGTTGTATCCGACTCAAAAGGATGCTCCCAATAAAACTGGCGCGGATGCCATGGTAATGTTCTTCCATTTGCGGACCCGACTTTCAGGAACAGAAAGAGCAGCGGTGATATCCTTAAATCGCATCGTCCCGCTGCTCTCCAACTACATGTGTCTGATTTTGTCCCGTTCAGGACTTCTCTCTCTAGACATTCTGCATTTCACTGCCTCCATAGCTTAGGTCTCTGAATAATTAGACAAACTGACTGGATAAAAGACATAAACCTTAAGCCTTTTGCTGAATAAGCTACTACTAAGTAACAATATTAAGGCGTCAACTTTAATATTGTCATAGTTGTATTAATATTATTGTGCAACTGAGCAGGAGTTGCGTTGGCATTTACCAGTTGTATTGTAGTTGGAACTGTTGTAACGGTTACAATAACTTCAGCTGCCGTAGGCCCCCCACCATTACCTGAGAAAGGTAAAGGTGTTATAGGAGTTCCGTTAACAGTGAGATTGAAGTCAGCATCACCTTGGTTATGAATAGAAAATGAGATGAAGTAGCTCCCCGTTTCGTTAATTGTTATCGTTGGGGATGGAGGAGTGAAAGTAAATGCACCTCCAACATTCGCTAAAACCCCAGTAAAGGTAATTGGTGTGTTACCCGGAACTGTGTCAGTCCCCGTGCCAGGATCTGCTCGGAAAACACTTAAGAAATCTGATATCCCGAAGCCAGCAGGCCCTGCTGGTCCTGCTGGCCCCGTTGCTCCCGCTGGTCCTGCTGGTCCTATTGCTCCTGCCGGTCCTGCTGGTCCTACTGCTCCTGCCGGTCCCGTTACTCCTACTGGCCCTGCAGGACCGGGAATTCCTTGAAAACCTTGTAGCCCTTGCTGGCCTTGAGCACCTGGAACTCCCTGTGGACCTGGCAGTCCTTGGGGTCCCTGCGGTCCTTGAGGTCCTTGAGGTCCTCTAATCCCTTTAACAATGACCTTCGGCAAAACTTTGACCTTTTTAACTGCACATCTTCTAAATTTTCTCCGATGCATTCTCTTTTGCCAACAATAATGTCGAAACATAATTTATGGTCACCTCCAAAGTCTAGTCAAATTAGCTTATTGTGCAATTAACCAAAAAGATTGGGCTGTTGACTTCATCTAGGAAAAGATAGGCATAGGCCTGTCCGTATGCTCCAACTCGTTGACTATGATCTTGTACCGTTGGTGACCGTCCACTATGTTCCCAGTGCGTTCGTTCCAAATGATCGGGTCGATGTAACCCAACCACACAATGGACTGCTTTAGCTTCTCTTATTCAACATCGCCCGGCTAAGGTCAACCCGTGGGTTGTATGCTTTTTCAACAAAAAAAGAACTAGCTCAACAGCTAGTCCTTAATGATTGGTTTGAAAATCTATTATTTTTGGGAAAATGCGATTTTTAATCCGATAAGTGTAAATAACGAGCCTTGAATATAATTGATTTTTTTAGAAAAGGATGGATTTCTCCGTAGAAAGGAGCCTACTTTTCCAGCAAAAATACTTATCAAAATAAAAAGCACTAAAGTTTGCATTAAAAATACTACTCCAAGAACTAGCATTTGAGTAGAAACATTACCACTTCCTTGGTTTACGAACTGAGGGAGAAAAGCCAAGAAAAAAAGTGATATTTTGGGATTCAATACATTCATGATAACACCTTTTTTATACAATGATTTGTAATTTAAGGTATCTCCACTCTTAAGTTCAAAACTCGTATCTTTTGCTCTAAATGACTTATACGCCAAAAATAATAGATAAGCTGCTCCAGCGTATTTGATTACTGCAAACGCCAAGGAAGATTGATAAATTATTGCCGCGAGGCCGAAGGTTGCTGCAAAAATATGAACCAACAATCCCGTGCAAAGGCCTAAAGTAGTAAATATCCCTGCATTCCTACCTTTTGCTATGCTCTGTGTCAGTGTGAACACGTTGTCGGGGCCCGGCATAATGGTGAGAACAATTGCTGCTCCCAAAAAAGCTAATATAGATTGAAGCTCCACAAAACTTCCCCCTTTGGATAATTTGAATATATACTACACCACAATAAAGGGATCTGACAATTGAGTTGATCGCAAAAGGACGCGCCCATTGTTGTATTCTCTGGATTCGGGTTGGAGTCATTACAATGCATACATATTCGTGCCCTGGGCTTTTCTTCATGAATTTGTTCCTATTCAAATATTAAAGAAAATCAAAAAGGCCGACACATTGGTCAACCTCTGCATACTAGAAAACCTATTTTCTTTTTAATTTTCACCTGTGCGAGTTATCAATCAACCAGTATGTTAGAAACTATTAGAGCAAATGATCTAACGTAAACTGCCGAATTACATAAACTCTGCTGTAAGCTGTTTGAGCACTCATGGTGTAGCAATGGTATAAAAAAGGGCTTCCTCTCGGGAGCCCTTTAAATAGCGGGATTACAGGTTTTTGAGGCCCTTATTACATCATGCCGCCCATCTTTGATTTACTCGCGCAGAGGAACGTCATAAAACTTATCTTCTATTGTATAGCTTGTTTGGGCTTATCTTCAGAAAGTTTTATTCGTCTACATCTGCCCTCATTCGCCAGAATTGGTATTTTTCACGTGATTTTTTTGAGATTCAAGCAGCCATGTTGCCACACACCATTCGGTTCCATCAACATTTTCCTTTTATTGTATATTGAGACAAAGGAAGTAGCAATGATCTTTCTGAATTTTAATATTCTAAAATATCTCACCTTCTCTTGGCGGCATAGGTATGCTCTATCCCGCTCCCAACTCTCCAGAATGACGATATCTCGTAGTGTAGACTTATCCGGCCCCAGAATATAGTTATTTTGCTCTAAAGCAAGCAACTAACTTTTTATGCTTTCTGTACACCTCCGCGTCTTTATCTCCAGATCTAACATAGTTACGGCAGCCTGCTGAAAAGTTGTAGACTGAACGGCGATGTTAAGCTAACGTGGCAGGTTAACCTAACAAGCAGACTGCCAATTACGTTTGAAAATCCCCAAACGTGCTGCCGGGTTGACATTCAGAACTGGTCTTGTGAATCTGGTGGAGTTAAAGGGAGTGCTAGTTGTGTCTCATCTATTTTTTTGAACAAGCATTGTATTGAAGAGCCAGCGAAAATTCCATCTGAAATACTGAGCTAGATGCCAATCTTCATAGCCATTTAATACACCTTCATTTAACCAGTAAGACTCTGGTTTTCCGCTCGTCGCAGCTTCAGACACATAAGCGATCGTTTTTTCTAAAAAGCGAATGACATCTAGGATTTTATCTGGAGTGGACACATCTCCATGCCCGGGAATGACAGTATCTACCTTAAGATCTCTTTGAATGCGTCTAAGGATGCGTATCCAAGCGTATGGATTACCGTATGGCATGACCGGAATCGTCTTGTTGGTATTAAATCACCAGCAATCAAGGTTCGTTCTTCAGGCACGTAAATAACGGCATCGCTTAAAGAATGGCCGCCTCCGTAGTATACGATATTGGCAGACTGCCAAACGCTCAGAATGTTGATATCTCTCCGCTTCAGCTACCCCCTCATACAGCAACAATGCAGCCGCATGTCGTCCCTGCGACAATAATTTTTCCGCTATTTCAAATAGCTTGGGTGAGTAGAGTAGATTGTCCATGATAGCTCCCACCACTCGACGGATCGCATCCAACTTGTCCAACTCCGCACACCGAAACAAAAATGGTTCGATACGCCTCATATTCGGAGGATGGTCGATGATGAAGTTTTCTATAAACAGATCGTAAAACTCCCCTTCTGGTAAACCCATAGCCTCAGTGATTCGGTCAAGCTGGTTAACAGACATTGACTTATTCCCTGTCACAATAGCACTTATTATCCCCCTATTCATGCCTGCAAGTTGTCCAAATTGCGCTAAGCTCAAACCCTTTTGTTCTAGATATCTGTCTAATTCTGCTCTAATCGTAGGTGTATGCTTCATATCATATCCACCCTTCATACAGAAATCCCAAAACTTTTATATTATTGCAATCTATTGTTGTCGATAATTTAACAGTTGTCAATAAGTTTTGAAATTTTTGTCATTCGATATTCGACTAAATTATATTTTTTGAATATTGTCGACTACTGTAAGACAAATAGTTCTATAGTGTCATTTTCCATTTAATTATTTAAAACACACAAATTATTCCTTATTTTGTGGTACACTGGATTGGTAGTTCAAAATAATACCATTTCGAGAGGACGGTTTTGGATGAAGTTAAAGAACACAGCAATCATTCTTTCAGGTGTATTGGCTCTTACAGCAGTTGCTCCAATTGCAGCATCTGCTGAATCATCCACAGAACAAATCACACAAAATTCAAGTTCAAGTGTAACTCAAAAGAGTGCAGTTGAGGCAGTAAAACCCTATGTACAAGTTAAGGATGGGGTATTGTCCCTAAAAGACGTTCCTGAAAATATTTATAACCAGTATAATTTATCGGATTTGCAAAAGCATTTTGATGAATTAAATGAGTTATCAAAATCAGGTAAAATTACTGTTAATAGCGATTTAAGCATAAAGGACAATACCATCTCGCTTAATGCAGAATACGGATCCTGGACCTACCATTGGTGGGGATATGATCGGAAATTCACTGACTCTCAAACTAAACAAGCGATAGATTACTATAATAGTGTGGCAGGTGGCGGCGCACTCGTTTCAGGGGCAACTGCTTGGTATCCTCCTGTTTCAGGTATTTCAGGATCAGTCGCAGGATACTTTGCATTGTTTGCAGCACGTATGAGCGCTAATAACAATGGTAACGGAGTTTATGTTTCTGTTTCATGGGCGGCAGTGTTTGATGTTGAACCTTTGTAATACGACACAGTAAGGAGACTCTATGACCAGTATTTTAGCTGTTTTAGTGATTATTTGGGGAATAAGTTATATGGCTGTCTACTACATTAAGAAGAAAAAAAATACACACGGGCAACCTGGTTATAAAATATTTTTTATGGTTATTCTTGTTATTTTAGCAATCGCTTTGGTTAGTTCATATTTATAATCAAACAAATTTATGATTTTTTTATAGCCTTCCTTTAATGGAGGGCTTTTATATTACATACCAAATCTTTTGGTGTAAATCCCATATGAGCAATGACAAAAAGACTCCCCGCCGACCAATTAAGGTTAGCGGGGATTTTCTATTTCACGATAAATTCAACTTTTGTCCCATCTGCGTAGTCGTCTAACTTGTGACCTACCCATGATCCAGCTCCACGATTATCCTTTGGACTTATGTACTTAATGTCTGCACCCTCTCCACCTTCGGAGCACATCGCCATAGGCCACTCGTCGCGGTCTTTGCCTTTTTTAGTGGGTACACCTTTCAGAGATAGTTCACGGTTATGGTCGGCTCCTTCGCGGTCTATGGTGCATACTGGTGACTTTCCGGATGCTATAGCCTCTTTAATGTGCTGTGCTGTTTCAGGATAACGGTCTGACGGAAATTCCAGCTTGACCGTATCGGCAGATACCTGCGTTACCGGAACGGCTACAGGGTCGCTCTTAGTGGTCTTTACAACGTCTTGTTGTACGCTGCAGCCAGCTAATAGGATTGTAATTAGTACGGTGAATATCCATTTAAACATATGTATTCCTCCCCCTATAAAACAGAAAAATACCGCCAGCAGGGTGTCACTGATGTTTCTATATAATATCGGTTCTTTCTAAAAATGCACATAACAAAATGCTAAATAGGTATTTACTCCTATGTGAAATTTATATTTTATTCTTTATAATTACAAATATAGTTAATATATTACAGGGGGTGAACTCTCTAATGAGGAATTAATTAGATTTAGTAACATAGTCAGTAACCGTCGAGACACTGCTTTGACGCTTCAGACAGTGACATGGCTCACTACACTTATCTGTTCAGTTGCGATGTTTTAGAGTAATAATAACCCGGTTGATAAATAGACTTACCTTTTAAAAATAGGATAAAAAACTAGATATCTAATGTGGGAACAACTTGAGAGGATGAAATTTAATGAGAAATAAATGGTTTTCAATTTTATTAATGGCAATGATTACTTTAGTCACCATTCTTCCTAGTTATCCTGAAACAGTTTCAGCTGATACCTACCATATTGGCCAAGTATGGGAAGCTAAAGCTGGAGGCATGTCTTACACCTTTGATCTGGGGGATCCTGGAGTTCCAAGAAATATGTATAGCATAAAGAGTGTTTTCAATGCAAAAACGGAAGATCGTGGAGCTAGTCCTGAATGGGTTAATCTGTATTATTCTCAGGATGGAGTAAAATGGTACTTAGAGGATTCGACCCCGTTGCATTATGACAGATATGATGGTGTTTACACTATTCCTTGGACAATATACAAGAGTAAACACCCAGAAGTGAGCCATATCCGGTACGTTAAGATAGAAACTGAACATACGCTGGTATCCATTAAAAACATTCGCTTAGAAGTAGTGGACAGATCGGTTGCTTACTAGTACGCGTTTAATTGTCTGATGACGAAAAGGAGCGTTTAGTGTTTCAAAGTATACTACTGAAAAACGGTTGCTGAGAGGATTTGTTACAGGCCCGAGTTGGCTAGTCAACAACAATGAAAAAAAGTAACAATAACATAATAGGTAGTTGTACTGTTAATTATAAAAAATGTAAATATAAAGCGCCTCTTTGAATTCATTGTAAATGATCAGGAGGCGCTATATTCTTAAGGAAAGCTGCCAGCTGATTCAGCAAATTAACTGACCCTACTAATGGTTACGATTATTCAAGCTAGTCAGTCCCCGTAACTCCAGCCGACTTCCCATCCACACAAGCCTCGACCAAGATGTACGAAATCACCGCCTCAAATACACCAATTACACCAGTTACTTAGATAACCATATTGCTATCCACTCCAAAAATAATGTGCACAGTAGCTCTTCACATTTCAGATTATGCAACAGTTCTATTGCTCTATTCAGTGGATGGGTGCACTTGAACATCTCCTATCGATGTTGGAATAGCCTCAGCTTCATATTGCACCTTAACAGGAACGGTATTGAATACCTCCGCCGTAGCCTGTGACAACAGTTCGTTTACCCTAGCTGCTAAACTAGCCATAGCCTCTTTCGCTGCTGCTTGAGCTGCTACTTCGGTGCTAACATTGGCTGCTGCATCCGCTATAGTAGCTTCCTCCGTGTTAATGGGTTTTTGCTTGGCTTTGTAGTCCAGGTACGCCTTTTCTATGGCTCCCTGAATCTCTATGTCAGTAAGATAAATCCCTCTTTGTTGCAGCTGTCTGGTTACGTAGGATAAAGCCTGTTGTAGCTTTTTCGGACCGTCCGCCTCTTTGAAAACTGTCTTAGCGAGAGAAAATCCTTCTTCCGCCAATTTGTGCAATAGGACGCGCTGTGACTCCGTTGTACGGGCATTTATCCACTCATTAGCCTTCACCTTAATCGTGTTCATCCCAGCTATAACAATGGCTGTCAGGACTCCTAAAATGGCGGTAGCGACGGTACTTACATATGGTTGTATGGTTTCGATAATAGTTTGCATTTATAAATCCCCCTCTTATTGTGTTGGCAAACCTGCAGCACGCCGCAGATAGTTGACCAGATTGTTATAGTGTTGCATTTGTTCCTTGTCGCCTGCTTGTTTAGCCTTGAACCAAGCTGGTTGAAGCCAACGAAAGATAATTTCTTGGGCATTGGATTTAAACAACTTCACAGCTCCAGCAAGCGGCAGATTCTTTTCGTTCAACCCAGCAGCTGCCCGCAGGTTATTAGCAAGGTTGTGAAAATGCGTTTTGCCTTCCTGGTCCGCTGCCTTCTGGCTGGCAAACCAAGCTGGAGATACATAGTTATCAATCAAGGATTGAGCGATATACACAGGTAACGGCGTAAAGTCCAGCGTAGCAGGAGCCACAGCAGCGCCTTTAAGCTCCGCTTCCACGTCATAAACCAATTCCTTGAGTGTCTTTCCAATCGTCGCCAGAGCTTGGTCAACGTCCCTCTTGCGGGCTGGGTCAAGCTGCTTATGGCTCGGTATGTGTGTACGTGGGTTAATCCCCCATTTGTTGCAACAGTATGCCAGATACCATACAAAGCGTTTGTGAGCCTCTAGCGTGTCGATTTTGCCACCGAAACATAGTTCTACACCAAGGGCAATATCGTTTGCATCATCGCCATACAACTCGTTATCAAGCTTAATGTTATACAAGACATGCCATGCCTTTTCTGCCGGGTCGGGTCCGGTACCGGTTGGGATGATTTCCAGAATCTTTTTATCATCCACAAAGACCTGAGCAGATGCGGACCGGTCTTTTAGATTTTGAAAATAGGTAAAGTGGTTATCCGCTGAAGCTCCTGGATTACCTGTGTCGTGAGCAACTAAAAAGACCGGCGTACCCGACGTTAATCGAGTACCCGGTCTTACGTTATGGCGCTTGTTTATGTAGCGCCGTTCTATCGTGTATTTTTTTGGATTAAACAATTATCACAATCCCCCTCTAAAAATGAATGCGACTATAGCAATGATCGTGCCGCCTAGAACAAACTTAGTGAAGTCCATCCAACTCTTTTGGCCTGCCTTTTCATCTTCTTGGCTTTGCTGAAGTAACTGGAACATACGTGCATCCAAGGTGTCCCACCGGCGCATAATTTCGTTGAATTGAATCTTCATTTCTGCAGCAGACTGTTTGATTTGCTTTACATCTTCTTCATGGCGGCTCCGGCTTTCATCCAGATAGTTCAGTTTAAGTTGCATGGTTCTACTTTCTGCTGCAAGCCTAGCGAATTCATCTCCCAGTGCTGACAAACCTTTTTCCACATCTTCAAGCCTTTGGATCGGCACTACATCCCCTTCCCCTCCTTTGAAGATATCCCCCGTTTCATTCATGACCTTTCCCCCGTCTCTCTATTTTTGCTCAATAATTTTCACTGTCTTACCCATCCTACTTTTCTAAAAGTGTGCCATCCACGTCTAATCCCCAACTTGCTAGATATGCTCTAACCGGTTCCTTTTGTATATCTGGCACCTGAGCAAACGTCTTTATGCCTTTCATGATTAGAGATCCATATATGGCTGCCACGTTAATCACCTCCCCTCTTTAAGAGCTTTAAGTTCAGCTTGCATTGCAAGCATTTGCTCGTACATATCAGCCATTGCAATCTGTGTATTCGTAAGTTCTTCACGAAGCTTTGGCTGCGGTTCTGGCTGCTTGGTTAATTCCGCTATCTGTTCTGGCGTAAGTCCCTCAATCCATAGCTTGTCTGGCTGCTTAGGAGCAACATATACAGGTTGGTTTTCTGGATTCCGTCCCTTAGCCTGCCAGTCATCCAATGCGGTTATATACGCCTCCTGTGCCTCATAAACGGCTGCTTGATACGTTTCCCACGCAGCAAGATCAAAACGCGGTTTGAACAAGCCCGTTATTGTAAGTGGTACGCCAACAATGTACCCGGCAATCTTGGGTGTTGTTGGCTCTGAATCCGCATCCTGATCGGTGTTATCTGGCTGGGCATAAAAAGGGACGACACCGGAAAAGGCATCGTCCACTTCTACCACCTCTATGTAGAGGCCATCTGTATTTACTTTAGGAACTACTTTCATGGTGTTCCCTCCTTTATTGTTCTGCTAAAAACGGCGGTATCTGTAAAGACACATACGTCCCATCCACGCCTGTTTCCATAATTACTGCACCATCTACTCCGATTCTCATTGCCCCGAATTTATTCGTTGCGTTAATCGTGAATCTCAATGTTGATTTAGGTCTATACCCTACAGGCAAGGTAAATACAGGAACATTGAGCGCGCCAAGTTTTATTGTACCCTTAATGTGAACATAACCCTGGGAATCCTTTAAAAAACCCGCCGTATCATCGTTCGCACCATAGTTAATCCAAGCATTAAGCAAAATAGGCGTAATCCATGCGGGATTATCTTTGTCAGCCTTCTTGTTCTCAAGTACACTCACACGCGCCGTGTTTTGCTGTACACTGTCCACCAAGTCCGCAAGCAGCGTTTTTTCATTGGCTGCGTAGGAACCTGTGAACGGCACGACTGGAGACGACATGAACGCAAGGTATGAAACGGTATAGGCTGCGGCTGTATCCACATTGTAACTTTGAGCCAGAGCACCAGCAGGTGTTACAGTGTTAGGGAACAATGTCCAGCTGTCACGCTGCGAATTTCGGTAAATACCGATAAACCTGTCAACTCTGTAGTTCAAAAGAGATGCCTGATACTCTCCTGGGCTACCATTGTTGATGTTCCATCTGCCCACACCTGATACAGGTAACTCTTGGTAAAGCTTTGCCTTTTCACGAATGATTACCCCTGTGCCTACTTCAACCTGATTGTCTCCCTCAACAAAACTTAGCTGTCCCTCTGGAACAATAGGCTCTACTGTAGGCGTAGCGAGTTGGTATACAAGTTGGTACGGTGTGTACCCTGCATAGGATTGTTGCGGTACGGATTGCGTGAAGTTAGGAGCGCCCACACGTTGCACCCAATACTTAGTACCTGTACCGTTCCACGTCGCTGTTGTCGCTGCCTGTGCTTGCGCTGGCGTTATGGTATTAGCGTCATAAGCTTTGTAGCCGCAGAAATAGGCTTTGATGTCGTTCTGGTCTGGTTGGTACCCGTCCGCCCATCCACTGTCCGCAACGGGTATTGAGATGAATAACCCCTCAGCCGACTAAAACGATTGATCAGCATCCGTCCACGGGTAGGCGTGTGCGATTAGCTTGCCGTCATACTTAGTAACTCTTTCGCTATCGGTCTTTGAGTTGGGCAAGGATAGTTTTACCTGTTTGTTGCCTGCCCTAGTGTCTTTGTACGCCCAATCTTGATTACCGTCCAGCGTCAGCCCTTGCCACTTCTTGGCCTTGAAGTATTGTCCGTCAAGCTCAAACACTGTATCTGCATTAGCTCCTGTAACTGGATCAGCGTACAGGTCTGTTTGTAACGCTAACATTGAGTCTTCACGCGGTTTGAATGGTTTTGCTATGTTACCAATGTTGAGCATTGGGTTTGAAATAGTCAGTATACCCGTTGTGACGGTTAGATTCGAAAAAGATACCCTCATCCGCTGCGCGTTTGCTGGTGCTGTACCGGATACCGTCTGTGATGTTGTATAGGATGGTGTCCCGATAACGTTACCACTGGAATCTAAGAATGATAGAGCGATATTCCCGTTGTGCTGCGCCGAAAGGGTGTATGTCTTTCCTGGGACTGTAGCTGCCTCGTAATAGGTAACGCGGTTAGAAACAGTTGGTGTCATGGCTGCTGCATATGGCTCTGTCGCCTTGGTGTCAACTAGCGTCCACTCGTAAAAGCTAGGTAAAAGGTTTTCACCGTACCGTATCACATACGGATTACGTACAGTCATTATGCTATCGACATATGGATACTTAGCTGCTACCTGAAAAGGCGTAAGGGTTGCGGCGGCTGCATAGTCCGCCTCGCTGACCTCGTAAACGCGCACACTGTCCATATTAAAAGTGCTTCCGCTGTTGCCTGTGCCTGTGATCGTAACAATGTGAAAATAGTCAGTAGCTGCAAACCGCACGACTGAAGGTGCAAAAACAGAGGACGATGTAACCTCATTACCCGCAGCTCCAGCAATACCGTTTATAGATACGGCCACTTTGCTGGTATTACCATTTTTCACATCGGCAATGGCTACATACTTTTTCCCGGGCGTGGTTAAAAAGCTTGCTGAAGCTGTAGCGGGTACAGAACCTAGCGTAAGCTTAAAACTGCTGGTCCCGCTGGTTTTGTTAGTTGTATCTAATGCTATGGTCGTGTTAGAAGACCACAATCCTACGTTTTCGCAATTCCCCATCCGCCCGAGCAGATTTGCCAACATCCGGCCTGTCAAACCAGAAAGCTGGAATAAGGATGACTTGGCAACGTTGATGATCTGCACACCTGGCTGTAGTGCTACGCCCTGACGGGATATAGTATTAAGGCGTTCTTTAACCTCATCCATACCACCAGCAAAACCGTCAATCTTCTCCCAGTTGTCATTCATCATTGTTTCAACATCAAAAAAATCATTCCCGTCTGCTACCGGGTCCTTCATGTATAAACTCAAATTAGGTGTATTACTAGCCAATCGGCACACCTCCTGCAAAATTGTTTAATGGTGTTTTATTTATTTCGTTTATCCGCATTACATGGTGTATTTCACGAATAACCAAATAGCGAAATTTATATCTTACTTCTAAATGTGCCGGTTTTATTTCCTCTATTGCATCCTTCAAATCTTGTAGGTTCGGTGGTATGCCTAGAGTCCCAATGAATCTGATTACGAAATAGTATTCAGACGGAAACACAGTTACATCAACCTCGCCACGATCGTAGCTATCTGCCACATTTTTGATCATGCTAGCCGACACCTTGCCGCTCCCGCGCATCTTAGAGATAACCACGCTGCGGCGCTGCTCAATCGGCTTGGAAGGCATGGAGACTATTTTTAGATCCTTCTCCCAATACTTAATGCCCCAGGTTGCTGTCTCCGGGTGAAACTGGCGGAATGTATCTACTATCGCTGCATTCAACTTGTCGAACTCGATATCTTCAGCGTCCATTATCTGTACGAACTCTTCAATCTCCTGATAATAGTCAGGCAGATAAGACATAAGTTTTTAGACATGTATATCCACCGTCCCGAGCACAGCAACCGAATCCAAAGGCACTTGAATATTGCTGGTCACTCCGTTAATGGTCAAATCAAAGTAGTCGATAACAGGCGGCACGTCCAAAATAAAGTTTGCTATCCGAGTAATCCGCACCAACGTATCAGTTTCGTTAAAGGCCAAACCCTCCAGATACTTTTTAATGCTGGCTTCCAACTGCTCTTTTACATCATCCGCAGTCGCATCCCTTGCGAGTTGAACCCGCACACTGACGTTAATAGGCACTTCACCAGCTCCCACAACTGTAACCACTGGTCCGATTGGAGCGGCCCCTTCGCCGTGCCCATCCTGTGTAGGATCTATATATTTTTGTGCAGCTTGGACGACTGCCGCCGAAGGAGTTCGCTTGTTATTATCCAAGACGACTACTTTAACCGTGCCAGGACCATTCCAGAGCGGGAAAGTTTTCGCATCCCCAACGCCTGAAACCTCACGAGCCCACACGACATATTGATTCTTGTTCGCGCTCGTTATCGGTTTAGTCACTTTGTCCTGATAACGATCAAACAACGCTGCCCCCGTTTCGGTATCTTCTCCAGACACTAACAAATCGACCAATTCAGCCCGAGCCAGCCCGTTTATAAAATCAATCGGTAACAGTGAACCCGAAAATTGATTACCTATTAGCCCAGCCGTTTCGCATTCCACTACAAACTGGCCGCCACCCAATTTACCGAGTACAACATAGTTTAGATCCTCAATGCTGTAGCGGCTACCAATAGGCACATCCATGAGAACACCTTGGCTGTCGTAAAACTTTCCTCGCCAATGTGCTTTGGTTGCTTCTTTACGAGTTATACCGGACCATGCCACGGCCGAGTCTAAATATTCCTCGTTTTCGGCGTTCGGGAATATCAAGCTTATATTCGTATCCAATTCCACATACATTTGCGCTAATTCGGAAGCAGCTGGGGCCAACGCATCATATATAACACTGCCCTCCCGTTTATCCATGCTGTCCGGTATACGAGCTAGCATGCGCTCTAAGATGGTCTCAAATGTTTGAGCCTCATACAATGCCGCTCACCCCCGTTTCGTTCCTGAAATTACCTTGCGTAGTAACGACTTCGAATTCTGCCAGTACGTCCGATCCTGTAAAGATAAATTGAAAATCTCTCACATCTGTAATCCGGTCATCCGCCAGCAAAGCCTCACGCACTAATCGCTTAAGCTCAGTCTGCACAAATAACCGGCTCTGCCCTTGCAGCCGGTCTATCTCAGCTCCGTAATCATCAGAGTATATTAAGTTTTCGTAACGTAATGTTTGGAGTATCTTATATACCACTTGCCGCATAGCCTCCAGACCGTCCACAACGCCGCGTGCGCGTCCATTCGTGAAGTCTAAGGCATATGTCTTGGTGGGCATTTCTTCTTCCTCAATCTCTTCATCAACGATGCTGCCGCCTTCTGGTATCATGGTGTCACCAACTTATCCAGCACAGCAAACTGTTGACCGCCTTGCATTCGTAGTAATAGCACGGCATCGCCTACCTTAAGGCCTTCGCGGATCACCAACACATCAGGCAAAGCGGTTTGAGTGGTCTTTGTTGCCGTCTCAGTAGGAGTCTCGTCTTTATACACATGGCTATGTGTAAGACTAACCTCATAACGTGTTACCCGCTCAGTGATTAATAGAAATTCCTCGTCCAACACCAAACGTTGATCTACAGTAATTTCAAGCGGTGAAATAGCAGTGACCTGTCCAAGCATACCTTCGCTGGGCTTGGATGCTTTCATAGTTTCCAACGCCATTTTTTGTAATTGTTTGTACATTAAATCACCTTCAATTCGAGTGACATGGTATGTTCTAAACCCGAAAATTTATGTGTACATGAATCTACCAAGTAAACTTGGCTTACCTTCAGATCATCTATAAATACAGGCACATAACAACCTGCCCGGATACTTAAATCCCCCATAGCATCTATACTCAAGCTTTTGCTCTCCCTATTGTGTAAAGTGAGCAAGTTTTGCGCCTTTTGCTTAATCTGCGCTGCGTTCATTTTTTCGTCTACTTTGTCATACAACTGGAGCTTGCCCCATTTCTTTATATTGTTGCTATCCTGGTAGACGTAAGCATCTCGTTTACCACTCTCTTTATTATCCCGCACCAGTTTAACGTAGTTGTACGTCTCACTGTCTATGGACCGTTTAAGCGCGTATCCGGTCATTAGACTGCCATCACCCACGGATACAGATACAAGCATATCAGCGGCACGTTTAAGGGCCAGAGCGCCAAAGTCGTCGTAAAATACATAGATTGTTCCGGTAGACATTAGCGTCTGGTCAATGGCCTTGTAGATGATGTCTAATAGCTTTTGGTTATCCTCGACCATAGCAGGTATTTTGTATCCCGTATCGGCAATCATGCCTGTTTTGAGTTTGAAGTCCTCAGCGATCCGCTTTATCACCGCGCCTGCCGTTAAGTTTTTAAAAACATAAGTGTCGTTGGCGTTGAGATACCTTATTTGATCGTATGCGGTAATCTTCATATCAGAATTTTCCGACTGCTCCACCGAAAACACATATCCGTAGAATATCTTGTACTTGCCTCTGGTAATCCGGACGATATCCCCATTCTGGACCTTGAACTTTTTGTTTTGGTAGATGCCATCTCTAACAAGCGTGATATCTACGCTGCCTGGGCTCCCGGTGCGTTCGGTCTTCCAAGTTAATTCAGTCACCAACCCAGCGGCATTTTCCTTGCCCGCCATAGCCTCGCCGGACACCTGCCACACGTTACCATCCCGGTTGTCTATGAATATATCCATGCCATCACCCCGGCAGTCTTAGCACTTGCCCAACCTTTAGCCGTTTGGCCTGTGCATTCGTAATCTTGTTTAGCGTCTGGATCTCTTTGTAGCGGGACCCGTCACCCAGGTTTTTCTTAGCGATAATCCAAAGCGTATCGCCTGCCTTGACCTTGACAGACTTGGGCTTTACCTTCTCGTTGGGTCGCTTTGCCTTCGCCTTTGTGGTCGTGGTCTTTTTTGCGCCTGCCTTGGTTGTGGTTTTCTTTACCTTGGCCTGCACCGCATTGTAAAAAACGTACTTTTTAAATGTGATGGTGTATTCAATATCCGATGTACCGGCTACTGGCTTCCATTCAAACTCTTCGATGGTCACTGGCATATTTATAGCGATCTCTTGCGGGCTCTTTTGCGCACCTGGATCAAAACTGATTGCAGAATAAATAAAGCGGATGGGCCGCTTAGTGTCCATCCACTTGTCTATTAAGGCTATATATTCAGGTATTGGACGTAATTCATCGGTGTTGACGAATGGGTACGCTTGTCCAGGGAAAAAGCTATCGAAGGATATCTCCGTAAGTTTCCGTGACTGAATCGCGTTGATCTCGCCCCCGTCCACAATTTTAAATGTGGAACCATCTCCAGCCTCTTTGATACTCATTTCAGGCGGATTGACTGGGATACGAAATGCTTCTTCTCCGTTGTTGTAGCTTAGTAGTATGGCGTGTTCCATTAGGTGTACACCCCCTGTGCTGTTGAAACAAACTGCTCTTCCAGATGATCACCGATCTTCTTAATAATCGTATCCACATCAGCCCCGTTGTTGATGTCGCCTGTCTTGACCTGTACCGTAGGTGTAAGAGTAACAAAGTTTTGGATTGACTTCATCTCTGCGATATCCCGCATTACCTTCAAATCTTCAGAGGAAATATCAACCTTGTCCTCGATCTTGCCGACTTTATCTACCTTGCCAACGTTTTTCTTTTTGTCATCTCCAGCATTAGCTTTTTTAGCTGCATCGGCTGCTGCGTTCCATTTGGTGAAGTCGAAAGGTTTATCTGCTGCGGCAGTTTGGTTTTGCTTGCGCTTATCAAAATATCTCTGCCGTGTATATTCCATCGTTTCTTCATGCCTTTGCTTCGCTTTAGCGGCAGCATTTGCTTCCATTGCAGCAATTTTTGCGTCACTTTTATTTTTGAAGTTATCCGCAGCTATCTTGGAATCATCCGCAAAACGCACCTCGTCTATAAATTTAACGTCGACCATACCTGTTCTGCCCAATGCGTCAAGCATGTCGTTAACACTTCTTATGACTCCGTTAGTCATGTCTTGCATCGTCTGCATAACGCTGGCCTTTGCATTCATGAATGCTTGAGCGATACCGACTCCGACTTTTGCGAAAAAGATAGGTACTTGATCGAAAAAGTTTAAAATCTGATCCCACTTTAGCAACATCGCTGCTGCCACCATATCGTTGGTTTGATACACCTCGTACATCCACGTCACAATTGCCACCAGCACAGTCAGTATGGCAATAAACACGTTTGCTTTCATTGTTGCGTTTAAAGTGGCCCATGCCGCAGAAAGACCACGAGTAACTAACGTTTGGGCAAAGATCACGGCTGTACTACTTCCTGTGGCAAAAGCTATAATCCCTTGGGTAACTGCTACAGCCTTCATTGCAAGGTTCCAAGCGATAAACGCTGCTGCAACTCCTTTAACAATAGGAGCTATGTTCTGCCAATTGCTAGAGATGAAGCCGTAAACTTGAGATATAACATTAAACACTTTAATGGCATTCTGTACTACCCAATCTAAACCTTGGCTCAGATTAGCAAAGAAGGCGTCAAATTTGCCTTGTTGAAAGGCGGTATTTAGCATTTGGATCATTGGTAGGAGTGACTTAGTAGCAGCGCCACCAGCGTCCGCAAACATGGATCTTACGTTATTCTTCATGATCTCTAACTGTTTGGCCGGACTTGCCAGCATAGTATCAAACGCTTTTTGCCCCATCTTTTGAGACTCCAATAACTTGTCAAAATCTTTGATAAAACCGTCGATGTCACCTTTCTTGGCAAAGTCCACGATGCCAGATGCACGGATATCGGATTTCCCCATATTGAAGCGTTCAGCCAAGGACACAATATCGGCCGATAATGCTTCCTTAAGGGCGAAGGCAGCTCCCTCCATTCCATTTCCTGCACTATCAAAGGCATTCAATCGTTGGGCGAGGTTATTAAGCTTCTCGAGTTGATCAACATTTTGCGTTGCTGAGAAAAAGGAAAGACTGCCTTTCAAAGACTCATTTACATCTTGCCCGGCTTCCAATGCGTTTTTCTTAAAGCGATCAAACATTGCGCGTCCTACATCTTCCTGCCCCGTACGAGCAACAAACATGTCTTCCATCTTCTGCTGATCCATTGCACCGCCCACGGTAGCACTGAATAATTCTTTTATTCCTTGGAGTGATAGATAGGCAGCGGCCATGCCCTTGAGGTTAGCCAGCAAGCCAGACGATGCACCCTCGCCTCTTCTCAAGCTTCCGTTTATCTGCTCTTGCAATTGGGCTATTTTTCTTTCCAAATCCGCTATCCGTTGCAATGCGTTTTGAAGTTCAGCGGCATTTGCGCCGCTGGTTGTCCGTAATTGCCGCACAACTCTAATCAGCCTTAGCACAAGCATCTGTAGATTTCCGAACATTGCTTGCAGGGCTATCGGTAATTCAACCTGTATACGGGCGTGTATATGGCGCAGTTGACTTTCGATTTGCTGTCGTATGCGTCTCGCTTGGCTAATAATATCCCCGGCATTAAGTGTTATGTCTACAACCGACCTAGTGAACATCATCCTTATGCGGTCGCGTATAAGTGTGATCTCACGTAGAATGTCTGCGGAATTCACTACAATATTCACAACTGATCCCGCACCCATTCCCCTGATATGGTTTTTGACCACTTCCAATTCACGAATAGCATTAGCGGCATCAATATGGATTAGTATTCTGTCGTTAATAGCTTGTATAGCTCGTTGGACGGCATTCAACTGGAATATCGCATTACTACCATCTGCGCTTATCCTTATATTATTTCTTGCTATCGCTTGCAGACATTCC
The DNA here is from genome assembly GCF_019042715.1 of Paenibacillus sp. AK121. Taxonomy (NCBI): domain Bacteria; kingdom Bacillati; phylum Bacillota; class Bacilli; order Caryophanales; family Paenibacillaceae; genus Paenibacillus; species Paenibacillus sp. AK121. The sequence goes on from NZ_JAHPJM010000004.1 coordinate 129,115, forward strand.
ATATGACGCGTAGTACTCTCAACGGCTTGATTTACTGAGTTCAAACGTTGCGAGAAATTATCAAATAACTGGAGACTGGCTGATACAGTTGCCATCATTTCTCCTTTCTGGCATAAAAAAAGACGCCTTCACAGGCGCCATTCTCAACCAATTTATTTCAGTTCATCAAATATCTTTTTTGCTTCGTCGCTTTGAGAACTTAACAATACTTTCCCTCGTATTGACCAATTCTTAAGTTTAGGTTGTTCTTCTTTGGCTTTCTGAGCGTCCTCCTCTGAATCATATTGGATAATTTGAATAGAGTCATTACTTAATGAAAGGAACTTTCCGCTGGATGCGCCGACTAAGGTAAAAGCATTTTCGCCTCGGTCTTTTGCCCCTGCATCCGTAAATGCTTTTACATAATCATCAAGAGTAGGTGTAGCCGCTTCTTCTTTAGCAGAAGAACAGGCAGTAACAATCGTTAATGAAATCACCAATAAAATTAAAGTTAGGACTTTTTTCACAAATGACCCTCCATGAATGGGTAGATTTTACCATCATTCTACCAAACAAGGAGGGGTTAGTCTATTATTTTCACTTCGATAAAATCTTCAATTCTCGTTCAAGAATCCCCTCGATATTATCAAATTGCGTGAACGGTATCCTGATTAATTTTATTTCGTTTTCTTTGCAGTATTGGTCTTTAAGTTGATCTCTCTTTTTAACCTTCGCAAATCCCTCTTTTCCGCCAAACGCTTTGACAGGTTGGAAGTGTTGTTCTCCATCGTACTCAACCAAACACATCAACTTTTCGTCTTTGAAAACAGCAAAGTCAAAGTTTAATTTAAGCTTGTATTTAAGATTATCAAAGGAATATTGAGGAATATATTCAATGTTCGCATCATTCAGGAAATTAACTATTTTCAACTCACCCTTACTTTTCCTGCACACAGGACAGCCATGGCCTTTCCACAAGGTCATTGGCGGCGCTAAAAAAACAGTTCCACATCCCTTGTGCAAAACCTTGATTTTCCGCTTATCCGTCACATAAGGTTCCAATGGTTCGTATTCATCGCCTAATGCGGATTGAAACTTTTCTTCGAATTGTTCTTGCGTCAGTCTTCTTTTCAAACCTCTTCGTTTCACCCCGCATTTAGGGCATCTTCTTCCAAGTTCTAAAAAGTTATCTATTCTCGCACCCCAAACATGGCCGCAAACGTTATGCTTTAGAGTGGTGTGTTTGGCTCTCCCATTATATTCTCCTACTATACTGAACTCATCTCCAGCTCGTTCGAACATTCTTCTTTTGACTTCCTCTAAGGGTAAACGCCTTCTGACATGACGGTTCTTATCGGCGCATACCGGACAACGCCTTCCGGCCAAAAATTTGTCAGGTTCAACCAAGTACTCATGACCGCATATATTATGCTTGATTAAAACCTTTTCTTTAGCCTTCTTATATTCCCCAAGAACGGTGTATTCACCGTTCCCAAGGATTGCAACACGTTCTAAGAACATTTGATGATCGAAATAACGTGGCATTAGAGCGCAACCCCCTTATATAAAGGGAAGATTGCTTCTAATTCATTTAACGTTTTGACTATATCGATAACATCGGCTTTGATATTTTCTTTGTCGTACAATTCATCATCGACTATAGCGAGTAATATATTTAAACATTGCTCTTTAAGTTTATTCTGATATTGCAAGACGTATAATCGTTCCGGCTCTGATATATCTTCGTTGCTTACTCTCTGTACTTGAATTGCTTGTTTATTTTTTTGTTTTCTTGCGCGTTCAGTTCGCCTCCCTTCTTGAAAACCAAAGGTGTAAATGGCTCCTAATGCCAGCCAATGAGTTCTATCAAAACGATTCATGATATAGTTATAAATTTGAGTCGCTTCCCCAACTCTTTGATCACTCGGTGAAGTGTGCATCCAAGTTTCGATAAATTCACTAACCTCTTCAGTCATACGGGTTTCTTTGGACGTGTTTTCCATTGATGTTGCCTCCTTGTTAATTGCGAGGAGGTTGCAACCCGTGCTATAATATTTCACAGGTTGGCAACAACCTGGTTGGGAAGTCCTTTTATCTCTTGTCGGGGAGAAGGGCTTCCTTTTATTTTTGCTTATCAAGATATTCCGAACAAACTAATCTGATCAACGCCGCCAAGGATATATTCATGTCTTTGGCTTTTTGTGTTAAATCTTCATAAAGTTTTTCGGGCATCTTCATATTTAGCGTTCTCAAATCCTCACCTCCTGTACTATCATTATACTATCACTATGATAGCAAATCAAGAGGTTTGGAATATTTGTCCTGCTTATTTCTTTCGAGCAGCTTTCTCTTGGTCTATTCTATAAGAGATCATAGCGTAAATAGCAGCACGTTCACGCTGACTCATTGCCATCAGTTCATGCGGCAGAATATGGAGTTCATGGAGGGCATAGTAGGCATAGTTAGCTTCCCCGCTATCCTCCTTTATGAGTTTTTTACTTCATCAACCAATTCGTTCATATCTCGATCGTAACCGCTCAGAGACTGCACTTTATCCAGCAAAGTAGAATACTCACCGGATAGTAACATCTTCTTAATGAGTGATTCAGCACCCAGAACACCATACGATTTTTGTAATTCCGCATCTTTCAAATTTGGGTAAACAACTGCCGCTACTACCATTTTGGACAAGTATGCCTCTGAATCAAATTCATTGGAGTAGATACCGTTCTTCCCTTTCACTTTCTTTGTTGACTCCTTGCGAAGTACAGAGTTTTCAGTTTCTGGGATACTACGAATAACCCACTTTACAGGCTTGCCCTCTTTATCCTTGAATCGAGGTGAAATTGCCACATCTTCAGTAATTTCAGAATCCACGTTTTGTGCATAAAACAAAGTCAAGTCGCTCATTTATATTAATCTCCTTTAGTTAAAATTAGGCTCCCAATGTAGGGGCGGTAAAGCTATCTTGAATATCCACATCATCAAAAGTAAAGTCGATATCCTCATCCAATACTTCGGAATCGGTATCGACTTTAGCCATAATGACACTATCTAGATTTACACCTTTGAGAATTACTGTTTGTTGCCCGATAGAAGACGATGGATCGTCGTTTACCACCATGATGTCGAAGTAGGTATCAACGCCTTCTTTGATGTATTTAAGCATCAATTGACGGAAACGAGTTGTTGTATAGTAGACCGTCATACTACCGGAACCACTCCAGCCGTTGGCCTTATGTTGGGTACCACGCTTTCCTAGGGTTTTAACATCGGTTTTTTCTTTTTCCACTGTTGCTTCCAACGACTTAATGTAGAACATTTCTTCCACATCGCCGTCAATCGTAGCGTATGCCCGGCCCTCTTGACCGGAAATGGTGTCCTTCGCTTTTAACCATGCCATATTATCTCACCCGCGCTTTCTGATAGATTTTTTCCGCACTGTCTACAGGCTTAACGAAGTATTCAGCGTAAAGTGCATCTTTGTCCGTCCCAGCAACTATAGTCACGTCTGTTTGTCCATTGAATTCCTCAATGGCGTTCGTAGTCGGCGTAAGTAAGGGATTCGTTTACGTTTGCTGCTGCCGTTGCAGCTGCAACCCAGGCAACTGCCTTAACCTTGTCGATCACCGTGCCGTCTGAAAGAATAACGCCGTTTGTGACGTTTATTACTCCTTCGCTGTCGGCCGCGCTATAGTTTGGTAGTACCACTTGTACATTTTTGCCCTCGTCATTCCGCAGGCGATTAACGTAAGTGGTATACAAAGGCTTCAGCGTTGCATCATCGTAAGGAACTCCAATGGTGTTGAAGTCTTGCGTCTCAATAGCAGCCATATAATCCGAATGGTCTGCATTGGTTGCCGTGCCATCAGCCCCGCCAGTCAGCGGAGCCCCGGCCGTAGCTGCCAACGTCTTATCTGTAGCTGACGCCTTGAAGCTAACCCACTCGTTCGCAACCAGCCCGTCAATGTTAGCAACCTTTTGTGTGTTTACCTCTCGGCCCTCAACCAGGGTGCGAACATTGAAGCTAGACGGTGTATCTATATCGGCCTGAATAACGATTGAAATATCGTTACCTCTCACGCCGCCATACTTCGCCGTAGCGACAAGATTGCCGCTTGTAACTGTAGCCTTTGTCCCTTCGTTTAATCGGTACACCAGCAGTGTTTTAGCGCGTTTAAGAACCTCCTTAACCAACAGGAGGCTTGTATGTGTAATGTCGTATCCCAACGCTTTTGAAATATCATCACCAGCATCAATAGTAATGATTTGTTTTGCTGGCCCCCAGCTTAATGTCAATGGCAGGGTAACGGTACCACGATCGCTTAACGTGCCTAATGGTTTAGGCTCAGATACAACGTTGGTATATACGCCAGGTAGGTCCTTATTCTGTGTAACCCAAGTGCCGGCCATTATTTAACCTCCTTCTTCAACCACTCGGTTAGAACTCGTTTAGCTTCGCCGATGGTGTAATCCTGGCCATCCTCTAGAAGGACGTTCAGTGTATCCTTTTCAATCTGTGTAAACTGCTGTGAATCTTGAAATTGTTCTTTGGCAAAACGGGGTTCTACCGAAGCTGTGGACGTTGCCGCCTCTTTCTTCGTAGGCGCTGCCGCAGGCGTTGTCTCGGTTTCTGTTTCTTGGTTATCAGCCACGTATACCAGCCTCCTGTTTTAAAGTCCTCATTTTTGTTTCTGGTCCCTTTGGACGCATTAAATGAACATTCACATCCAGGAAGAAATGCAGCACATCATCGGCAATTTGGTGCTTCATCCCCACCGCCCTGTAAAGGCTGCCTTCCCACTGGATGTATTCCAATTCCTCGTACAGTTGGTCAGCAACCGTTTCGCATTCACGGCGCTTCACTGGGTTGTCGGGGCTCGGGAAATAGTGAATGTCGAAACTATCAGTCCGCATGTACCGGCGATTAAATTCCCGGTTCTGTGCTCCATCAATAATCAACACAAAAAAGCATGGTTCCTTGAAACCCTGCTCGATTCGCTCATCGTACACTGGGACACCCGTTTGAAAGGTGCTCAGGTACTTCAATATTCCGTTTTTAACATCTTCCATTGCATCACCTCAAATGGTCCTCCATGAAGCGTTTAAGCTTACGATCCATCAGCGCAGGCAGTTCGCGTTCAAGTTCCCTTTCGGAAATAGTCAGCATAAACCGCCCCTCTACCCAGCCTGTGTGTAGCCGTGTGCGGTGCCCGTATTCCACATAAGGCGCATATTCGATAGGGTTAAACAATTCAATGCTGTAACCCCCTCCTACACGCTCTACAGTTCCCAGTTGCCAGTTACGCCGGAGCATTCCCGTATCTACGGGAGTCCTCGCAACCGTTTTAGCCAGGAGCCTACTGGCAAGCTCTCTTATACAGTCCTCCACAAAGCGCGGATAATCGGCCTGCATCTTTCGCAGGCTCTTGCCCAGTTGCTCAAACTCACTAAAATCAAACTCAGCAAAGCTCATGCTTTACCAACCCGCTTCATTTTGATTTCTTGGTGAGTTGGGTAAATGAACGCCTCGCCCGATTGCTGAAATTCATAGCTCATTACGTCCTGCGTAACAAAGATACGGCTTCCGGAGGGGATAACGACATCCGGAGCAATAAAGAGCTTGCCATCATAGGCAATGTCGTTGTTTGTGTCCGTCTGCTGGGCACTCGGTAATGATGCCTGAGACAATGCACACGGCTGGTTGTCGAATATAACGCCCTTTGTGGGTCGTTCTACGCCTGTTACGGGGTCTTTGCGGGTTGTCTGTCCTTCGACTCGGCAAACGCCCGTATAGGTCATTTCAAGAAGCCTGCGTTCTGTTGCTGGATTGCCCAGTTGCATGCTACCACCTCAATCTGCGGAATGCGTTAAGCTGCGCGCCATATGCCTTAATAAAGGCGGTACCCTCAACGCCCAGCTTAGCATCCGCAAAGAATGTGAATTGCACGTCACCGCGCTTGATGCTCTGGACGTTCTTTTCACCTTCACCAGCTGCAGCCGGAGCTAAAAACTGGTTGAGGTAATAGTCCTTTGCAATCAGCAATACTGTGTTTTCTAACTGCTCCGGGATATCAGATATGTTGCAGTAGTTTTTGATACCATCAATCGTAAAGTTGAGGGCAAAAGACAGCTGCACGTCCTTCTCTGTTTCAGTAACTGGCAGACCCAGCAGAACCTTAAGCTTAGTGAGTAAGGCTTCGAGACGTATCGGGTCCATATTACTCACCAGCCTATTCGGTTTTATTTGCGGTATCCACTTCGGTTTTATTTGTGCTGTCCGCTTTCTTTGCTGGTGTCACTTCTTCAAGTACGCCTTTTTCAACTAGTTTGGCTCCATACTTATCATCAAGATCGATTTCACCAGAATTCACAATAACCCCGGCTTGGATCACCGGGGATAGCACCTTATATTTTTGTTTTGCCATGATATAAGTTCCTCCTATTAAACCGACAAGCGGTAGATTTGGGATGGTTTTTGTACAGCTACAAAAGCAGATTCACCAACGTATACTTCTTCGGATGGCGGTGGGCCTTCTTTAACGATAGGCAGTACATAGATTCCTGGTTCAAAGTTCTTTTCAATTGTTGGTCCTTGCACCGTGATGATAGGTTGTTCACCCAGTAATGCAACTGTACGAGCTTCGAGCAACCGCGCAGGCGCCGCCCCTTCCAAAGAAACCACATCGTCATTCACTCGAATCGTAATTGGAGCGTCAGCGATTTGTGTGATGAGGCCTTCTACTTGCTCCCGGGTAGGCAACATAGCGCTGTTAACACCGAACAACGCGCCTCTTGTCTGAGCGTTAAGAGTCAGATCGAGCATAACGTCACCCGAAATGTCGATATAGCGCGGCGCTTGGCCTGCGTTAGCGTCTTTGTACGCCTTAATAGCAACTCGCAAATCATCCAGCGGCGTAGAAACAGCACGATCCGACCATAGAACTGTCGGCGTTACCTTAGCCGTCAGGCCAAAGTTTACATTAATCTGCACATCATTTTTGTTATACACGATAACCCCGTTGTAAACAGCCTGCGCTCTCAACCATTCCTCTGTATCGTTCACACCCTCTATCAGGAGGTCCGTTTGGTCATAGATGCGTTGGATTGCCCGTTGGCGTTCGTTTTCAACACGCGGGTTAGTAAACTTGAGCTGTTCACGTTCGTCCAAGCGGAATCCGTGCTGGATCTTAGCAACCTCTTGAGTGAGTGTTTTTAACCCTTGTTTGTCCCGTAGCGGAGCACCTGAGTTCCATCCAGTAATGGAGGCGCTTGGTGCATAGGTTTGTGTAAATACGTCATAATCAAAAGTCAAATCATAGGTCGTATCGGTGGCACTGATAGCTTTAAGAAGATACTTTTTTGGTATAAGCCGGTTCTCAACATACCCCATGAATTCCGGCTGTTTAAATTGATCTAATGAAAGAATACCCATTTATATATTCCCCTTCCCTTATCCCTGTTTTAGTAGTAGCGGTAACGTCCGCCTGCCGCTGTTTTAAATGCTGCTGTAACGCCTGTGAGTTTGCTTTCCACAACCAATGCTTCCGCCCATGCACCTACAATGACGTTCTGTGTGGTCGCATCTCCTGTAAACGCATCATGTGATGTGAGATAAACCTTGCCTGTGTCAGCATCCGCAAACGGTTTAGCCAGCCCGTTGGCTTGGATGCTGATTGCTGTACCTGCTGGAACAAGTGTGTTTACAGCAAACTTAGTGCCATCCAACGTCACCCCACCGATCTTTTCAATGGAGCCCTTCACTGTATAAAGGATTTCCTTCTGTGATCCATACTCTTTAACACGTGGATTCAAATTCATTATTTTTCACTCCCATTTCTTTGCTCGGCAATAGACTTGCCTGCGTCATAACCCTTCAATGGTGCTGGTGGGTTGCCTGCGCCCGCACCTTCTGCTGGTTTAGCACCTTTGAAAGTCGGTTGCGTATTGCCTTCCTCTTTTTGCACAAACAAAAAGCCCTTGCTTTCGCGTAGGCCAGTGAGTTGGTCGTCTAAGCCGCCTTTTACAGCGCCGTTGTCGTCCAGTTCGATTTTTGTTTTGTCCAGCAGTCCAGCCACAATATCAGGATCGTGCGCCTGACCGCTTAGAGCCATCTTAAGCGCAGTGTTCATTCGCAGTTCCTTCATATCAGATTCGTACTTGTCGGTAGCGGCTTTATTGTCCGCCTGAAGCTTCGCAATCTGATCTTGTAGCGCTGGGACATCCCCTGCGGCCTTCTGCAAATCGGTCAGTTGCTTATCGCGTTCCTTCAAATCACCTTCAAGTTGCTTCTTAGCATCATTTATTTCATCAAATCGATGCTTAGGTACATATCCGGTGTACTTTTCCTCAACCCCCTTTGTGATAGCATCAATTTTGTCCGCTGGCACGCCTTGACCCTCCAGCAATACTCTCAACCATTCCATAAATACCGCTCCTTCATCTTCGTTTTTTACCCTGGTCTCGACCAGTGATGTCTTGTGTTTTTCGCCCACAATACCAAACGGCGATAGGCAAAATAAAAAGCCTGCTGCATCTAAATGTGCAATCAGGCTTTAATCCTTACTATTTTGTTTTTCAAACGGCTCTTTGACTTGCCTTAGCATGTCAGCAGCTATTTCTTTAGGCGTTTTAGTGAAATCCAGTTTCAGCGGCGTATCATCGATTAAACCGATAGTCCGCTTTGGCTGCTTGGAAGTCTTCGACATACGTCCACCCCAGTTCTTTTATGATTAATCGCAACCATAGGTAATCCATATATTCATTCTTGGCTGTTTCTGACATTGTAGCATAGTTCTCGCTGCTTTGTAACTGCTCAAGAGCGGTCATAGCAGTGGATTCCAGCACATTATTAAACACAAGCAGATCGGATGATTTACCATTAGATGATACGCCACTTACTCCTCCATCATGTCCAACTGCAAGCAGGCTAGATATAGCCGGATAAATCGCCATGTTGCGAATATCCTTAACGTTAACCCTTGTTCCTCTTGGGTGGTTATGAGTCAGGATCACACTATTTGGCGGTGCTTTAATAAGCGAATCGTGTATCTCAGGCGTGAATGTAACCTTATTTATGATGCCGTCTGCTCTACCGATTTTCTTGCCTGCGGTTTGATCCATAATGACCATTATTTCTTTACCTGCTTTGTGACCTTCCCGGGCAAGACTGCGGTTTACCTCAGCTAACTTTTCTAATACCGGTTCAGACACATTAGGTAGATCAACATGGTAAGAAGCTTTAGGATTGTACTTCCGATTAAAACTTCCCCCAGGTTCTTCAACCTCAGGATCTGGCACGTTGCTTTCTGTGGGTTCACTCGGTGCGTTCGGCTTAACATATTCCTTTTCCCATTGCTCATAGGTAATGTCACCGGGTACCGCTTGGTTCTTTCCATCTTCATCCCGAGCTATTCGCTCCTGAACATTGTCCTCGTAATGAGGAATCGTAGTGGACCGACAATAAGCATGTAGCGGCGGGTAAGTAACTCCTACCTCAGCCTCGGACAATGCAAATACCTCTCCATCCATGTGCCGGCAGATACTTGATGTACGCTTGTCTAGGGTAGCTGTAAACTTGTATTGCTCTACTCCCAGCTCCTTATAGGCATCCATACGAGACTGGCCGGCAAAGTAGGCCGATTCTGTTTGAATGATTCGTGCAGCTGCAGAACGGGAAACACCCATTCGGTCAGATAAGGCGTTAATCATCTTATCCGGTGTATCGCCGCGTATCATCCCTTGAGTGAGCACTGTTTGAAGCTCATGGACCAACTTGTCACGGTCTTTCCAGATCCGTGCAGAGAAGTTCGAACCATCGGCTGCCCAGGGTTTACTTAAAACCGCTTCAATCTGCCGCTTGTCCAACTTAGAGAAAGTGGCGCCCAACCCTGTACCCTTGTGTAACTCAAACACTGAGTGATAGTACCCATCCTTGTATATGTCGCCCATAAGCTCCTTAGCGCCTGCCTGACGCTTTCCAGTCAGCACCTCGACATGTTGCCGCATCTGCATTTGCAAAGCCTCTAAGCGAGTCATACGCACTCTTATGGATGCATTCTCAAGTTCCTTCATCCACCGCTGATCCACAGCATTTTCGCGGCCTGCCTTGATATAGTCGTCTACCGTCCATTTGAACTCTTTGAGCTCTCCAGCTTTCAGCACTTGCCGTGCTTCCGCTAGGCTTATCTCGTTATTTTTCGCAAACCGCTGGTAGAACACGTCAATATCTTTTTGGATGGATGCGTTAGCCTTGGCGTACTCAATTTCCATCTTGCGGACATATGCATCGCCTTTGCCTAGCTGCGCCTCATTGAGGGCATCCATACGACCTGACCAATATTCCTCGGACCTCATGACTGTTCATCCTGTTTTGGGTCTGTTTCAGGGGGATTGCCACCTGTACCGCCATAAGGCTGATCCTCTGCTGTTTTCATGGCTTCATCGGCCTCGGTTTTCTTACGCTCCTCTTCGGTCTTTACATCAGTCACCCATGGATGATTAGCAAGGTTAGTTTCATCGGACAGTATACCTACGCTGTTTTTGACGTTTTCAATTGCTTCAGTTTCATTGATCATAACGTCTCGGTTAAGAATAAAATCAACGTCATAACTAGAGTAGTCAACCTTTGTTGTGTTATACAGATGTTGATCTACGAACCAAAGAAGCTGTTCCAGCGAGGCTTGAAATTCCGCCTCAATCGTATTCGCATCCAAGTCTAAATCCTGATAGAGAGAGCGAAGGGCTATGCCGGACGGATTATTACCAAACTTGTCCGTTTGCGTGTCCACACCTCGACCAAACTCATAAATACTCTTCCTCAATTCAGCAATATGATTGCTTAGTGCTGTAGTGTCGATGTCTATACCTAACGTATCAATGCCGCCGTCTGCCTCAACCCTAACCATACGTAGTTGAGCCAAGTTACGCCGTGCGTCTTCCAACTTTCCGCCACCGTAATTCTTCAGCACAATAATACTGCTTGGCATATCCTCGATATTGTCCGCGTTCTCCGACATCTGCAAATCATAATCATCAACCAATGTTTTGATCATTTCTATTAGCGGTTGCTCTTCGTCGTTGTACTTGAATGCAACAAAAGGTGGGCGTTCCCAATTCAGAAGCATTTCCTTACCGTTTACTATGGCTGTAAAGTGAGATTCAACTTCTCCTAATGGACTTAAATCCTTCGAGACTAGCCTGTCTTGAGAGAAGCGCATGACTCCTTTTGAATCCCAAAATTCAACTATTGTAATGGTCTTCTTGGTTTTCGCCTCGTAGTAGATCACATCATAGAATCGAATGACTGCATCCAACTCTGTATGCGCTGAATCTTTCCAAAGCGGGACAATTTCCTCACTTGGAATACTCTTAAAGGCAAGTTCTTCAGTCTCGGTGTAATAAACCTGTAGCCAGGCTATCCCCTTATTGATTGCATTCTTACCAACGTTCTTAAGTGTACGCTGAAAGTCTTTGCCGAAGTATTCACTAAGATGTTTCTTGTATTCATCAGGACCGTCAGTTTGTATGCTAAAGGGTTTGGAAAGCAGATACCCTGTTTTCTGATCTACGAGTTTGCGAACAAATCCATGTATTAGCTTATTGTTAGCTAGATTATGGACTTCTTGCCTTACCCCGCCTTCGCCAACAACAGTACGCTTCTTCTCAAGTATTTTCGTCTTGTTTTCATAATACATCTGCCCCAAGATCATAAGTTTACGCTTCATAGATCCTTTGAAATCCGCGACCTCTTGCATAGCTATTTCCTTATTGGTCATTGGAGAGTTTTCCTCAAGCATGCGGATGATATCTTGTGTTGTGCTCAATGCATGTCCTCCTTCCTGTATTAATCAAATGAGATACCTGGTTGCCTCATATCGTCCTCAAAGGCGTACCGTGTGGCATCAATGGTATGATTGTCCTTATCGTCCAGCCGAGTCCGTGGATTGCCGTCTGCGTCCGTCTGATAGTCGATGTTCTCAAACTCTCGAGCAATATTTGGCGTACGAACTGGATCAATAACGATTTCGCCCAGATCATCAAGCCACTTTTCACCATACTCCACTGAACCTGGACCTTTCTTCGCACCCTTGAAACGGCAATGTAACTGCATTTTTAATTCATCCACTGACTTGGGTTCCGCACTGTCTGCAATGGTTAACTGCTGGTCATACTTTTTCTTCTTGAGCTTCTCACCCAACTCCCGATTAGATATCTTCACGCCGTATACTTCGTCCAAGGCGTAGATTTTTCGCCGTGTTTTATCATAATGCCAGCGAACAAAGGCAAGCGGATCAACACCGTAACCCCAGTCATTGCCCTGCCGGATGTTATCGAAGCTTTTGACCTCTTCGTCTGAAATTGTGCGGAATGTAAGATTATCGAACGGCACAACACCACTCCCTATCGCTTTGCCTAGATACTCCCACTCATACCGTTGGAACCGCGTACGCTTCATTTCCTCCGCTTCTTCGATACTTTCTTCAGACAGATACGGATTGTTAAGATAAGTTGAGTGGTGAACATACGTATTAGCTGGTATAAATTGCGATTCATACAGCTTGTTAACCCAATTCTGCTTTCGCTTTGGTGGGTTGTAAGAGTAATAGAATGCATAAAAAAGACCATCTGGCAGCTTAGCGCGCAAAATGGACTTCTCGATGGTTGATACTTCATCTTCATTTTTGAATTCGGCCATTTCCTCAATCCAAAGGAAGGCTATTGGGAACTTGGACATCTTGATTGACTTAATCTTTGCAGGATCGTCCGCACCACGGAATATTATCTTGTTGCCACGAGGGATGTAGACAAGCTGTAACGGGCTTTTGACGACTCTCCAATACTCAGATACCCCAAGTATCTCTATTGCCTCTTTAAGCTGCTCAAACACCGATTCTTCAAGTGTACGAGCAACCTTACGAACACACAGGGTAGTCACTGGGTATTTCATCATGTCCTTAATGATTTTCAGTCCTATGTGTGCTGACTTACCCGAGCCACGGCCGCCTTTAAGTACGTGCTTCAGGTATTTATGTGAGTTGGATACCCGCCAGAAGCTTTGAAAGTGGGGTGTAACCTTCTCAGATAGCTTAACCTTGAGGGCTGTCATCGCCATCACCCAAATCATCCACAATGACCACACCAACGTTACCATCAATCTGCTGCTTATCAGTCCACATTGCATAACGCTTCCCAAGCAGTTCAGCAGCCTTTACACGGTCTTTAACGTAAGTATCCTTGTCCTCAAGCTCAAAATACCCATCGCCCTTGCCCACTGGTATCTGTTCAGTGTGTTCCCCTCGCATAACTTTAGTAAGGAATTGGAGTATTTCGTCCTGTTTGGCTACCCTTTCGTCGTCTTTTTGCGCGATTTTATCATCAATATAGGCTCTGACGTTAGGTTTTGTTAGCAATTTGCTAGCATTTGTCCTCATAGTGGCATCTGATTTAGCTTTACCTTTGATCGGATCAATCTGTGCTGGTGACGGGATAATTGCAGAAAACAATATTGAAGAATATATAAACTATCCTTTTATGAAACAAAAACAACCAGACTATGCTTTAAGAGTAAAAGGTGACTCTATGGTTAATGCGGGCATTAATGATGGAGACATTGTTTTCATGAGGAAAGAAAGCTGGGCAGAATTCAATGGACAAATTGTTGCGGTTATCATTAACGGCGAAGAAGGCGTCTTAAAGAGAATGAAATGGTCTGAAGGTTCTGCAAAGTTTAATCTTGTACCAGAAAATGATTCTTATCAGTCCATGGAGGTGACACCAAATGAATTTATAGTTTGTGGAGTTTATGTAGGGCATTTCAGACAATAAAAGGAGTGTTCGAAATTGGAAGGAAGTTTCTATAAAAGAGGATCAACCTGGTCATTTATGATCAGCATTGGTACTGATCCGAAAACAGGTAAAAGAAAACAAAAGGGAAAAGGCGGGTTTAAGACTAAAAAAGAAGCGCAAGCTGCTGCCGCGGATATGCTGTCCGAGATAAATCGAGGCGTGTTCAAAGAAGAAACCAAAATGACTTTTGAAGAATTAGCGGACAAGTGGTTGAAATATTATAGTTCTCATGGAAAACCAAAAAAAGATGGTACGATCCGAATCAGAACTAATGAAAAAGAAAACTTGTTACCGTTCTTTGCAAAGCTCAATGTATCTTCAATCACTGAACAGATGTATCAGGATGCACTCATAAGTCTACAAAGCAAACTAGCCGATAATACGTTATCAGGTGTGCATTCAACCGGCAGAATGATCTTTTCATATGGCTTAAAAATCGGCGCTTTGAAAACAGATCCTACATTAACTGCTTTTGTGCCTAAGCGCCAGAAAACTATACAAGAACTAGAGCAGGATAATGAGATGCCAAAATATTTAGAACGAGATGAGCTCGTTCATTTTCTACAGATAGCTCAAGAACATGGATTGGATAATGATTTTGAAACCTTTAATACGTTGGCTTATACAGGCATAAGAGTCGGCGAGTTATGTGCATTAAAAGAACTGGACGTAAACTTCGAAGATGACAAGATAAGAATAACGAAAACTTTGTACAACCCAAATAACAATTATGCTCTTTACAAACTCAACACACCAAAAACTATATCATCGGTTCGTGAAATAGATGTTGATCATGAAGTTATTGTAGGTTTTCAAAACCTCCTGACAATTCAAAAGATAGAGAAAGGCAAAAGGCCAACGACTTATCACGATCAAGGATTTATATTCGCAAGAGTAGGGCAATTTGCTGGGTATCCTCAAGTAATAAAAATGGTTGAACTTAGGATGAAGCGATTACTAAAACTAGCTGGACTTAATCCTGATCTCACCCCACACTCACTTCGTCACACTCATACTTCGCTATTAGCTGAAGCTGGGGCTACTCTCGAACAAATTATGCAGCGGTTAGGACATGCAAACGACGAGATAACACGCAGAATATACCTTCATATAACTAAGCCAAAAAGAAAAGAGGCTGCTCAAAAGTTCAGCGAACTAATGAGAGCCTCAAAAAAATCTGATCAGAGTTAACAAATTGTTAACAAATCAATATAACGATCCATCAAACCCTTGTTGCACCAAGGGTTTTTTGGTTCATTACATCATGCCGCCCATTCCGCCCATTCCGCCCATGTCAGGCATTGCAGCCTTTTCTGGTTCTGGCTTGTCAGCGATCACTGCTTCAGTAGTCAGGAACATAGCCGCTACGGAAGCTGCGTTTTGCAATGCATAACGAGTTACTTTCGCAGGGTCTACGATACCAGCTTCAATCATATTTACCCAGTCGCCAGTAGCTGCGTTAAAGCCCACGCCAACTTCTTCGCGTTTCAGACGCTCAACGATTACAGAGCCTTCTTCACCTGCGTTAGCAGCGATAGTGCGGATTGGAGCTTCCAGAGCGCGCAACACGATGTTCACGCCTGTTTGCTCGTCGCCTTGCAGTTCAACAGCAGCAACTGCTTTGTATACGTTCAGGAGTGCTACACCACCACCGGATACGATACCTTCTTCAACCGCAGCACGGGTTGCGTTCAAAGCATCTTCGATGCGCAGTTTGCGTTCTTTCAATTCTGTTTCAGTAGCCGCACCGACTTTGATTACTGCTACGCCGCCAGACAATTTAGCCAGACGCTCTTGCAGTTTCTCTTTGTCGAACTCGGAAGTAGTTTCTTCCAGTTGCGTACGGATTTGACTAACACGAGCGTCGATGTCGGCTTTGTTTCCAGCACCGTCAACCACAATCGTGTTTTCTTTTGTAATACGCACTTGACGTGCTGTACCCAGTTGGTCCACGGAAGCTGTTTTCAGGTCCAGACCCAGTTCTTCTGTGATTACTTGACCGCCTGTCAGGGCAGCGATATCTTGCAGCATTGCTTTACGACGGTCACCAAAGCCTGGAGCTTTAACAGCTACAGCGTTGAATGTACCACGCAGTTTGTTGACAACGAGCATAGCCAGTGCTTCGCCTTCGATGTCTTCAGCGATCAGAACGAGTGGCTTGCCTTGTTGTACGATTTTTTCAAGCAATGGCAAGATTTCTTGTGTGTTTGTGATTTTTTTGTCAGTGATCAAGATATACGGATTGTCCAGAACAGCTTCCATTTTGTCCGTATCTGTAATCATGTACGGAGAAATGTAGCCACGGTCAAACTGCATACCTTCAACTACTTCCAGTTCTGTTGCAAAACCGCGGGATTCTTCAACTGTGATTACACCGTCTTTGCCCACTTTTTCCATAGCTTCAGCGATCAATTCGCCTACTTCATCATCAGCAGCGGAAATACCAGCTACTTGAGCAATGGATTGTTTGCTTTCGATTGGTTTGGAGATAGCTTGCAGTTCAGCAACAGCTGCTTTAACTGCTTTGTCGATCCCTTTACGGATACCGATTGGGCTTGCGCCAGCAGTTACGTTTTTCAAACCTTCAGTGATGAGGGCTTGAGCCAAAACAGTAGCCGTAGTAGTACCGTCACCAGCTACATCGTTCGTTTTGGTTGCTACTTCTTTAACCAGTTGAGCGCCCATGTTTTCGAACGCGTCTTCCAGCTCGATTTCTTTTGCAATCGTTACACCGTCATTAGTGATGAGCGGGCTACCGAATTTTTTCTCCAGTACAACGTTACGGCCTTTCGGTCCGAGTGTTACTTTAACAGCGTTAGCCAATGCATCTACCCCGCGCAGCATGGAGCGGCGAGCGTCTTCACTGAATTTAATGTCTTTAGCCATTTGTGATAAACCTCCCTATGGATTATGAATGATTTGTTTCAATTCCTATATTTAGGTCTTGTCCGGGTTCCGGTTAACCGATGATCGCGTGGATATCGCTTTCTTTCATAATCAAATATTCTTTACCTTCATATTTGATTTCCGTTCCAGCGTATTTGGAGAAAATGACACGGTCGCCTTCTTTTACTTCCAGAGGAATACGGGCACCGTCTTTCAATGCGCCTGCGCCAACCGCGATAATTTTGCCTTCTTGCGGCTTTTCCTTGGCAGAGTCAGGAAGTACGATTCCGAAGGAAGTCGTTGTTTCTTGCTCAATTGCTTCCACCAATACGCGTTCACCCAAAGGTTTGATCATGAAAAAATAGCCTCCTTATTAAGTGTTTTATCCTGTAATTTGGTTGTTATGTTGTATGTATTAGCACTCAACAGTGGTCAGTGCTAACAACCAACTTTATGATACTCAACTTGAGATTGAATTTCAAGTCCCTAATGTATTTTTTATGGGAATTTTTATGGGCAACCATTCTCGATTATATCCACCTATCTTAAAAATAACCGTTAACTCAAGGCTAATGGTTATTTTTAAGATAGCTATACTGATCAATTTTAGAGAAATTAGTTGTTGAGCCATTCAGGTCCTGTCTTATTATTCCGTAGCTACACGCAATTCGGCCTCCCGTTCCTCCTGTGCACGCAATTGCTTGCGATACACGACTGATGACAAATATACACTCGCTTCATACAGCACCAGCAACGGAATCGCCACCAAAAAATCGGATATAAAATCCGGCGGAGTGATAACAACGGCAACAAAAACAAGCAGGAAATAAGAAATCTTCCGCCATTTGCGAAGCCTCATCGGGGTTAATACACGAATCCCTGTCAGAAACATGATCAGCAGGGGGAGTTCAAACAGCAACGCTACAGGCAACACAATATTAAACATAAAGGTGAAATATTGCGCAATACCGTACGTTTCCTGCAATCCCATACTTTTGGTGACGGACGATGTAAACTGAATCGCCATCGGGAAAATAATGAAATAAGCAAAAGCTGTACCAATCATAAACAAAAGCAGCACATAAGGCACATATCGCAAGGTTGCACTCCGTTCTTGCGGCCTTAATCCCGGGCTGACAAACTTCCACAATTGGTAGCATGCAAACGGTAACGCCACTGCAATCCCAATGATCATGGCGATCTTCATGTAGATGCCGATTCCGTCCCAAAAGGAAAATGCATTTAACTGAAAAGCTTTCGCCGAACCGGAGCGAATAAGCCAATTATAGACAGAACCCGCCGCGAACAATCCACCAGCCAGTGCCAATACAAATACAATCAGCACATAAATTATTCGTCGGCGGAGCTCACCCAGATGTTCCAATAGCGGCATTTCATGCTCTGATGGGGTCAAGTCCATTCCTCCTTTCTGAACGGAACGCAGCAGCGCCTCCTAAAAAATAAAGCCCTTCACTAAAGAAGAGGCTCATGTTCATTATACAAGCAGCAAAAATAAATAACTAAATCTATGACAAACGTTTATCCTCAGGCTGAGGTTGAACTTCTGAAGACGTTGTCTGTGATGCTTGGACCACACTATCTTTGCTTTCTTTCCGCCCAGTCCGTTCATTTTCAGATAAAATATCGCGTGCCCCGTTTTTAAATTCACGGAATGTACGCCCTACAGCTCGGCCCAGCTCAGGCAGCTTGTTCGGACCAAATAGCAGCAGCGCCAGAATAATTAACAAAATATAACCCGGTGCTCCAATATTGGGCATGTGTAGTAATCCTCCTTATGTTGACGGACAAAATGAGAACCTCTGTCCGTATACGGCCTTATAAATTCTTACAGGTATCATACCACACACACGGTCTGCCTTCTACCGAAACTGACCTGTCACCATAAGCAACGCTTCCGGGAGTTGATCCATAATCGCTGCCAAATTTTCATGCACGCCTTTGGGCGTTCCTGGTAAATTGACAATCAACGTACGTCCACGTATCCCCACGATTCCACGAAAAAGCATGGCCGCCGGATTTTTCTGCATCACGATCATTCTCATGGCTTCCGCCATACCTGGCACTTCCCGTTCCACGACCCGTCTGGTCGCCTCAGGTGTCACATCACGGATCGCCAGTTCGGTCCCGCCTGTAGTAAGCACCAAGTCTGCATGAAAATAATCGGTCATTTCGATTAAAGCCGCAATAATCTCATCCGGTTCATCGGGAACGATCCGGTATTCCACAATCTCTCCGCCCAGTTCTTCTTCGACGAGTTCCCGGATGACCTGTGCGCTTGTATCCTCACGCTCTCCCCTTGCCCCTTTATCACTGGCTGTTAGGATCGCCGTTTTCCACACCATAAGATCACCCTTCTCCTATCATGAAAGAATACTTTCTCTTCTGAAAATCAGAAACAGCCACGCTGCATCCTCCATCACATCACAGTACCCTCTCGGCGACAATGTTGTCTATGTCAAGGTTTCTGGTGGTCCTCCCTTTGAAAATCACCATGCTTGCCACCCGTTTTGGATTGCAGCATGGTAGGGCCGATGATCATATCTTTTTGCAGCGCCTTGCACATATCATACACGGTTAACGCTGCGGCTGAAGCCGCTGTCAAAGCTTCCATTTCTACACCTGTCTTACCCTCGGTCTTCACTTCAACTTCAATATGAAGCACATCATGTCCATTATCGGAAAAAGTAATGTTCACGCCTGTCAGCGCCAGCGGATGACACATCGGTATCCAGTCTGACGTTTTTTTCGCACCTTGAATCCCTGCGACCTGAGCTACAGCAAGTACATCACCCTTGCCGATTCTTCCTTCTTTTACAGCCGTCAATGTAGCCGGGTTCATCGTAATCTGAGTCACGGCGACTGCTGTACGAACCGTAGACGTTTTGTCCGAAATATCTACCATACGAGCCCGTCCCTGTTCGTTAAAATGAGTAAAGGAATCCATGACTCCCTCACAGCTCCTTTCACATACCCAACTTTACTTCATTCATCTTTTGTGGATTTTGCATGATTACAATCTAAGCGTCCTTCCGGTGTAAACAGCACGTCCACTCGCAAATCTCCCGGCTCCATGGGTACTTGTGCCAACAATTGTCCCGGCAACAGAAGCGAGACATAAAGCGGACCTACGGAACCATTATTACGCTTCACTGCCTCTACCTGTGCGGTAAAGCGATCATAGTAGCCTCCGCCATAGCCGATCCTGCCTCCACGACGATCAAAGGCCAAGCCGGGCACAACAACCCAGTCGATTCCCGTCCACATTTCAGGCAACCATTCCTTGCATGTCAATACAGGCTCAGGAATGTTCCATACGCCGGGTACCATATTTCCATACTGATCCATCTCCCTCAGCTCCATGGTTCGGGTTACCGAATCCACTCTCGGGGCCAGGACACGATCTCCCTGTGACCAACAATGCTCAATGAGGGGAGTCGTAGAAATCTCGCTGCCAAAAGAGAGATAACTAAATAAGGTTAGCTTATCCCCGTTTCTGTCTATTCTAAGCTGCTCCCATGCCTCGATTGCATGCCGACAGGCCACAGCCGATGCCTTCTGCCTTGTCAGCGGGTCCATGGAGTCACGCGCTTCCCGTTGCTGTACACGCAGCGCGTTCTTCACATTACAGACATCCACACATCCGCCCTCCCGCACAATCGTCGATAATCATCAACACGTTACAATTGTCCCATTTGTCAGTAAGTGCTGTACGTTGCAAGTTTTTTTCATTCTTTTTCACTTCTCGTTTAAGTTTATCATTGTTTATACAAATTGACTACATGCGGCTCAAGGGTTTAGGGGGTGAAAGCAGTGCAATAGTGGGTAATTTCATGTAAACTGGAAGGAAGGTACCTGCGAAAAAGGCAGGAAGAACTGTGCAAAATGTAATGGAGGAACGATACGCTATGCTATTGCAAGTAACCGGAATTACTAAATCCTATGGAATTGAGCCCGTTCTGGACGGGATTAACCTTCAAATATTGGAACGTGAACGTATTGGACTGGTAGGTGTGAACGGTGCAGGCAAATCGACCCTGCTCAAAATCATTGCTGGCGAAATATCCTATGACAGTGGACAAATCTTTAAAGCAAAGGAAACCAGCATCGGTTATTTGGCGCAAAACAGCGGTTTGGATTCTGATCGTTCGATTTGGGATGAGATGATGCTGGTGTTCGAACCGCTGATTGCAGCAGAAAGGGAACTTCGGCAGATGGAGCAGGAAATCGCCGATCCGGCCAATGCGCAGAACGAAAAGCGTTATGCCGATCTGCTTGAACGCTATGCACGACGCTCAGACTGGTTCAAGGATCACGGCGGTTATGAAATGGAGACCCGTGTTCGCAGCGTGCTACACGGCATGGGCTTTGGTTCATTTGCACCCGAGACGCCTGTAGTCACCCTGAGCGGAGGTCAAAAAACCAGGCTTGCGCTAGCACGCATCCTACTGCTCGCTCCAGATGTCCTTATGCTCGATGAGCCTACCAACTATCTGGATATTCAGACATTGACCTGGCTGGAAGACTATTTGCGTGGCTACTCCGGCTCCCTGCTGGTCGTATCACATGACCGATATTTTCTGGATCGACTGGTGACGACGATTGTTGAAATCGAACGCCATCGCTCCACTCGCTATACAGGCAATTACAGCCGCTATATGGAACTAAAGGCTGCCGAGTATGAAACAAACCTCAAGCATTACGAAAAGCAGCAAGAGGAGATCGCACGGATGGAGGCATTTATACAACGCAACATCGTGCGAGCCTCTACAACCAAACGTGCCCAAAGCCGCCGCAAGCAGCTAGATAAAATGGATCGTATGGATCGACCTATGGGCGATTTGAAAAAAGCCCACTTTTCTTTTGAAACCGCCTATATGTCGGGTAAGGAAGTATTAGAGGTGCGCGACCTTTCCGTAGCGTATGAGGGGAAAAAGCCTTTATTTCAGCATGCCTCCTTTGACTTAAAACGAGGAGATACGGTGGCACTGATTGGTCCGAACGGGATCGGAAAATCGACTTTACTCAAATGCCTGACCGGCTCACTTAAACCTGCAGCTGGGTCCATCCACTGGGGTACGAAGATCAAAATCGGTCTGTATGACCAGGAGCAGACAAACCTGAACCCCGCCAATACCGTGCTGGAGGAGTTATGGAGCGAGTACCCTCATATGGAAGAAGCACGGATTCGGACAGTGCTGGGTAATTTCCTATTTAGCGGTGACGATGTACTGAAAAAGGTAGCTTCATTAAGCGGAGGAGAAAAAGCCCGCGTATCACTGGCCAAGCTAATGCTGCGTGAAGCCAACGTATTAATTCTCGATGAGCCTACCAACCATCTGGATCTGTTTAGCAAGGAAGTGCTGGAAGCGGCTCTGATGGACTATGACGGTACACTGTTGTTCATATCCCATGACCGTTATTTCCTTAACAAAATGGCTGAACGTGTCATTGAACTTCATCCTGAAGGGATAGAACATTTCCTGGGGAATTATGATGACTATGTAGCTAAAAAACAAGAGTTGGAGGAAATCGCACAGGAAGCTCTCGAGGCAAGTCAGTCCACTCGTGGCAAAACATCGTCTGCCTCTGCATCTGTAACAGACGAGACCACTCCCAAATCACGCGCAGCCACCTATGCGGCAGACAAACAAGCCAAAAGCGAGGAACGCAGCCGTCAACGCAAGCTGGAGGCATTGGAAAACAAAATCAAAACACTGGAGGAACAAATTGTAGGATTGGAAGAACAAATGACCCTGCCCGAGATTTATCAGGATTACACAGCACTTCAGAATATTCAGGCACAACTCGACACCCATAAACAGGAATTGACTGAAACCTATGCATCCTGGGAGGAACTGCTTGAGGCATAAAAGCTGCTGCATAAAATCTTAGCCATAAAAATTTCACATTTCCCTCTTCTATTTTTTGTACACAAGAATATCCACAGATTTTGTGCATGGACGATATTGGAAAATGGCCTTTTAGGCCATTTTTTTATTGATAAACCGCCAACTTCAAATGAAAACCAAATTTATCCACCATTTTATCCACATTATCCACAGATTTCACAATCACTATAGCTATGATATATCCCCCATCCAGCTATCTGCTAAAAGTCTTAGCCTGCTTGCTTTGAGCCTATTTATCCACATTTTTAACGGTATATGTGGATAACTTTGTTCACAACTTGACAAATCACATCATTATTCGGGCAGTATAAAATTTTGATAATCTTTTTGGTGGAACATGAAAAATCGTGAACCATTGTGACGAATCATGCGAGGAAATAAGATACCGGCATTCATACGCTCAAACTCCTGTATTTTATCCTCTTGAAATTCTATTTATATATATGTATAGCGCGAAACAGAAAAGACACGACCCCAAAGATGTGTCGTGTCCTTCCTATTCGTTCAATTAAGTTTGAACAGACCACTCTTCCAGAGACAGCCCTGGATCAGCTTTCATGTCCAATGAGGTGAATTCTCCGCGCTTCCACTTGGCGTATGCTGCGGCACCGATCATCGCTGCATTATCTGTACAGTATTTCATGGATGGTACAAGCAGTTTGATGCCTTCACGCTCACAGCGTTCCCGCAATGCTGTACGTAGTCCACGATTGGCAGCAACTCCGCCGCAAAGCAGCAGCTGCTTCGCACCGTATTCACGCATAGCGCGAATCGCTTTTTCTACCAGCACCTCTACGACCGACTCTTGAAAGCCTCTTGCAATCGCTCCCGCATGAACGGTTTCTCCGCGCATTTTCGTCTGGTTAATTACATTCAGCACCGCCGATTTCAAGCCGCTAAAGCTAAAATCATAAGAATCCGGCTCCAGCCATGCACGCGGCAAAGTAACCACTTCCTCCGATTCATGAGCTACACGATCCACATGCGGACCGCCGGGATACGGAAATCCGATGGCTCGCGCTACTTTGTCGTAGGCTTCTCCAACCGCATCATCCCTCGTACGACCAATAAGCTGAAATTGCCCTTCGGATTCCATCAGCACCAGCTCGGTATGCCCCCCTGACACCACAAGAGCAATGCACGGATATACAATATCATGCTCCAACTGATTGGCATAAATATGTCCCGCAATATGATGCGTTCCGATTAGCGGTTTGCCGAACGCCATAGCCACACTCTTGGCGGCGACAATACCAACCAGCAATGCGCCAACCAGTCCTGGTCCTTGTGTCACGGCAACCGCTGAAATCTCGCGGGGGCTGATTCCCGATGTTTGCATAGCCTCATCCAGCATGTAGGTAATGCTTTCCACATGTTTACGTGATGCTACCTCTGGCACAACACCGCCAAAGGCTTTGTGTGTTTCAATCTGACTGGAAATCAGATTCGAAAGCACCTCTGTGC
This sequence comes from Paenibacillus sp. AK121, assembly GCF_019042715.1. NCBI lineage: Bacteria > Bacillati > Bacillota > Bacilli > Caryophanales > Paenibacillaceae > Paenibacillus > Paenibacillus sp. AK121. Next base: position 153,222 of record NZ_JAHPJM010000004.1, read on the forward strand.
CATTTTTCACGACAGAAACTGCCGTTTCATCACAACTCGTTTCCACTGCCAGTATATAGCAAGGCTCGCCAGAGGCAGAGCCTGTACCTGCTTTTTCCGCTTGCGTCATTGCTCCTGCACGCTTCCTTCCTGTTCACCGGATGCCCCGTGTGCGGGAAGATCCGCCCACATGATCACGGCATCCTCGTTATTATCCGAATAATAGCCCTTGCGCACACCCGCGGGCTTAAAGCCCTTTTTCTCATACAAGCCCTGAGCGATCCGGTTCGTTACCCGTACCTCTAGGGTCATACGCTCCATCCCTAAATAAGATGCGGTCTGCATCAGCTCATCCAACAGCTTGTCTCCAAGCTTGCGTCCACGATAAGCCTCACGAACCGCAATATTCGTAATATGGGCCTCATCCATAATCGTCCACATACCTGCGTAACCAATAGCTCGTCCATTAAGTTCCATAATCATATATTTAGCAAAATGATTCATTGTCAGCTCATTGCGGAAGGCTTCCTCCGTCCACGGCAACGTGAACGCTTCATGCTCAATCTCCAGCACATCGGGGATGTCATCCAGTTGCATTAAGCGAAACTCAAGTTTCTCTTCCCGCTGTATGTTCTTTGCCATGTTGCTCACCGCCTCTTCAGCGCTGACGAAGCAGATTGGCTTCCGCCTCCGCCAGCTGGGTATAATTCGGAACCAGCGTATGTAGCTCGTCATATTCCTGACGAAGCAGCTTATCCGCCCCAAGGCGGCCAACCCATTTTCCTTCCAGTTCATAAGGCACGATACGAAGCTCGCTCCATGCACGCAAGCGCTCGGCTGTTTCGGCGTGAACCGCCGTTTCACCGACGAGCCAAATAACCGCAGGACGCTCCTCGGCAGGCAAAACCTCCAAACGTTGCAGCAAATCATCGGTCCACGCAGTCATCAACCGGATGGCATCCGGCTCTAACCGTTGCGGGCTACCGATGTCTTTAACTGTATTTGCGGCGAACAGCCCCGTGTACACCTGACCGCGGCGCGCATCCAGCACAGGTACAATCCAATCTGCTGCCTGCGCCCCGGGCGAGTCGTTATTCACAGACTCATGTTTACCTTCTTGCCCCTTCAGCTCGATACCACGGTTCCAACCACCCCACGCCAAAGCGTGCAAAGTGGAAATGGATGTCACCGGAACGCCCCAGGCCCAAGCTAGTGTTTTGGCTGCGGTCACCGCGATTCGGATACCGGTGTAAGATCCCGGTCCAACCCCTACTGCAAGACCGTCCACATCATCGCGTGTCAGTCCTGCTTCGCTCAAGAGCCGTTCCAGCTCGGTAATGACATGCACCGAGTGATTGCGTTCGCCATAAACGTTACTTTCTCCCAGCAGCTCTTTTCCGTTCATTAGGGCGGCCGCCATTACGGTCGTCGCTGTATCTAACGTCAAAAACCGCTCACGCGGCTTTTCATTTACATCTGTATGCTCTCTTTGCATGGTTCAAACTCCATTCTCCCGCAAAATGCGGCACCATTGTTCATAAGGCTCGCCGTACCCGGTCAGGTGAATCAAGCGCTCCCCTACATCCGTTGTTTCTATATACATGTGAAGCCGCTGATCCGGCAACATATCCGGTATAATACTACCCCATTCCACCAGACATACTCCTGTCCCATAAAAATATTCGTCCAGTCCAAGATCCTCCGCCTCGTCTTGGGAAATCCGGTATACATCCATATGATACAAAGGCAATCGGCCCTCGTACTCCTTAATGAGAGTAAAGGTTGGACTATTTACGATACCCGGTACACCTAAATGGCTGGCAAAAGCCTTGGAAAAAGCAGTCTTGCCCGCTCCCAGATCTCCGTCAAGCACAATCACGGTTCCGGGAACCGCTTGGGCTGCCAAAAAGCCTGCTAATGTCCCAGTCTGTGCCTCTGAGACAGAACGGAATACAAACTGTTCCTGCGAAATTGTCATATCTTTTAATCACCTTTCGTCCGAATCGGACCGTTCCAACTTGTTCTTTATTATATAGTTCACCTTATGTCGCCGCAAGGCATGAAGACATGCTATTGTAAGTTAAGTGTTACACACAAGGAGGGAATCAAACTGATGGGACAAACCGTTTTACTCTTGATTGATGTTCAGCAGGCAATGTTCATGTATGATGAGAAGCTGTATCGTGAGCAGGAAGTTGTAGCGCATTTACAGCAGCTTTTGACCGAAGCCAGAACTATCGGCACACCAGTAATTTTCGTGCAGCATACCGATGAAGCGGATGAGGATTTCCGGGAAAACAGTGTAGGCTGGGCCATCGCCGACGTGGTGCGTCCTCTTCCTCATGAACGAATTGTCCGAAAATCATCCTGGGACAGCTTCTACCAAACTGAATTGCGTGATGTGCTCCAGGAATTGGGGGCGGAACAGCTGATTATTGCCGGGATGCAGACTGAATTTTGTCTCGACACGACTTGTCGAAGCGCCTATAGTCTGGGATACCAGAACAACGTGCTCGTATCGGATGCGCATAGTACATTTGATAGCAAGGTACTAAGCGGCGAACAAATCGTAGCTCATCACAATGCCGTGCTAGGTAATCGTTTTGCACGTTTGCTCACAACGGCAGATGTACATTTTTCGTGAAATGTAGAAGTGAATTTTTTACGTTCCAAGCCGATTGCTTTCAAGCAGGTCGGCTTCTTTTTTTGTTCACGCGAGCAAATAAAAAACACTGACGTTATAACGTCAATGCTATAGGTGGCTCAGGCTTATATGGATTTATGTTTATCCGAATTCCAAATGTATTCATTTTGATTGGCAACTTGCCTAGCTTTTTTAGATGCTATAAGTCAGTTACAAATTTACATATAAAGGGATTTCCTCCCCTGCGATGATCTAAATGATTTGCTAAGAAATTATTTTCACAGGTTGATTTGAAATTTCATATTTAACATAAAATTCAATTTTTGATCACAATTTTCAGAAAGATCAAGAAATTAACAGAAAACATTAGGATGGCCTATTTATTGTGGAAGATATGGCTCTATATTTGGATATATGTAAAGATTTGAACATTGAGCAAAATCTGTATTAGAACTATGATAATTCTGGTTTTAATTTCCAGCAACGAAAGAAGGCGATCGGACCGTCACACTCACTGTCTTAGGCACCATGATATGCCCGCATGTAAATGTATCTTGCAGTTTCTACGTTTCGCAGGTTAGGACCGGAAAGTATGAATTGAAGTGCAGTCATGGATGTATTGTGTCTCGAACACAGCGAAAGGAATGTGAGTTTTTATGAAAAAAGTAGCTATAGTAAGCCCGTTGAGAACAGCGGTCGGTTCTTTTAACAAAACCCTTGCGCCTCTAAGCGCTCCTGAATTGGGAGCAACCGTGATGACAGCATGCCTGCAGCAAAGTAAATTGGAGCCTTCTTTGATTGATCAAATTTTTATGGGAAATGTTCTTCAAGCGGGCAATGGTCAAAATCCTGCCAGACAGGCGGCACTAAAAGCGGGTATCCCCATTGATGTACCCGAATCAACGATAAACACGGTTTGCGGTTCAGGACTTCATGCCGTCGCGTTAGCTTACGATTCAATATTGGCGGAGCAAGGAAACATCGTCTTGGCTGGAGGCATGGAGAGCATGTCGAACGCCCCTTATCTGCTAAAAAATGCAAGAAACGGCTATAAGCTTGGCAACGGTGAATTGGTAGACTCCCTGGTGGCTGACGGCCTAACATGCCCAATCAACCATTACCATATGGGAATTACTGCCGAAAATGTTGCCGAAAAATATGGAATCTCAAGACTGGAGCAAGATTCATTCTCCTATGAAAGCCAGATAAAGGCTTTCGAAGCAAAAAACAACAAGTTTTTTGAAGAGCAAATTGTTCCGGTCATGATCAAAAACAAAAAAGAAACTACTTATTTCACAGAAGACGAACACATAAGAGGAAATACGACGAAAGAAAAACTTTCAAACTTGAAGCCTGCGTTTAAAGAGGACGGAACGGTTACTGCCGGAAATGCTTCGGGAATCAATGATGGTGCGGCAGCTATGTTAGTCGTGTCGGAAGATAAATGTAAGGAACATGCGTTAAAGCCGTTGGCATATATCAAGGGTTATTCGCTTGTTGGTGTTGACCCTGCATATATGGGAATGGGACCGGTAAAAGCCATTTCGTCACTGCTGAAGAAACAGGGAATGTCGATTGATGACATTGATCTCTTTGAAATTAATGAAGCGTTCGCTGCACAAGCACTAGCGGTGCAAAAAGAGCTGGGAGTCAGTCCGGAAAAGGTCAATGTCAATGGCGGCGCGATCGCAATCGGTCATCCTGTTGGTGCAAGCGGTGCTAGGGTATTGGTTACGTTAGTTCATGAAATGGTGCGCAGATCTTCACGTTACGGCGTAGTCTCGTTATGCATCGGAACGGGAATGGGAATAGCAATGCTGGTTGAAAATGCACTCATTTAAAGTTCGTTTTCAATGATTGTTGAAATACCTCTTAAAAAGGAAGGGAGATCGCTATGAATCAAAAAGATGTACTTTCACTTCAATCCATGCCTGCGGCCAGCGGCAGTTATGGACGCCCGCCATGCCGCTTCATCAACCGGGAATTCTTCATTATTACCTATGAATCCGATCCCGCTGCGATAAGACAGGCGGTCCCGGAACCACTTCAGCCAGATGGAAGTAATACGGTCTCCTATGAATGGATCAAAATGCCCGATTCATCCGGTTTGGGAAGCTATGAGGAAAGCGGTATTGTCATTCCGTGTACTTTTCAGGGAGAACCGTGTAATTTTGTTGCCCAAATGTATTTGGATAATGCACCTGCTATTCTGGGGGGACGTGAAATCTGGGGATTTCCGAAAAAATGGGCGAAGCCTCGCCTGGTCGTTGAGGATACAGAGACGCTGACGGGTACATTGCATTACAATAACGTCCTGGTAGCTATGGGAACCACCCCTTTCAAATATAACGTGCTTGATGAAAAGGAAACGGCTAAAGCCATCGCAAAAACGCAAGTTAATTTAAAATTAATTCCTGATGTGGACGGCACTCCTAAAATTGCTCAGCTAGTGGCATATAATCTTGAAAATATTACTGTAAAAGGAGCCTGGTCAGGGCCTGCCAGATTAAGCTTGATCCCCCATGTCAATGCTCCTGTGGCAGATTTGCCGGTTAAAACTTATGTTGGCGGAAAACATTTTATTGCCGATTTAACGCTTCCATATGGAAGAGTCCTATACGATTATCTCCAATAAAGTTTGCTTTCCTAAAAATAGATAAGGAGACGGAACCATGAATAAAAAAGTAAACTCCGCTGAAGAAGCAATTAAGAAAATTAAAGACGGAGACACGGTGATGGTTGGGGGTTTTATGCAAGGAGGCATTCCGGAGGAGCTGGTGCGTGCGCTTGTCGACTTAAATTCCGCTGATAATCTTACGATCATTTCCAATGACACAGGCACACCGGAATTATCTATTTATAGACTTGTGAAAAGTGGCAGAGTCAAGCGGATTTTTGCATCCTATATCGGCTCCAATCCGGAAACGGGAAGACTCCTGATGACGAAAGAAGCGGATGTTCAACTCTTCCCGCAAGGGACGCTCGCTGAAAAAATACGCGCAGGCGGAGCTGGTTTGGGTGGTATTTTAACCCCCGTAGGTGTAGGCACCATTGTAGAGGAAGGAAAAAAGAAAATCAAAATTGACGAAAGAGAATATCTGCTCGAACTACCGCTCAAAGCCGATGTGGCGCTTATCAGAGCCCATAAAGCTGATGAAGCAGGGAACCTTGTCATCAACGGCTCTTCACGCAACTTCAATTTGGTGATGGCTACCGCAGCCGAGTATGTAGTTGCTCAGACAGACGAATACGTGAAAGCGGGGGAAATCGACCCCAATCATATCAACGTTCCCGGAATATTTGTCGACGCGATTGTAAAGGTGGGTGGAGATAATGAATAATAGAGAATTGATTATTAGAAGAATAGCCCAAGAATTCAAAGATGGTGAAGTGGTTAATCTTGGTATTGGATTGCCTACAATGGCGGTGGACTACATCCCCGAAAACGTTAATATTATGCTGCAGGCGGAGAACGGAATCGTCGGCGTTGGCCCCAAAGCAGCTCCGGGAAAAGAAAGACTCGATTGTATCGATTCAGGCGGAAACTACGTTACAACCGTGAAAGGAGCCTGCTTTATTGACAGTGCGCTTTCATTTTCCATCATACGTGGAGGGCATGTGGACGTCACCGTTTTGGGTGCCCTGGAGGTCGATGAAAAAGGCAACCTTGCAAACTGGATGATCCCCGGGAAAAAGGTGCCAGGCATGGGTGGGGCCATGGATTTGGTGGTTGGAGCCAAGAGAGTGATTGTAGCCATGGAGCATGTGAACAAAAATGGGGCGCCGAAAATACTGAAACAATGCAAGCTGCCCCTAACCGCTGTAAATGTGGTAAAGACCATTGTAACCGAAAAAGGTGTCATTGATGTTATACCGGGTAAAGGGCTGATGCTCAAGGAAATTGCTCCAGGTTTGTCGGTGGAAGATGTTCAAATGGCGACAGAGGCTGAGTTGATGGTTTCTCCACATTTAAAGACCATTGCAGTGTAAAAAATCAGTTCCACCTTCAAATTAACTTGTCTGGCGTTTAACTTGTCTTCACAATCGCATTCATTATATAAAATAAGGTTCGCTAATTGCTCATTGAGCAATTGCGAGCCTTTTTAGGTTGGAGCCTCTCTTCTATTGTTCTTCCAGTCGATCTACACGAACGGTTTGTGTATCGCCAGGTCTGCTGCCGATCTGTACCGTTGCCATACCATTCGCTTCATCTATATGCTCAATCCAAATCGGTTTGCCATCCAATTGGACGGCAATCGTTTCGGATGAATCATAAATGGCTTTTGCTCGTTCCACGTTCATGCTGTTCTCCTCCTACTCTTTTTTTTGTGCAAAATTCAAAATATAGGTCACCTAGTCTTCGTCTATAATCCGTTCCACATCCAATGAAGGAAAGCTATGAGAAGGCGATGTTGAAACTACAGCCTCCATATCCACATGAGCAACAGCTACGGGAAAAGGCGGCGGCGTTCCATGTGAAAGAGCAAACTCGGGCGGCAATGCATCCTGTTCGCCTCCAGCAGGCCCTCGAAAGGCAATGTGACTTTGCCCCACACGATGACTGATCTGCTGAGGATAGGGTTTTCTAGGCATCAGTTGTATACCTCCTTTTGAATCGGATATGGCTTAACATTCACCAAAAAAACCGAAACCATGCGCAAGTGAAAGCAATTCGAGCCTTCATTTGCATCTCATACAATCTTTTGTACGAAGCATACTAAGTGAAAAATGAAATGCTCACAGCCCGGGTGCCCGGAATCGAAATATGAAATATGAGGATTAAAAAAAGGAGGACTGGCGGTATGCATACGGTCTGGAAAGGCGCGATCAGCTTCGGGCTGGTTCATGTGCCAGTTAAAATGTTCTCAGCAACTGAGGACAAGGACATTTCCATGCGTTATATTCACAAGGAGTGTGGGAGTCCACTAAGCTATGTACGGAAGTGCCCTGTTTGTGATAAGGAGGTTGAATGGGAGGAAATTGGAAAAGGGTACGAATATGAAAAAGGAAAATTTGTCATGTTCGACAAGGAAGAACTGGAGCAAGTTAGCGGACAAGCCGATAAAAATATCGTAATTTTGGACTTTGTGGATTTACAGGAAATTGATCCGATCTACTTTCAAAAAACGTATTATTTGTCCCCGGATCAGGCTGGCTCGAATGCGTATAAGCTACTCATGAATGCAATGAAAGATACCGGAAAAATCGGGATTGCCCAAATCTCCATCCGCTCAAAAAGTAGTCTGGCAGCCATTCGCGTGCTGGATGAATGCTTGGCGGTGGAGACCATGTTTTATCCGGACGAAATCCGTCCCATTGCTCAAGTTCCCAACTTACCTGGACAGGAGGAGGTTAAAGAGAAAGAGCTGACCATGGCAAAAATGCTGATTGAGCAGCTATCTACCCCTTTTGATGCAGCAAAGTATACGGATCAGTATCGCGAACGTCTGCTGGATCTTATCCAGCATAAAGTGGCTGGTGAAGAGGTGCGAATTGCCCCAACACAGCCTCAGACCAATGTGGTTGACTTAATGGCTGCCCTTCAAGCCAGTATTGAGGCAGTGAAGCCTGTCGTTACCGATCCTGGTCCTGCTGCGAAAAAACGTCCTACGCGTAAACCAGCAGCCGTGACAGCACAGCAGGCTGTGGCAGGCGACGCCCTCTCTCCGACTCCAGTCAAAAAGAGAAGAAGCACCACCAAACGTAAAGAAACTTGAGCTTTACAGAAAAGTCTGATTAAGGGGCGGCGCTGATACTGCTTTGATACGATAGTAGCTGACTAAACGCCCCCCGCTCCTCTTCTTCCAATTGGCGGTAGTTCCCCTGCTGTATGACCTCACCTTGATCCATTACAACAATTTGATCCGCATGTCTGATCGTTGACAGACGGTGAGCGATCACGATCAACGTCATTTGACCTTTCATCCGTTCCAATGCTGCCTGAATTGCAGCCTCATGCTCACCATCCAGCGCACTTGTCGCTTCATCCAAAATAAGTACAGGAGGATGATGCAAAATGGCCCGCGCTAATACCAGCCGTTGACGCTCTCCCCCGGACAGACGGATCCCGCGATCACCAATGACCGTGTCCAGCCCTTCAGGCAGTCTGGATACAAAGTTGTCTGCGGCTGCAAAATGTAGCGCCTCCCATAGCTGCTGTTCACTGGCATCCTTATCAGCCAGCTTCAAATTTTCGCGGATGGTCGCATGGAACAGAAATGGGTCCTGTGACACGTAACCAAACGACTGCCGCCACAGCGGCAGCAATTCGTCATCCAGCACATGACCATCGATTTTAATCTGCCCCTCAGTTGGGCGTATAAAACCCATCAGGACATCAACCAAGGTGCTTTTGCCTGCTCCTGATTTGCCTACAATGGCAGTCATTCCCCGGGCGGGTATAAACAAATTAATATGACGTAGTGCAGGTTCTGCCGCACCCTCGTAGCAATAATCCAAATGGCTGCATTCTATTCCATTACGAAGGGATAGGGGTTGCCGTGCAGATATAGATGGTAGATGATATACCGATGAATCGAATGGGACATGAGCCTTAGAAGATGTAAGCCCGATCAACGAGGGGTCTGAGAAAGCCTCGCATTCTCGTTGCACTTTGGTTACACTCTCAAAAGCAGAGATCATAGACATGATGTATTCCAGGCTCGCTTGAATAAGGGCAAACCTGGGCCATAAGCGGGAAAATATAAGGATGAGCACAATCAATTTTTCAGGTGTAACATGCAGCCACTGGAGCGACACAAATAGGACACTAACGACAAAAACAGCTGCCGCTATGCGATGAAAAAACTGCGTGGTCGCATTTTGTCGAACAAACTGAGTCGTATTATCCTCCATACGCTGTGTCAGAGAGCGAAACCAATGGATATTCGCCGCTTCCAGCAGATTACTTTTAATATCTTTCATCCCGTTCATATGATCCGTAATTCCGGCAAAATAAACCTGTGACAGTTCAGTGGTACGATCACCTAATTGTTTGGCATTTCGGATGGAGCGACGGAACACGACAAACAACACCAGTCCACTCAGAAACACCAGCCCGGTTAAAGAAGGGGACAACCAAAAAGCCAGCGCAATCTGGATTAGCGTAAACATGATGGCTGTGGTCAGTTGAAGGAGCAAATTCGTTCCCTGACTGACACGCGCCAGCTCGGTCGTCATCACGTGGCTAAAATCAGATTTACGCTGACGCAAATAAAAAGCCCACTGCGCCTTCATAAAGGAAGTGTATACGTCTATGCGAAGGCAACGCATAAAACGCTGCTGAATCCGCGAGCTGAGAATGGACTGGTAACGCTGAAGCCAAGCCTGCCCTGTAAGCAGCACTACGAAAAGCATTAACATCCCCGGCAACAGCCAGCTTTTAGGAATGTACGGCAAAAAATAATCAAATCCATCCGACAGAAATGGCATTTCTGAATGACCACCAAATACACCGATGGCCGCCAGCATAGGAATAAGCATATAAATGCCGACACCTTCCAGTAAGCTGATGATGATCATACATCCAATATTAAGAATTAGTGCCCCGCCGTTCACAGCATACAGCTTGGTCATATATATTCGCAGGTGAGTCATAATGTACACTCCTTATCGGTCAGTGCTTTGTAAATCGCCGCTTCAGCCAAAGAAATGGACGTAAAGGAATATACAAAAAATGCAGCTGGCGAGGCAGTGGGAAAACGACTGAATCCCTCGTAGAAGGAAACAAACGGCTGATGAGATACCATAGTCTGTGTCTTGGCTCCTTTAAGGAAAGCAAGTAAGCGCGGCTAACCGGCTGAGGGGTAAACGCTGTTGTTGTAGCTCCAGCAATGGCTGGACTGGGGGCGACTGAAGTAGCACCTACAGGCTTGGAAAGGCTGCTTACAGCAGTGTTCACTGTATTCACCGGGTCACCAAGGATACTGCTGGCATCTTTCGGTATGTCAGCAGCATCCTTGACGGCGTACAGAACAGCTTCGCCTGCGGCTCTACTGGCTGAAATACCGCCACTCAAAGGTGCGGTATTCATCGACTCGGTCAAAGCTACGCTGGGCAACAGCTCTGACTGAACGAGTCTGCCTGTACCCGCCCGATTGGCAACCGGGTACGGCGCGGGGACGCTGGCCTGCATAAAGGCCAGCGCGCTCAGCGCAAGCCTGTGCGCCTGCCGGGTAGCCGATATCGGACGCATCGGCTCCGGGATCGGCGTACCCAACAGCGCAGCAGCCAGCGCCCAAGCCTGCCCGCCCGCAGGCAGGCCCCCGTAACGGCGCATTAGCGGCAGTAGCACCCCCCAATCGACAGCGCGTACCGCAAGCCTGTCGATGTCTACTAACCAGCGCAGCCTGAACCAGCCGTGACGCGCTCCGTGTGCGCTCAAGTATAGAAATTGATGCTCGCTGCCAAGCGTATACATACAGGATGTCATCACATTCCTGTTGTCGGCAGAAGTCGCCGGTGCCATCTGACTGGCTCGAACTCCTGCGGCCTTCCCCATTTGCCGACAGTCCCAAAGCTCGTCAAAGGAGGGCTCCCGCCCTCCATCCGGGTGAAGCCGCCAGTGCAACTCGATTTCTAACCTCTTTTGCGGATGTAGGAAGGAGGCATGATGATCCTTCCACTTCCAGCTACCAAGGACGCGTACTTCTCCGCTTTTGGACGCATATCCGGCTTCCTTCATCCAATGCTCCGCTTCATCCATGTCATCCGGGGCAATAAGTAAATCAATGTCTTTAGAGGTACGCAGGGAAACATCCCCGTATAATTGCTGCGCCAGAGCAGGACCCTTCAGCATCAGCACACGGATTCCATGAGCTGTGAGCAGCCTGGTCAGACGCTCGGCTTCTGCTTGAAGCTGGAGCATGCGTAGCGTGTTTCGTTGATATTGTGCCTGAAGGTTTCGCAGCAATTCTGCGGGGATGAACGGGTGATTCAACGTTTTCAGCTGGAGATACACTGTAGGTACCACACGATGGTGTTCTGTCAGACGCAGCAAGCGGGACCAATCCATCTCCTGCAGCTGGAAAGCAGTCGCCGTATCCTGCCATAGATTGACGTCTTTACGAAGTAGAGAGAGTAATAACGTGAATTCTTGATCCTCATTCCAATTCGCAAGTTCCAAAATAGACTTGGTAGTCATGGATTCTTCTCCTTCGATTCTTTGAACGCTCTTTGTTCCTTTTATATCGCACTAAAACAGAGAACTGCCTTTATCCGCTGTCTTCGTATTTGTAGCTGTCCCAGCACGTCTCCCGAATATTCCCACCACGGTAAACGCCCCCATCTCCCGTTCTCCCGTGACATAGATCGGCCCACTGCGTACCCATGCATGTGCGGCCAGTTGTCCCGCAGCATTTTTGGCTGTGCCCAGATACAGTGTGCAGTCCAGTTTTCTGCGTACCAGCAACGTCATAGCGGCAGCGGCTTGTACAAGACAGCTACTGCGCCAAGGAGTATAACGGCTGGCCAAATCCACAGCTTGTGAAATGTGACGGATAGACTTCTCCTGCCCGATCTCGCACTGCCAGGGAGTTTCTTCCATGCATTTTCCCCAAGCCCCCGAGTAATCTCCAAAAGAACGACGCTGGCGAAATCTCGCGCATCCCAGCTCCAGCCAGGCTTCCGGGAACAATCTCCTGACCTCTGGAGGCAAGAGAAGAAGCCGTTGTATCCGCATGTTAGTCCAACTCCCGCAGGAGTCTCAGCAATCCTTCCCGCTCCAATTCAGCTACAAAGGTATGTACCTGCTGTCTGCACTGTTCCTCGTCCACTTCATATTCATTCATCAGGACAGTTACAATATCTCCAAGTGAAGGACTGGATTCTGCCAGTTCCCAGATCCGTCCTCCGGTGAAGCCCAAATTATAATACTTTCCAGTATGAATACTCATCATCACTTTTTCTCCGTCCATATCACTTACATAGACCTCTTCACCATACGTGACGCGATAATGATCCTTAGCTGGATTAGTGGCTGCCATAACTCTTTTCCTCCTTATGAATGAGTTCAAGTACCCGTTGTACAACCTCGGACGCCGTAAAAAGGGAGCTATCCCTCAGCAGTCGCCAGCCTTCCACTTTCCGAGCCATCCGGGCCGCTGTATCAAAATACCATTCACCCAAACCCATTCGCGGAATGATCACCCTACGATATGTATGCTGTAGTAAAGTATGCAAGCACTCCAGTTTGTTCAAGGGCTGTTCCGTAACGGCCACTGGCTCCCCTTCCCGCATCAACTCACGGTTGGGAGAATCGCTCACAAGCTCGAATACGCCGCCCAGGGGAAGCGGATCGTTATAAAATTCGTCCACAGCAGGCACGGCATATTTATTGAACTCCCCTGCAATCCTACGCAAATCTCGGTATTGTGCCCTTACAGGATTGTCGTCAGTTAGGGAAAGGACGTGCTTTCTTTGTCGTACATGCCTGTTCTCCCGTAATCCCTCCAGTTGAAGCAAGCTTTCCAGCCCCAGCTTCTGCTGCGGATATGCCGGATATACGATGGCTGCGGAAGCTGTAACGTTTATAGCAATCACGTCATCACTGATCATCTGATAGCCAGCCTGTCTAAAGGCAGCAGCCAGCGTCGATTTTCCCGTGCCGGATTCACCTACAAATGCGTAGGCCCGACCTCCGATGGCAACCGCACTTCCGTGAATAGGCAAAATCCGTTTTTGCAACAGTAGAACACCCATGCATGTGCCCAGTACAAACAGCCGCACGGTGTCAGGATCAGCCCCAGGTAACATACTTACCTCGATTTCCTGGCCTCCCCTGATGGCATAAATGGCCGTGCCCGGTATTAGGAACATAAAGCGTTCACCCTGTATTACAAAATTGGTCTGCTCCAGTTGGTCCCTCCATGCTGACAAATCAACCTGTCGAACGACCACATCCTCTACCAATCCCGGTTCTGCCGGGATCAGCTCAGGCAGAGTCAGCTCACTGGCAATCCTGAGTCCAAAGGCTGTATATTTCACCCAACTGTTTTGGGCACTCCTGTCATGCGCGATAGGACTCACTCCCCTGTTCTTAAAATCCCGTCTTTATTTCTTCCGGTCCAACCTACCCCGAAAAAAATAAAGACGGCTCGTGATCGGTGAGCTTTATGGATCTCAGCCCAATATCGGCTCATGTATAATTATCCGTTAGCTGGGATTATACAGATCGGCATCATGATCTGACACCCAGTCAATCTGCTTCCAGCCTTTACCCGCCATAGTCTGGTTAATATCCAGTACCTCAATCGTAGGTTCCTGCCATTCTTTTTTACTCATCTCATCACCTCCCCTCCCACGAATGGCACACCGTCCGATCGGATAGATCCAAATCAGTTCAAACCGCAGAGAAAACGGTACACGATCAGGCTGTGCATAAACAGTCGTATATTCGGATCAGATGCCTGCTCCGGACGGGGATGTCGGTATTTCGCCATAGCCGTCTTAATGTAGTCCATATTGAGATATTCGGCAGCTCGCAAATCATGACACATTACTTGCAGTTCTCCCATAAACGTGTCCCAGCAAGGGAGCATACGATGTAGCCAATCAGCAGGCTGTACGCCGCGTACCCGCTGGTTCAACCGAACATCATCAGGGAGATGATCACGCATAGCTTTACGAATGAGGGCCCTGTCCCGACCGTTTTGTACATATTGTTCAAAAGGCACCGATAAGCAAAAGCGAATTACACGACTGTCCCCGGTCGGATCACGTTCCCACAGGCCATAACGAAGTGAAAGTTTGGTCGCCATAACACCATTTTTGTTGGCAATCGCCAAATTCGAAAACTTTTCTTTTCTTGTCTGATCGGCATTTTTCCTCCAACCTGTTCCACTCAATACAGGAATATCTTCTACATTCATCCGTTTGGCAAACTCCGGGTGAATCAGTGAAGGAATCGGACTTCGATTGCCGCGTCGCAACCATGTACGGGCTTCAAGTGAAGTGGCTTTTTTCAACATCACAGGTAGTAGATGAGACATACGATTGCCCGTAAGCTTGCTGTATCGCCACACTCCCTGCAAGGATTGCAGCCAATGTAAACGACGAAACTGACGGGCGTAATAATCCATTGCAGGTCCCCACGATACGGTAAAATTACCACGTGCCCCAGTCAACAGAACACCGACATTATGTTCCTGTGCTTTCTCATAAAAACCTCTGATCCAAAAGGAGTTTTCAAAATATTTGTAGGGAGCCTCCATCAACTCCAGCCAAATATCAATTTCAGAAAACGGACTTTTCCCCTCAAAATCCATATAATTTTCATGAATATTGCCCACATAGCGAGCTGTGGACTGTATATAGCTGCGTTCGTTCGCCAGCAATGTAGGCGGTGTCCAATCTGTAAAATCTTGAACAGGTACATAGCTGTAGGCATGTAGCGGCTTGTGTTGTAAGTGCAGCGCTGGTGCGGCAAAGCTGGCAACCGCTCCAGAATCCAATCCCCCACTCAGGGCAGTCCCTACGGCGCGATGCGTCCGTAATCGGGCAGTTACCGCCTGTGAGAACACCTCGCGGAAAGCTTCTATGTATTCGCCCCCTGTTTTGAACCGCAGCGGCTCTACCTCATCCAGACATGCATATTTACGGAGCAATTGCTTTCCCTCTTCCATGGTGAACCAATGTGCAGGAGGCAACTGATTGATATGCTTGTAGGCAGTCGTTCCAATATCGACGGATTCCTGCATTGCACGGATCGATAAGAATTCGGCCAGCCATGGTTCATGCAGTTCTTTTCGCAGAGAGGACAGAACCCATAGCGGAGCGACTACCGTGCTAAACGCAAATCCTCCGTCATATTGGTAGGTGTACAACGTACGATTGCCTGTCATATCTCTAGCACCATATAACCGATGTTTCTTAGCATCCCAAATGACAAAGGCAAAATCGCCTATCAGATAGCTTGCTGCATCTACACCCCATTTGTCATATGCCAGCAAAATCAGCTCGCTGTCCGTGATACCTTGTCGCTGCCCCTGCTCAACTGCCAGCCGTTCAAACAGCTCAGAACGATTGTCAATGATCGCATCGGCCGTAATGGCCAAATCTCTCAGCTCATCATAGAAGGGAAGACGCTCATGGACAGATTCGGGGGTCACATGCTGGGCATGACATCCCAAAAAAATGGAACCTTCACACCAAGTGCACACGCGGTCAGCGGGATATTTTTGCAGAGTTTGCATCATTCTCTCGCCTTCTTCAGCATATACAGACTCATGCCCAAATCTATAGATTCCGGCAATTGCACTCACGTTCTCCCCCCTTTTTCTTTTCCGATACTTGATAATACTACAGACGCCCAGCGCCCGAGCTTACGGGCAAATAGGCGGGATCCGATACCTTGGCTAGGGCGATGATAGCTTTGGAGCTGCTCGATAAGCCGGTTCCGCTCTTCAAAGCTATGTGCCAGTCTGTTTTCCAGCGATTGAATTCGTCTATCACTCACGACCTGTGATATATCCATCCTTGCCAGGTTGTGAGGTGCTGCATGACGGGTTGCATTTGTCATGAATACTCTGTTATCTGCATCATGTTCTTCCAGCATCCGATAAGCTGCCTTCCATTCAAAGCCACTTTGTTGGAGGAATTGGTGTGTACGTCGACTCAACAGCTCTACATCCGGATCATCTTCAAAACGGACTCCAGTCATCTGCTCAGCCTGTTCCAGCGCCTCCCCGTAACCAAGCTGCCTAAACAAGCGAGCTCCAATACTTCTGCAATACAGTTCAATTTCCATTTTACTTAACAGATGTTGCCAGCTATGTACCGAATTCTGATGCGCCTGTTCATGCTCCATGACAAACGGATCACCCGCTCCCATGCTATAAAAAAGACTGGATTGAGGCGTATTCGCAAAGTTCCCGTACCTTTCCATTCCCGGCTCATAATGGATCCCCAGAAAATGACACAGCTTCTCGATCTCCATCCTTGGATTGGCTACGAGCTGTTCATACATCAGCGGGTATGCAAGTGGATGAGGTGTGGCAAAATAATGAGCGTAACGGAACAAACCAACCGTAATATCTGTCATTTTCATATTAAAATGCGGACTCCCCAGTTCCTTCAGCAGGTGAAAGTGTCCGCCCCGGAGCTGATTAACCTTTTTAAACGAAGCCACGATGGCTAAAGGATTGCGGATAAGCCATACTCGGCGGGCAGCCGGGAACAAACGGTCTAAAAATTCAAGCACTGTATAGTAACGCGGTGATTTGTCGATAAGCATATCAGCGGTCGTCCCTTGAAGCAGGCCATTATATATTTCAAGTGCATACGAACGAGAGGCCTGCTCCAATACCTGTGGAGGGACCATGCCTTTAAAAAATTGCCGGAGTATTCCTGTTCCTCCATATGGCCGGGCATGTGACTGAGGAAGATCATATAAACTAAGCAGAAACCACATTTCCTGCGTGGCAAACAGGCGGGAATGGTTTTGCAAAATGGCGGTTAGCAGCGAGCTTCCACTTCGAGGGACACTCAACAAAAATACTAGCTTTCCGCCTTGCTTTTCAATCAAGCACATTCCTCCTCTACCTCTGCTCAAGACGTTTTAATAGATACACATCGTATTTTTATTATAATTTATGATACATAGTGTATCTTGTCAATCCCCTTAATGGATAAATTCTGTGCTGCACGTTCATGTTAAACCTTATGTAGATTTAGAAGTGCAGCCAGCTGTCTGTAAATAATGATCTTGCTGCATGTTAGCCAAAGGAGCATAGCACTATGGGACGAGCTGTTAAAGGTACGATTACGATTGAAGGTCACGAAATTGCGATCACAAACCCGGATAAACCGCTGTGGCCCGAAGCAGGTGTAACTAAGGCGCTATATCTTCGCAAGCTTGCGGTATTGGCCCCCTTCCTGCTCAAATATTGCCATCAGCGTCTACTGACTGTCATCCGTTGGCCACATGGGATTCATGGGGACTTTTTTTATCAGAAAAATGCCCCACATCCTCGGCCAGACTACATTGAAACCGCTCTGCATGATGGCATTGAGTATATCGTGCTTGGCAAGCTGCCCCAACTACTCTGGCTCGGTAATCAAGCTGCGTTGGAATTTCATCCCTCTCTGCACCTAGCAGGAAGCCAACTGCCCTGTGAATGGATGATTGATCTTGATCCATCCAGAGAGGTCGAGCCACGCATTATGGAGGCTGCCTCCATTGTAGGCGAAGTATTAGCTTCGCTTGGGTTGGACTCTGTCCCCAAAACCTCCGGGGCCACGGGTGTACAAATTATCGTCCCGATCCGTCCAGGCATAACCTTTGACGAGCTTCGCAGCATCGGACTGTTGGTTGGACAATTTGTAACGGAAAAGCACCCGCATCTATTCACACTGGAACGATTAAAGAAGGATCGCGGAACAGCCATTTATTTTGATTATTTGCAGCATTATCAGGGAAAAACCTTAGCCGCTCCTTATACTCCACGGGCACGTCCCGGCGCTACGGTCTCCACTCCACTAACCTGGGAAGAGGTACGGCAGGATGTGTCACCACTTGATTACCATTTGCTGAATATTGAGGAACGGTTAAACCAGATAGGCGACTTGATCGACAAGGTTCCTCCCCAGCCTGTAGAGGACATCCTCAAGCATATGCGTTCCAAAACACACCCAACCTGATCCATGCTTTGAAGCACAAAAAAGGGGACGAACCCCGCAGCCATAGGCTGAGAAATTGTCCCCTTGCGCTAGTGTATTCCTTTTTTCTTAAAACGTCCGCCCTTCACATCGTGAATATTACCAATCGCAATGAAGGCGTGCGGGTCCCAATCCTCAACGATGCTCTTGAGCTTCGCTTCCTCCAGTCGGGTAATGACGACGAAAATCACTTTCTTGCTCTCGCCTGTAAAGCCGCCTTCACCTTCCAGGTAAGTTACACCCCGTCCAAGACGGTCCGTCAGGGCATCTCCGATATCACGGTATTTATCACTAATAATCCAGACCGATTTGGACTGATCCAGACCCTCAATCGTAATATCAATCATTTTCATAGCAATATAATAAGCAATCATGGAATACAGGGCATTCGGCCAACCGAACACAAAACCCGCACTTCCCAGAATGAAAATATTAACAAACAGTACGATCTCACCGACCGAAAAAGGAGTTTTTTCACTGACGAGAATAGCTACGATCTCTGTCCCATCCAGCGAGCCGCCGGACCGAATCACAAGACCCACCCCAACGCCGAGAATGACACCCCCAAAGATAGCGCCAAGCAGCGGTTCCCCAGGAGTCAATGCACTTACATTGTGAAGTAACGCAGTTCCGATGGACATAACGACGATGCCGAATAATGTGGATAAAGCGAAGGTTTTACCGATTTGTTTGTAACCGATAAGTAAAAATGGAAGGTTCAACAGGGTCAGGAAAATACCGAGCGGATAACCAGTAATCTTGGAGGCCATAATGGAGATACCTGTAACGCCTCCGTCAATAACGCCATTAGGAACCAGGAATATTTCCAATCCCACTGCCATCAGCGCTGCACCAACCACGATCATGGCTGCACGCTGTAATAAGCGTTTTACTTTGTTCTTTGGATTAGCTGGAATTTTGCTGATCTTGGTCAACTCTCCGGTTACATCTGTGATCTCAGACAGATTTTGGACTTCCTTGCTCACTACACTCATATATAAATCCCCCCGTTACAGTATGGTATATTAGACCGAAAAAGGGGCTGCTCTCCGCAGTCCCCTCTCCTTTACGGCGCTTAGTTATATGATTAGTATATCATAAAACTGTGATTTTGCGCAAAAAAGTTAGCAAAGAGCACATAAATCACAATAAAGCGGGATTATATTGATAAAAACGGCGAAAACCGCCTCTAAAGGAGGGGAGAGAGCATGCGAGTTAGAATTTCAGCTATTTTTTGAGATCGAGGACGTCTGCGGAACACGTTCAAATCTATTTTTGAAGAGTTGGAAATGTCCTCTACAAAATCTGCCGAAAGCCGTTTTAACGCCGAAGTCGCAAAAAGTACAGCGGTCAACTCAAAATTATAGAAAAAGCTTCGCATGTCCATATTGGCGGTACCAACCGAGCCGAGCAAATCGTCCACAATTACCACTTTGGCGTGGATAAATCCTTTTCGATATTGGTAGAACTCCACTCCCGCCTCAAGCAAATCTTGTACATAGGACAGTGACGCCAGGTGAACCAGTTTTGAATCTGATTGGTAGGGAATAATAATTTTCACATCTATGCCACTGACGGCCGCCAGCTTCAGCGCCTCATAAATCCCCGGATCGGGAATAAAATACGGCGTCGTTATCCAAATCCGCTTTTTGGCAACCGTGAGCGCTCCAAAGCACAATTCCTGAATCGTGTCCCATACCTGATCGGGACCACTGCTCAAAATCTGTACTTCCTCATCCCCTGTGCAGGTATGTGGAGGAAATAAATTCACGTCCATCAGCCTCTCTCCCGAAGCCAGCTTCCAATCGCTAAGAAACACATTTTGCAGAAAATAGACGCCATCTCCTTCAATCTGCAAATGCGTATCCCTCCAAAACCCCACTTTGGGGTACTTTCCGAGATAATCGTCGCCTACATTGATTCCCCCCACAAATCCGATCGCGCCGTCCACCACTACGATTTTCCGGTGATTACGATAGTTAATCCGGCGGTCTAGCGTGGCGAAAAACGGCGGTAGAAAATAATGAAATTCGACCCCAGCCTCATTACAGGTGCGAATAAATGAATAGGGTAAATTGTAGCTCCCTACGCCGTCCACAATGAATCGTACCTTAACTCCCTCGCGTGCCTTACGGATCATGACCTCCTGAAATTTTTTTCCGATTTCGTCTGCCCGAAATATGTAAAACTCCACATGGATATGATGTTGTGCCTGTTCCATCGCTGTCAGCATAGCCTCAAAGGTTTCTTCCCCGTTCGTCAGCACACGTGTACGGTTGCAGCCTGTCAACGGGTTTTCCGACATACGAATTAACTGGTTAAACAGACGCTCCTGATGCTTAAAATGAGGATTGTGCATTTGCTCTACATTTTCAATCACCTTGGTTTGCGCCCACAGACGTTCACGGAATTCACGAAATAGCTGCGATCCTGCTTTACGAACCACTTTGCGCTTCTGGTAATCCTGTGCAACAAAATAGTACACCACAAAACCAATAAGCGGGAAGCAAAACAAAATAAAGAGCCAGGCTACCGCTTTGGACGGCTTGCGAAATTCAAAGAGCAGAATCGTCCCGGTCTGAAAAATAAAAATAATTAAAACCAACAGCAACCACAGCATGTCTAAGCCTCCTTATATATCTACGTTTTATACAAAGCTCCAATTTTCTTGACATGTTTGCCTCTTAAGCTGAATAGATAGTAACCAAACACTATAGGAGCGATGTCCGGAAAGGAGCGATTATGAAAAAAGGAAGCCTAAATCGCCGGATGACCCTGCTTGTCATTCGGGATGCACAGCAACCGCCCAAGCAGCTACAATGCTCCGCAGCCGCTGTCATTCTCGTCCCGACCCTTGTGATCGCATCAATCTCTACGCTCGTGATCGGGCTGCAAATCCGTTCTTCCCATATTATTTCCCAAATGGAAACCAATCTTGCTGTCCAGAGTTTGCAGATGGAGGTCACAGTAGCAGACAAAGACGCAGCCATTGGGCGACTGCGGCAGGAAGTCATGGAGCTGACGAATCAAGCCACCAGTATTCGCGAACGTCTCCAGCGTGTAACAGAGCTGGAGCAACAAATGCAGCAATTCATTCGTAAACACGGAAATTCCTCCAGCGCAAGCAGCAATAAATCAACCATAACCCCGCTCTCCTGGGATGCTTCCGGCCATACTGGGGGCGAATTGATCGCAGTGCATGAAAATACAGCTCTTCTAGCCCGCCAGGTCATGGATGATTTTCAGGAAATCGAAGCTCTGCTAGACACTGTGGAGCGTACGGTTCCGCGCTCTATTCAACAGGCAAATGCCGTCCAGCAGAACCTGGAGCGCCAACAAGCCGCACAGCTGCTCCAGACCCGCAGACTGGCACTTGCTGAACAAGGGAGACCCTCCATTTGGCCTGTTGGTTCGCGGCGCATGACCTCCAGTTTCGGTTATCGCAGCGACCCATTTACAGGTAGATCCGCTTTTCACTCCGGCGTGGACATTGCCGGTCAATCCGGTGATCCTGTCTATGCGGCAGGGGCAGGCACTGTGCTGGAGGCCGCTTCCAGCGGCGCCCGCGGCAAGTGCATCATTATTCAGCATCCTGACGGACTCCAAAGCTGGTATATGCACCTAAGCGGGATGCAGGTAGCTCCCGGGGACCGTGTTCACAAAGGACAGACCATTGGCCTGCTGGGAAGTACAGGGAGAAGCACGGGACCTCATCTTCATTTTCAGATCGTCAAGCATAACCAACCTGTCGATCCATTGCTGTATGTACAATAAGGATTTTGCAAAATACTTACTATAAAGGATTGGAGGAAAACGTTCATGTTCAAGGAATCCAAAAAAAAGCTCTCCACCCCGGCGACGGATACACTGCTCGCTAACGGCACTAGCTTTGAAGGTACGATTGAGGCAGAGGCCAACATTCGCATTGACGGTCATTTCCAGGGCGATATCTATAGCACTCGTACTGTCGTCATTGGAGAATCAGCAGTTGTACGTTCGGACATCATTGCACGGGACGTCATTCTTGCCGGCAAGGTATTCGGCAGCATCACCGCGGAAGGACGGCTGACCATTACACCGACAGGCGAACTGTATGGAAATACGGCGACCCCCACATTGGTCATTTCTGAAGGCGGCATACTGAACGGCACGAGTCAAATGAACCAAACTATGGAGGCAGAGTCGCCAGCTGCTATAGAGAAATCAGATGATGAAAATCAATCCAGTTTCAGCCAAGACAATGAGGACAGCCAAGCCTCCCTACAACCCGAAGCGGGATAGGGCGGCTTATACTCCTTATATTTCCAGCAAAGCCTCCATTTACTCCATAATATCCTCCACTCTGCGTTCCAAAAATAAATGGTATACCTTGCGTATGACGATTTTGCCACACATATACAATGGAATAACCAAAATGATACCCAAGATCCCAAGTAGATCGCCACCAACTAGCAATAAAATGACGACAGTCAACGGATGAATGTCCAGTTGCTTGCCAAAGACAATCGGTGACAGCCAATTATCCTGAATTTGCTGTGCAACGATCACCACCACCAGCGACCAGAGCGCCATAGAAGGCGATTCGAGAAATCCAATGATAACCACAGGTATAGAAGCAGCTACTGCTCCCACATAGGGAATAAAATTAAGGAAAATCGAAATAACGGCAAGTAGCAAAGCATAAGGCAAACCAATAATCAAAAATCCAAGGAACATCATCAAGCCCAACGCGACATTGATCAGCACTCGACTGACGATAAAGCTGCTGAGTGCACTATCAATATCCTCCATCACTTCCAGCGCGTCCTTATGATATTTTTTAGGAAAGAAGTTGAGCATTTTAGGACCAAACTTGCTTCCTTCCTTCAGCATGTAGTAGAGCAATATGGGAAAGGTAGCCAATACGATAAAAAAGTAGGATACGAACGATACCAGCTTTACCGAATAATCTGACAGCGTTGAAAAAGCTTCGTTTAACGTATCTGACAGTTGTGACAGCGGGTCTTCACCCGGAGGCAGCACTTGTCTCAAGGATTGATTATGCCGCCATTGGCTTAATTGATCAACCAGACTTTTAATGAGCTTCGGCGCATTCTCAAATAAATTGGTCACCTGATCACGGAGCGTAGGCCATACTCCCCATGAGAAGAGGAACAGTAACACGCCAATGACCAAATAAATCAGTAATATGGAAATCGATCGTTTGATTTTTCTCCGTTCCATGACATCTACGATCGGTCTCAATAAATAATAGAGGAAAAAAGATAGCATCAGCGGTACAACCAGTAAGCTGACCAAGGATACGAGAGGACTGAATATAAAGCTTACTTTGGTGCCCAAGTAAATGATGAGCAATAGCATGACGATTCCTGAAGTCAGACGAAAAAAACGATTATTTTGCAGCATATCATGCGCCCCCTGTTCTGTTTCTCTCTACTTCTTTAAACGCAAACCGACCCTATTGATTGATTCTTGCTGAAAATAGATTACAATATACCCCCACTTACAGAATATATAGCAAAAAAGGAAGTCCAAATGGCTAGGCATTGGACTTCCTTTTTGTGATCTTAGCATTTTGCCAAAATCCTCGTATGATTAAATCACACATTCTAAGAGATACGTGTTTAGGTTGAAACATCGCGTTTTACGAAAACCACCCAGGCAATTGCGATAAAAACCATATAATAAGCAGCCAGCACGGTGAGCGAAAAGGTTAGATCGGAAGTTACTGTACCCGGCGGCATATCTAGATATTTTTTCAGATCCATATGCGTAAAGAGTACGTATTGGGTCCATTCAAAACGATCTGTGCTGAACAAACCAATCGAGTTATACACTGTTTTGGTGAACATCATAAACAAAGACAAACCAATCGCCAAAGCGCTCGAACGAAACACCGCAGATAACATAAATGCAAAAGCCATGGTCACGAATAGGGCGATATAGCTATACAAAAAGTTCAGCGTTACGTAAGATACCGGATCACTGAACAGCGGAACAGAGCCCGCTGGTGCGTCCTTCGATAACATCAGCCAAGAGGACAGCGTAACCATCAAAACCAAAACGATCGTTCCGAGCAAGCTGAACAAAATCACCGATATATACTTGGACAACAGAATTTTGCTGCGAGTCCAAGGGCGAATGAGCAGTAGCTTAATCGTTCCCCATGTAAATTCACCAGCCACCGAATCAGCAGCTACAATGACCGTAAACGTCGTATTGAGGAAAAATGTAAATAACGTTGTCAATGCGATGCCATCCCACACACTGACCTGATCGGAAACCAGAGAAATCAGCATCGGAATCACAGCGGTGATGACTGCCAGCAGCCCCAGCATGATCCATGTGCGCACACGCAAGTAGATTTTGAGATTTTCATTATGTACCAGCTTGAAGAAATCAGCCAATGGACCCGCCTCCCGTCACTTCCAAAAATTGATCTTCCAACGTACGGGCAACCGAGCTAATGGCGTACACCTTGACTCCATTTGCAGCCAGCAGACTGTTCATCTCTGCAATCTGTTCCCGCTCCAGGTGAAGCAGTAGTTGATTGCCTTCGACGCGCCCTGCTCCAGCAAGCGTATAAGCTTGCTCGGCATCATTGACTTCAAAAGCAATTTCCGCCGTCTGCACTTCTCCCTCTGTATTCTTCAACTGCTTGATATCGACCAACCGCCCGCTTTGAATAATGGCCACGCGGTCGCACATCAGCTCCATTTCGGACAACAAATGACTTGATACAAACACGGTAATTCCTTCCGTACGGGTTAATTGACGCAAATAATCCCGCAGTTCACGAATACCCTGCGGGTCCAAGCCATTGGTCGGCTCATCCAGCACGAGCAGCTTCGGACGATGCAAAATCGCCTGAGCTACTCCGAGTCGCTGTCGCATCCCGAGCGAGTAGGTTTTGACTTTATCGTGAATTCGGTTTCCGAGTCCCACCAGACGAATCGCTTCATCTATACGCTCTTGGGTCACCCCTGGAGACATGCGCGCAAAATGCTGCAAATTTTGATAGCCTGTCAAAAACTTGTACATCTCCGGGTTCTCAACAATCGCACCGACATGGGAAACAGCCTTTTCAAAATCGGTATTGATGCTGTCTCCGCAAATATGAATATCACCCTTGCTGATCGAAATCAGGCCAACCATCATACGAATGGTGGTCGTTTTTCCCGCACCGTTGGGTCCGAGAAAACCAAATACCTGTCCGGCCGGAACCTCCAGTGTCAGATTGTCCACGATCGCTTTTGAGGAAATGATTTTACTCACACCCTCCATACGTATGACGGGAACCTGCCCTGTCGCTTGCTGCATGCTATGAAACTCCTTCCATCCGGAGTGAAGCTGTCATCCATTTTACTGTACATTTCCGGTTTTGGAAGTATTGTACCATATTTATCCTTTCAGAAACACCTTTGGGAACACCATATCACGTCTGTTCCTTTTCCTTGTATATCCAAAGCACCCTCCACTCCTCATCTTCCTGCGTCACATAACAAGGCTGTACGATATCAAAATTACCGAATCGGGTCTTGTAATGCTGAGTGACCGTAATACGGTAAACCTTCCCTAAATCTTCCCCATTCGGATCGGTACGAATGTCATATTCTACCTGCGGCTCCCCCAGTTCAAACGTAAACGTATCCGTCCCCATATCCTGCATAAAAACGTGCGCACGCTGCTGTACATACGTGGACTTCTCGAATTTCTTCTTCATTTGTGAATGAAAAAGCTCCCAGGAGCCGCCAAAATTCCCCGATTGCTCCATCGTGTAGAACTCGTTCAGCGCTTCTACGGCTTGATCCCCTTCCCCCGTAGACATCACCCCACGCAGACCCATCCACAGCAGCCATAGCAATCCACATAGGATTGCAAAATACAGTAGCTTACGGACGAACGCCGAAGCCGCTCTCCTTCTAAGCAGCACATATGTCCCTCCCTCTGTTGGACTATACCGAATACTCTACAGATGTATGTAGGACAAGGTGAGTTTAGAAGAGAATAGCGGGTCCTCCCTATAGGACATTTGCCTGCATAAGGGATGTCTAAGGCGATGCAGAAGTGGTGACCAAATGTTTCTCCAGCACTCCATGGATACGTTGGCGTTCCTGCTCATCTACGATGTAATAATACACGCCGTTGATTTTGCTCCCATGTCCCTTCACCTCAACGGTATCCATCTGCTTAAGGGACGGGCCGATCCGGGTCAGAAAGGTCGTCATATCATCAAAGGTAATGTCTGTGCGAATCTGCTCCCCCGCTGCCTCCAGTAGCGGTTTTACTCGCAACAGCCCTTCCTTGCTGATGGACTGGGCAAGAATTTGCTTGAGCAGCTCTCGCTGGCGAGCATTTCTCCCGAGATCTCCACGCGGATCATCAAATCGCATACGGGCATAGGCCAATGCTTCTGCTCCGTTCAAGTTCAAATTCCCCTGCGCAAAATGATGCCCCTCATACTGAAAATCAAGTGGATTGTAGACCTCCACTCCCCCCACAAGATCCACCATTTTCGCAAACCCTTCCATATTCATTTGTACATAGTAATCTATCGGATGGTTCAAAAAATGCTCTACCGTACGGATCGACATATCCACGCCCCCAAAAGCAAACGCGTGATTGATTTTGTCCTCACGCCCTCTACCGATCAACTCTGTTCGTGTATCACGCGGAATGTTGAACATTAACATCGAACCCTTGGCGGGATTCACAGATAGAACGATCATCGTATCGGATCGTCCTGGATCGTGCGGTCGCCGATCTACACCCAGCACCAGCACGGTGAACGGCTTAAACTGAGAGATGGCTGCCGGATTGGGTGTACTTGTTCCAGTGTTTGTTCCTGCGGAGCGCCCTGCTCCGCCTGTCGCAAGGGTAGAGACCGCTCCGGGCTGCACGATGCTGCGCGGATGATACATCGCATCAGCCGCTGTTTTAAAGGAATGATACACATAGACGGTATAGGCAGCACCTCCTACAACCAATAACGCCACAGCCCCCAATGTCATCTTCAGCCATCGTTTCATAGTCAGCCTCCCTTTACGGATTCACTACAGAATGATGACGATCTATATCCAGATTGTTCATCTGTGGTCTGCCAACAGAATAGTATGCAAAGGCAGATTGTCTAATTTGTTCTTCCCTATACACATTGCGCCCGTCAATCATAATGGGATACTTCATCAGCTCATTCAGTTCACCCAGTCCGACCTCACCAAACTCCTCCCATTCCGTCAAAAGACACAATGCATCGCATCCTTCTGCTGCTTCCCGCGCGCTATCGGCCCACTTTATTTCCGGGCTGTCCAGCAATCGGCGGAAGTTAGCAGTAGCAATCGGGTCATATGCACGAATATGCGCCCCTGCCTCCAACAGCGACTGCATAATATCCAGCGCCGGGGCATCTCTTACATCATCTGTGTTCGGTTTGAATGCCAGCCCCCATATGCCAATCGTAGCTCCTTCCAGCTCACCCAGTGCCTCTTTCAGCTTGCGAATCACGTTAAAACGTTGTCCCTGATTCACCTCCACCACGGATTTCAGCAGCTTAAATTCATAGTCCACGTTGCCTGCAATTTGAATTAAAGCCTGTGTATCCTTGGGAAAACACGAACCACCATAACCGATGCCAGCAGACAAAAAGGAGGAACCGATCCGCTGATCCAGCCCCATACCGTGTGCCACGCGTGTAACGTCTGCACCCACCTTTTCACAAATATTTGCAATCTCATTAATAAACGAAATTTTGGTCGCCAAAAAAGCATTCGACGCGTACTTGATCATCTCGGCCGAATGGATATCCGTGGTTAAGATATTTGTGGTCAGCGGCTCATGCAGAGTAGTTAGTACTGCGGATACATGCGGATCGGAAGCTCCAATGACGATTCGATCTGGCTGTAGGGTATCCATGACCGCCGAGCCTTCTCGTAAAAATTCAGGAACCGAAGCAACACCAAAAGGATAGTTCGTGCGACTAGCAATCCAATTTTGAATACGCTCGTTCGTTCCGACAGGAACCGTGCTTTTGGTAACAATGATCTTGTAGCCATTCATGGCATCTGCCACCTCGCACGCTGCTTCTTCAATATAGGACAAGTTGGCTTCACCACTCGGCAATGAAGGTGTACCTACCGCCAAAATAACAATATCAGCTGCCTGCACCGAAGCTATGGTATCTGTTGTAAAGCTCAACCGTCCCTGCTCCACATTATCTTTAATTAGAGCCTTTAAGCCTGGTTCATAAATCGGTACCCCGCCGGCACGCAACTGCCGAATTTTATCTTCATTCTGATCGATACAGACGACGGTATTGCCAAGCGCGGCAAAACAGACCCCTGACACCAGTCCGACATACCCGGCACCTATTACACATAGCTTCAAAGCAATTCCCCCTTTTTACATGCTGTCTTATTTCACTGTACTTTTGCCCCGCTTTACTTC
Organism: Paenibacillus sp. AK121; assembly: GCF_019042715.1. NCBI lineage: Bacteria > Bacillati > Bacillota > Bacilli > Caryophanales > Paenibacillaceae > Paenibacillus > Paenibacillus sp. AK121. The sequence continues at coordinate 181,942 of NZ_JAHPJM010000004.1, forward strand.
TCTATGCCTCTCCCTGTATGCCGATTATGATAGAGCGTGAGCCTTTTATTATGTCGATAGGATTTGAGAAAACGATAGATATACATTGGATTGTTATAGGCATACCTCTTCCACAAACGCTTTGGCTCACAGATCAGACGGTACAGCCATTCCAGTCCCAATCTTTGTATCATTAGCGGTGGCCTGCGAACCTTGCCTGTAATATAGTCAAAGGCAGCCCCTACTCCAATCATCACGCCTCGGATACGATCTTTGTTGCGATGCATCCAGACTTCCTGCTTGGGGCAGCCCAGACTGACGAATATGATATGCGCACCTGAGGCATTGATTTCCTCAATGATCCGCTTCTCCTCATCTGGCTGCAGTTCACGAAATGGCGGTGAAAAGCTGCCCGCGATACGAATTCCAGGGTAATCCTGTCCTATCCTGTCTTTTAAGCTATCCAGCGTATCCGGCGTACTGCCGTAAAAATATACGCTCACCTCCGTCTGTGGCGCACGTTCGCACAACTTGAGCATCAAACTGGGACCATCCACCCGATCCTGACGCTCAAACCCGTACAGCTTGAGCGCCCATACCAGTGGCATACCGTCTGGAGTACACAAATCAGCTTGAGTGAGCGCTTCGTGGAACTCGGGCTGATTCCCGGCCGTGACAATGGAATGGGTGTTGCAAATACATACATAGCTGTCCTTTCGTCCGACTGCCCATTGTTCCAGCGTATGTACCGTCTCCTGAAACGTCAGCGCTGCAACATCTGTGCTCGCAATCCTTCCGACTCTATACTGGGGCAGCTGCTTCATCATCGCATTCCTCCATAGCCTCGCTATATATCGCCAGCAGTTGCTTCACATTCACTTCTTCCGTATAGTGTGCAGCATAGTTTTGCGCCACCTTCTGTCTCATAGCTGCATAGTTCTCATAGGCTACTGCACGGCGAATCACGGTCTTTATATTTTCCAGATCATCATGTTGAAAATGGAAACCCGTCACCCCGTCCTCCACAACTTCCTCCAATGCGCCGATTCGGCTGCACAATACCGGCGTTCCCACGGAATAGGACTCTACAATCGTCATCGGAAAACCTTCATACCAAATAGAAGGCACCATCACATACATGGCCCGGCTCATGCAGTCCAGCACCGTGTCTCCATCTTGCTTGCCGAGAAACCGAATATCTTCCTGCTGATGAGCAGCCGCCAGTTCAGCCTTTTCTGGACCATCTCCAATGATGACCAGTCTCAATCCGCCCCGATCTTCCAGCTGTGACCAGGCTTGCAGTAGATTGCGAACCCCTTTTTCAGCTGAAATCCGCCCCACGAACAACAAATAACGATCATTGGGATCATACTTGGCTTTCACCGTTTGATGATGGACAAAATTCGGTTTTACTGCGATGCGGTCCAGCGGAATGCCGCTTTCGGCAAATTTGTCCCGTGCAAACTCCGTCAGCGCAATATAGCGACTTACCTTGTGCTGCCATGTGCCGATCAGCTCGTTGAACTTAATCATCGCCGCCACCGGAATCGTCTGCAGCTGCGAGCCTCGGTAACATCCATGACGGATGGAGTGCAACAGCGTGCCGTGCAGGCATTTTTCACAAACTTCATTCCCTCGCATAAAGGTTGCCGCCGGACAGATCAGCCTGTAATTATGCAGGGTCTGGACAACCGGAATCCTCAGCCGTTCACAGGCATGATAGACCGAAGGGGATATGACCGGGAAAAAATTGTGCACATGTACCACATCCGGTTTCACTCGCAAAAGCAGCTCTTTGATCCTTTTAAATTCTGGGAAGGACCAGGTTGCCTCTACCGCCAGCTTTGCCATGTTGGCCAATCCTTTGCTTTGAATGCTGTCGTTATGCACATAGTAATGCTCCGTCTCTATTCCTCTGGAACGCAGCATAGCCGATTCCTGCTCGACAACCTTGTCTTCTCCCCCACTTTGCTGATAAAAGTTATGGATGATCAGTACTTTGCTTATAGGCGGGGTCATTCGTCTGCTAACCTGTTGACTCACGTGGCCGCCCCACTTTCCTGTGTTGATTGCATAGCGTGATTGGAGCTCATGGGTTTGATCCGTTGCTGGCTTACGATTTCATCTGCAATCCGATCCCACGACATACGCTTGATCGTAAGAAATGCTTTCTCGGCTAGGCTTTGTCTAAGCTCAGCATCCTCCAGCAACGTGCCTATACGGCCAGCCCATTCCTCTTCCGAAAAGCTTCTCAGCATCACTCCGCTTACTCCGTCCTCAATCAAGGTAACCGAGCCACCGTTCACCGAAGAAATAATCGGGACGCGGAACAACATGCTTTCCAGCAGTACCATGCCAAAAATATCGTATTGGGTCGGAAACAGCATCACATCCGCTGCTCCGTAAATCTGCCACAGATGACGTTGCTCCACTCTTGGAAAATGTATAATGCTATCCGTCAACCCCAGTTGCTGGGCATATGCCCAATAACGATCCGTATCTATCTTCCGTCCATTCCCAACCATTAACAAAAGGCAGCCAGGATGCTTTTGGAGTACTCTTTTGAACGTACTCAGCATAAAACGTATATTTCTCCGTTCCTCCAGCACACCGACATACAGCAGCACCGGGCGATCTCCGATCCGACGCAGCTCATTCGCAACCTCACGGTTTTCCTCGCGCGCTCCACTGTTGTCGTCACTGTTGAATCCTCTCTCTACATTGCTGCGATCCAGTCCGACCCCAATCGTTATCACGTTGTCAAAGCCTTTATTCTCCAGATAGCGCTTGGCAAGATCGGATTTGACATAGGTTCGGCGTAGAGACTTTGTCACCTTAGGCAGCAGCATAACATCGTACAGTTTGCGGATCAGCGCATGCGTATTATCTCGGTATGGACCGTGATACAGCGCCAGCTTATCGGGACATTTACGGGAAAGCAGGTAGGTCATGATTTGGTTGTATTCTGTAGTAATGACCAGATCATAAGCTGCCAGAAAAGAATCTTTGAGAACATCTCTGTAGATGCTGTTGCTTAAGAACTTGAACCCGTGCAGCCAGATAATGCGCAAGGTGCAGCCTGCGTGGCGGTAGACCTGTTCCAGATGGGTCTCCTTACGATCATTGTAGTAAACAATATCGCAATCGTAGCCTTTACGGACGAGCGCTTTACCCAAGCCGACTTCCTGCAAATTGTATGAGGCTCCATTCACCTTGCTGGCAAAGTTGCGAAGATACAATATTTTTGGAATCATCATCAGTACTCCTGCCATTTCATATTGGGTGAGTTATGGCATGCGGGGTTTAGAGCCCGCTGCGTGGATGGATCATTCTTCCGATCGCTGTTACCCCCGGATTTCATCTGATTTATATACCCCTTTAAAGGTTAAAATCCGGGGATAAAGGCGAACGCTATCGCTTCTTCAGAACGATTCCATCCACTCCGCTGCTGAGCCCCGTTTCCATAAAGTCACCCATCTTAAAAAAGGGGATGCTGGGCATAAAGTGCCATCGCTGCGCGATATACGCGTGCGAATACATACAGGGCGTTGTTTCGTCAAACAACTTGTAAGCTTGGCACGTTATGGCACGCTCACAAGCAAGCATGGCTATACTACCGCTAAGCTGAGCAAGATGCTTTAACTAGGCTTGACTGTCGCTTGCCGTGAGTACTATTCACCAAGTTCTTTCGCCTTGAGAGAGAACTAAGCAGAGCATTAATTACACCGGTTGCATGCTCGGTGTGAAGTTCGCGGCGATAGGGCGCAGCTATCGCCAGGCGGCTCTTACCTCCCCCACCTTATAGGCAGGGAGAAATTCTTTTGGGCGGCGGTGAAACGTAGCGGAGGGTAAGGATTTGAATCTGAAGAAGCGTCAGCGTTCGCCTTTGACGTGGGATTCCGCCCTCTATAGGGCTTATTCAAACCAAGGAATCCCACGTCAACAGCGATCGGAAGATCAAACCCGTCCCGCAGCGGGCTTCCATCCACAATAGACGCTCCAAGATCAAGCCCTGCCCGAAGCGGTCTTCCCCCTCCAACTTGAATGTTCCCCCTGCCGCTGTCTTTCCTCCATCATCTGCATATTAAAATGGTCTGCCCCTTTAAGCTGGGCGGCTGCCATATCCGCTACCAAAGTCACGCTCGATTCCATCGGTACAAAGCGATATTTGTAGGCTGTAAGCCGATGATCCGTTTCGTGAAATAAAATGTCCTGGGCATAATTGCCCCATCGGTCCTTAGGCATCAAATCAATCGTCATACCTGCATGTGCAGAAGGCAGCAGCATATTGGAGCCGTGAATGCCAATGACTAATCGGCTGGCTGCGTACACCTCACATACCCGCATTTCACTATCCCGATCGAAGCGTGAGACGCGCTCGTCAGAAATCCATGCCGGGAAGCTTCCCGTGCGTCCAAGTCCCGCAACTGTAAAACGATGATCAGGAAAGCTTTCTCTCAGTCTGCGGAACAGTCCAATGATTTTGCTGCGTTGGTGATAAATTAGCGGTTTCAGGCCACGTTTGAGCTGTGGGAATTTTTGCACCGCTCTGGCAATATGATAGCTACCGCTCCACAAACGGTCTTCCCTCCATACAAAGGTGATGCGTGGATCCGACTCAACTTCCTCGTCATAACGGGAGACCCCTGTAAATTGCTCAATTTCAAACTGGCTGGGATGTGAATATGCCGGGCTGACATACACCTCATCAAAACGTATCAATTCCTCAATCATCCGATGATGTAGCAGAGGATAAAAGTTTCGTGCCTTGCTGAACGGCACATCGACCGTCCAAATTTCAGACACATATGCCGGCACCATCCACTCCAGCGACTTTTGCACAATAACGATGATCCCCATTTCCGGTGATTGCTCGTATTCGCGCTGAACATTCAGCAGCTTAAGCAACGCATGACCATACAAATAATCTATGGTGTTGACAATGATCATACGCGAAGAAGCTTTCTTTTTATGCACGGTCATACCGACTGCTAAATCATAGGAAGGATTCATCAAGGATTGCCGCAAAGGCTCTCCGAGCCATTTTCTTGACTTCGCATCACCGGTCAGGATATAGTCAGGCATTTCTACACGATAAGGTGAATACGTCGCATGACCGACCCTCATATCCTCAAGATATTCACGTCCGCAACCCTCACACTTAGTACTGACACATACGTGGATTCCCTGCCACAGTACCTCTCCCCCACGTAACGTGTCTCCACAATGCGGGCACTGTTCCTCATGCCGAACAAATGGTTTAATCGGTATCATGATTGTTCTCTCCAACTTTCGGTACTGTAATATGAACATGCCAGAAGGTCAGGATTGACTTCATCATCCAACCCAAATTGGCTTTGACTTCCTTAAACAACAAATCCATTAGAAATACAGATATCGTAAAGGACAATATCGTCGCCACTAAGGACCCTCGAACCCCAAGCCATGGGATCAGCGCGTAATTGAAGGCGATATTCGTAACCGCACCTATTACCGAGGTCAGCAACGTGTATTTGAACAAATTTTCATTGGTGATAAACAAGCTTTTGGCGACACTAAAGTTGGTGAAAAATAGACGAATCGCAAACAATGACAACAGCGAGCCTGCTTCAGCAAACTCTCTCCCATACAGCACAACTACTACCCATTGGGATAGAAAAAATAAGGGGACTGATGTCACAAGAAAGCATATAAACATCAGCCGATACACGTTAGACAACGTCCGTCTGTATTCGTCGCTTCCTTTCTGCTTGGAACGCGTCACCACCGGGGCATAGGCTGTCGTTAGCACCACCGGGATAAAGCCCAGCACCTCGATGAGTCGGAGTGCAACGGAGTATTGCCCGACTGCTTCGTTTCCCAACAATTCACCGATAATGACCTGATCAATCCGTGCCTGTACATATACAGCGGAGGAGGACAAAATAAGCGGCCAGCTGTGATTCATGATTCGCCGAGCAGTTGTGAAGCGGAACGTCCACTTGTTCACACGCCGTCCTTCCTTATGGAAGAAATACAGCAGCAGCAGGCTTCCCAGCAGAAACTCTCCATGAGCACACAACGCCACTGCCCATATTGGAATACCGGACAACAATAGAATGATTTTGACGGTGGAACCGAGGACAAAGGCGGTATTCTTGGCAACAACCGTATATTTGGACAACATCTGTGCACGAAACCAGTAGTCGATAATATCAAACAACTGAAATACCGAGGCCGTAGCCAGAATCAGATTAATTAACCGTACTGAACTGTCTTCCGGTCTGAGCAGTGAAATAAAGGAATAGGACAGTACAATGGCTACCAAAGTACCTAACAACTTCAGCAGAACCGCCGTACCCAATAGCTCGTGCTCATCCTTAGGGTGTTTGACAAGATCGCGTACTAATATAGAATCAAAGCCAAGAGTCGTGAAAATCAGGAACATCCCGAAAAAGGATTCCGCATAATTCCATTTTCCCAGTTCCTCTGGTCCCAACACTCTCGCCATGATGATGCTAACCGCCAGCCCGAATACCATGCGAATCATTTTGTCACCGAACAGCCAGGATGTATTCACCAGCAAACTTCTGCGCGGTTTGGCACGTTTCTTGACTAATGTCATATGTTCTACTCCATCTTGAAAAATGACCTTAAGCATTGCTTTATGATCTGTTGAGCTGTCATACAGCTGAAATCATGTACAACGAAGAGACCCCCCGGCCAGGCGGGTGGCCTCTCCACCTCTTACACGACGACAGAAGCTTCGACTGCAGCCTGCCTTTTTACACGCTCCAAGTCTGCATCCACCATCATACGAACAAGCTGCTCGAAGCCGACTTCCAATCGCCAGCCCAGTTTTTCCTTCGCCTTGGCACAATCGCCAAGCAATAGATCTACCTCTGCCGGTCGAACAAATTGCGGATCAATCACGACGTAATCCTCGTAATTTAAACCTACATGAGAAAAAGCAATTTGCAGCAGTTCACGCACAGAATGCATTTCTCCCGTGGAAATCACGTAATCATCTGGTCGATCCTGCTGAAGCATCAGCCACATCGCCTTTACATAATCCCCTGCAAAACCCCAGTCTCGCAGGGAATCCAAATTCCCCATACGCAGCTCCTGCTGCAATCCCAGCTTGATACGAGCTACTGCATCCGACACTTTGCGTGTTACAAACTCCAACCCTCGGCGGGGCGATTCGTGATTGAACAATATACCGGAGCAAGCAAACATATCAAAGCTTTCGCGGTAGTTGACTGTAATCCAATGGCCGTACACCTTGGCGACACCATAAGGACTACGTGGGTAAAACGGGGTCATTTCTGTCTGCGGCGTCTCCAGTACCTTACCGAACATCTCGCTGCTTGAAGCCTGATAAAAGCGCGCCTCCGGCTTGGCAATTCGAACCGCCTCCAGCATATTGGTGACAGATAATGCTGTAATTTGCCCTGTAGCCAAGGGCTGCGGCCATGAGGCCGCTACAAAGGATTGAGCAGCCAAGTTGTAGACTTCATCCGGGTTGGACTGACGGACGGCTTCGATCAGCGAAGCCAGATCGGTCATATCACCAGAAAGCCAGTGAATGTCATTCTGGATATGCGCTACATTTTCAAAGTTCGGTGTGCTGGTTCGTCTGCGCACCCCGTACACCTCGTAATCCTTGGACAGCAGCAACTCAGCCAGATAAGACCCGTCTTGTCCGGTAATCCCAGTGATCAGCGCTTTTTTCATTCCAATTCCCCCACCGTTATTTATTGTTCAACCAGATCCAGACTTTGAAATGCCTGGTATACAGACCTTAATCCTTCTTCTAGTGAAATACGCGCCGACCAGCCCAGCCCGGAAATCCGAGATACATCTACCAACTTGCGCGGCGTTCCGTCAGGAACGGAAGTATTAAAAGTAATTTCGCCCTCATAGCCGACTACATTTTTGACTCGTTCAGCTAGCTCACGGATGGAAATATCCTCACCCACACCAATATTTACAATCTCATTTCCCTCATAGTTATTCATCAGGAATAGACAGGCATCAGCCAAATCATCCGAATGAAGAAATTCTCGCCGAGGCGTACCGGAGCCCCATACTTCTACAGTCGGAGATTGATTCAGCTTAGCCTCATGAAACTTGCGGATCAGCGCAGGTAGCACATGAGAGGTTTGGAGATCAAAATTGTCGCCCGGACCATATAAATTCGTAGGCATCACCGAAATAAAACGGGTTCCATACTGACGGTTGTAGGACTGACACATTGTGATCCCGGCAATTTTAGCAACCGCATAGGCCTCGTTGGTAGGCTCAAGCTCACCTGTAAGCAGATATTCTTCTCGCAACGGCTGCGGAGCAAATTTGGGATAGATACATGTAGAGCCTAGGAATAACAGCTTGCTTACATTCTTCCGGTATGTCGCATCAATCACATTTGTTTGTATAAGCAGATTGTCACGGATAAAATCAGCCGGATATTCGTTATTGGCCAAAATCCCGCCCACCTTGGCTGCTGCCAGAAATACATAATCCACGGGCTCTGTATCAAAAAAATGATCTACGGCCTCTTTATTGCGCAGATCCAGTTCACGGCTTGTGCGAGTAATAATATGACGATATCCCGCTTTCTGAAGCGCTCGGACAATAGCGGAACCTACCAGTCCATTGTGCCCTGCTACATAAATGTTGGAATGAAGCTCCATCCTTCTCTCCTACCCCTCTTTGTTAAAATGACTTTAATATGCATCCTTGGAGCCCAGCAGCACACGGAATGTTTTCAGCATGATGATCATATCCGTGCGAAAACTGCGTCTAGATATGTACTCCAAATCCAGTTCTACCATCTGGTCAAAGCTTAGATGATTACGACCGCTGATCTGCCATAGTCCGGTGCAGCCCGGTGTGACCGTCAGACGCAGCTTATCCCTCATGGTGTAATCATGAACTTCTCTTGGCAATGGGGGTCTGGGTCCTACAAGGCTCATATGCCCACGCAGTACATTGAAGAGTTGCGGTAGTTCGTCGATGCTCGTTCTGCGAAGAAAGCGGCCCACACGGGTAATTCGGGGATCGTCCCGCATTTTGAACATCGCACCCTCAATTTCATTTTCCACCAGCAATGCAGACAATCTGGCCTCGGCATCAGACACCATTGAACGAAATTTGATCATGCGAAACGGTCGCTCATGTTTACCAATACGGATTTGATAAAATAATGCACTTCCTTTGGGGTCCTCCAGCTTGATCAACAAAATGACGAGCAGAAATACCGGGCACAGTACGATGATTCCAATAAAAGACAGTATAATGTCCATACTTCGCTTCACGAACGGATATACGCTCCATCCTTGTCGTCGTTCAAGCCCATGAGCGACCGAATATACATCCACTGACGCGCTCAGCACTTTGGCCTCGTTCGAGCGGGAAGAAGACACGTCTCATCACCTCACTCTTTATTGATAAATATTATTTATCCATTGTTAAAAGAATTTTATATACTCTTATTTCCCCCGATTTATTCATGTCAGATTGCGTTCCTCCATACCACGCTCGGCGCGGCGCTTCACGTTATTGAGCACTACACCCAAAATGCGCGCCTTTACTCTTTCCAAATTTGCCTTCGCCTTCTTAACGACATCCTTTTTGACCTTCCCTGCCTGCACTACCAAAATGACACCATCACACATGGCACTTACAATGAGGCCATCCGGAAAAGACAGCAGGGGTGGCGTATCCATCAGAATCACATCATAATGTTCTTTGAGCTCAACTAGTAGAGCCTTCATTCTACGGGAACTGAGCATCTCGGACGGATTGGGTGGATTCGGTCCAGCCGTGATCGCATGCAGATGATCAATCCCGGTTTCCTGAACCACATCCTGCCATGTCTGTTGATTGGCAAGTACCCGTGTAAGCCCTGTATGATTGCGCAAACCAAACATATGATGCAAGGAGGACCGACGCAAATCCATGTCCATAACCAGCACCTTTTTTCCTTCTTGTGCATAGGTTACAGCTAAATTGCTAATCGTGACTGTTCTGCCTTCACCCGCCTGAGCGGACGCCACCATCATCACCTCAATCGGCTCGTCTATAGAAGAAAACTGGATGTTAGTGCGGAGCATGCGGTACTCCTCCGACACGGAAGACTGAGCATGCAAGGATGTAACGAGCTGATTATTGATTAATCGCGGCATATTGTCCCTCACCTACCTGTTTAGGAGTTGTAGTAGAGCTGTCAGAGCGTCTATCTTCTTTTTTCATTTTTGTAATCAGGGATAGGGTAGGCAGACCAAGTTCTTTTTCAATATCTTCCTCATTTTTAAATGTATCATCCAATACCTCCAGCAAAAACGCCAAGCCTATTCCCAGCAATAAAGAAATGGCAAAAGCAATAAAAATCTGTATAGCGGGATTATTGTTCACGGGAACTGCTGGATCATTCAGGCTGGCTTCGCTTAGGATGGTGACATTGTCCATTTTCATGATAGAGGGGATTTGCCGTTTGAATACTTTGGCTACCGCATTGACGGTTTTCACAGCCTTTGTATACGACAAGTCGCGGACTGTTACATCCATGACCTGTGAGTCACCTGCGGTGTTCACTCTCAATTTTTGCGCCAAAGCTGACGGAGTAACCTTGAGATCGGGGAAGCTGGCGACCACCTGGTCCATAATCGCCGAGGAGATCATAATTTGCTTATAGGAGTTCGTTAAGGCTATGTTGGTTTGCACCACACTGTAATCGACGACACCTGCACGGTCCGGTCGTGGCGTCTGATTAATAATGAGCTTGGCGGTAGCTTCATAAACCTGCGGGGTAAAATATACATTTTTTATGCCTACTACAGTACACACCAGCAGTACAATGCTACCAATCAACCACATTCTTTTGCGGATCAAACGGATGTACTCTTTCAACTGCACAAGACCAGTCCTCCCTGCTTGACTTGTTTTCGATGAATAACGCTTGTACTGATCCTCTGCATGACGGGGAAAAGAACGATGCATGACCCTCTAATCTATAGTAAAATGTTGTATAATAGCGCATAGAAGGTCTAGCCAGCGAATAAGCACAAAATGCTCAATCATCGTTGGCCTCTTAAGGGTATATAAATGAAGATATCAGTGAAAACTATGAAATACAGATACGTTATGTAACTTACATAATTAATTTATGATACAAATTGTATCTTGTCAAGCGCAAAATTGCTTTTCTTACCTCTCTTAACCTTGCCTTCAGGAGGAAAAACAGATGAATTATGGAACCCGCATCGCTGAATTACGAGAACATAAGGGACTAAAACAAGAGGAATTAGCGCAATCCCTCGGAATTACGCGGGCGGCTCTTTCTCACTATGAAAAAAATAGACGCAAGCCAGACTTTGAGACCCTGACCAAGCTCGCTGATATTTTCGAGGTAACCATCGATTATTTGGTGGGACGTACGAGCCACCCGACAGCAATATTGGATTCAGATGTGAGGGAATTTGTGGATCAGCTTGAACTGTCCGACGAGAATATCCTGCAACGTTTTAACCTGACGATTGACGGACGCACCTTGTCTGAGGAAGAAGCCAAACGTTTTATCGCGTTTGTTCGAATGGAACGAATGATGGAATAAGGAACGCGCCGCTGCTTGATGTTTTGCTCAAGTAGGACCAGCAACTGAAAATTACACGCGCTTGTCTTTCCGGTACTTCGTTCTATCAGCATCGCCCTCCAGCCATTCTGGTGTCGTGATCCCACATTGGAGCAAAATGTTCCGGATGTCCAAGTGGATGGCTGCTTTGCCTGCTTTCCGTGCGTTGTCTCGAAGAAGAGGGCCATTCCCCCCCTAATTCTGTTTCCTTGTTCATTCAGCACTAACCTCACTTTATTAGTCTTGGTCACCGGAAAGAAATTCCCTACAAACCATGTATGTATAGTCATGAACAAAACTATTATATATGAATACATACCTGCAATGTTGTCGTCTTATGACGAGAATATAAAAGGATTTTCTTATTTTTTTCTCCATTATACGTAAAGTATTGGCAATTCAGAACGATTTACAAATAAAAAAGAACCTGTCAGGTCCTATTTTCTCCTGATAGGTTCTTTTTTGCTTTCTTTCGGAATGATGTTAGATATTCATGAGGTAAGGTCCTATATGCATTCCGGTGTAACTAAGCAACCTCGGCTGCCTGAGAAACCTGAGTACCTCCGGTCGCTCGGACTTTGTAGACATAATGACTTCCAGCTTTTACGGTGCGGTCCGTATACGTGCTTCCTTCTACTTGCGAGGCAATCACCTGATAGGCACCGTCTGTACGGTCAGCACGCAGCACATCATAGGATGATATGCCTTCTGCTTGAAGCCAATTAATCTTTACCGCCCCATCCTGAATTGAGGCTGCTTTTACCTCTGTTGGGGCAGAGGCCGTGGTTTGATCTGTACTTTTTAGTTCCAAAATATATTGTACCGATTCGCCAGGACCCAGCTTTTCTTCGAAATCAAGGGCAGGAGAAGCCTTGAGACCTGATATGGATCGCTGCGCCTGAGAGTAGGTGGAACCCGCTCCGAAACGTTCCCCCGTGTACAAGCCAGCTTTCGGCATCGTTACCCGCACACGAACGGTCTGCGTTGTGGATTCAAAATTCACTAGGTTCACCAGCAATTTGTTCGAGGTAGCGCCGCTACCTGACAGTGGTTTAAGCTTGGATGTATCCACCGCGCGAACATAGACCATCTTATCCTTCGTCTCCTCTGGATTCAGTATGGTATAAGTCAGCGGTTTACCATGCGTAGCATACGCTAGACTCAAGCGTCTCATGATCTTAACGCGAGTGTCCTGTCCTTGCCCAAACGGATAAATTTCCGTGTTAGCCGGGTTGTGACTTTGCAGATCAAAGCCCGTTTTAAACAGCGTATAATCCTTATAAAAAGCAGCGTGCTGGATAAACATATCGGCAAACCCGATTTGCGATCGCATAATCCGATCGAATGCAGCTGCTTGTGGCTGACTAGCCCCGTAATCAGGATTGTCTCGATGCGTATCGTTAGTACCAAACTCCGTGTTTAGCATCTTTTTCGCCAGTCCGTTGCTCGAACCACCGAAGGTTTTCAAATTCTGAACGAAGCTGCCCCCGCCCTCTTCATTATACGATTCACCGTAGGCATGTCCGTTGGTCAGGTCGGTGACTTCTTCCAGCTGTTTACGCTGCGCCGGGTCCCGTTCCCATCCATCCGGATCACCGCATTTTTGCGTACCTCCGGTTTGATTTTTGCACGCCTTGGTAGAGTATGTCGGCCAGTAGGCCCAACCCGGCGCTACGGTTTTGAGATGCGGTGCCAATTGCTTGCCTTCCGTATTCAACCACTTAGCCACAGCCAGGTCTACCGCCTTGGAACGGTTAAACAATCCAGGTTCGTTATCTACTTCATAATATTGAAGGTATGAACCGTATTTTTTTACATAATCACGCAACTTTTGCTTGGCCGTCTCTGGCAGAGTACCATCTTTTTGCAGCTTGATATCACCTGTGTATAGATACAAAGCAGACGATTGCATATTATACTGCTTTAACGTTTGATAGTAATCATCCACATCTGTGCATGCCTTGCCTACATTACTGGCACAAGTTACCCTCATGACGTTGCCACTATAAGCAATTCCCAGCCATTTGAGAACGTAAGGTAGATGCTTAACTGCACCCTGATCATAATAAAATTCTTTATTATTCACATTCGTACCAGTCAGTATATATTTCCCATGTACTGGTTCGGCCGCAGGGGAAGCTAACGTCTCCAAGCTCAAGTCATCCCAAGTCCACCACACATTTTTATCTTCTGCAGAGGAGCAGTATAGGCAGCGCGCTGTCTTTAGCTTGAGTACGTTAACACCGCTTTGCAATTGTTCTTTGGGGATATACAGCTCGTAGTTATTTTTGAAGTTATAGGTACTCCCAGTACCGGATACCCCGGCAATCTGAATAATTCCAGACAGCTGGTGATTTGAAAAGACAGCCATCTGCGGCACCGCTTTGCCCGCATCCAAAATCCGAACACGGAATATCATACCATTGGGAGGAACCTGATTCAGTTTATACTGAAGTGACAGTTCTGGATTCGTGGATGCATTCAAACCTGGAGGAATATCACCACTGCTGAGCAATACCGGAACTGTTGTACTCTCTGCTTCCGACAACGCCGAGAATGTTCCTTTAGCAGAGGATTCAGTAGAAGCTGCTGCTCCAGAAATTTCGATATTATCCCTACCGACTACTCCTTTAAATTCCGCTGAAGAGTCATCCCTCTGGCCCAGCTTCCATACTGGACTGGCCGCCGCTACCTTATCCGTCTGCAATTCTGCACTTTTTGAAGGCGTGTATATAAACCAAGCGATCATGGCTAGAGCTGCGACACCTAGTAATCCGGATAATACGACCGTATACCTATGGGTCAACCATTTTTTCATCATATGATACACCCTCTCTCCTCAAAATTTATGACCGGGAAAGAGTATCTATCAAGGAAGAAACAAAGCGTTTCCGGGAACCACCGCTTTCGCTTCATGCTGACTTTCCCACATCAGACGAGCCATCGCATCGCCTTTTTCATCATAGTATTCCACTTTTAGATCTACCATTTTACCTGCTTCCAAAGCAATACTGCCTTTACGCTCTGTCCAGCTTTGTTTGAACCAACTGTCAATCACCAGCTTGCCGTCTACCCATACGCGAATACCATCATCGGATATCGTTGTAAATGTATAGGTCTCGCTGTAATGTGGTTTGATTTTACCTGTCCAGCGAACCGAGAACTGGTCGGCATTTACCTTGGGATCAGCAGCAACGGCGCGCCAGTTATAATCCAGCTTGCTGTCTGTACGGATCAAAACAGGACTGCCGTTCACATTCATATTGTTAAAATATTCGCCCCGCAGCCCGTTCACATATACTACATCAGGAACAGAAGGAGGAGTCGGAGCTGGGGGTACGATTACTACTGGCGGAACCGGGATAGGCTCACTTTGTCCCTCATCCGGTAAAGTCGGCACATCTGCCCCAGGTTGTTGGATTGCTGCCAGCCCATTTTTCACATCATCCCGTGTCAAACTCCTCGAATCGTTCATATAATCCTGTATTTGATTGGTTGTGTTATTCTCAGTCAGCATCTTGCCCCAAGTCATGGAATACACCCATTTGGGCTGTGCCTGCAACACCTCAGAGCTAGGAATCTCACCATGCTCGCCAATGGCAATCGGCTTATTCCGTGCCAACCCGAGCAGTCCTTCATAATGACTTTGCTTAAAATCATTGTTGTAGATGTCTACTGCCAAAATATCCACTTTGTCATCCCCCGGATATTTCGGGGTATACGGGACAGTGTAGGAATTGGGAGCATTGGGACTCCACACCCACAGCAGATTGTTCAACTGATGCGTGTTTACAAAACGGTCGTACATGATATTCCATAGCTGATTGAAATTGTTTTTGTTTCCCCACCAGAACCAGTCACCATTCATTTCATGATAAGGTCTCCACAATACTGGAACACCTGCATCACGAAGCTGCTTTAACGATACAGCGACCTTATCCAGATCGGCAATGAGGAGGTTATACTGCGTAGTGCCTGGTGTCACGTATTTATTGAACTCCGCCTGACTTACTTTCGCCTGCACATTGGCCCAAGTCAGCGGTCTACCCGGCAACGCTTCATGAAAAGTCATCGTCACAATGCCACCAGCTCTGCTCCAACGAATAGCGCTATCGACGACATTTTTACGTTGTGCTGCTTCTGTAGTGTCGGATTGACCAGAGATGGCTCCCATCTCATAGCCGTGCAGACCCACATACGCCTGGCTGATTTTTTGGACCTTGTTGCTTAATTCATCTGGACTTTCCAAATAATCATGCTGACCAGTGACTGTTTTCTTTCCAGAGATGCTGAGTAAATAATTGTATAGTTCACGGGCCTGAGTAGAAGCGTCCGAATTAACAGGTTGTAATGAAGCGGCATTCACCACAGACAGAGAATCACCAAAGCCGACGGGAAACAAAGAAAAAAGTATAACAACGGGGAGTACATGACGTATCAGTCGATACAGAGGAATAAAATTGAATCTCACTTTAGCTCTTCCTTTCGGTAGCCAGGCTGCCATCCTTACGGGAAGGCCCTTTAGCTTTGCGTACCAGTCTTTCGACAGGGCTGCGTTTATCGTTGGAAGGAGTTTGGATTCCTTCTTACCCTAAGTATCGACTTTTTTTTACCAAAATTTAATAGGTCATGTTCATGAATTTACAGGTTTTCGCCCAATTTCGACAGTTTGGGCCATTATTTTTCATCAAATCTTCTTTTTTACGTTTTTACGCAAATAATTACGAGATAAATTGATGACGAGAAATTTCATTCCAATCCATACAAAAGCGTACAATATCCTCTTCAACCAACTCAGAGCCAGTCTGAACTTCAATCAAATCCACATCGGTTACAGCCAAAATGCTATGCTTCGTCCCTTCAGGGATGCGAACTACGTCACCGGCCTTCACTTTATGCAGCTTCTCATTCAAAATAATTTCCGCTTCGCCGCTAATAATGGTCCAGATTTCACTTCGTTTGAAGTGAAGCTGGTAGCTGATATTTTTACCTTTGTGTACGCGGATTCGTTTGGTCAGTACCTCATTACCCTCGTCATACTTTACATAGTCTACAACCCGATACTGTCCCCAACGACGTTCTTCATACATTGGACGCTGATCATGAGCCTTGAGCACTTCCTTGATGCGTGGACTTTCTGCCTTATTGGTCACAAGAATGCCATCTGGGCTAGCGGCTACAATCAGATCATTCGTTCCAATGATCGCCACAGGAATGTCCAACTCATTAATAAGACTCGTATTGACGCAATCTTCCGTTACTACCCCTCTACCCACTTGCTGATGAGACATCTCTTCTGTGAGTGTATTCCAGGTTCCTAGATCCTTCCAAAAACCATCGTACGGAAGCACCACGATGTCTTTTTCCTTCTCGACTACTTCGTAGTCAAAGCTGATTTTTTCCAGAGACGCATATTGTTTTTGCATTTCTTCATAATTCAGCGGCAGGCCCTTGGATGCCAAAATATCCAGCAAATAGCTTAATTTGAATGCAAAAACCCCGCAGTTCCATAGAGCATTGCGTTCCATTAGACGCTCCGCCTGCTCCCGGTCGGGTTTCTCTTGAAAATGGCTCACTTCGCGGTAGCCTGTGCTACCTTGAGTGGCATCGTTTTTCGGAATAATATAACCGTATTTCTCTGAAGGATAGGAAGGGACAACCCCGATTAGTGCAAGCTTTCCTTCACTCTCCTGAAGTGTATGTTCGAGTTGGGCTACGGAAGCAAAGAAAGCATCCTCTACATAAGGATCTACAGGCAATATAGCTATAATTTCATCAGGCGAAACACCCGCAATGGAATATAGATAAGTCGCTGTCAGCGCAATCGCAGGAAAGGTATCTCTGCGTTCCGGCTCAACAATGATGCGCGTATTCGATCCGATCTGACTCTGGATCATTTCGACCTGCGCTCTCCCTGTCGCAATAAACGAGGATTCGGATAATCCGTTGTCTCCCAATTGTCTCCATACCCGCTGTACCATGGATTCCGAAATCCCTTCCGGGCTCTCCAGGACCTTCAAAAATTGTTTGGAACGGGAATCGTTGGATAACGGCCATAATCTTTTACCGGAACCACCAGACAAAAGTACGAGCTTCATAAATCTCCACTTCCTCTCTATATTGGTTGGTGATCGAATGGGGCAAGGTTGAGTGACCCGCTACGGGCTGGATTTGATCTTATGATCGCTGTTGGACCGGGATTCATTCGATTGTATAAAATCGTATCAAGGTTTGAATCCCTGTCCAAAGGCGAACGCTATCGCTTCTCCAGATTCAAATCCATTCCTGCGCTACTCAAATATGCATCATATCGATCATACCTTGTGGTGCAAAAGGCACGACCGGACATTATTAAGTCCGGTCAGCCTGTTAAAATCTCACACTTTCGGCGCTTGCCCGCTGTGCTTGCAAGCTTCTAGTAATCGAGGTTTCGTAACGCCTTGCCAAGATTGCTACGACAACTGCAATGGCGTCTTAATCGGAAGGAGCGGCTTCAACTGTGCCGCTCCTTCTGATACGCCCTTCTACTCCCATCCCATAAGGTGGGAGATTAAACATCGTGACTCTATGCGGTAAAAGCAGCGGAGCGGGCAGAATTGTTCTGAAGAAGCGTCAGCGTTTGCCTTTATCCCCGGATTTTAACCTTGGAATGTTTAATACAATCCAGAAAATCCGGGGGTAACAGCAATCGGAAGAACAATCTGCACGCGCAGCGCCTTCAGCGCCTCCCACATCACCACAGTCACTTTTTAATCTGTCACTTTTAAACTTCCACTTTATCTCTGTTCCACCCACTCATCCGCGGACGACCCACGGAGTAGTATTCCAGCCCGGAGCCTTGGATCTGTTCCTCGGTGAATACGTTGCGACCGTCAATCAGAACTGGCTTGTGTAGAATGGAGCCCAATTGCACGAGATCAACTTCTTTGAACTCTTCCCAATCCGTCAGCAGGCACACAGCATCGCTTCTTTCGGCGGCTTGCTGCGGGGAGGAGCACCATATAATATTCGGGTGATCCACGCGCTCCTTGAATTTATCCATCGCAATGGGATCATACAGCTTGACAATAGCACCTGCCTGAATGAGCGTTTCTACGATTTCCAGTGCTGGAGCTTCGCGGATATCATCTGTATTGGGCTTGAAGGCGAGGCCCCAAATGCCAATCGATACGCCGTTTAGCTGACCCAGCGATTCACGCAGCTTGGATACAATCATAAAGCGCTGGTCGGTATTTACCTCTACCACCGATTTTAACAACTTAAATTCATAGTCTACATTACCCGCAATTTGGATGAGCGCATTCGTATCTTTCGGGAAGCAAGAGCCCCCGTATCCGATCCCTGCTTGCAGGAAAGAGGAACCAATCCGTTTGTCCATGCCCATACCTTCAGCCACACAGGTAACGTCCGCGCCAACCTTTTCACAAATATTAGCAATCTCGTTAATAAACGAAATTTTAGTTGCCAGGAACGCATTGGAGGCATATTTGATCATTTCAGCACTGCGGATATCCGTCACATAGATTTTATCCGTGAATACCTGATGCAGAGTGACCATTGTTTCACGCAAACCTGTATTGTCCAAACCAATAATGACGCGATCTGGATGAAGCGTATCATTGATGGCTGAGCCTTCTCTCAGGAACTCCGGCGCGGATACAATATCAAAAGACAAACTCGTATGACGAGCCACTACGTCCTTAATCTTTTCGTTCGTTCCGACAGGTACGGTACTCTTAGTCATAATAATCTTGTACCCGTTCATGGCTTTCCCGACATCGGCGGCCGCCTGTTCAATGTAGGACAAATTCGCCTCGCCGTTAGCCAGTGAAGGCGTACCTACCGCTAAAATGACGATATCCGAGCGACGTACCGCATCGGCCAAATCCGAGGTGAACTCTAAACGGCCAGCTTCCAGATTCAACGCGATCAATTCTTCAATACCTGGTTCATAAATCGGAGATTCCGCACGGTTCAACATATCGATTTTGTACTGCTCCAGATCGACACAAATTACCTCATTACCTTTTTGCGCAAAACATACACCCGAGACGAGTCCAACGTATCCAGTACCGATTACAGCCAGTTTCATTCCGTTCATCCTCCTTTTAGAAAGTTCACATAGGCTTGTTCTACATACTTTTTCAATTGATCCTTGAAGTTATCTTCATCAAATTTGCGGGCATGGGTAATGATATCGTCCACATTCCATGCATGTTGCTCAACCTTTTCGACGGCCTCCAGCACATCGTCTACTTGATGCTTGCGGAAAAATACGCCGTTCACATGAGGAACAATCGTATCCAGCGCTCCCCCACCCTGAAAAGCGATAACGGGCCGTCCGGCCGCATTCGCCTCCAAAGGCGTAATACCAAAGTCCTCTTCCCCCGGAAAAACAAGTGCCCGGCATTCGGCCATCAGCTTGTTAACCTCTTCGTCTTCAAGCCTGCCGAGGAACTCAATGTTCGGGGCAGCCATGGCTTCGAGTCGTTTACGATCCGGTCCTTCGCCAACGATGCGTAGCTTAAGACCGTTACGTTTGAATGCCTCAATCGCGAGATCAATGCGCTTGTAGGACACCAAACGAGATACGATCAGATAATAGTCACCGATGCTTGTAGCACGTTTAAAACGGGATGTATTGATAGGAGGAAAAATAACATCTGCCTCCCGTTGGTAATAGTGCAGAATTCTCCGCTTGACGACGGAAGAATTGGCGACAAACTGGTCTACGTTGCGAGAAGTTTTGGCATCCCATGTTTTCAGCCTGTTCATGTACAGCTTTAGCATATTTTTGAGCAGGTTGGATTTGGACTGCCGGGCCATATATGTATCGTAATCCCAGGCAAACCGCATCGGTGTGTGACAGTAACAAATGTGAAACGTATGTTTGGGTACCTGGATGCTTTTCATAAATGCGCTGCTAGAGCTTAAAACAATGTCGAAATCCCTAAAATCAAAATCACGGATAGCGATGGGATACAGCGGCAGCACTCCTTTGAAGTTGGCCTTCACTCCTGGGATGTTTTGTAGCCAAGTGGCTCTAATATCCGCATCCTTCAAGTTGCGCGACAGACGCTCGTCGCTGAACACCGTTGTGAAGATGGGAGCCTCCGGATACATATCATGGAATACCTCTACTACCCTTTCCGCTCCGCCCATTTGGATTAAGTAATCATGTGCTATCGCTATTTTCATCTGAATCATCCTTTAACGCGAATGTCGGTCAGACTCCTGCCAACAAACCCTTATAGTAATGAACTATATCCTTAACAGTGTTCTCGATGACAAAATGCTTCTTGACCCGTTCCATCCCTCTCTCACCCATCTGCTGACGTTCCTGTGGATGCTCCAGCATCCAGCGGATGGCTTCTTCCAGCTTGGCCGGGTCTCCCGGTTCAATGAGCAGCCCGGTTTCATTGGGTACCACCGTTTCCTTGGGACCACCTTCGTTTGAAGCGATCACTGGCAAACCTGCAGCCATGCCCTCAATAATGACCTGACCGAATGGTTCCGGTGTAATGGAGGTATGAATTAGCAGATCACAGCGCTGCATCAGACCCTGAATGTCGTCAACGTGTCCCATCAGATTGACGTTGGTCAACCCATATTCGCGCATCGTGGATTCCAATCGTTGTTTATATTCCTCTTCTCCGAACAACGCATCTCCAGCCAGCCAGAATTTCACACGCTGATCTGGTAAAAAAGAACGTGCCGCTTCCAGTAAAATATGTTGTCCTTTCCATTCCGCCAATCTGCCGACCAACACGACGTTAAACGAGTCATCGCCACGCAATTGCGCAGCCGAATCACGAGCCGTAATCGCTTTGGCAAAAGCGGAGTAGACGACGAGCGTCTTTTTGTCCGGGGGTAATTCCAAT
This sequence comes from Paenibacillus sp. AK121, assembly GCF_019042715.1. Lineage (NCBI taxonomy): Bacteria > Bacillati > Bacillota > Bacilli > Caryophanales > Paenibacillaceae > Paenibacillus > Paenibacillus sp. AK121. The sequence continues at coordinate 203,416 of NZ_JAHPJM010000004.1, forward strand.
GCACTCAGCGTGGATTTGGAATTGGCAATCACACCGTTAGGCAAAAAGCGGGACATGAGCCGAATCCCTTTGGCTACAATCGGCTTCAGATACGGCGGACCGATGTGGTCACGGATATGCCAGATCAACGGCAGCTTCGCCGATTTGGCGGCTACTGCACCATACAGTGCAGATTTGAGTGAGTTCGTGTGCACACACACGACTTTTTCCTCGCGCAACAATGGTGCGAGTTTCCTGCCGTAAGCCAGCAAGCGAAAGGCTGCTGCAGGCGCACCCAGATTGACGGCATTTCGTCCCCGATTACGAATCGAATCATCTAGTGGAACAATGCGCACATCAATATCACGCTGCCGAAGCCGATCCGCCAAATCGCCCTCCTCCGCCAAAATAACGAGCGGGTCGATATGTTCCCCGATATTCGTCAGTATGTTATACAAAGCAACTTCGCCGCCGCTCCATCTTGCCGTATGGTCAATATAAGCTACTCTCATCATTTCGCCGCCGCCTTTCTGTCAAGGACCTGTCGGAACACCTCTTCTACCTGTTCCGCTACATGTCCCCATGTATATCTGCTCAGGACATGGTCCCGGCATTCCCGTGCATTCGGTAGAAGTTCACGATGATCCAGCACACGCAGCAACCCTGCAGCAATAGCTTCACTGTCCGTCCCTTGGAACAATAGCTCAGGACGGAATCCTCTTAAGATTTCCTTGTTGCCGCCTACAGGAGTGGCCAACACCGGTAGGCCCGAGGCCATCGCCTCAACTGTGATCAGACCGAAACCCTCTAGTGCCTGTGTTGGCACAACAAACAAGTTCGAGGCTTGATGGTATAGGGGCAGCTCCTCATCCGACACATAACCAAGCAACCTTACATGGTTATGAAGATTGTATTCCGCCACCTTGGAAGCCAATTCCTCCATCAAGGGCCCCTTTCCACCAATCAGCAGCAGATGATCAGGGTGTCGCTCGGTTACTCGCCGCCATGCTTCGAGCAGCTGTAGCAGTCCCATGCGATTAACAAGACGACGAACGGTTAGCACAATCGTCGCATTTTGCGGCAAATTCAGCCGCTTACGTACAGCCTCCTGATCCTCTGCCGGATGAAACCTTTCTACATTCGCCGCACCAGGAATAATATGAATTTTGCTAAGTGGTACTTTATAGTGCTCGTGCAAAATATCCCGAAAAGTCTCGCTTAGCACTATAAATTTATCCGCCAGACCATAAGCTTTCATTTCAATGGATTTGGCCAACGTCGTTTTAAGAAAATGCTTAATTCCCTGTCCTTCAATCTTCATTTCCTCCGTCCACGGTCCGTGGAAGGTGGTAACGACAGGGATTCCTCTTTTTTTCGCCTCCAGTGCCGGTCCGACACTATAGGGAGCAAAATGGGAATACAGCACATCGATCGGTTGCTTGTCGAACAGTTCTGCTGCATATTTTTGCATCAGCTCTCGGCGCTTCCAGATGGATTGCTGCTTGCTGCCAATCGAATGAATACGAATACGTTCAGGCGCCTGAGGCTGCTCATCACTACAAATTAGAGCATCCAGCGTATTGCGCTCTAGCGTAAGCTGCTCACAGATGGATTTGAAATATGTGTTGAGACCTCCTGGCTGTAAGGACGGCCAGCTCAACCCCGTTGCTGCGATACGAAATCCGTTATTGTACGACATAGCTGGTTTCTCCTTTCTGCTCGGTCTGTCCGCCATCCACGACTTCTATCTTTTTTCGCCGCTTGGTTAACTCATAATGCTTGAAACAGACGAGAAACTCATACATCACCCAGAAAACGGCTACAGCAAAACCCGCTAACCCCTTGCGGTATAAGCCTTGAACAAAATACTTCTGTACAAAGCGGGCGGGGGGCCTCCACAACAGTCTGGTAATTCGAAAGGATCTTCCTTTGTTAAATGCCGTCTCTGCTTCCAGATCTGTATATTTGTTAAAACGGGTCATATGATCACTGATGCTGCGGAATCCATAGTGCCATAACACGCCCTCCAGATTGATGATCTGAGAAGAGGCTACATCTGGCATTTCATGAACAAGACTATTCGTAATGCCATAAATTCGCCGATTGTACAAACGAACCAAATACTCGCCTTTGTTCATCCATTTGCCGAGAAAATCGCCAATGCGAAATACGGAATAGGCTTTGGCCGGATCGTGGAGCGTTTCCTTTACTTTCAATAAGTCACCAAGCAACTCTGCATCCACTACTTCGTCTGTATCAATCAGGAAAATCCAATCAAATTCCGCTTTATCAACACCAAACATGCGCTGTTTGGCATAACCGGGCCATGGGTTGGAAAACACCCGACAGCCCAATGATTCAGCTACCTGAATCGTATTGTCCTTGCTCCCTCCGTCAATGACGACGATATCGTCCGCAAAGGGCTGGCAGGATTTGATGGCAGCTGTAATTCGAATGCCATCATCCTGAGCGATAATAACTACGGATATCCGGTTGTCCGCGGGAACGCTAGACATGTGGTTCATTAGCGGGTGCCTCCTTCTTTATCTAACCGTTAACTGGCTTTTTCCGGATGTAGTGTGACATCGTTGATCGGAGCCATTGAAAATCTTGTTTGGAAATAACCAGTCTTGGAATTTTCATTTTCAGAACGAACTTAACATTACATAAAATGAAAACGAACCGTAAAATCCCCGAAGACAGCATTGCTATCCCTGCACCCGTCAATCCATATCTCGGCACGAGTATGGACAGCAATGGAATGACGAGCGCCAATCCGACACCCTGTAGAATGGTAACCAGTTTGGGCTTACCCAACGCCATAAATTGTTGTGCCAGCACCATGGTACCTCCACTGATAGCAACCTCAAGCACCAGAAACCGGAATACCGTAAGCGCTTGTTTAAACTCTTGACCATATAACAATGTGAATACGAACGGAGCAACCAGCATTAACATCACCGCAGCCAGAAAGGTTGCCGTTGAAGTCACTCGAAATGCCCGAAATGTTATGGCCACCGCCTCTTCCTTATCCAGCCCGGAGGCTTTGGGAAACAGCACGACAATGATCGAAGTTGAAAATACATTCACCATCCGGGCCAGGCTGACCGCTACCGCATATAAACCGAGATCTGCAGGTCTGAGCAGACCCGCAATCAAAATCTGGTCAATGTAAGTGGAAACCTGCCCCATGAGATCATTCCCGTATGAACCCATACCGTAGGTAAAGAGATTTTTAAATTGCGTCCAGCTGTTCTTCACCTTTGGTTTGTACAGCCGAATCATTCGTATCGTGACACCGATATAGATCGGCAAGCCTGGCAGTAAGTAGGCCAATGCTGAGGTGTACGGATTCATCGTTCCCGTTAGGATCAGAATCGCCAGTCCAAGCAGCGTACTTAGTGGTACCAGATACCGAAATAAATTGTACTGTTTATATTCCGAGCGAACCTGAAGCAATGCATTATTGATCTGTGAAATCGCTATGAGTGGACACATCATCATGGAGCACTGCGCGAAAAGTATGACCGATGAAGAAAAAGAGCGCAGCCAATAAGGAATTAGAAATACTCCGATGAGTGTCGCCATCCCCCCGAACACCGTAGCCAGCAGCAAGGCCAGACCATACAGCTTCCCCGTTTCCTCAGGTTTCCTTTTGGCATTGTAAATCAATGCAGATGGAACACCGAAGCTCATGCAGAAGGCAAGAAATTGGGACCAGTTCACCATCGCTGTCTGTTCTCCGCGTCCAGTAGGACCCAAGAATCGTGCCGTCAGCACACCAGTCAGCATATTCACAACGAGAATCAGCATACTGAATATCATCGTTTTTACTGCTGCAGAGCTGTTATCCTTGCTTTTGGCAAACCGAATCACCGTGGACCATAGTGTCCGGACAGGTGCGGATAATGCTTGTAAGTTTTGCACAGCCTTTACCTTCTTTCCGCGATGACATCTTTTGCCCATAGTCCTATTCCGATCATCATCCAGATCAAATAGCCGCGCATACCGGGGAAACCATTATCCGATATGAGACTGGCTACAGCTCCGGCCCATGTAGCCAACGCCAGTCTGATATAAGGCTGACTGGAATTCCGTTCGGCAATACGGACGAGAAGGCGCTTGATGATAACGAACAGACCACCGAAGAAAAAGAATGCTCCGCAAATACCGAAGGTGAGGAAAATGGCAATATATCCATTATCCATAATCCCAAGTTCACCGAGATCGCCGCCGTTATCAAGCTTGGTTCCGATTCCTACACTCCCGATCCCCTGCCCGACCGGATTGCTAGTAATCGCCGGAAGCATTGTATGCAGTAGATCCAAACGTTCATTGTACGAATGATCCTGTTGAATATCTGTCAACGTCTGCATGCGAGCCACCAAACCTTCTGCCCCCGGAAGTTTTGGAACGATGATGTAGAGAAGAAGGCCGACGATAGCAAGTTGAAACAGAGTCTTCCACTTTCCTTTGGAGGATGAGCTGAGAATGTAAGCCAGCAACATGACGAATGCAATCAGCCAGGCTGAACGTACGAGCGTGACCAAAAGACAAACAACTGTTAGCAGGACTCCAATCCATCCCAAAGTGCCTCGCCACCGTTTCTCCATCAGCATCGGTACAAGTGCCATTGCCAGGAAAATAGCGCATGGGCCGGGCGAGTTCATGGAAGAAAACACTCTGATTTGAAGCGGTTCTGGCACCCCAATGGAATTCATTTCCACATGATTCATCCAAAATGCATCCCAAGGAGGCACCGTCAAGTACTGAATAATGCCGTATATCGCTACAAGAACAGCAATGTTGGCGTATGAATACAGCAGTCGGTCCAGCTCCTTTGCTTTCATTGGCTTAATCGCAAGATAAGGCAATAGAAGCAATGGAACCACATAATTGGCCAAATCATAAGCAAAAACAATACCATTTTTGAATAACCCGACCACACTTCCGTAGGCCAATTCTATGCCGAAAAATACAGCAATTCGGGTTAATGGCTTTTCCGCCAGATGAATACCCCGCAGCACAGGAATGATCAGCATGCTGCTTACCAGCAGCGGCGCCACGCTCAACAAGGAAACCGAGTGATACGTTCCCTCCAACCAATCTGCAATGCGGCGGATTTCCGGGCCTACTGCCCACACCACCAGTGTGTAAGAAATCAGTAGCCGTGATTGCAAGATCGCCAGCAGGAAGGCCGGAAAAACGATCGCCAGCAATATGGCTCCCTGCTGGCTCGTGGTGGGATTCATCTTGGCGCTGACAAATCCGATGGCGAGTGGCAGCATACAAGCCAGCACCCCCATACCAATCATGCCGATTCCACGCCGACTTCCTAGCCAGAAGGAAATCTGCTGATCTGCCAACCGACTCATGTTTCTCACCCCTGGCCTCCCTTCATCCGCTTCCGCTTGAACATCTCTTTAAACAGCAGAACGAGGAACTGGGAATCCTCAATCAAATATCTTTTCCACAATCGTTTAGGCTCCTGAGACAACCTCCAAAACCATTCAAATCCTGTCTTCTGCATCAGCTCCGGTGCTCTCTTTACATTCCCCGACAGGAAATCAAAGGTCGCTCCCACCCCAATCGAAACTGGAGCGCGGTAAGTCTCATAATATCTGTAAATCCATTTTTCCTGCTTTGGTGCTCCTACACCTACAAAAACGATGTCTGGGCGAGCCTCTTGGAGCAACTGGATAATGTATCTGTTCTCCTCTTCGTTTTTCTCAAAGCCATAAGAAGGAGAATAGCAGCCCACCACATTCATGTTTGGATAGGATTCCTGGAGATTAAGCATAGCCTTCTCAGGAATACCGTCAGCTGCACCCAGAAAAAATAAACGATAGCCTCGATCCTCAAATGCCTCTCCCAGCCGGGTGAACAAATCGGAGCCTGACACCTTTTGTTTGAGGGGCTTTTTCAGTAACTTAGACGCCCAAATGATAGGCATTCCATCAGCCACTACAGCTCCGGCATCCGAATATACCTTGCGGAATTCATCATCCTTGCGAAGCTTGATCACATGATCGACATTACAGGTCAAAATGTAGGAATGACGCTGATGCTCAATAGAAGTATCTATAAATTCGAGTAGATCATTAAAATCGTAATTATCAAAGTTGACATCGAACATGTTCACTCTGCTCATCGTATCACTTCTCTTTGCGAAAATCGGTTTGAGTAGATGTTTGGTATAATGCATTCAAATACCAGCAAAACGGAATAATCATCTGAACCGTCGACAACGTATTATCTGAAAACGAGTAGATCAAAAAACCTGCAATTAAAGTTGCAAAATAAGGTTTAATAGACTTGGCAAGTGACCGGTAAATAAGAGCGAACACAATCAGTAATGAAAGCATTAAGAGCCCGCAACCGATATATCCGGTATCAAAATAAAAGCGTATATACTCGTTATGCGGTACAACAAAACCATTGAATAACGTCCCGTCGTTCGCAACCGTTACCGCGCCAAGTCCTCTGCCTGACCAAGGGTAATCATGTACTCTGTTCAAAAAATATTCCCATGCCTCCGAGCGTCCCGATAGGTCAATGCCTGTGTCGGTCTCCCGTTCGAAGGAGCGTTTTTTTAAATTGTTCCATTGCAGGGCCACCGCCCCCAGAGCAACCAAAAACGATCCGGCCAGCGGTAGCAAATAATTGACTTTTCCCTTGAGGTATTGACGGGCAATATCAAACAGATACACAGCAAACATTAATAACAATGCCAGAATCGGCCCACGTGTACCGGTGGCGATCAGGATTAAAAAGTTCAGTGCCAACACCGTGTAATAAAAGGCAGCTTGCCTAGGTTTGCGCTTGACCTCAATCAGCGAGACGGCAATTCCGAGAAAGGAGAGCATTGCCAAATGCGGCGGTATATTCGCTCCTTGTACTCTGACTGCGCCCGTAAATTCCACATCCGTAAATGAATGCAACCCTAAAACCTGCAAGCCTAATCCAATGACCACACTAATAATCGGCAACAGGCTGATCAACCGAATATGCTTTTCCGCCACATCCTTTTTCCACTGGATCAGTAAAAAAAAGAAGGGCAGTGATAGTCCCACGAACGCCTTGACGGCAATCGAGGTCGTTAACAAAGGCAGCCATGCTGAAAATCCAAATGTAATCCCCAGCATGATCACCAATGCCCAGACTGGATAGCTGAACTTGAGACGAATGCCATATACGAGCATGCAAGGCACTAGCAGAGCCAAGATGCCCAATTTGTACAATGACAATATCTCAATGCCGAACACGCCACCCTGATACAGAGAATCGACCGAGACCGCTGTGCTTAGCAAAACTGCATAGCTGATGCGCTCTGGATGATGGATAGAGACAGCCAACAAAAGCAGTAAGCATACCGCTGCAATACTGACCACAGGTTGATAGGTAGCTGCAATTCCTACAGCAAGAGCGCCTAGTAGAAAAATAAAAACATGCTGTATGGTGTTTATTCTGGAAGTCCAAGGATAGTTACTCATGTTCAATCTTTCACCCCGCAGCTGACTCGCTTTTCCGGTTGCGCAGTGTATCCAGCGTTCCGCGGATATTTTCAAGCCTGCACCGGTTCAACAGCTTCCTGCCCTCAGTACGTGCCAGCAGGGAATCCACCGTGATGTATAACACTTTGGCTGCCACTTTTGCCATCAGCATCGCGTTGCCGCGCAGACCTGTAGCCTGAGCAGCATTAGACATACCCTGACAATAGTAGCGATTCATAATCCATTCTCTCGTTAAGCGTGAAGCCGGAACAAAATGTTCTACAGCCATGTGTGGATGATACATAATCGTTCCACCATTTTTACGGATTTGCTCGAATACCCACGATTCTTCACCAGATAGTAGGATATCTCCCTTTCTGCCCAAGTGAAGCGGGAACATGACGGCGGCGAAAGCCGTTTTGCGCATAGCCATATTCGCTCCAAATGGATTCAGTCCCGCCGGATATTCACGAACGGATTTCCCCAAATCAATAATCGTGTAAGGCAGTTCAAGTGGCCCTGTCAACCAGTTCGGCCGTTCCGTTTCAAACTTAGGATCAATTTTCCCACCCATAGCCGTCAGCTCGGGATTGTTCCCAAAGGCCGACATAATCGTTTGCAGCCATGTAACACACGGAATTGCATCATCATCCAGAAAAGCAATGACGTCTGCTTTTGATAACGTAATGCCGGCATTACGAGCGGCAGACAGTCCTTGTTCGCGCTCATAATGATACCGAAGATGAATGTCTTGGCCATGTGCAACGGTAAATCTTTTGATCGTTGCTGCTGTATGATCGGTAGATCGATTATCGACCACAATGATCTCAGCCAGTGCAAGGTCTTCCAGCTTCAGCAGAGACATTAACGTTTTCTCCAGCAGGTCCGCCCGGTTATAGGTGCAAATAACGACGGACACTGCGGGACATCGCTTAAATGCATCCATCAGTAAGCATCCTTGGAGAACAGCATTTTAACGCCTGTTTTCATGATGATTTTCAGATCGAGCCACGTATTGCGAACATGAATATACTTCAAATCCATTTGCACCATTTCTTCGAAGCCTACACTGTTACGTGCGCTCACCTGCCAGTAACCCGTACATCCCGGCGTTACAATCAGACGTTGCTTGTCATAATCGGAGTATTGCTCAACCTCGCTGGGCAACGGCGGGCGCGGACCGACTAAAGTCATGTCTCCAACCAACACATTCCACAGCTGCGGAATCTCATCAATACTCGTCTTGCGTAGAAAACTGCCAATTTTCGTGATCCGAGGATCGTTTTTAATTTTGAACATGGCGCCGCTCACTTCATTCAGCTCCATCAAGTCCTTTTTCAGTTCCTCGGCATTGGACACCATTGAACGGAATTTATACATATCGAATAACTTCTCATTCTTGCCCACCCGAGTTTGCTTGAAAAACACACTTCCCTTTGGGTCTTCGAGCTTAATCAGAATGGCCACCACTGCAAACAGCGGGAGCAAGACGATTAAGCCCACGAAAGACAGCAGCATATCAAGGAGGCGTTTTGTGACCAGGTAGGACGTTTTATCCTGAATTTGTGTATTTCCGTATGGCATGTAAAACGCTTTACCTGACATGACAGCCTCGCCATCCTCCGGTAAATTTTCCATGCTCATGCTGACGTACCTCCTCTCAACCCACAGTGGTTGCTTTCTCGGTCTTTTTCAGCCATTCATTCATGGCCTCCATAACCGGATACTTCAAATCATCGCTGGCAAGTGCAAATTCAAGAGTGGTTAAAATATATCCAAGACGTTCACCTACGTCATAACGCGTGCCTTCAAAGTCATAGGCGTATACACGTTCACTCTGATTCAGCTTTTGGATCGCATCCGTCAACTGAATTTCGCCGCCAGCTCCTTTTTCCTGAAGATCAAGATATTTGAAAATTTTCGGCGAGAACACATAACGCCCCATAATAGCCAAATCGGATGGGGCTGTGCCTGGAGCCGGTTTTTCAATAAAATTATTCACTCGGTACAATCGTCCGTCCTGTTGGTCCGGTTCAATGATGCCATACCGGTTCGTGAATTCCTGTGGTACCCGCTGCACGCCGATCACAGAATTTTGTGTTTCCTCATATTGATCCATCAGCTGGCGCAGGCAAGGTTTTTGACCTGTTACGATATCGTCGCCCAACAGCACACCAAATGGCTCGTCCCCGATAAAGCGTCTTGCGCACCACACCGCATGTCCCAGACCTTTCGGTTCTTTCTGGCGAATGTAATGGATTTCCACTCCCGAAGAACGCTGTACTTCCTCCAGAAGCTTCAGCTTACCGTCCTCGAGCAGCTTTGATTCCAACTCAAATGCGTTGTCAAAGTGGTCCTCAATGGCACGTTTACCTTTACCCGTAACGATAATAATGTCCTCGATACCAGAAGCAATCGCTTCTTCCACGATATATTGAATCGTAGGCTTATTGATAATCGGAAGCATTTCCTTAGGCATTGCTTTGGTAGCAGGGAGGAAGCGCGTTCCCAATCCTGCTGCTGGAATAATGGCCTTTTTCACTTTTTTCATCATCGCACTCATTCTCCTTGCTTCATCGAATTTTGGTGTTGCTTACTTCACCTGATTCATCACAATTCCAACCAGCGTCGCGCTAGCCTGCTCCATGAGTTGCTTTGTTTTGCGTAGATCTTCCCGTTTGGTCCGGCCATGCTTGGCAACGAGAATCACACCATCCGTCAAGCCTGCAATCAGGCGAGCATCCGTATAATTCAGCGCTGGCGCCGAATCGAGTAAGATGATGTCATATTCACGTTTAAGCTCTTCCATCAGCTCTGCCATACGTTCGCTACCGAGCAGATCTGCTGCGTTATACAGACTGTCCCCACCAGGAACAACCGATAGCTCCAGTCCACCATGCCTAACGATAGATTTGGAAGAAGCCCCACCGCGCAAATAAGCCGATAGACCTCCGGTATTCTCCATACCGAATATCTCGTGCAGCGCTGGTCTATGCAGATTGCAATCCACCAGAGCCACCTTCTTGCCTTCTTGAGCAAAGGAAACTCCGATGTTGGCGATCATTGTTGTTTTTCCCGCTCCGCTTTCCGGCGAGGTTAACAAAAGAACCGTCCCACGGTCCTTTTGTCCGATCACCTGCTGCCGGATGTATGTACGGAGGGATCGAAATGATTCCGAGATATACGATGATGGATTACTTTCTGTAATCAACATGTCATTCAATCGCAGCATATTTACGCTCCCCTACCCGTTCTTTGGAATTTCCGGCCACTCCATCGATGTCCTTCTTGCGAATGACGGGAATCGATGCAATTACAGGAATGCCGATGTCTGCATCCGCTTCTTTTTCCGTACGTAGCGTGCCGTTAATGCTTTCCAGGAACACAATCGTGCCCAGCGCAATCATCAGCGATACGAGAAAACTAATCGCAATATTCATGAGCGGATTCCCATTAATCGGGTCAGGATTGGCCTGCGGGTCCGCTTCATTTAAAATTTTCACATTATTTAATTCCATCAATCCAGGAACCGTCTGCACGAATTTCTGGGTTACTGCGTTTACAACCGCTGCGGCCTGAGGATAATTCCCTGCCTCAAACGTCAAGCCAATCACCTGACTTTTATCCGAGGATTTAATCTGCAGCTTCTCTGCCAACTTTTGCGACGTCAAATTGAACTCAGGATGAGTCGCTACCACAGCGTCCATAATTTTAGGCGAAGTGAGAATTTGCTTGTAGCTTTCCACCAAATTAAGACTTGTGTTGACGTCATTCAGATTGTTACTCCCCTGCTTGGCGGAAATATGATTAACCAGCAGTTGGCTTGAAGCGGAGTAGACTGGCTTTACGACATTGTCGCTCACAATGTAAGTCGTTACGCATGAGAGAATGACAAAAATCGCAATCAGCCACAATCTTTTTTTGATTAGGACTAGATAATCCAAAATGGTTTTCTCCACAAAAATCCTCCCTCCCACACAATTTCTCTTCTTATTTTAAGTATGATCTAATTGTAACAATCCGTTGTATAGACGACATGGAACCGAACGGCACTTTCTCCCTCACTACAGAGGAAGGGGGATGTATACTTTTGGACACGGCATGGTATACTTTTGTACCATACTTTGTCGATTATGGTAAATAGAAATGAAAAAAACCTCAAAACCACCAAAGTTGGTGATTTTGAGGTTTTCTCTATGCCACTTGCATATAAAACTACTGCGTAGCTTATGGGGTTAGCGCATCATCATATTGGTTGGCTCGTACTTCGCTAGACCAATCGCATTGGCATATAATGCTGCCTGCGTACGATCTGCCAGTCGCAGCTTGGCCAAGATCTGACTGACATGCTTTTTGACGGTGAACTCACTGATAAATAAACGGGATGCTATTTCACGATTGCAAGCCCCTTGCCCCAGCTCGACCAGCACTTCTTTTTCCTTTGGTGTTAGGTCGTCCGTGAGATTGCCCGCATCTTCACGTAGCTTATTTTCGAGAATAGCCGGATCATAATATTTTCGTCCTTTGTTGACAAGATGAATCGCGTAAATTAATTCCTCAGGCAAAGCCTCCTTAAGCACATAACCGTCCACAGAGGCTTCCTCCGCTTTCAGAAAATCTTCACGTGTTGCAGAAGAGGTCAGCAAAATAAATTTGCTTCTGAACCCGCGTCCGCGCGCTATCTTGATAATATCCAGACCTGATTCATCAGCTAATTTCAAATCCAGCAGCACCAAATCTGGATCCGTTTCCTCGATCACTGCAAGTGCTTCCTGTTGATTCTGGGCCTCTCCCGCGAACTGAACATTAGGCTGCATGGATATAACCGCAGCGAGTCCTTTCCGTACTAAAGGATGATCATCGACAATGACAATTTTCATGATTCGGCCTCCTGTCTACAGTTCAGGATTTGCATAATCCCTATGTATCCGATTGTTACCGCAGATTTTGTATTGCAGAATGTTCACACATTGTATTCAAGGATTTTGCAAAATCCTCATTCATAAGCATTTACCGGAATGGACAATCGAATCTGTGTTCCCTCTCCGATTCGACTTGAAATATCAAATTCCCCTCCCATCGATTGAGCTAAATATTCCATATTCATCATGCCCAGGCCCCCGCCTGCACTGACCGCCTCACCTCCTGCTACCATTCTCGCCGTCTCAAACCCTACTCCGTCGTCATGAATAGACAGTCTAATCACTTGGGGCGTCAATTTTAACTTCACATCAATTCGCTTGGCCAATCCATGACGGATTGCGTTCCCCGCCGCTTCGGAAATGATGCGGAACAAAGCCTTTTGGTACAAATACGGAAGTGAATAATGATCACCATGGATATCAAAATCAATTTGTACATGGTTCAGCTTGGAGAGTGTATGCAGATGGCTTTTCACCGTACCCAACCAAGTTGAGCCTCCGCTTTTTTTCGAGCTTAGGCTATGAATTGCCCCCTTCAGCTCTCTAACCGCTTGGTTGGCCGATTGCTGAATTAAATCAATTTGCTCCTCCACCTGCTCCTTAGGCTGATGGCACCAAGTCTGCCGGAGAGAATGGGTTGCGTACACAATACCAAAAAGACTTTGTGAAACATTGTCATGCATTTCATTTGCAATCCGGTTCTGCTCATTCGTCACAATCAACTGATTCTCAATACGCTCCAGCTCATAGCGTTCCAAAAACACAGCACTCAGCTCAGCTAAGAATATCAGTTGTTGCACAAGCCAGCGTCTTCCTGTCAAACTTTGATCCGGTCCCAGCTTGAGGCCAATCGTCGCTACAAAGCGGGTCGTCATCGGTACGGTGATCATGAGAAAGTCGCCCCATTCCGGCAGGTGTCTGAAAAATGGTTCACGCTGTTCCCTGAACTCCTCCCGGTAATTCTCCAGTTCCTCGAATAGCTGCTCCTCTTCCTCTACCGTCCAGCCTGTCTGGCTGCTTGCCGGTGCATCTTCCTCCTGACTATCCAGCCAGAAAAATGCACGGCTCTGCTTGGTTAGCTTGACAGTGTAATCCGAGATGACCTGACCCAGATTTAATGCCTCATTATGGCTGGTCGTCTCCATGATGTGATAAATCGACTTGATATGATCCATCGTCTCATTGGCTTGTTCTTTAGCCACCTTCAGTTCGTCCTTCATGACGCGAATAACCTGCATTGCCATTGTGGTTACGATCAATACCAGAAACAGATTAATGTTCTGCAATATAAGATCCCACAAAAAATATTGACCTGGTGTAAAAAAGATATAACAAAATGTGAGCACCAAACCGATATAAGAAAGTAGGAGCGTCCAGCTGTACCTCATGGATAGATGAGCACAAGCTACCAGCATGGGAGTAATCACATACCATTTGAACGGGCTATTGATCCCTCCGGTTGGGAATAACAGCAAAATGATCCCTGCGGTTTCTAGTGCAATACTGCATTTCAATACCATATCATGAAGTCTGTATTTACGGTAAATCCAAGTAAATGCTGTAACGGATAAAAATAGAAAAACAATCAGTAATAGCTTCTGCCATACCATTAATCTAGATGTTTCGAACAGAAAAACAAGTGATGTTAAAGATAATGATACATATCGGTATAAAAAAATCATTTTGTCTTCTGCTGACTTCTTCAACTTCATCCTGTCACCCTATTCTGTGTTTTGAAGGGACGATGGGCATATTAGGTTTGTTTGCGTACTCTAAAAAAATCATAACCAATCCAAAAATAAATAACAAGACATAAACTCTTACGTAAACGGTTACATTCCAAAAAATTTGGTACTTTTTATAACATATTTACCGTTTCAGGAAAACATTTTGGGGGTAATGTCAGAATTTATGACGTTTGTCAAGGTGATAAATCACATTTTTGTTAGCCTGAAAAAAGGACTTGCTGGTACCGCCGTGACTATAACAGCGGTATTCAGCAAGTCCTTTTAGTGAATTTGGCGATCTGCTTTTTAGCCCCCGGTACGCGCCAATTCACGCATATTGGCTTCAAATGCTGCCAGTAGAGCTTCATCCCCGCTCAAACCGGTCGCCTCTTCTTTTTGAATCTGTTCAACCATACGCTTGTAATCCTTTGGAATCACCCGTACAAATTGCTGAATCGCAGTCTGCCATTCATCCAAAATACGTTGTCCCGCTTCACTACCCGTGTAAGTGACATGGCGCTGGATCAAGCCGCGCAAATCCGCTGCTTCTGCAGGATCTTCCACATCTTCCAGCAACACCATTTCCAGATTACAACGGCTCAGGAACGTCCCCTCAGGATCATAGACGTATGCAATACCTCCGGACATCCCGGCTCCAAAGTTCCGTCCGGTTCCACCCAATACAGCTACACGTCCGCCCGTCATGTATTCGCAGCCATGATCACCAACGCCCTCAACAACAATACGTGCGCCGGAGTTCCGAACGGCAAAGCGCTCGCCTGCGATTCCGTTAATATAAGCTTCACCGCTGGTCGCTCCATACAAGGCTGTATTTCCGATGATAATGTTCTCTTCTGCCTTAAAGGTCGCTTTGTGAGATTTCTTTACAATAACTTTACCACCAGATAGCCCTTTACCGACATAATCATTGCTATCGCCTTCCACGCTCAGCGTGATGCCTTTCGGAATAAACGCTCCAAAGCTCTGACCTGCCGATCCAATGAAGTTAAAGCGAATCGTATCCTCAGGCAGACCTGCCGCCCCATACTTACGTGTGACCTCGCTGCCCAGAATCGTACCTACTGCCCGATTCACGTTTGTAATAGGCAAGGTACCCTCTACAGGCGTTCCGCTCTCCAGTGCCTCCGCAGCCATCGGTACGAGCTTCAGCATATCGAGTGTTTCTTCCAGTCCGTGGTTTTGACGTTGTACGCGGTAACGTACACTTCCGTCTTCCAACTCAGGAACATGCAGCAGCAAGCTCAGGTCTACACCCTTCTTCTTCCAATGCGAATCGGCGTTCACGGTATCCAGACAATCCGTACGGCCAATCATTTCCTGAATCGTACGGAATCCCAGCTCCGCCATAATTTCACGGACATCTTCTGCGATGAAACGCATAAAATTCACCACATGGGCAGGATCACCCATATAATTTTTGCGCAGCTCCGGATTCTGCGTAGCCACACCAACCGGACAGGTGTCCATTTGGCATACCCGCATCATAATACAGCCCAACGCTACGAGCGGCGCTGTTGAGAAGCCGTATTCTTCCGCACCCAACAGGGCAGCTACTACCAAATCACGTCCAGACAGCATTTTGCCGTCTGTCTCCAGCACCACGCGGTCGCGCAGGTTGTTCAGCATGAGCGTCTGATGCGTCTCAGCCAGCCCTAGCTCCCAAGGCATACCCGCATGGCGGATGGAGCCTTGCGGGGAAGCGCCTGTACCACCGTCATAACCGCTGACCAGAATAATGTCAGCACGGCCTTTGGCTACCCCTGTAGCAATCGTGCCTACGCCTACCTCTGATACCAGCTTTACGTTAATGTCAGCACGTGGATTGGCGTTTTTGAGATCGTAGATGAGCTCTGCCAAATCCTCGATAGAATAAATATCGTGATGCGGTGGTGGCGAAATCAGGCCTACTCCTGGCGTGGAACCGCGTACCTCGGCGACCCAAGGATACACCTTGCGTCCTGGCAGTTGTCCACCTTCGCCCGGCTTCGCGCCTTGCGCCATTTTGATCTGAATTTCGTCGGCGTTCACCAAGTAGTTCGACGTTACACCAAATCGGCCAGAGGCCACCTGCTTGATCGAACTGCGACGTGAATCGCCATTAGCATCCGGGGTAAAACGCGCAGGGTTCTCCCCGCCCTCACCCGTGTTGCTTTTGCCACCGATTCGATTCATTGCAATCGCCAAATCTTCATGCGCTTCCTGGCTAATGGAGCCGAAAGACATAGCCCCTGTTTTAAAGCGACGCATAATCGATGCAGCAGATTCCACTTCATCCAGCGGCACAGGCTCACCAGCAGGCTTCAACTGAAGCATGGAACGGATCGTCAAATGTTGTTCAGATTCACCCTGTACCAGCTTGGTGTACTTCTTGTAAAGCTCGTAGTCTCCCGAACGAACCGATTGCTGGAGCAAATGCACCGTTTGCGGGTTAAACAAATGCTCTTCTCCATCGTTGCGCCATTGGTATTCACCGCCCGAATCGAGCACCTTGTCATTGCCGTCCTTATCAGTGAAAGCACGGTTATGGTGGGCCAACGCTTCCATCGTCACTTCCTCCAGACCAATACCGCCAATGCGGGAAGGTGTCCAAGTGAAATAACGGTCAACAAAATCCTGCTTCAGACCTACGGCCTCGAAAATTTGCGCTCCACGGTACGACTGAATCGTGGAAATACCCATTTTGGACAATATTTTAACGACGCCCTTGGTTGCCGCTTTAATATAATTTTTAACTGCCTTTTCGTGTGAGATGCCGCGCAGCAAGCCTTGTTGAATCATGACATCCAGCGTTTCAAACGCCAGATACGGATTAACCGCGCTCACACCGTAGCCCAGAAGCACCGCATAATGGTGAATATCTCTTGGCTCTCCGGATTCCAGCAAAATGCTCACACGTGTGCGTGTACCCTGCTTAATCAGATGGTGATGCAAGCTGGATACAGCTAGCAACGCCGGAATGGCTGCATTTTCCGCATCCACTCCACGGTCAGACAGAATCAGAATATTATGACCTTTGTCAATGACACGGTCAGCTGCCTCAAACAGTCCTTCCAGCGCCTTGTATAAGCCCTCAGCACCTTCTTTTGCTTCAAAGAAGATCGGAATGGTCATGGATTTGAAGCCTGGACGGTGTACGTGACGAATTTTGGCAAACTCTTCATTAGACAACACCGGTGAATCCAACCGAATCTGGCGACAGCTTTCCGGTTCTGGGTGTAGTAAATTGCGCTCTGGTCCAATCGTCGTTGCAGTTGACGTCACTATCTCTTCGCGAATGGCGTCAATTGGCGGGTTGGTAACCTGAGCAAACATTTGTTTAAAGTAATTGTACAAACGTTGCGGACGGTCAGACAATACCGCCAGTGGAGCATCATACCCCATTGAGCCAATCGGTTCCGCACCTGTAAGTGCCATCGGCTCCAGAAGTTTGCGCAGTTCTTCAAACGTATACCCAAAAGCGAGCTGCAACTGATTTACATTTTCATGTTTCGGCTCTGGCTGCTCCAGTGCTTCAGGTAGATCATCCAGATCAATCAAATGCTCATCCAGCCACTGCTGATAGGGTTCTTCGGATGCGATACGCTCCTTTAACTCTTCATCAGAAACGATGCGGCCTTCTTGGGTATCCACCAGTAGCATACGCCCTGGACGGAGACGATCCTTATAAAGCACATTTTCAGGAGCAATATCCAATACACCCGCCTCAGATGACAGTGCGATCAGATCGTCCTTGGTCACATAATAACGTGCAGGACGCAGGCCGTTGCGGTCAAGAATCGCCCCGATTTGGATACCGTCTGTAAACGCCATCGCAGCAGGTCCGTCCCACGGTTCCATCATGGTGCTGTGATATTCATAAAATGCCCGCTTCTTCGGATCCATGGTTTCATGCTTGTTCCAAGGCTCAGGCACCATCATCATGGCTACATGAGGAAGCGAACGGCCACTCAGATACAGAAACTCCAGCGTATTATCAAACATGGCTGTATCCGAGCCATCTGGGTTGATGACAGGTTTTACCTTCTTGATATCGTTACCAAACGCTTCACTTTCAAACTGTGCCTGACGCGCATGCATCCAGTTTACGTTGCCACGCATGGTATTAATTTCACCATTGTGAATCATAAAACGATAAGGATGCGCACGATCCCAGCTGGGGAACGTATTTGTGCTAAAACGGGAATGGACCAGCGCAATCGCCGATGTCACTCGCTCATCCTGCAAATCCAGATAAAATTTGCCTACCTGCTCGGTTGTCAACATTCCTTTGTATACAACCTTGCGACATGACAAACTTGGAATATAGAACGACTCACCATTCACATCCTCTTGGTTATAGCGAATAGCAAGCTCTGCACGTTTACGAATGACATACAGTTTCCGTTCAAAGTCCAGCTCTTCCTTCAAATCGCTACTGCGGCCGATGAACACCTGACGCACACCTGGCTTAGCTGCTTTTGCCGATTTACCCAGCATTTCGTCATAAGTTGGAACATCGCGAAAGCCCAAACAGTTTTGACCTTCGTCCATAATGATTTCTCTGAGCTTCTGCTCATGCATCTCACGAACTTTTGAATCATTGGATACAAAAAGCATGCCTACGCCATAATGTCCGGCCTTTGGCAATTTGAAGCCCAATCGCTCTGCTTCCTCTTGAAAAAACAAATGAGGAACCTGAATCATGATCCCTGCTCCGTCACCGGAGTTTGGTTCACTTCCCTGACCGCCCCGATGCTCCATGTTTACGAGCATGGTCAAAGCCTGACTTACAATATCGTGCGATGGTTTTCCCTTGATGTGGGCAACAAAGCCCATGCCGCAGGCGTCTTTTTCGAATTGGGGATCATATAGTCCCTGTTTGGGTGGTAAACCTGTCTGTCTCATGGAACGCAACCTTTCTGTTATAAAGTCATGCTGGCCTGAAATACAGGCGGCCGAATAGAAGACAGTGGCAACAAGAGGTAAATCAAAGAACAACTACGAGGAATGGGGGACAAAAACATAAAACGTATTCAAGGCGGTACGGTCCGCCGAATGCGTATGTTTTTCAATAATTATGCAATGGCTTGACTTGAAAAACACGTCGATTCCACTGATGAATCTAATTAGTTCTATCATTTTATCATTGACCTATTGTGTTAGCAATTCAAAGTTTTTATGATTGTGATAATAAATCTTTTACATTACAGCTTCAACGTATCAATGCAAGAATATATCATTTTTATGTATAAATATTCATTAAAAAAGTCAGCCTTTTCTATCCCTTAAAGAATAGAAAAGGCTGACAAAGGAATTTTGATGTACATACGGACCATCATGTATATTCCCGCAAAGCGATAAACCGTATTAAAATTCGAGACTTTCGCCGGGCTTCAATGCTTTCCCTTCAATACCTTCTTTATGAAGACGGTCACAGAAGCCATCTCCGTCCTGCTCTATACCGGGAAAAGTATTGTAATGCACCGGTATCACGCGGCTTGCCCGCAGCCATTTCGCTGCCAGCAAGGCATCCTCCGGTCCCATTGTATAACCATCTCCGATCGGCAATACTGCGGCATCGATGGAGTTGGTTTCTCCAATGAGACGCATATCGCCAAACAAGCCAGTATCCCCTGCATGGAAAAATGTTTTGCCTCCCATGGTCAATAAAATCCCCGCTGGCTCTCCCATGTAGATGGTTTGTCCGTTCACTGTCAAAGAGGAGCTGTGGAACGCCAGCGTAAATTTCACATGAAAACCGTCAAATTGGTGACCTCCACCCAGGTTCATACCGTGAGCTTTGGTCCCCAAGGATGAACAATATTCAGCCAGTTCCGCCACCGCGATCACAGGGCAATCATTGCGCTTGGCAATTTCAACTGCATCCCCAAAATGATCGGCGTGACCGTGTGTCAACAGCACTGCATCCACCTGAATATCTTCGGCCTGTATGGTTGCTTTAGGATTCCCCGTCAAAAAAGGATCGATAATAATCCGTTTCCCCTCTGCCTCCACCAACACAACTGAATGTCCATAATATGTGATTTTCATAACATTTACGTCTCCTTTATCACTTTCATTATTTAGGTTACTTTCCTTTACCAATTATACCTCTTTTGCATACTGGCTTCACCTGCGCACACAAAATACGCTCACAAAGCTGAACCCTGTTGTTTAGAAAGGGCTGTTATTTGTCGCTTTTGGGATTTATACAAAATGCTCATTTATAAAAGGTATGATGACCGATTGTTTTCACCTTGGTACGCGAATGATGAACCGTAAGGTCCTGGGCCAACGTAAGCGAAAGGAAAAAACAGGTGTTATCAGGCACGGCTTTATGACCATTCAAAGCGGCCGTAACTGCACGGATGCAGTCCTGGTTAGGCTGAACACGACGAAGACGCCCGTTCGCAACCGGACTAAATTGCGCTTTTTGATAAATCACTGCCTGAATCGTATCGGGAAATGAGGCTGACCGCAGCCGGTTTAAGACAACGTTGGCAACTGCCACTTTGCCTTCGTACGGTTCGCCTTCTGCTTCTGCCATCACTATTTTTTGCAGCAGGAGCAGTTCTTTAGCGGAGACAGGATAGCTCCAGGTAGACAACGCCTTGTCATCCTGAGTGAGCATTTTTGTCTTCGTAAAGTAGATGGTTGTAGGAGGGGTTAGGATTGCGGACTTGCTATGCTGGACCTCAGGCTTTTTCTTGCCTGTAACAGCGTTATTCCGAGCTTGTTCCACCTGCTTCATCTGGGAAGCGGGTAACGGAGTCGGCATGATTTCTTTCCAGCTTGGCTGCCCATGAGCAGCGACAAAGATGGGGCTTGTCCTGTTTGACCCGTTATGGGTCCCCATCCTGTCACCATATGTAGGAACCGAAGTGTTCCCTGACCAGCTCAGAGATTGCATAGGTGCATTTTTATGATTATTCTGTGTTTGCTGAACCTCAGCGTAGAGGCCTATCCCCAATATACAAACAAGCAGCACACTCAAAAGAGGTGCAAACCAACGATGTTCTTTAACGATTTCCATAATGTTCCTCCCGTTAACTTTAAGCACATTCCTCAGATATGTAACCCAAAATGCGCTTTTTGAATAACGCTGAAACACTATATCACTAAATTTGCTGATAGATCAAGGGTTTCACCTCATTAATGGGAATGTTTGAATTATTTGGTACATTGGTTTTTGCCCCATTCGTGTTGCATATAACACAAATTCCCCCACTTCCCAAGGCTCGCCGCTTCGGTCATTTGACTGCCACATAGATGCTGAAACAGGCTCCCCTCCTGTATACGAACGTGCTACGGTGATATGGGGTCGATAAGGTCGTTCCTCGGGTTTAAAACCCAGCGGCTCGGTAGCTCGAAGTATCGACTGGTGCAACTGATCCAGCGACTCTCGCTGTCCGGTCACCCCCCTCCACAGTACACGCGGAAAGTCTTCACGTCCAAAAAAGCCCGCTTCACCCATGCCAAGCGTGAACGGGCGATGCTCAGCTGCAGCATGAACTAAAGCCTGCTCAAGTTTTGGAATAACCGAGGTCTCCACATCACCCAGAAACTGAAGTGTCACGTGATAATCTCTGAAGTCACTCCATTTGCGAAAAGACAAATGATTCAAATCCTGCTCCACCCAATGACGTAACTTCTTCTTGTGCTCGTCCGGGAGAGCGATCGCTGTAAAGAGCCTTTGCGATTCATCTTTCATCAACCTCTTCTCCTTTCTTATACATATCCTGTACCTATCCCAAAAAGTAGCTGTTTGGTTGGTCCCTGATCAGGGTAAAGCCACTTGTTGTTATATATAATGACACCGCGAGCTTGTTTCTACCCTTATTATGCAAATTTTTCGGCAATCTGTTATCCTTGAAGGGATGGTTCGCCAGAATATATTGGAAACTCCAAGGAATCAAACATCGAGGAGGCTATGAATCATGGGAAGCATTTTAAGTTTACATCAACTGACGGAAGATCAAAAAAAACAGGTTCGTGCAGCGGCTCCGGGCTACGAGTTGATTATTGGCAAAGCCCAGGAATTGGAGTCTGAACAAATCCGTGAGGCCGAGGTTATTCTAGGCTGGTCCAAGCATATTGCCGAGGAGGCATTACATCCAGACAGCAAGCTGAAGTGGATACAAACCTGGTCGGCTGGGATTGATAAGCTCCCGCTTACCGAACTGGAAAAGCGCAACATAGCACTCACGAATACGAGTGGTGTGCATGCAATTCCAATCACAGAGCAGATCTTTGGAATGCTGCTATCGCATACCCGTTATTTACAGCAAGCGGCTCTCTTACAGCGTCAGAAAACATGGCAGCCACCGGAAGGTCAACTGACGGAATTACGTGGCAAAACGCTGTTGATTACAGGTGTTGGCGAAATTGGCCGTGAAACCGCTCGAATTGCAGAAGCCTTTGGCATGCGGGTGATCGGGGTTCGCCGTTCCGGCAAGGAAGCTCCCCATGTAGAACACATGTACACAAACGAACAATTACATGAAGCATTGGGCGTTGCGGATATTGTAGTTAATATTTTACCATTCACTGAAGAGACCCATCACTTTTTTGACGAAAAAGCATTTGCAGCGATGCGTAAAGGAACCTTCTTCATTAATGTCGGTCGCGGCAAGACTGTTCATACAGATGCGCTTGTACGTTCTCTGGAACAAAAACATATTGCCTTTGCCGGACTGGATGTATTCGAGGAAGAACCGCTACCTGCGTCACATCCACTATGGGGCCTAGAGCACGTCCTGATTACGCCGCATATTGCAGGGGATACAGACCGATATGCTGAACGAGCGGTAGATATTTTTCTTACTAATTTAAAAGCCTATGCTACTGGTCAGGAGCTGCCGCTGAATTTGGTTAACTACAAAACCCAGTATTAACAAGCTACTTACAGATCCAGATTTCCCGACTCATACCTGTCTTATATATACGGCATTGCTCCGTAATGGTCCAACCTGACTCGGATAGCAATGTTGCCATCGGCTCCGTGCTCACGATCACTGCCCGCGCGGCCAGGCGTCTCAGACTGCGCAGCATCTTTTTTTGTTCTTCAGCAGGGAGCACGGAGCACAGGTTATAGGGCATGTCCAAGATAGCCGCATCGTATGTGCCTGCGAGCATATTCATATCCCCCAGTTTCACCAGATCTTCTTCATACCCATAATGACGTAAATTTACTCGTGCCCCACGTACCGCCAACGGATTGATATCACAGCCGCGAATATTCTTGTCCATACTCAATGCCTCAATCATCACATTGCCCATACCACAACACGGGTCCAGCAGTTTCAAGGAGTCTGACTTTCCCTTAGATGCAAATTGATCATTTGCTGCCAAATTCACAAGTGCTCTAGCTACCAGAACGGGTAGGCCAGTAGAATAGTTTTGCGGTTTCTGACGACGTTCCTGCCACGATCTGTCGCTATACTCGCATATGCCCATTAGCCATCGCTCTCCTACTCGTATGACTCCTAGGATTACATCCGGTGTCTTCATTTGCGCCTGCCCCTGAATACGTGCGCCAATCCGGCGTTCTATCCCGCGCCGCTCGTCATAGTCAGCCTCATTGTCCCCTTCTTTAAGGCACAGCACCTTAAAGGTCTTTCCTTCCTCAAGCTGTAACCTGGAAGCCGCTTCGCATAGCTCTTCCAGCGTGTCCGCATCGGTGACGATATCCAGACGAAGATGGATAAACGGACTGGTCCCCGGCTCCAGCCGAAGATGGGACAACAGCATGGAACTATGCACAGGCTGCTGACCGAACAAGCATTTTAGTTCCAATAGACACAACTCACGCTCGGTTTCATGATACGCATAGGTATATATGTAGCTTGGTTTCATTTCATCTGTATTAATTTTGTGTTTATTCATGTCAGATCTCTTTTCATCTTTTCATTTGGAATCAAGACTACAATTCACAGCCTCCGCTATCAGTTGGTAGGAATGAAGCCGCTGCTCATAATCGGGAATGGGCGTGACCAACAGAAACTCATCATTATCATATTTGACCTGCAAGCTACGCAACCGTTCGGCAATAAGCGATGGTGTTCCCACCAGCCAACTGGCCCGTATCGCCGGATCGCCTAATGAAATCTGAGCAGCCCATTGCTGCGCCAACTCATCTGTCGAGGCACATACTGCTCCTACAGCAACCATAGTACGTGGTTTGTCCATCCGTGTGGATGGCTGAAAGCTGGAGCGGTAAATACTTAGCATTTCTTCCGTATGTTGTTCACTCATAAATTGGCCGAATACATAGCCCGTTGAATACTGCGCAGCATATTCGGCACTTTTTCGATTGGTACCCAGCATCCACAGCGCTGGCGGCTGTTCTGGCATTGGACGGGCAAACACGGGGGTCTGTTCATATTCATATGAGCCTTCCAACAAAGCCAATAGAGCTTCCATCTTCTGTGGCAGCTCGGTCACATGTTGAAGAAAATTGCCGCTTAGTGCCATCGAAGCATGAGGTCCCCCACCAGGGGCCCTCCCCAGGCCCAATTCGACTCTGCCCGGATAGAGAGCTGCCAGCAGATGGAACCATTCGGCGACCTTGACTGGACTATAATGCGGGAGCAAAATAGCACCCGCACCCAGTTGGATGGTCGTCGTCACCGCCCCGATATGAGACAACAGCACTTCTGGACTGGAAGAAGCCAGCCCCTCCATGTCATGATGCTCGGAGGTCCAGTAGCGTGTATATCCCCATGCTTCCGCCTGTTTCGCCAGCTTTACCGCCCATTGAACTGCTTGCTCCGGGCGATTGCCAGACAGCAGCGGTACCATATCAAGCACACCGAGATTCAACGAGTTAGTAGCTAAAGACTGAGGTTGCATATGCGCCTTTTTCTCTCCCTTCTATCCGTTCTAAACAAGTTTCTTCTACTATATAGGGTTAAATTAAAACGTTAGTCCAGGTCATAGATAGAACCTACCTTCAGGCCATATAACTCATTATAAATTTTTTCAGCAAAAGCATCGGTCATGCCTGCAATATAGTCAATGACCATATGCTCCCAAGTCCAGATCGGTTTCGCCTTGGCCTGGTCGCGCTCATAGCGCTGGAGCCAATCGGTCGGAATAATGGACTTGGATGTCTCAGGGTCCAGAAAAGCCAACCATAACCGTCTGAGCATCCATTCACTGCGTTTTTGCAGACGCTGTACGCGCAGATCGCGGATCATGGTGACCCAAGCAAAGCTTTTCAATACACTCACCGTGCGCAGCATATCCAAATCTTCGCTTCCATCCCGTACGAAGGTTACCTTTTTCCAGTTTCCATCATCAATTACACCTAAGCTGCTGACAAACAGGCTAACCCAGTATGCCTTCACTTCACGGCGGGTGCGAGAATAATCGTGTTCACACATCGGCATCTTGCCATTCCACACCTTCAAAAATCCGCTCAGCACTGCCGCTACCTTCTGCTCAATCTCAGCCAGCTGCCAGCCTTGCCAGAAGCTATCCTCCAACGTGGTAATTTTCTCCGTAATCAGACGAATCAAATATGGATCATATAAGAAATGCTCGTGTACCTCAATTTTCCCTGCCTTAATCCCATCCTCCAGATCATGCGCGGAATAAGCAATATCGTCGCAGAGATCCATGAGCTGGGCCTCCAGCGTTTTTTTTCCTTCAGGGATGCCCCAATCCTCGCGAATAGAACGTATATATTCCCACTCATGCAGGTACAACCCTTTTTTGTTCAAAATTCCTGGGTACGGGTATTTGTTGATCCCGAGCAGCACAGCGTCAGACAAATTCAAGCCATCCACATTCTCACGCTTCTCCAAAAACATAATCAGCCGGAAATTGTGTGCGTTCCCTTCAAAATGCTCATAAATTCGTCGCTCACGCGCATAGGCCTCCTGTCCACGCTTGGACTCTGGCGTGAAGCCTCCGGCGGATGATATCTTTTCTACCTTCGTCTCAATCAGTTGATCCAAGATCCCGTCCAGCACCTCTTCTCCCTTATGTCCGAACGGTGGATGGCCAAAGTCATGTGCTATCGATGCACACTCCACCACCTCAGGGTCAATGATCAGTCCTGCGTTATCCGCCTGTTCCAACTCTACCTCTGGATGACGGCGCAGCAAGCTTCGTGCTGCCTCACGCGCAATTTGCGCTACCTCCAAAGAATGTGTCAGCCGTGTGCGATAATAATCTCCTGTGCCTGCGCCAAATACTTGTGATTTCCCTTGCAATCGACGGAAAGTCGGTGAATGGATCAATCGGGAGTAATCCCGTTCATATGCTGCCCGTGAAGCGTCGCTTCGTGTCTGTTCCGCGAATTGCCGATGCTCTCTCTTGTCCTGCCATGTCATAAAGCTCACTCCCTACGTACTCAATTGGAGTGATTATACATTTTTTTCACGCCTCAGGAAAGCTCACATGAGTTTCATTTATATGTAAGCGTCAAACTAGCGCATTATCGCCTATCAAGCCAAGCCAGTGTTCAGACGATGAGTAATAAAAAAGCAAGTCCAAAAAAACTTAATATAGGGTAAATAGCATAATAAAATAAAACTAGACTTTATATTTAATGGTTTTGAGTTTGATTATTTTCTACAACGTTACTTCATAAACGCACCCGATTGTTGAAGATTATTTATTAACTAAGACCTGTTGAATTGCCCCCTAATGCTATCATTTTAACTATGTACCTAATTATCAGGCTTGCTGTTGAGAGAGATTTTGAAAAATTAAAAACGCCTATCTATCAAGATAGACGTAAAGTATAACAAGCTTTAAAGAGGTTGATAACTCGCCTCACGCGTTTTTACTTTCACACTAATTTTTGTAATATAATCTTTTTCCTCTTTTGCTGCAATCGAGTGCAGTAAATATTCCTCATAAATATCACCATCTAACGCCAACTGCTCCTGTTCTAAATAAGCGAGTAGCGTATTATAAGTCTCAGTCTGTGAGATTTCATCATAAGGTCCTTGATGATAAATAACCACGTAGTGTCCAGCTGGTTTCATTCTTGCTGACGGGTCATCTAGGCGACAAAATAGGTAGCTTACGCCTTCAAACTTCTTATTTAAAAAATCTCCTTTTGTATACACAGTACCGTATGCGGCTGTACTTTTAATCCCAAGCTTTTTTAAAAATGGCGTAGTTTGCTCGTAAAGTTCCTCCATTGATAACGACGACCAATCTATTTTCTCGTCGCTATACACAACAGGTTCGGCTGGTAATTGCTTCACCAATACTTCTCCAATTGATACTTCTTCCATCTCTTTTGTCAGGGCAACCGTTCGTTCTAGGAAAAACTGAATATCTTGTAACTTTTGAATTTCCATTGCCACTTTTTCTTGCTGTTCCATTGCTAATTGTTGTAACGCTTGTACGTTAGGCGCGTCAAAATACGTTTTGAGTTCTTTAATCGGTACCTCAACTGCACGAAGCGATTGAATCGCTACAAATTGATCGAACTGCTCAAATGTGTAGTAGCGATAGCCATTATCAAAGGTGCCTGCAGGCTTAAATAAATCGATTTTATCGTAATAAAGCAATGTATCTTTATTGATTTCAAGTAACTTGGCAAATTCGCCTGTCAAATATGTTTTTTCGAATGTATTTTTCATCTCTTTTCACTTCTTTCTTTACTCTGGAGTTACTCCATACCTTACACTATTCCTTGCGAACATAACCCGAAAACATAAATGAGACAAGCAATTACTAAGGTGTTGAACGCACTTAGGTTGATGAGGAAGAGTGCCATGGGGTATATTGATCAATTAATTGAAAACTACGGGTACGCAGCGGTTTTTATATATGCCTCTAAAATCGTACATGCTATATGCTGGGGTGAGTGCTTTACTTTGGAGTCTACTATTTTTAACAATTGGACGAATATTTTAATCAGTTTAAGAGAAAGGTGTTTTAGAGATGACAAAACAAAATGAACAAATTACGATAGCCCCTGTACCGCAGGAAGAGCTAGCAATATTTAAGGAAGAATTACAAGAGGCATTTATGAAAGGGTTACAAGATAGTTTTCAAGAAGCAGAGGATCCAACAGAAATGGGACCAATCCCATCCGATGAGGATTTCGAGCATTCACTTACTGCAAAAGATTCGGTTGTGCGTCAAATTGTACTAAATGGCGAAAGAATCGGTGGCATCGTATTAAAAATTAATCCCGACACACAGCGAAACGAAGTGGACTTCTTATATACAAAGGCTAATGCACACGGCAAAGGTCTTGGTACAAAGGCATGGGAAGCGATAGAAGCAGCGTTCCCAAAGACGAAGGTTTGGGAGCTACATACACCGTATTTTGAAAAGCGGAACATCCATTTTTATGTGAATAAATGTGGCTTTAAAATTGTGGAGTTTTATCATCGAGGCAATCCAGGACCGAGTATTGAAGGAGAAGAGCCTGAATCTGATGCAGATTATGAGTTTTTCCGTTTTGAAAAGGTCATGACAAAAGAAAGCAGTGAAACGTAATGCAAGGAAAGGTCTCACAGCTTTGGGCATTGATGAATCGCAGTCAAATGGCGAAGGGGCAATTAGTCTTTTTATTTTTCATTAGTTTAGTGGAGGTTGCAGCTGGGCTTGCTGTCCCCCTGTTAACGATGAAGCTCATTAATCAAATTTCAGATGCGGGTTTTGCCGTAACATCACTCTTGCCAGTCATTGCGATTTTAATTGTGCAAGCGATGTTAAGTGCCATTGCGTTTTATCTGATGCGCCGTTTAGGTGAAAAGGTTGTCGCGAATTTAAGGACAGAAGTATGGGAACATATGCTACATTTACGTTTATCGTATTATGATGCGCATGAATCAGGCGAAACGATGAGCCGCATTACGCAGGATACAAATGTCGTGAAGGAGTTTGTGACCGAGCAGCTCGTGTCCTTTGTGTCAGGACTATTTGCGATCCTAGGTGCCGTTGTTGTTTTACTATGGATTGACTGGAAAATGACATTGCTACTCCTGATTGCTGTGCCACTGACAATTTTTGTGACGTATCCATTAGGCGAAAAAATGTATGCCATCTCAGTAGAAAATCAGGATGAGCTAGCAGGCTTTGGCGGACGATTAGGACGTATTTTATCGAATATTCGTCTTGTGAAAGCGTCGCAAACGGAGCAGCAGGAGCTAGCAGGCGGTAAAAAGCAAATTCAGCAGCTGTACAAGTACGGTTTAAAGGAAGCGAAGATTGTTGCGATTCTTTCGCCACTGATGACGCTACTCATGATGGTCGTATTGATTGCGATTTTCGGTTATGGCGGCTCACAGGTAGCAACAGGAGCAATCACTTCAGGCGAGCTTGTTGCCATTATGATTTATTTAGTGCAAATTATTATGCCATTTACACAAATGGCGACGTTCTTTACCAATTTACAAAAAACACTTGGTGCGACAGAGCGTATTGTTGAAGCACTCAATGTGAAGCGTGAAGTACAAGACGGGAAACCAGTATCTGCTACACCACTACCTATCCACTTCCAAAACGTATCGTTTAAATATAATGAAAAGTATGTATTAAATGACATGACATTTACGTTAGAACCAAATGAAACGACCGCCTTTGTCAGCCGAAGTGGTGGTGGGAAAACGACGATGTTCTCCCTTATTGAACGATTTTATGACGTGACATCAGGTGCGATACTGTATGGTAACGAAAACATTGAGCAATTTAACTTAACAGAGTGGCGTGGGCTGTTTGGCTATGTAAGTCAGAATGCACCGTTATTAAATGGAACGATTCGTGACAACGTCATGTACGGGACGATTGGAGCAAGCGAACAAGAGGTACTTGCCGCATTAAAAGCAGCCTATGCCTATGATTTTGTCATGCAGCTGGACAAACGCCTCGATACAGAGGTTGGTGAAGGAGGTATTAAGCTTTCAGGTGGTCAAAAACAGCGTATTGCGATTGCTCGTGCGATTTTACGAAATCCGAGAATCTTATTACTTGATGAGGCGACATCGAACTTAGATAACGAATCAGAGCGTGAAGTGCAGCTTGCCCTTCAAGCGTTAACGAAAAACCGGATGACGATCATCATCGCCCATCGATTATCCACGATTACAAGTGCAGACCAAATCCTTGTCTTTGAAGAAGGACGCCTGTCAGGTCAAGGCACATATGAAGCATTACAAAAAACACATCCGTATTATCAACAACTTTGGCATAATGGTCGTTTGTCTGAAGATTAGACTATAGGATCATTGCTTCCTTCCATTCCCATACGCTGCGAAGCAGCGGGGAGAAGGTTAGTAGCGTCTCCAGTCGGTACGGCTCTCCTCTACCAGCGATTCCGCAGGCGGATTGAGTAAGCGATGGTGGGCTTTTAGGTAAGTCCTTCATCCTCCCACTATGGGATGGTCGTCAAGGTAGATATAAAAAGGGATGTACGCCGCTATTCAAGTCCACACCGAGATACGCAACGTTGGAAAGAACTATACAACGAAAGAACGAGCGTGGAACGTTGTAATTCTCGGATGAAAACCTATTTGACCGCAAATGCCATGCACATCTGGGGGATTCAAAAGGTGACCACTCACCAATACCTAAATGCCATTGTGTTGCTTGCTTCTGCGTTAGCCATGGCCCGTCCATTAAAGAAAGCTACCGCTTAAATTTTTGATTCAACAGAAATTCTGCAGGTCTGTCCATTTTTCGAATTCAAGGAGAAACCGAGCTAAAATGCTGTTCGCTCAGGCTTAAGATACTGATGCCTAATTTTCAAAAACGGAATTATGCAAAATGCTCATGCAAAAAGGTGTCCCACAGCCATTTGATTCAGGCCAGAGAACACCTCTTTACTCAACTTTATATACCTCACCACTTTTGCTCTAACGCTTTGCTCTTGGGTCCAAAACATCCCGCAGGCCATCCCCCATCAGATTAAAGCCCAATACGGTCAGCATGATAGATATGCCTGGGAAAATAACTGTCCACGGCGCATTTTGGATATATTGCCGCGAATCGGACAACATTTTGCCCCACTCAGGCTCAGGAGGTTGTGCACCCAAACCGAGAAATCCGAGCGCTGCTGCTTCAATGATGGCCGTTCCAATCCCCAATGTTCCCTGTACGATGATCGGTGTCAGGCTATTAGGCAAAATATAACGGAGTATGATGCGCCGATTATTAGCCCCAAGCGCCCGCGCAGAAGTAATATACTCCTCCGTTTTAACACTCAGCACCTTGGAGCGAACCAATCGCCCATACGTTGGTACATTGACAATGGCAATGGCGTATAACGCATTTTCCAACGAAGGCCCCAGAATCGCCACAATAGCAATTGCCAGCAAAATCCCCGGAAATGCCAGTAAGATGTCGAATAGGCGCGAAATGATCATATCAGCCCATTTTCCATAAAATCCGGCAATTAATCCTAAGGCCGTTCCTACAATCATTGAACCAATAACGGACAAGAAACCGACCCACAACGAGATTCTGGCGCCATACAGCGTACGAGTCAGCAAATCACGACCAAGATCATCGGTACCGAACCAATGCTCTGCGGAAGGAGACTGCAAGCGGCTCACCAAATTTTGCTCTTTATAGTCAAAAGGAGCAATCCAGGGCGTGATCAAAGCAATGATGACAAAGAACATAATAATGCCCAGACCGACTAAAGCCATCTTGTTGTGGCGAAAAGCTCTCCACGCATCTCTCCAAGGGCCTGACACGACAGGCGAATATGCCAATGGACTGCGTGTTGTCGGTATGTTATTGGGTTGCATTGAAAATTGTGACATCGGACAACCTCCCCTCTGACCAATTGACGACTTCATTACTGATAACGAATACGCCGGTCGAGAACAGCGTACAGCAAATCGACAATCAGATTAATGATGACGAACAGGAACGCAATGATTAAAATTCCGCTTTGGATAACCGGATAGTCACGCGAGCTGATCGCTTCAAAAATGTACCGTCCGATGCCAGGCCAGGCAAATATGGTCTCTGTCAGTACGGCGCCTCCCAATAACGATCCAGTCTGAAGACCGATGACAGTAAGCACAGGGATCGCAGCATTTTTAAGCGCATGTTTGTACACGACTTGAAAAGATGCCAGCCCCTTCGCCCGAGCCGTGCGGATATAGTCCGCATCCATAACTTCCAGCATGCTGGAACGGGTAATACGCGCTATGACCGCCATTGGAATCGTCCCCAGTGCGATACTGGGCAGGATCAAATGCTTGATGACGGTCCACACCTGATCCATACGTCCACCTATGAACGCATCAATCACGGCTAGATGTGTCACAGCTTCCACCGGATCACGGGAATTCATGCGTCCGATGGAAGGGAGCCAATGCAGCTTATTAGCAAAGATCCATTGCTCCATCAAGCCTAACCAAAAAATCGGCATCGATACTCCGACCAGGGCAATGACCATGCTGACATAGTCAAACCAGGAATTTCGCTTCCAGGCACTCACGATGCCTGCATTCATACCCACGACAACGGCAAAAAACATGCTTGCTACCGTCAACTCCAGCGTAGCCGCCAGATAAGGGACCATTTCCCGGGCAATCGGCTGCCGGGTGCGAATGGAATCGCCCAAGTCCCCTCGTGCCAGTTCACTTAGATAGGTCCCATATTGCTGTAACCATGGCTTATCCAGCCCTAATTGCTCACGCAGCGCCTGTTTGGACTGTTCCGTGGCCTTGTCCCCGAGTATCGTTTCTGCCGGATCACCGGGAATAGCATGAATAATCGAAAACACGATAAGCGTCATCCCCAGCAATACGGGAATCAATATGGCCAGCCTTTTTACAATATATGAACTCATATGCTATTCACCGCCTGCTTGCGTTTAGGCTATTCAAAATAAATATTACTATACGCTTCAATACCTGCCGGAGAAGGTACAAAACCCTTAAGATTGGCTTTGCCTGCCATCAACGGTGTGCTGTGAACCAAGGGAATCCAAGGTGCATCCTGTTTAATAATGACTTGTGCTTGTTTATACAATTCCGCACGCTTATCTTGATCAACCTCAACCTGCGCCTTTACCAGTATTTTGTGAAGTTCCTCATTCACATAAAAACTGCGGTTATTGCCTGGGATCGTATCCTTGTCCAGCAATGTGTAAAGGAAATTATCCGGGTCGCCATTGTCCCCATTCCATCCCAACATGTACAGATCATCCTTCTCTCCAGCTTTAAGATCATCCAGATACGTAGCCCATTCTGGAGATTGGATGTTGACTTTGACTCCTATTTTTTCAAAATCAGCTTGAATGGCCTCTGCTACCTTTTTGCCGTCAGGCATGTATGGACGAGATACAGGCATTGCATAGAAGGTTAGCGGCTCTGGAAGTCCGTTAGGGAAACCCGCTTCCGCTAGCAAAGATTTAGCCTTATTCAGATCATAAGTGTAGTCCTGAATGCTTTCGTCGTATCCCCATAACGTAGGTGGCATCGGATTGACCGCAGGCTTGGCCTCCCCCGCAAACAATGCATCAATAATGGCCTGTTTGTTCACTGCGTGATTCAGCGCCTGCCGCACCTTGGGATTATTAAATGTCTTTTTCTTTAAATTAAATCCAATGTATGCCACATTAAAGGAGGGACGTTCGATTTTTACCAACTCGCTGTTACCTTCCAACTGCTTCGCATCATCTGGATTCAAATCTTCCATCAGGTCAATTTCCCCGTTTTGCAGAGCATTAAATCGCGCAGTGTTGTCTGGGATAGAACGAACGATGACCTTAGCCAGCTTTGGCTGTCCTTCTTTCCAATAAGTTGGATTCTTTTCTAATGTGATCGTATCGTTTCGTTTCCATTCCTTAAATACAAACGGCCCTGTGCCGACCGGATTACTCTTAAAATCAGCCTTTTTCTCCTTAATAGCCTTGGGACTTGCAATACTAAAGGATGGCATAGCGATATTTTGTAAAAAAGGAGCCTGCGGCTTGTTCAGTGTAAACTGAACGGTACTCGCATCCACCGCTTTAACCTCCTTAATCACTCTACTTCCATCGGGCCCGAACATAGAATCATAATAGTCAAACGAGTCACCCTCAAATTTGTATGGACTTTTCGGATCAACCCAGCGGTCAAAGTTAAACACAACCGCTTCTGCGTTAAAGTCACTTCCGTCATGGAATTTTACGCCCTGACGCAGCTTGAACGTATAGACAAGTCCGTCCGGTGATACTTCCCAGCTCTCTGCGAGCCCCGGCTGAATCTCCGTGGTACTTTCCTTGTATTCCAGTAGTGTATCAAACACCTGCATTCCGATTTTTAACGACTCACTTTCAGTCACAATGGCAGGATCTAGCGCCACGGAATCCCCGCCACGCCCATAAATCAACGTGTCCTGCGCGCCTTCTCCCGCTCCACCTGAAGGTTGTCCTGCTTCTGGTTTTGCTCCTTCACCTGATCCCCCACAACCAGAAAGCACCAAAACAGTTCCTAGCGCAAGTACCAGCAATACGGTCCAGATTTTGTGTTTTACGTACTTTTTGCTCATGCAGCGAACCCCTTTCACACCTTATATATTGTTAATTCGTTGATACCGGATAAATACCAATTCTTTGGATTGGCATGACAAGCTTGTCCTCAAGCTGTAGCCCCAAGTTCCGAGTTCATCAAATAGGTGTAGTAGTAGGGAAGGTATGAAGGTTCTGGACAGGCTTTTATTGAAGAATACAGGCACAGACAGCATTCATAATCTAGTGGTGTTAGAGATGCAGTAGGGTAATGGAATAGATGTAATGTCATAAAAGGGAAGAGGATTGTGTTAGGTCATGGAGAATGTGTGATAAATACTCACAGATAGTGAATATTAGTTTCATACAAAGTTGATTATTGGATACTTTACTATAAAATCTGGAAGCAGACAAGGGGGTTTTTCATACATTACCATATGTTTTTATACATCATGTTAATTAATGTTACAAATCAATTCACACGTTCATATCAAATAAAAGCTCCTGCTTGTGGTCCTCAACCTCCAAGCAGGAGCATGTTATTACCTCAAAAATGTATTCAGCACCAAACCTACAGATACGGCTTGAGGACCTTTTACGATGGAAAAATGATCGCCAGGCACTTTATGGGTATACATTTCCCCTTTACAATACAATTCCCATCCTTTATATCCTAATTCCCAGGTATGTTCTGAAATAAACAAACATACATGGGCTGTTACAGCTCGATCTGGCTGGTAAACATGCTGCAGTGACAGCGTCTCAGAATTGCCAAAAGCTCAACACGTTCTTCTTGCTCTTCCAATTGGCAGGTCATTTCAAAAGCAATCGTCCTCATTCCGAATATGTATGTCCAAGCTATAATTCAAATCATTGATTTTATGGTTCGTCAGCAGAATGTTCATTTCACACCTTCGGACTTTGAAACTGCTCAGATTAGTCAGGAGGATATTGAGTTGCTTTTCGAATAAAGGTACATTTTGCAGTTACCCTTTTTCGGGATTCAGCATATTTGGAGGTCATGAAGAACATCACTTAGCCATAAGGGCAGGCGGCCGCATTTAACCGCCTGTTTATTTAGGCTTCGAACGTAGCTGTTTTACTCATTTTATTTAAAAGTGGGATGGGCAGTAATGAGGTCCTTCGAAGATTACTTGGTTGTTTTAAACGCACCCAGACGGTTCAGCACGACCAGTAAGCGATAAAAATCATAACTGCTTGGCAACTTCGCATCCACAATCGGGCTTGCCGGATTAACTGCAACGGCAGCAACCATCGCTTCCTTGGCCCAGGCCGGTACAGGCATAGCCTGACGCGCCTCCAGTTCAGCTACTCGCTGATCCACCTTTTTAATGTAAGCACTCTGTTCATTTAATGTTTGCTTGAGCACATCTCTACTATTTTCAAGGGCGGTGACCTGCTGCTGCAGGGCCTTAAATGCCGCTTTTTCCTCTGCTGTCATTGGCTCTTCCCCCTCTTCTCCTGCAAATGCTTGGCGTAGCTCAGCCTCTGTTCCGGCATATACATTCAGATCAACAGGCCCTTGAATGCCATCAACCCGTCCACTGTCGCTGTATTGCCAGAAGTCCCAGCGCCTCCATGCTGTTGTATCACTGGGTACCCGTGTACTATAACGTGCAATCCACAGCTTATAACTACCCAGTAGGGCTTTAAAATGGGCAGCAAAAGCATTGCCCGTATATACCATCGGCTTGCGGCCGCTTACTCGTTCAAATTCCGTCAAAAATGCCAGCGCTACCTCATGAATCGCGGCCGAATTAAGCTTTCCCGGATTATTTTCATAATCCATCACCGCTGGCAAGTCCAGCGCTTTCGCACCACCCACCTGATCCAGCACCTCGGCGAAATGTCTGGCTTCCGCTTTGGCTGCGTTTACACTGGTCGCATCTACAAAATGGTAAGCTCCCAGCAGAAGCCCGGCTGTCTTGATCCCTTTTGCATTCGTAATAAACGTCGGATCAACGTAACGCTGTCCTTGACTTGCTTTAATAAATGCAAACGATTTACCATCGGCTCGCACACGTTTCCAATCAATCGTTCCCTGATATCGGGATACGTCAATGCCTTCGGCAGCATTAGGGCTGCGATTTTGCATAAGGCGCTCCCTCCTTGTCATTCATAATGTTGTAGCACTCTGTCTCTGTTGTATATGCTTGGACCATGGAAACGGTCTGGGCTTTTCCACTTTTACGCCGAAAAAAGGCGAAAGGTAGTCTTCCTTTTTTGTAATGGCGACGGTCAGCACTTTTATGAAGCTTTATTTTCTTTGTCGGAAGGGTCGGTTGGCTTTATTTTTTCCCCACTCGATTTGGACTCAAAAATGGCTACCGCATTCCGCAAAATATCCGGCATCGGCACTCCCATTCTGCCCACATTTTCTATAATGGACAACAGCTCGTTCGCCAAATAAAAGAAAACGACGGCATCCCGGAAGTAATGTGCATCCCCGAGAATACCGTCGATCAGATGGGCTACCGTAATGAGCAAAAACACGGTAACCTTGCGAAAAATACCGTAATACCCTTGGCGGCTTTTCAGCTCCCCATTAATCCAGGCCGCTGCCCATCCGGTGAAAAAGTCGATCACGACCATCCACCACAGCAACGTCAACATTGTAGTCCACCCCCCGAAAAAATAACCGATCAAGGTCCCCGTGGAAAACCCCAGCCAAATCTGATCGATCTTTTCATGCATGTTTGTTCCCCCTTTTGAACCTAGGTGTAAAGTGAATGCCCTTGGTTGATCCAAGGGCATAGAAACAACGATTTTTATTTTGTTCTCTATACTGTTTTCTTACGGAAAATAGAGTTATACCATTTAACCGTTTCTTCCTGTTCATTTGAAGCATCGGTTGATGACGAATCTTCTACGTTGCCCGCTATTAAATCAGAACGCTTGGATAAAATAATCGTCATTACTTGTTCACGCTGTTCTTCATTTAAAGCGTAGCTTCCCATGAACGTTGCTATATCGCCTTCTCCGCGCTCATAGCGAGTGATGCATGCATTAGCACAAATACGTATTTGAGCCTCTGTTAAAGCTGCCATGGTTATGACTTCACCTCTTTTTATAAAGATTGTTGTTACATATAATCGTCAGTACACGTTATTTTCCAGTGTTACTAAGCATGAGCTGGGTCAACGTCACTTCGAGATCTGCAATCCGCTGCTTCAGTTGTTCTGTCTCGCTTGGCTGTTGCCCTGCTTTTTGTGTCAGTTCCTTAATTGCTTCATCACTCAACCCTTCACTCCAGAACGTCGCCGGGTCTTTTCGTTCTGGAGCCGTAAATGTCTGAGCAAAATATACAGGTTCATCCCCGCGTTCGTTTTCCTGCTTATTTCGCCATTCATCATGCAGCTTCTGAAATAAAGCTTGGGATTCGTTGTTCAACTGATCAAGGGCTTTTTGTGCTTCTATCAGCTTTTGATTATATTCCGCTTCATAGGTCAGCCAACCTTGGATGTCAAAACGGGGCTGATATAGACCAGATGGCACTGGAATCCCTACTGTATAACCAGCAAGGATGCTTTCTGAATTTGTTCCATCTGTGGTACTAAAGCTACTGTCAGCAAGCCGATGGGTGTCTAGTTGCTGGTTTGTATCAGATAGCGTAGGTGAAGATGGAGTATAAAAAGGGACGATACCTGAAAAGGTATCATCCACCAGCTCGTCCTCAAGATAGAGGCCGTTTGTATTTACTTTAGGTACTGCTTTCATGTGTAAGACCTCCTTATTGTTCAGCTAGGAATGACAATCCATCAAACCAAGCACCCTTATTGTACCAATTGTTTTGGCTTAGAACCGCGCCCGACGTATATATAATAATCGTGGAGTTGGGCGCATCATTAGCTCCGTCAGAGGTTCTTAATCTTATTTCCATGTTATTTTTAGGCCGATATCCTACGGGTAGGATAAACAGCCTCGTACCTGGCGTTACAGCTCCGTCTCTAATACCGCCTCTAAACACCACTAACCCATCCGACAACCTCACATACTGCATATCCCCCGTCCAACCATTAAGCAACGTAGGTGTAAGCCATGCAGGATTATCTTTGTCAGCCTTCTTGTTTTCTAGCACCGACACTCGCGCTGTGTTTTGCTGTACGCTGTCCACCAAGTCTGCAAGCAGCGTTTTTTCATTCGCTGCATAAGAGCCAATGAATGGTACAATTGGCGAGGTTTCAAGCGTCAAATATGTTGTGCTGTAGGATGCTGCTGAATCGAACTTATATAAAGGTATCCAGGCCTGTGTAAATCCGTATACATCAATTACATCGGAAGCGTGTCCGATTGCAGACCAATTATCATTTTTGCCGTTTTTATAAACTGCAAAAATTTTATTAGTACGGAACTGGAGTTTACCAAGCCCATTTAAAGAGCCGTTAATCCACATTTGATTATTGGATTGTCCAGGTTTGGACCCCTCCCTAACTATCAACCCCGTACCTACTTCAACCTGATTATCGCCCTCAACAAATGATAGTTGCCCCTCGAATACGATAGGCTCCACAGTAGGTGTTGCAAGCTGGTATACAAGTTGATACGGTGTGTACCCTGCATAAGACTGTTGTGGTGCAGATTGGGTAAAGTTAGGCGCACCTATTCTTTGCACCCAATACTTAGTACCTGTACCGTTCCACGTTGCCGTTGTTGCTGATTGTGCTTGTGCTGGTGTTAGGGTATTAGCGTCATAAGCCTTGTACCCGAAAAAGTAGGCTCTGATGTCGTCTAATGTAGGTGGGTAGCTATCAGCCCATCCACTGTCTGAAACAGGTACAGAGATGGCAAAATTAGGCGAATTCGCATCTATCCCCCATCTGTCGGCTATTGTGTCTTGACCACCCCACAATAGTATCTTACCGTCAAACTTTACTGCCGATCCATTGCCAACAAACGCATAATTTACACCGGACACTACAGGATAAAGGGCTTTGAATCCTACCCCCGACACTACATTATTCACTTTAGTTATTCTACTGCCATCTAGTAGGACACTTTCAAACCTTTTCACTTTGAAGTATTGACCATCACGCTCAAACACTGTATCCGCATTAGCTCCTGTAACTGGATCGGCGTATAGGTCTGTTTGCAACGCTAACATGGAATCCTGGCGCGGTTTGAACGGTTGGGCTATGTTGCCAATGTTGAGCATGAAGTTCTTACCCGTAAACGTCCCGGCTACACCTAACCTGTTTGTCAATGAGATGTCTACAAAAGTGTTATTTCCTGAATTGAAACTAACTGAACTCGCTGTAACACCGTTAATAATAACTGCCTGCTGGTTTACCCCATATATCCCTAAAAGTCCATCATGCGTAGCAGACAAAGTATACTGCGTATTGGGGACTACTTTTACCGACGCTGCCGCCCTCCATTGTGGTTCGGTGGTAGTCATTATAGAAAATTCATACTCTCCTTTAATTACGACTCGGGCATCGGTCAGACCTCCGTTATTAACCCACTCGCGGACGGATGGAAGTAAGTTCTCACCATACCGAATCGTATAGGGATTACGCACAGGCATTACACTATCAACATACGGATACTTAGCTGCGGCCTGTGCAGGCGTAAGACTTGCAGCTACTGCATAATCTGTATCACTAATCTCATATACGCGCACACTATCCATATTAAATGTATTACCAGTCGCACCCGTGCCAGTGATGGTAACAATATGAAAATACTCCTTCGCCGTGAACCGTACAACAGACGGCGCAAAAACAGAGCCAGAATTTACCTCATTACCCACAGCACCGGCAATACCATTTATTGATATCGCCACCTTGCTGCTATTAACACTTTTCACGTCCGCTATTGCGATATATTTTCGTCCAGGTGTGGTCAAAAAACTTGCAGACGCGGTTGCCGGTACACTACCCAGAGTAATTTTAAACGAGCTACTACCGTTGGTCTTGTTATTATTATCAATTGCAATAGCTACGTTTGAGGACCATTCGCTTACTGTCTCGCAACTACCCATGCGTCCCAACAAATTCACCAACGTACGCCCGCTCAGCCCCGTCAATGAAAATGGCGCAGCCTTTTCCGCATGAACAATCTGTAACCCAGGTTCCAAAGTTACCGCCTTGCGTTCCGTCGTATCCAGGCGCTTCTTAAACTCATTTACACCGTCATTCACCTCACCTGCAAATTCATCTACAGACCGCCAGTTTTGATCCAAGTACTTCTCCAGATCAAAATACGTGGTTTTGGGCGATGTACGGTCAATTTGATTTAAACCAAGATTCGGTGTTTTTTCGCTTGCCATGTTATGCGCCACCTCCTAAATACCTATCCTGTGTTGTATGTTCATTTTCATAGAGGGTCATAGACTCTACTTCGGCAATGGTCAGGTAGCGTAATTTGTACTCCACCGCCATATGAGCAGGCTTGATCTCCTCAATGGCTGCTTTAAGGTCCTCCACATTGGGTGGAATCCCAATGGTATCTATAAATTTGACCGTAAATCCCCATTCGGCGGGGTGAAAAGTAACCTCTACCGTTCCTCCGTCGTACGCTTCAGCTACGTTTTTGACAAGTCGGCCGGAAAAAGTTCCTGCTCCTCGCAGCTTTGATTCCACCACGGCACGCCGTTGATCCAATGGCTTCGCCAGGTCGGTTTCGATCCCCAGCTCCATTTCCCAGCGTTCCAACCCCCAGGTGGCAGTACGTACGAAAAACTGTCCCACCGTTGCATCCATTGCAAGATACAAGGCGTCCAATTCGCTTCCTTTAGCATCCATATTGGAACGCATCACACGTGAGGTTTCATAATAGGCGGGCAAATAGGAAAGCAGCTCGCGTCCCCGCTCGCTGCTCATTTGATCCACTGTATCTCCCGCTATTGCTACCCTGTTAGCAAAAGTGCCACTACGGTTTGCGCGTTTTCCCTGGTCTGTGTTATTCAATAAATCTTCAAAACTGTTTGTTTTATCGTTACTCACTGACGCTCACCGTCCCCAGTACTGCTACCTGACCTGATCCAATCTCAATATTCTGATTGCTCTGTCCATTAATTTTCAGTTCAGAGAAATCAATAATAATCGGAATGTCCAGCAGCACAGCGGAAATCCGGGTGTACCGTACCAACGGATCTGCCTTGTAAAAAGCAAGCTGCTTCAAATACGTCCGCACACCGTTTTCAATCAGTTTTTTGATTTCATCCAGTGTGGACGGCTTCTCTTTGGTGCGCTGTACCTTGACCGAAATGTTTATTTCCACTTCAGCCGCTGGCATAACCGTCACCACGGGGCCCGCTGGTGCTAGCCCTTCGCCTTGCCCATCCTGGGTCGGATCAATATACTTCTGCACTGCAGCCACGATATCCGGGCTGGCTGCTCGTTTATCCGTATCCAGCACATATAACCCCACTGTTCCTGGCCCTTTCCAGAGCGGAACAACCTCCACGCCACCAACGCCAGCTATCTCATTCGCCCACTGGGTATACTGCGCCTTGTTGCCACTTGTGCCCTGTTTCCGCACCTTGGCATAAAAACGCTCCAGTAACAGTTGGTCGCTCTCAACGTCTGTGCCGCTTTTGGTTTCCTCCGTATTGATCACGGAGGAAACCCCGCTAATCGGAGTAGCCATCACCTGGATGACGCCTGCTGGCACGTTGCCGCTGCGTCCGGGATTGACCGCTCGAATGGCCGCTTCCCCTGTACCCTGCTCATCCAGCGTGACCGATGCCGTGGTCGCATACTCAATGGAGGCTTCCCCGGATACATCATCTGCCGGAGTCGCCACCAACGTTCCCGCTGGGACGATTGTTCCCGCTGTACCCGTGAACGTAACCTTACCTGAGGCCGCAACGGCTTCCCGCCGTGTCACTCCATGTTCTGCTGTCCGCAAATCCAGCTCCGGCGAGCGAAAATCTGGGTTATCGCTGGCTGCTGTGCTGGCAAACCCCCGACGCAGCAGCTCCTGCGCCCAGATTGCGGCTTCAGAGAGCATAAATGCCACCGGCGCCTGCGCATCCCAAATAAAAGAGCCCTCAGACTTATCGATGTCCGAGGGCACTTTTTCCAGCATCCGATTTAAAATTTCTTCTTCCGTCTGGTCTACCAAATATTCCGGCAAGTCTGCCATTAGATCACCACACTTTCCACAATTTCCGTTTCATCCCGCACGTTCGTAATCTGGCAGCTAAAATAGCATGCCTCGCCTTCCCAGCGAAACGTGAATTGATCCACACTAGCCGTACGTGCATCTGCTAGCAACGCCTCTGTGACCATGCGTTTAATTTCACTTTCCTGCACAGCGTGCCCATAGCTGCTGCCAATCAGCTCCTCCAGCTCACTTCCATAGTCAGGTGAATAGATCACATGACGGTAGCGAGGAGTGCGAATCGCTTTTTCACACCACTGTACCCAGGCTTCTTTCTCGCCTGTAGTCACGATTTTACGGCTAGGGCTCATAACAAACTCGCCGGCTTCAAAATCAAACCTCCAGCTTCGCCCAAATACCGCACGATTATCCTCCAGCACATCTGGATCGGTCACATCTGTGTCTGTCCAAATCATATCGTCTGTTTCTGGAAACAAATTAGCCACGTCCATTCACCACCTTGCACACGACCACCACATCGTTGCCACTATTCACCCGCACCGCCAGTACACGATCCCCAGGCTTAAGTCCTTTGTTCAGACTCAGATTTACATCCTCCAGCTCATCTTCCCCGATATAAAAGGAAGTTTTCAGCTCTTTGCCTTCCCAATTTTCTGATTCCACCGAGGTTGAGGTACCTTTGTACATATGGCGTGGTACAGATAGCAGTCCCGGCAGCTCGGCGACTAGATAATCCTGAAGCTCATGTTTAAAATCGTCCAACTTGAGTCCTGTGGAGGTGATGGTACCTAATACTGCACCTACTCCACTCAACGCTTGCTTGGTATGTTTATGAAATGAAGATTGCAGCGCAGTGGCTAAATGCCCGTAGGGGTCCTTATTCAAGGTAAAACCTCCTTTTTACATCGTCATACGTTCCGAGCTCCAGCGACATACTGCCAGGGTTGCCCAATTCCCTGCTTACTGAAATTACCAGCAGCTTCATGGTCCCTAATATTACCGCGTCTCCTGCTCGAATCGTGTTCATATCTGGCGCATTTACCGATATCGTTTGTTGTATGCCTCTCAGCTTACTTTTGGCCAACTCACGTGCCGCCGCACCCGATTTCACCTCGTCATCCTGTACGATCACCTGAAGTGTTCCATATTTGGCAATGTCCTTTTCCTCAAGTGCCATCACCTTGGAAGGAACCTCTTTCCCTGTTTCACTGGCCGCCGTAGCCAACACCTTTACTCTCGTGGCTGCGCCTTCCAACGTTCGGGATTGTGTCGTATCGGTCACTCTCTCCAAGACGTACACATCTTTGTTCGTGCCCAGTTCGTACAGCTCCAAGCCGGAAGAAATCATACGTGGATGATATAGCTTCCCCCCCGCCTTGGCTGTCTCCCGCAGATCGCCCAGCATCATGGAGTAAATGGACTGTGTTCGGTATACAGCGCGCCCGAGCTGCTTTTTTGTGTCCGGCAAAGAAGCGATTTTCAGTTTCCAGTCCCTCGCATACTTCTGAAAACGCTGGGTAGCCGTCTGCTTGGCAGGGAGTAAATATTCATCCTCGGACTTGTCCAAATATACCGTACGGTCATATAGCGTGAACGTCATACGCTTGAGTCCGTTGTTCGAAGTTTCTACTTCCCAAATAACGGCTGGAGACAGCAACGGGACATAATCCTTTTTACCATAAGGAATCCCACTTACCCGAATCGACATCCCTGGAGAGATGGGCGGCATATCCGGCGTAACCACCAAATTGACCGTGCCCTGATAAGCAATTTGCTCCAGTGAATCTCTCAAATTAATGTTCTCCACAAGCGG
This sequence comes from Paenibacillus sp. AK121, assembly GCF_019042715.1. Lineage (NCBI taxonomy): Bacteria > Bacillati > Bacillota > Bacilli > Caryophanales > Paenibacillaceae > Paenibacillus > Paenibacillus sp. AK121. The sequence goes on from NZ_JAHPJM010000004.1 coordinate 247,863, forward strand.
CGACAGATCATATTTATCCTGTAAAATGACTTTATAACTCATGACAACACCAGCTTTTGCCCCGGTTTAATCGCATTCGGATTTTTCCCGATGGTCTTTTTGTTAAGCTGATAAATACGACTCCATTGAGAGCTGTCTCCCAGCTCCAGCTTGGCAATTTTGGACAAGGAATCTCCCGATTTAACCGTGTAAGTTTTCTTTTTTTCTTTCATATCCGTGCGAGGCTTTTTGTTGACTGTCGTGGACTTCGAGCCAGTGCCAGCTTTTTTGGCTACTTTCATTTCACTCCAGGTTCGTAGTGACAAATCAAAATTCACATCCCCATATTCCCCGCCCCGAAAGGTTGAATTATGAGAAGCCACAATTACCGGTACATTCACAGCTGTCTCCGTAATGATAAAGCGTAGCGGGCTCTTGGATAACAAAAAGCCATTCAACGTGTTCATGGCCTCCTGCGGATCAGGGATGTCTTCGTATGTGCAATATGCTGGATTGTATTCTTTCGGAAAAAAAGAAGAGAAGGAGATTTCCTTCACCTTCTCCCCTTGCGGAAAGTCAAACTCCCCATAGGACAAAATCGTCGTTGTATCAAATCCTTTTTGCCGTGAGATCGTTACTTCCTCGGGATTTACTGGAAACTGAAACTTTTTTCCCTTCCCATCCGTCAAACTAAATTCCATCTTTCTCCTCCTTCCCTATTGCTACCATCTACTGCATTACATAGCTCCAGTTGGCTTGGTGTTCTGCGTTGCACGCAAAATTTCAGCTTTGAGACGGTAGCCAATCTGCGTAATAAGCCCATCCACATCCAGCTTGTTCTCGTGTACAGTAACCTGTACAGCCCCCGCAGGAAGATTAAATTGGTTGGTGGTTTCAGTTTTAAAATCCTTCAAAAAGCCAGACAATGTTCCCATTTGTTCAGGACTGATCTGTACAACTTGAGGAGTGGGATTACCGTTAGCCTTACCTTTAGCTTTGGCGCCATTGTTCGCATGCGCCGCAGTGTTCAATAATGGACTTGGGTTTACACCCTGGTTAGCGATAGCCAGCGGTCCATAAGGATTAGGGACGCCTTTGGCACCCGGTTGTGGAGGTCCATACATTACTTGAGAGCCGGGTGGTAACCCCGGAAAAGGTGGCATAGGTGTTAACGGTTTGGTAGCCACAGCTACAGCAGGTTGAGGCGGTACGGCAGGTTTAGGAGCTTCAGGTGGCTTAGCTGGCTCTTTCTTAGGTTCATCTTTTTTACCGAAAGAAAAGAAATTAGAGATGCTATCACCAAAGGCTTCGCTCTTCTCAGAAAGCCAACCGGTTACTTTGGATGCCTTCTCCTTAATTTCAGATCCATGGTCTGATATCCAGCCGCCCACTTTTCCCCCTAAAAAGTCACCCGCTAAACCGCCTACATATGAGCCAACGGCAGTACCAACACCCGGAAGCAAGAATGTTCCTATAGCTCCGCCTACCGTACTCCCAACCGCTCCACCTACGGTGGAACCAATCGCTTGTGCACGTTCCTTGCCCGGAGCTGCTGTAGCTATGCTTGCTGCATCTGCCAGAACCCCAAGAGGCCCACTAATGAACTTTTTGCTTACACCAAGACCTTTACTCACTTTTTCAACTAATCCGCTATCACTTACCATATCCAGAACAGAAGAAGCATCTATATCTGTTCCACCAGCTAGCAAGTCGCCTGCAAAGCTAAGAACGCCACGCGACTTGGAAGAGCGGCGACCATGAGGACTTCTCGGATTATTTCTTGGACTTGGGACTCTTCGGTTAGGATTAATTCGTGGATTGGATTCTGCAGAACCTGTACTTTGTCGTCCATTTCTGTTTCCTTGTGTTGAACTCCGATCTCTAGTATTAATCCTTGCGATCTCTCCGGCTCTTGAATTAAAATCTCCTTGACCACCCGAGGGTCGACGGCCACCGCCTCTATTTCCAGACCTTCTGCCTCCTGTACGTCTGTTCCTTTTTCCTAAGCCAGGTCCACCGCCAAACCCACCAGTAGATTTATCAGAGGTAACTTGAATTAATTTCTTAATTAATTCTTTAATCTCCGAAAGGTCTGTATTACCTGATGCGCCTTCAGTGTTACCTTCGGCTACCTCTTCTTTCTTATCCGGAAAAAAGAATTTTTTAAGTACTCCTTTTGCACCGCCTTCCTTCCACGTTTGTTTGGTCTCCATAAAGGCGGCGGGCATCTTTTTAAACGTTTGAAGACTTAAATCTTCACCTGTAACCCCTTTGTATACTTCCTGTACAACCTTGGCTGGTTCATTATACTTTTGCAGCGCCTCAGCCCAATCAGGAAGCTTTTTCTCCTCTGCTTTAGGCTTGTCTTCTTTAAAGAAAGCATTAAGTTTAACTGCTTTTGTGTTATCTTCTAGCGCCTTTTTAAGATCAGCAATGCCGTCAATGGAAACACTACTGCTGCTCTTCACCTTTAAATCCACATTCCCCGAGGCGTTTATAATCTGGGATTTGACCCGATTAATCTTGTTGAACAGATTATCCAAGCCTTTGGAGGCCATATCGTTCAGTACAATCTCAGGAGCCATGCGGGTACGTCCGATTTTCAAAACACGGCCTTGAATCCGCTCAAAATAACGTTCCATTGCACGCAATTCTCTGTTCGCCTTAATGACGTTTTTGGGATCGATCACAAGATTCATGCGGTAATTTAATGCTTCTGCCATCTATTATGTTCACCTCCTTGCTTATGCTTTTGAAGCTGCTATGCTATCCATTTCCTGTTCGGCAAACGCCAGCAGCAGCATGCGCTCACCGCGGGGAAGCCGCCAAAAGTCTCCGGGACGGAGATGGTGCCGGACCCACAAGTGGTACAGCATCGTCGTCATTCCCCCGGAGCCGATTAGTTTTTTAGATCAGCAATCTCAACTCCAAAACCGGACAGTTCCAATACCTTATCCCCTACTGCGTCCAGTTCACCCGCCAGCAGCATACGGCGGACAGACTGTTCGCCACCAGACAGCTTCAAGCGACTTGTAATCCGAGGATCTCCCCAACCGTTAAGAGACAGGCCCTTCACTTCCAACTTTCCGGTAGCTTCCGAAATCAACAAGGCGTTGAACGTCTCGGTATCTACCTTTTCATCCACAGCACCCTTCACGGTACGACGAATCGTGCAACGTTCACGAATGCTGTCTACTTTGCTAGAGGTCAGTCCGTGCAGCACAATTTTCATATCCAGGCGCTTGATACGAACGGTTTCCTCGGGCAGTTTTTCAGCGGCTTCAAACAGACTGTCCAAAATTTGTTCTTCTGTCATATTCTCATTCAAGCTCATAAGTCATTCTCCCTTATTGTTAATTTCAGAATTTCGCAAATTCTTATTTGTATTTGGGGAACGGGACACCTGACAGTATCCCATTCCCCGTTAACCAATTTAGTTTGCTACAATCGGATCCAGCAGTTCATAGCCTTCGAAAGTGAAGGTCGTTTCTTCCTGTACTTCCTCGCCTGCTGTCCAGTTGGCCAACTGGATTTTGTCAGCAGTGCAACGGATGAGACGAATACTTTCATGTCCAAAGGCTTCTGGATCATCCAGTTTGGTAATAATCTCAAAACGATTAAAGCCACGACGAATCATGTCGGACGTAACCTTGTAGCCACTCATCGTTCCCGTTCCCTTTTTGATACCGCGCTTATGCACCTTCCACTCATTGCCGACGAGATTCAATTCGCGTTTTTCCATTTCCACGCTGGCTTCCAGCTTATTGATGTTCGTCTGCCACACCCCATCCACATGCGCCTGACCAAACGTACCTAAAATAACTCTTGAAGCATCCAACATTTCTTTTTCCTCCTCAAAATAATTCATAATATAGTTCGGGATTTCACAAAATCCTCGTTGTTAAAAAGCTACTTTATTTCTGCTGATTGCATGCGAAATGCTTATACGCGTAAAATGCTTATTTATTGCACGTAAAATGTGCCGAACAGCTGCTCCATCACGTCGGTGAGCTTCACGTTCCATTGCAGGAACACTTGATCCGGCTCCGGTTTGATGACTGGCGCATCACCGTAGTAGGCTGGGTCGAGAATGACATCGTAGCCATCTGCCTCGATCACGTTGCTCAGCGACAGCTGTGCCAGGTATTCTTTGATCGCACCGATGAGTGCCAGACGGCCTTCCACCGTGTTGTTGATTTTGCCAATGTAAGTCTCTTCGGCTGCACGCTGCAAGTCAGCGTTAATGGCATCCATAACACGGATGGAACGGATTTTCTTCCATGCGTTGTTTTGTCCGGCAGACGGGTTCACCAAGCTGTTGATTCCACGCAGCGCTTTGACCTGACGGCCGTCGAAGAACAGGAGGAACACCCCGTTACGGACAGCCTGTTCCTGCTCGGAACGTGTCCAGCGGCGGGTTACATCCTCAAAAGGCGTAACCGCGTACGTTGCGGATTGGTTCAAACGTTGGCCTGCAATCAGCCCGGCTACATAGGCAGCCGTTTGGGCAGAGCTGTAGTCCGTACCTGCCAGGCGTACACCTGTACCCACATTCACGATGCCTTCATGGTTCAGCGCCAGGGAACGTGCAGAGGCCAAGCTGACAGCTGTTTTGGACACATCGTCTGCCGCAGAACCGCCGAATACAGCGATGACGCCTTTGCCTTCGCTCCGCACACGTTTGATCCAGGCAGCAAAGCTTTGCAGCAATGCCAGATCGGCTGCATAATCGAGGGCCAGCACATTAAACTCCTGTCCTTCAAGTGCTTCCTGCATGGCGATGTAATCGGCATTAACCAGCTTGCTATTGCCGCTATTGCCGCCTGTCAGATGCACGCCGCTAACATCCGCTGGAATGCCACCTTCGCCGACAACCTCGGCCTTCACCCATACGTTTTCGCTATTTTCGTTCAGCGCTTTGGCAATCGAAGCAGCCGTACCGTCACTGCCTTTGTACGTACCCAGCAGCTTGGTTCCTTCATAAAGGCGCACCTCACGAGCTTGCTCGTCACCCAAAGTCGGCTGTACCGTTACGGCAAAACCATTACCGCGGCTTCCTGTGTACAAAGCCTTCAAACGCAGCACGTCGGTCGGGGTCTCGCCACCGCTTTTCAGCGTTACAGACGCTTCAGCAGCCGTGTCATCTGCCAACCGGTAAGCGAGCAGTTTTTTCGGACCTCCCAGCAAAGCCAGATACAATGTGGAATATGCTGTCGCACCGTTCTCACTGTCGCCGGAGAAGATTTGGCTAATAGCCGTTTCACTGCCAACCTCTACAAACTCACGTACAGGGCCCCAATTTGCCTTGACGGGTACAACGACCGTACCACGTGATCCACCTTGAATCGCTGAAGCTGCTGCTGCCTGAAAATTCATATACAAACCCGGCAATACCGGTTTATTCGTGTTTTCCCATGTTCCGCCTGCCATAATTAATCCACCTTCGCTTTCATAAATTGTTCGATTTTAGTGTGTGCTTCTGCTACCGTAAACAGCTTGTCTTGTGCGCCAAAAAAGGCGCCTGCCAGCACTTCTTCTTTCACAGAAAACAATGATTCTGCGTGCTCCTTTAGTTCCTCCAGCGTGTAGCGTGGGCCACTCGCTTCCTGCCCGTCATGTACCGGGGCCTTTTCTTGGTTTTCCAAGGTCACTCGGACCACCTCATTTCAAAATAGGATGAATTTCCACTCTGCGAATCAATGCCGCTTCCTCAGCCGGACGCATACGCCGCTGTACCAGCGTCAGCCGAAGCTGACCGTCTAAAATGGCATCTGCCTGCAAATCGGCTGAGGCTTCAGCCGTAGACATATAACGGCCCTTGTCCTGCTCCAGAGGAAGCTGGATTTGAGCGGCAAAGCCTTCGACCAGCGCGGAAGCTGCGCGATTCTCTTCGGTGGTATCCGGGGCGGTGATATGCCCGATGAACCGTTTGCGGAGCTCATACATGGAGGCTCCTGCCATCCGGGTTTCACAGCCGCTCAGCCGCCATAATACCGCGTGGCTTCCCGGCTGTGCGGGCCATGCGTCGGCGTATACCGACCACAATTCGCCCAGTTGCTTCTGCGTCCAGCCGACCAGTGCTGCCAGCCATTCTTCCGGCTGTGCTGCATCAGGTGCTGAAGCGGCCGATCCACCTTCTGTTTCAGGCACATACACGCCAAAACGCAGCGTTCTATAGGCCTTGCCCGTAACCGTGTCCAGCATTTCTGCATCCCGCACGCCCAAATAGTGCGCGGTAAAAGCAGACGTGTCCTCACCTTTACCTGTCACCGATGCCCGGTGCAGTCCGGCAATCAGGGTATTCGCCCATACATCGGCCTGCGCCAGCCCCGCTTGTCCTGCGTACAGCTTGATGCGGACAACCTGCCGGTAACCGGCCCAGGAAGACTTCCAGATTTCCTCGCCCAGCACCATAACCGCATACGGCTCCTCTGCCGTCTGCGACGGGGGTTGAACATCGTATACACGCCCTTGCAGCGCCGGAATAATGTCAATGAGCTTTTGCTTAAAGGCTTGTCTCATCCTGTGGCATGCCACCCTTGCGTATCCTGTGCTCGCATGCTGTGGCTGTTTAGCCAGGCTTTTTTCCACTTCCATGCTCTCAGCCGGCGTAGCCTTGTACTCATGCATTGCAGCATCCCTTGCTTAGGCAACACGACTCCTCCTTTCTATACATCGAATTCCCGGGAAGTGACAAAGACGATGACCGCATGAAAAAACCGGCCCTATTGGCCGGCTAACGTTTGACGGTGTGTGTCTTCGGTATGTCCTCTTGTCTTGATTCCCGATGATATAATCTTACACCCTTATAACGATTGCGTTGCCGGGGAAATGGACGATAAAAGTAGAGACTAGGGATGAAGTTAGGTGATATTTTGCGAACGTTTGTTCTTATATTAAAAATGCGTTTAATCTCATTGTTGATGTGCAAACAAAAAAATAACCGCCCTTTAAAAAGGCGGTTATTATATCGTTCAATTCAATGAATTATAAATATTTACAGTGTACCTAGTAATGGCTTCATCGTATTCTGGATACTCATATTTCAAACTGCTTGCCACAGCCTTAGCGTATGTTCTAAACAATGAATAACAAGTAAGTAAAGACTGCCACATTTCTTGATAGCCGTTCTCTGAGTAAGTCGATAGTAGGCTTTTCCAATCTTCATTAGGAAGATACTGATTTATAAATTTATAGTTTTTTCCTACACTAAAGGTGTACCCTTGCTCTGATCCAATCTTCCAAGCCATCATTCGCAACAAATTAGGTCGTGCAATCTCGTTCAAATGGTCAATAGCAAACAGGATTTCTTTTCTCGCCAATCCTTTTACGATATAAGTTGAAACCATCCAAAATTCATTACAGCAATCATCAAATTCCCTTGCAGTGGGCTTTTTAATCCAATATTGATGATCGTTTGCGATCACTTCCTCTTGGATCAGCACATCCTTGTCGAGCAGAACCTCAACTAAACCATCGCTATTCGTAAAATAATCCTCTACCTCGTTTATAGGGATCAGTGTCAGATCTAATTTGTTTCCATCCTCAAAAAGAATGATATATGAAAACCAGTTACCTAGTTCTGATGGAAAAAGCTCCATATCCTCGGGTTTTTGCATCATAAGCCTATCCCCAAACACGTTCAGCCATTGATCACTTTCCTTGAAAGAATCCATATCTGTTACAAAGTAAGAAGTATCATAATCTTGAAATGAATCAGGAGGAACATTGAAGTTTGTACGTGATCCTTCCATCGTGACCAATCGTATTCTTTTATCGTTCATAGCAAACTTTACAAGCATATTCATCATTTCTGGTTCACTTCTCACTACATCCGTCCTCCGTTCCCATTTTAATTGAGACCTATGCTTCTTATTCACCTTTATGGTTCATACTCCTTGCTGTCTAAGTTAATAGAGCCACAGACTGTGACCCCTATGCATTTACCGAACCCAGTCTTCGATCCGCGCCCTTCTGCAAGCTTGCCAGATTCAAAACGCCTTGGTCTGCCAGCGCTAGCGCCATTTTATAAAAAGCACGCGTGCGAAGCTTCGTATACGTATCCTTGCTGACTGGTGGGTCCAACACATAATTATAAACCTTGTAATCGAACACATCGTCATCTTTTAAATAACGTTCACGGATGAGTAGCTGTTCACGTTCATTCAAGCGGCTCACTACAGCATCCACCATTTGGCAATAGGCCAAGCGGGCTGCAGGAGCATCTACATTATATACAGCAGTCCGGGCTGTTGGATCGCTTGTCACATTCGTGGGTCCGTTCGGGCGGTCCGTATAGCCAGCAGTAATAAAGCTTTCCCGATCCATAAAGGTTATTGTTTTATAAATCCGGTATTTCTCAAATACACCCTCCAATGCATTCTGCGTTTTGCGACGGTCTAATTCGGGTAAGTTATTTCTCATGAAAAGCAACACTCCTTATATTATGCCTTTTGACAATGATGTATTTTTAAATAAAAAACGCACTTATTTACATTTTGTTCCCCTTTTGTTCGTATCTTGAGTATAACATAACATTATTTAGGATAGGTATCCATCGTGAAAAAAAGCAATATAGCCCCAAAAACAGGATATTCGCTCTACTTTTCTATGCCTTTTGGCATATTACGTGCTTTTACTATTTACCTAATGGTATAATAGAGCTGAATCTATGATTCTATTGCAGAAAGGAGCTCCATTGTGGAACAGCCAGCATTCGGAACCTACCTAAAACAGCAGCGTGAGCACAAGCAATTGAGCATCAACCAATTGGCAGATGCCGCAGGTATTAGTAATTCACAAATTTCCCGCATCGAAAATGGACTGCGTGGAGTTCCCAAACCCTCCACCCTCCGCAAAATAGCAGACGCGCTCAGCGTATCCTATACCGAAATGATGAAGGCCGCCGGATATTGGGCAGATGATGATTCTATAGAGCAAAATCCGCATGAGCTTTATCGTTCTACTGTACCAGAATGGGCAAACTCCAAAGACCGCCGGGATTTTAAAAAAATGCTGGAGGAAGACGACGAATTAATGTTTGATGGCATTCCGCTCGATGAAAAAGACCGTCAACGGATCAAGGACGTACTGACAGGCCTGTTCTGGGAAGCCAAGCAAATGAACAAACATAAAAAGCCCGCAGATCCCGGGGCGAGCAAAGATCAGGGATAGCAGGTGAACGCATGAACGAACTCATTCACAAACTTGTCCGAAAATACCGTACCAATTGCCCCTTCGATATTGCGAAAGCCCTAGGCATCCATATCCGATATTGCGATCTGGGTTCCACAACCAAAGGGTTGTATTATCACAAGCTGCGCAGAAGATTTATCGTCATTCACAACGGCCTTACACCAGAATGGGAACGGTTCGTCTGTGCGCATGAATTGGGACATGACCGACTGCATAAAGGCATTAGCCGCTTTTTTATGGAGGAACATTCCTACTTTTCTCCAGGAAAATTTGAACAACAGGCTAATCGCTTTGCTGTGCTGTTGCTGAGTGCAGGGAATCCACCGTTGGCTGACGAAACATTGGATCACTATTTACCCCGGATCGGGCTGCCCAAAGAGACTGCCCTTTTTTTTGATCACAAAACAGAACAATAGTTCCTATTCTATGAGTTGATTGTCTATTACTGCCTCTATAATATAGGTAACTAGACGGTGGATTTAACAACCGATATCTCAAAAAAATGTAGTGCTTTGATATACAATAAGAGTTATTTTTACAATCATCTGATAAAATGTGGACGTAAGCGGTTTCTCTAATTCATTCATTTTATGGGAGGTTGAAGGAACAACATGAACTCATGGAAAAAACTCTCGTCGATCTTGACGACCGCCGCGCTTCTACTTGGTTGTCTCGGCACAGCAGCAGCGGACCCAGTTGCTAATGCGGGAACAGCAGGAACGGGAACAACACCGTCTCCAGTCAGCGGTAAACACATCACCATCCTACATACGAATGATACCCATGCCCACGTGGTCGCCAACGACAAGGAAATGGGCTTCGCCAAGCTGGCGGGCATTATCGATCAATATCGCGCCGCCAATCCTAATACATTACTGCTGGATGATGGGGATACCGTTCATGGAACGACCTTCGCTACTTTGGTCAATGGTGAAAGTATCGTAAAAGTAATTAACAAGCTGCGCTATGATGCAATGGTTCCCGGTAACCATGAGTTTAATTACGGCTGGAAGCATCTGGTTGAGCTGAGTAAAGAGATTCAGTTCCCTGTACTGAGCGCCAACATTAAGCAAACAGACGGAACACGTTTGTTCCAACCGTATACTATTAAAGAAGTGGATGGCGTTAAAATCGGTATTATCGGCCTAACTACGCCTGAAACGGCATATAAAACCAATCCTAAAAATGTGGAAGGCATTCAATTCACCGACCCTGCGGCTGAAGCCAAAGCGGCCGTAGACGAAATCCGCAGCAAAGTGGATGTTGTTGTTGCTCTGGGTCACCTAGGACAAGATGCGTCCAGCAAAGACACCAGCCTCAAGGTCGTGAAGGAAGTGCCTGGCATTGATATTTTCATCGACGGACACAGCCATACCGTGCTGGAAAAAGGCTTGTTCGGTGACAATGGCACGTTGATCGCTAGTGCAGGTGAATACACCAAGTATCTGGGTGTAGTGGATCTATGGGTAGACGGCGGTAAGGTTGTCCAAAAGCAAGCGAAGCTGATCGATTCGACTCAAGCTGCTGACGTTCAGCCCAACGCTGAAATTGCTGCATTAATCGCCTCCATTCAGAAAGAACAAGAACCTATTCTTAAAGAGGTTGTAGCACAAACAAGTGTAGATCTGGAAGGAGCGCGCGAAAAGGTACGTGCGGGTGAAACCAATCTCGGCGACCTGCTCACCGATGCTATGCGTGACGTTTCGGGAGCAGACGTGGCTTTAACAAACGGTGGCGGCATCCGTGCTTCCATCAAAGCAGGCACGGTTACCAAGGGAGACGTCATCACCGTACTGCCTTTCGGTAACCAAATCGTTACCCTGAAAGTGAAAGGCTCTGACCTTCAGGCCGCACTGGAAAATGGCGCAGCCTCCTACCCGGAACCGAGCGGGGGCTTCCCACAAGTATCCGGCATCTCGTTCAAAATAGACACCTCAGCAGCCAAAGGCAGCCGTGTTCACTCCATCCTGATTGGTGGAAAGGCCCTTGATCCTGAGGCAACATACACACTGGCTACCAATGATTTTACTGCTGTAGGCGGTGACCAATATACGATGTTCGCTAAATACCCACAGGCAGGTATGTTCGGATCGCTGGATGAAGCGTTAATCCGCTATATGCAAAAAGTGGGCTCTGCTAGCCTGCAAGTACAAGCGGCCGGGCGTATTCAAGAAGCCAAGGCAGACGGAAAAGCTTCTGTCCCTGCCACACAAGCTGTGCCGTCTGCTCCGACCACGACGCCAGCACCTCTGCAGGAGATACCGCAATCCGATTCCATAGCGGCTGCGAAACCAGCACCTGCAAAGTCTCAAACTAGCAAACCACAGCAGGCATCGACCACTGCACAAGCTGCAAATAGCCATGTGTATGTTGTGAAATCTGGGGATACACTGTATGACATTTCCCGCAAACACGGCACTACCTGGCAACAGCTTCAGCAGTTGAATAAGTTGAAGAATCCTCACCGCATTTATCCGGGGCAAAAGTTAGACCTCCCGGCCTAATTCAATAGCTAGCAACAGCAGCGTTCGGAATCCAGGTGTTTTCGGATACTGCTATATGTTAGGAGTTTTTAGATATGCGATAGTCCAAGCCCATTTGGACATCGCATATTTTTTTTGAAAGCAAGCCTTTTAACCGCTGACAAGTTGTGAACCGAGAGGTATGATGGAGAAGAGTTATTCGGGCAGAGAACATTTGTCCCGGTATCCATCGGGATCAGTTATGTGTGTGGAAGGAGTCCTTTAAATGCAATACATTATTTATGATCTTGAATTTACCGTTAGCCGTAACGCCAGATATTCCTCCGAAATCATTGATATCGGTGCCGTCAAAGTTATTCATGGAGAAGATGGTCTATTCGTGGCGGATACGTTTCACAGTTTTGTGAGACCATCAAATCGGCCTGTAATCTCTACAGATACTGTTCAATTTACGGGTATTACTCAACGAGACATTGATGCCGCTCCACTCTTTCCTGAAGCTGTGAAGCAATTTATTGCCTGGCTAGGCACGGATTCGACCTATTATTTATGCGCATGGGGCCCGGATGACCGTCAGAAGCTGGTATCCCATTGTCGTACTCATCATGTAGATCTCGGTTGGATTCATAATACAAATGATATACAGAAGCAAATTTCCCGTCTGTTTAGTTCCAATGGAAAGTATCGTCAGTTGAGCCTGTCTCAGGCGTTGGAATTGTGCAACATTGAGTTTGACGGTCAACAGCATCGAGCACTGGATGATGCCGTGAATACTGCTCAGGTTTTCATGCACCATTTTGATCGTCTTACATTAGTTCATAATGCTGCCGATGATGAAGAAAGTCGCGGCTCAAAGCTCGTCTACTCTTCGCCAGAAGAAGAACAGGAGCAGTACAGTCCCTTCGGCAATCTCGCCAACCTGTTTAAGGACCGTTAAGCAGATAGCTCCCCGGCCCGTCCCGGGGGATCTTCCCCCCTGTTATTCTTGATTTCCAGCCTTCTTATCGAAGTAAAACGCCCCCCAGGTTCGCAGCATTTCTTGCATACGTTTGCGGTACCGTAAAGGTTCCAGAATCTCGGCTTCAGCTCCATAGGATGTGAGCCAATCCAGAAATTCACGGTCATGATTGACCGTCACCTCAAACAACAAACTTCCATCCGGCAAATCCTTGAGAAGAGGCTTGATGAACAGTTCCTCTTCTTTGACCCGATATACAGAATCGGCAGAAAAACGTACCACAAACCGAATATTTTGATTTCCTTTGGTCACCGACCAGGTACCTTTAAAAAACATTTCCATTTCAGATGTATTTTTTTGAAACGTATACGGCAAAATCCTCATATTCCGAAAGCGGCTGATCCGAAAGGTTCTCATGGCGGATTGCTTATGACAAAAACCAAGCATATAGAACCGCCGGTCTTGAGGAACCAAACAATAAGGATCTACTTGCACCAATGATACATCTTCATTTTGAGGCGAGCTGTATTCCGCTTCAATTGTCTGCTGCGTAAGACTCGCCAAAACAATCAGCCTGAGCAGATAGGGCTGGTTTTCCCGATCAAGTGTCGAGCCGAGCCGGATGATATTTTTCATTTCCTGCGCGAAGCTCGTCTGGTCCATCTTTTTTTTCTGACTAGAGGCCATCACTTTCTCATAAGCACTTTCAAAAGCTGGCGGTAAAAGAGGCTTTATCGTTTCCATCATCTCTCCCAGCTTGGTAAAAGCCTCTGCCTCTTCTTCTGTCCAATTCAGAGGATACAAAGCAAAATTGCTAATAAAAATGTACCCCTTGCCATGCCCCATATTCGCGATCGGAATATGCATAGCGCTTAGCGCCTCCATATCTCGGTATATGGTACGTTCTGATGTTTCACAACGTTCGGCAAGCTCTCTTGCCAATATCCCCGGATTTGCCTGAACAATAGTAATAATCCGCATTAAACGTATCAACCGATCAGTCAAGGAAGTCTCTCCTTTACAAAAAGATAGTAAATTAGACTCACTAATTTGCTCAAATAAACTAGCATAATTATCTATCTCAGCCTATCATTCTCCGTAAAATGAACATCTCCTATCGATATTTCCTTATTAAAAAAGACCTTAGAGCTATACGCTTTAAACGATACAAAAGGCCCACTCCATTTATTGCGTAGGGACAAAAGTAACTCGGCTTCCTCCAGATAGTCCATGTCTTCGCTTCTGGCTGCACATATAAGCAATTCATCTGCTTGTCTCGTAAGGATGAACGCTCCTCGCTCAGGCTCCCCTTTCTCGTACATACGCAATGCCTTTTTCACAATTGGGGACGTCTCATTCAGCTTTATGTATTTTTCCACCTTCGGGTTGGATGGCATGCTCAGCAAACCAAGATGATGCGTGTAATGGATATAGAGCTGGTCCGTCCGGATCAGCGTTCGCTTTTCCTGCGATGGCTTGCGCCAGCTCCACTCGATCATTCCAATCGTATGTCTTCCGGACGCGTGAGCAGGGATAGAAAACGTCAAAATAGCTTGTCTATATTTGCCCCGCCATACATCACCACAGTGAACAAACATGCAATCACCGTTTTCTGATTCTTTAAACCCGAGTCTCACCCCTTCAACTTTTAATAGATTTACCCCGTTTTCTGGATTGAACTGAAGTTGAAGGTCACATCCCGCTGCCTTCGGTATTAGGTTCCCTTTTCTTTTACGTATAGCTCCATAGCCCCATTCTATCAGTAGATTTACTTGTTTGGACCCATTCGCCGATATAGACTCTCTGTCCCATGTGTACGTTACATTGAGCATTGACTTCACCACTGGTAAATTCCCCCTAAAAGAACATGTAACTCTAAATTAACAGTGTTATCTGACACTATATTGTCAGGGAACATATGTTTGATTGTGAAAATTATACATGGTAATCTTTATGAAAGGGGACCTAATTCGCGAAATAACATTTTAATCCTTTCCAATTGCATAAATACGCAAAAATAGCCCGGCGTATGCCGGGCTACATGATAGTCTACTTCATATATTTAAACTTATGAAATTGAAGTTTCCGTTAAAGAAACATTCGTCTTTGTGCAAACATCGGATATAGGAGCAAAAGTAGTGCTGTCCACGATGAGCTCCTTTGATAATGGCTTTCCATTAACAGTAATTTTTAAAATGGTATAGTTTTGCTCTCTGTCGTTCATCTTTCAAAATCTCCTTCTATATCTATTTTTAATATATTTCAGCTCATATATTCCTCTTCAAGCCCTGATCAGGTGCGGGTTGTTCTTTACTCGTTTGTTGGGAAAACTGCCGGAATGTTGCCGCTTCCTTGATATACCCGTTTTAAGGTACACTTAAACTAATATATCGAGTTTTTTTGATCATCTTTTCCCGTATTTGTCGTCTGTATATTCTAAAACCTGCATCCAAATCATTATATTGTACGTAACCATGTGTTATGGGTAATGATCTGTAACATCTAACATCTTGGTTTATCAAAAGGGGGACATCTCTTGGCACGAGCAACTTGTCGCTTGGCTTTGTACCGCCGCATTGTCTGCGCTGCTATAGCACTTTTGTTTATTTTTGGGGTAACTCGTGTACCCGAAGTTCATGCTGCTTATTGGGATGATGTATATCAAGGCTTTGAGCAGTTTTCGCGGTTGCCCGGCGATGTGTACCAACTCAAGGAAAGCTACCGACAAACACAGGAAGATCTGGAAAAGGCCCGCACCAGCATTGAAACCTATCAGAAGCAGAACGCCCAACTGCTGGAGCAAAACCGCAAACTGAACGACACTGTTACAGAATTAAAAAATCTTCAAACCCAGCGCGATCAGGCTTCACACCGAAATAAAATGCTCATCATCACGGCTATCATTCTGCTGGCCGGTTATTTTATCGGTATCCGACTGTTGCGTTACGGGATGCGTCGACGTTCGGGAAGATACTAACTGCCTGAAAGGATGAAAGGTCTGAATGGACATACAAGCAGGACAACACCATGATGAAAGCGTCGGTTCAGTCGTAACGCTCGACCTGACTGAAGGGGAAAAGCTGCACGTTCTGCATCCGCAGCAAATTATCGCGTATCGCGGCCCCAGTGCAGGCCGTAGTGATAAGCTGATGAATATTAAAGGCATGTACCGCAAGCACAAACTGATTCAGGCCGATTTCACAGGGGCTTGCCGACTAATTGCCGCACTTCCTCCTGGCTTTAGTCTGAAGATGATCAAGCTTGAAGGAAGCGATGATCTGTTATACGATTTTCGCAACCTGTTCTGGTACAGCGCCGGCATCCAAATGCGTACCAAGCTACTAAGCATGAAAAACATGTTGTTTAGCCGTGATGTCATTAAAATGAAATTTGACGGTATAGGTCACATTGGTATTTTGACACAGGGATTGGTATGTCAAGAACAACTTCATCCGTCAGAGCCGATCTATGTCGATGCGAGCAGCGTCATAGCCTATCCAGAAAATGCCAAGCTGGAGTTAACCGTATACGGTAACCATCTGGCCAGCCAGCATATGAACTATCATTTTAAAATGACTGGACATGGTACTGTATTATTTCATGCCGGTGAGCATCATCGGCGGCTTCAGCAGGATATGAACGACGATGGCGTGATCAAACGACTTTTAAGGGAAATCATTCCGTTTGGTGGAGTGTTTATCAAATAGTCCTGCCATGCTATAATGGCAATGCTATTAATGAAGCTGTCTGTCCTCGTGGCAGATGCTAATGAAGAAAATCCATGCATAACGCATGGGAGAGGTTCGCGAACTCCCTCTATAAAAAACTAACGATGCTTTGTCCTCCGCATATGAAAATGAACTTGCGGGGCAAGGCCTGTTTTTTGTTGAAGCCGGTTCAAGAACTCTCTTTCTTCCACGTGACAAGACGCTGTGTCTTACACCATTCCAAGAAGATCGAGAGGTTTTTTTATGTTTACAAACGAAAAAGCAGTCGTCGTATTCAGCGGCGGCCAAGACAGTACAACCTGTTTATTTTGGGCAAAAAAACATTTTGCCGAAGTAGAAACTGTGACGTTCGATTACGGTCAGCGCCACAAGCAGGAAATCGAAGTTGCCGCCGGAATCGCCAGCGAGCTGGGTGTTCCGCAAACGGTACTGGATATGAGCCTGCTCAACCAACTTGCCCCGAATGCCCTCACACGCACCGACATTGACATTACTCAAGAGGAAGGCGAACTGCCTAGCACATTTGTAGACGGTCGTAATCTATTGTTCCTGAGCTTCGCAGCGGTTCTCGCCAAGCAAAAAGGAGCGCGCCACCTCATTACAGGCGTTTGCGAGACAGATTTCAGCGGCTATCCCGATTGCCGGGATTCCTTTATTAAATCGCTGAACGTCACACTGAACCTTTCGATGGACTATCCCTTTGTGATTCATACCCCGCTCATGTGGTTGAACAAGGCCGAAACCTGGCAAATGGCCGATGAGCTGAAAGCTTTTGAATTTGTAAGAACCCGTACACTAACGTGCTATAACGGCATCATTGGCGATGGCTGTGGCGAATGTCCTGCTTGTAATCTCCGTCGTGCCGGACTAGAGCAGTATCTCGCGGTGCGCGGAGCTTCCTCCCAAGGAGTTGAAGGTCATGCGTGAGCCAGGTACCTTTCGCATTGTCGACAAGCTCCAGCAGTTCGGGACAGACATTGAGCGCTCTCAGCTGCGCTATCACCGCAAGCGTGTACTTGTTAGCAAACAATTTACGTTCGATGCAGCACACCATTTGCACTGTTACGAAGGCAAATGCAAAAATCTGCACGGACATACTTATATCGTCGTATTTGGCATAAGCGGAATACCGGGAGAAACAGGTCTAACGCTGGATTTTGGTGATATCAAAACGATCTGGAAAGAGCGAATTGAGCCTTTTCTGGATCACCGTTACTTGAATGAGACGCTTCCTCCAATGAATACAACGGCGGAAAATATGGTCGTCTGGATCTTTGAACAAATGGAGTCTGCCTTGACCTCGGATGCATACTGCAATCGTGTTGAAGGTGGACGTACCGAATTTGTAAGGTTGTTCGAGACACCTACCAGCTACGCCGAGTTCCGACGGGAGTGGATGTTCGATGAGTAATACCGTAAATGCTAATACCGTAACTACTCACCAACCTACGACAACTCTCGATAGGGCTAAAGCAGCCCCTATTCCTGTACTTGAGGTGTTTGGTCCCACCGTTCAGGGTGAAGGTATGGTCATTGGTCGTAAAACGATGTTTGTTCGTACCGCAGGCTGCGACTACCATTGCTCATGGTGCGACTCCGCCTTTACCTGGGACGGCAGCGCCAAGGATCAAATTCGACGTCTCAGTGCCACAGATATTTGGCAGGAACTAAAGTCCATCGGCGGCGAACGGTTCTCGCATGTGACCCTTTCCGGAGGCAATCCTGCCCTGCTGCCACAGCTTGGGGCGCTGATTACCCTGCTACGCAGTCAAGGCATTGCCACCGCTGTCGAAACACAAGGCTCCCGTTGGCAGGAATGGCTGTACGATATCGATGAAGTGACCTTATCCCCGAAGCCGCCCAGCTCTGGCATGACGACCAACTGGGAGGTGCTGGATGATATCGTAACCCGTCTGTCAAACCAAAAGATGGCTGGAGCATGCAGCCTGAAAGTCGTCATCTTCGATGACACTGATCTTGCATATGCCCGCACCATTCACGAGCGATATCCACATATACCGTTGTTCCTCCAGACGGGTAACCCAGATGTGAACACGGAGAACACCGGACAGATCGCGGAGTCTCTGCTCCATCGTTATGAATGGCTTATCGACCGCGTCATGGACGATTCCAGACTAAACGATGTAAGAGTACTCCCGCAGCTCCACACCCTCGTATGGGGCAACAAACGCGGTGTATAACATGCATATACAATATATTCCATATGGTCTGTATGTGATACACAATATACGCCAAATTCACCGTAGTACTTTTCAACATCTATAACTATAAATCAAGAGAAGCCCTCGTCCGCGAGACGGGGTTTCTCAATAAAATAACGCTCCTTAAATATAAGGAGCGAAATTTCACTTCTGCCCAACCCACATGTAAACGGGTAGGGACTTTATGGTGATGACGGCGGTCGGCAGCGGAGCGGAGGATTTGAAGCTGGAGAAGCGTTAGCGTTCGCCTTTGAAATGGGATTCTAACCTATAGATCTTTTATCAGAAAGAATCCCATTTCAACAGCGATCGGAAGCTCAAATCCTTCGCGAAGCGACCTCCCCACCACCATAACTCCCTCTCCCTTTTACCAAACTAAACCAACTTTAAGGAGCCTCACTCAACATGACCGGAAGAAAACCTGAAGAAATGACCGACGTTACCCTACTTGGCAATCAAGGCACACAATACACTTTTGCCTATGATCCTGCCATTCTCGAAAGCTTTGATAATAAACACCCGTACCGCGATTATTTTGTAAAATTCAATTGTCCAGAGTTCACCAGCCTGTGCCCGATCACAGGACAACCTGATTTTGCAACCATCTACATCAGCTACATTCCTGATATTAAAATGGTTGAAAGCAAGTCCCTTAAGCTGTACCTGTTCAGCTTCCGCAACCACGGTGATTTCCATGAAGACTGTGTCAATATCATCATGAATGACTTGATTAAGCTGATGGACCCTCGCTACATTGAAGTATGGGGCAAATTCACGCCACGCGGCGGCATCTCGATCGACCCGTATACCAACTATGGCAAACCGGGAACCAAGTATGAGCAGATGGCAGAGCATCGTATGATGAACCATGATATGTACCCAGAGACAGTGGATAATCGTTAGGCTGATCCTCTCTGTGCACTTGCATACAAATAAACAAAGGGCTGTCCCAAAGGTCACAAAATGACTCAGGGACAGCCCCCATTTTCTAGTCTATTGAAATCATCCATAAAAGGATTACGCTTGTGTCGTTTACACACTCAGATCAAATTTTGATTTTTTATATTCATAAGGGGTTTTACCCATAACTTCCTTAAAAGCTTTTCTAAACGATTTTTCGTTGGGAAAGCCCGCCTCGTAAGAAATTTCTGTAAGTGACTTATTCGTTGTTTCCAATAAATCGATTGCTTTTTCCAGACAAAGAATTTGCTTGTACTCCGTAAACGTCTGACCTGTATATTCATGAAACATTCTCGACAAATACGCCTCTGAATAGCCGCAGATTCGGGCTGTTTTCGCCAGACTAATATTTTCAGCGTAATGCTCTTTTATAAAATCCATGATCGTCTTTATCTTTCGCTGCTTTTCGCTAAATACCTCTGGCTGTATGTCTGCTGTCTGACTAAAATGATTAACGAGCAAATACTTAAGCTCAATAATTCGGCTTTGCTCTAAAATATAGTCATATTTCCCTTTGGAAATATGCAGGTTATATATATCCATAAATAACTCTCTTAATTTAGAAAGTATAGTATGTTCAACTTGTCTCTCTTGCGTGTTTAATTGGATGAATACTTGTTCATTGGCAAAAAAGGTAGCTGGAAATTGCAATACAACAACTTGGTTTTCCGTAATACTTTGGGTGGAGTGCGGTACATTGCTATTAATAAAAAGTGCATCCTTTTCCTTCAAAATGGTTATCTTTCCTTCATGCCACACTTTGAGGCTTCCACTTGTACAATAGATTAATTCCATATTGCTGTGAAAATGCATGGGGATGACTCTTTCTGTATCTGTCGATTGAAACATAAAGAGGTTAATCATTTTTCTTCTGTCTATTTCAATATGTTCATATATTTTTTTCATACGACACCTCATCAACCAGCTATGAGTAATCAACAGTAATTTATATTCAGTCATATACTCTAATACTCATACTATACCGATAGTAAAATGCCTACACAAGCTGAAATCTCTTCAGCCGACTAAGACAAAAAAAGGCAGTTCTTCTCGCAAACGGAGAATGAACAGCCTTTCCTTGCCTGTTTGTAGTTCTGCAGGTAAAAGATAAAAAATATCATTTTAATGATTGATTATGGCTCCACATTCCTGCAGCTGATAAATCTCAATTTCTCCTTCATTATCTCCTGCATCAAGCATCACACTGCGCTGTTCCGTATCTTCCAAGAAATAACGCAGAGAAAATACTTCCTCGCCTTCGTTCACAAAAATCTCCAGACTTGAGCTTTCTATAAATATTTGCATGTCTACAAGTTGATTGGCTAATGTTGCTTTTCTGTACTCCCTCTGGTTCGTCAACCAGTTGGTTCTCCATACGGTTAAACTGTTTTCTTCTGAATCATAGTCAATTTCCACAGCATTTCTTACTATCATTTTGAAGTTCTCTGTAAGCTTCGAAAAATGAACAATGCATTCCACCTGCAAGGAAGGCAGCATCCAAACCCTATTTTTGTGAATGTTCTCCTTAGAATGCACACCATCCAATCTTAACAACTGTAATTCCGGTAATGGTTTCTGGTATAGCATACCGTTAGACAACACTATTTCTCTAGGAAGGGTCAGCGCATGAATCCAGCCTTCCTGAATGGTTGGAACAGCCCTCTCTGCTTCTTCATTCATGGCGCTCATCCATCCGAACATAATGGTTCTATCATTCACCTTAAATGATTGTGGCGCGTAGAAATCAAACCCCCGATCAAGCTCTTTGAAATGGGCAAGATTCCCGCTAAATTTTCCTGTATCCATGAATTTCCCAACAATATATCCCGATTGGTTAGGGTTTCTATAATATTCGCCTGCTTCCGGTAAACCCTGAGGAGAGAAGACAAAAATATCATTTTCCGCAAATTGAAGTAGATCAGGACATTCCCACATATATCCGAACTCATGATCATGATCCAAAAATGATCCTTGGTATTCCCAATCAGACAAATCTGCAGATTTGTAGATAAGCGTTTCTCCAGTCAGATCCTCTCTTTGAGCGCCCACGATCAGCCACCAGCTCCCGTTCCGATCTCTCCATACTTTCGGATCTCGGACATGTCTGGTATAGCCTTTGGGATGTTCGAACAAAGGGCCCATTTTCTGAAAATGCTCCCCATCCTCCGAAATAGCTGCGCATTGATAGCTTTCCTTGACTCCATCATTTCTGATTACATTTCCTGTGTAAAACAGATACAGCTTTTCATCATGAACTATAGCGCCTCCAGAATAAATGCCATCCTTGTCATACCATTCCGAAGGCTCCAGTGCTACACCTTTTCTTTGCCAATGCACCAGATCGCTCGAAACAACATGGCCCCAGCATTTATTTCGATGTTCGGTTCCTTGGGGGTTCCACTGATAGAAGACATGATATTGTTGATTGAAAAAGGCAAGTCCATTAGGATCATTTAATAGCCCGTAAGGAGGAGTAATATGATATTTAAGATGATAAGCGTCGCTTTTATTCATGTTTATCCTCCGGTAACAAAGTAAAACTAAAGCTTAGCAAAATGTCTTGTGAGCTTGAACCGATATAAACCTCAAATTCGCCTGGCTCACTCTTATACTCCATTTCACGTCCATAAAATTTAAGCATGTCCTCATCCACTGAAAATTCCACAATTGTAGTCTCGCCGCTTTGTAAAAATACTTTTTTAAAGTCTTTTAATTCTTTAACGGGTCTTGCAACACTTGCAAATTTATCGCGAATATATAATTGAATCGTTTCTTTCCCAGCATACGTTCCAGTATTGGATACAGAAATACGGATATCCACTGACTCATTTGTTTTCATTTCCTTTTGGCTGACGGTTAACAGACTGTATTCAAATGAGGTATAGGATAGGCCATAGCCAAACGGATACAAGGGTTCGTTCACTTCATCTATATATCGGGACGCAAAGCGATAAGAGCCATTTTCCTTTAAATTCGGTCTTCCTGTATTCAGCTCATTGTAGTATACCGGAATTTGTCCGACGCTACGTGGAAAGGTCATCGCTAATTTCCCAGACGGATTTACTTCCCCATATAGTATATTGGCCAGCGCTTCTCCGCCCATCGTTCCCGGATACCAGGCCTGAACAATGGCGTCCACTTTTCCAGCAACATCGGTAAGGATCAGAGGTCTTCCACTATATATGATCAGAACAATCCTTTTGCCCAATAAGCTTAATTCATGAAGTAGTCTCAATTGCGGCTCTGGAAGCGTCGGATTCGTTCGTGATCCACCTTCTCCGCTCTGATAAATACTTTCTCCCAAGGCAAGGACTATGACTTCTGCTTCATTTGCATTCCTAATGGCTTCTTGCAGTAGAACTTCCTCGGAACCTGTTTCAACAGCCAGCTTGTCCGCATATTTATCGAACGTTTCCCTTGCATCAGGAGGTAGCAGATAACTGCCTCTGCATACCGAGAGATTGTCGGAGCCAACAAGCTGTAACAACCCTGTTTTCAAATTTATAGTGTCTGTCTGCTCTCCCTTAATCGCCCACATGCCCAAGGTAGAATTTTCTTCTGCATAGGGACCAATCAAAGCTACCTTCGTTTCCTTTGACAACGGCAATACATTATTTTCATTTTTCAGCAGCACAACGGATTCTTCTGCCAAGGACAGTGCCGCTTGTTTATGTTCGTCTGACAGAATACTGCTTGTTGAACGTTTAACAATTTCCTGTAATCCGCGGTATGGGTCCTCGAACAGCCCCAAATCATTTTTCAGCTTTAAGACACGATATACAGCTTCATTCAGAAGCTCCAACATATAGTCATTATTAGAAATTACATCTTTCAATTGATTAGCGTACACTGCCGTCTTCATATCCACATCTACACCTGCCAACAGTGCCAGCCTGGCAGCGGAAGCCTCGTCTTCGGCATAACCATGCATGATTAACTCTTCAATAGCGGCGTAATCCGAGATCAATACACCGTCAAAGTTCATTTCCTGTCTTAATACATTACGGTTAAGCCACTCGTTTCCAGTCGCAGGGATACCATTCAACGTATTAAAAGCCGTCATAACAAGCTTGGCACCCGCTTCTATTGCAGCTTGATATCCAGGCAAATAATATTCTCGCAATGCATGCTCCGATAGATCCACGGCATTGTATTCACGTCCAGCGACAGGCGCTCCATAAGCAGCAAAATGTTTGACGCAAGCGGCAATTTTATTGGCTGGCACGGCTGTGCTTTCCAAGTTGCTGCCCTGGATTCCCAGAACTACGCTCTGGGCATATTTCTTTGCCAACAATGTATCCTCTCCGGGCGATTCCATCACCCGCCCCCAGCGAGGATCTCTAACCATATCTACCATAGGAGAAAAGGTTACATGAATGCCTTCATCGTAGCATTCCTGAGCAGCAATCGAAGCCGCACTCTCTATCTCCTCATAGTTCCAGCTACATGCTTGAGCAATCGGAATCGGGAAGATGGTTCGGTATCCATAGATAATATCTGCCATGAATAACAGCGGAATTTTATGAACCGATTTTTCCAAATAATCAGTTTGCAACCGGATTATTTTTTCCGGGTTGGTGATGTTTAATATGGAGCCCGTATTATAAATATTATAGTCCGTATTTAGCCCTAGTTTTTTCAAAGGGCCCGTCACAACCGTATCCATGTCACCTTCAAAAAAATCACCGGTTAGTTGGATGAGCTGGCCGATTTTCTCTTCTATTGATAGGCTGTTCAATTTTTCAAGCAATGTTTTGTTGTCCATGATTTTCTCCACTAAATTTTATTTGTTCTCTATTTTTTCTTTAAATCCAAAGATCCACGTCAACGCAAATGCTACACCAAAACCGATTACACAAACCAAAGCATACAGAAAAATTTGATTATTCAGATACAATAACAAACCAGGTATAGCTGTAATCGACATGCCTGTTGCTTGAACATTAAAGATACGTGCAAAGAATCCTCCAACCGCTCCTCCAATCAAGCCCATCACGAATGGTTTGCCATATCGAATGTTCACCCCAAAAATAGCGGGTTCTGTAATGCCGAGCAGTGCAGACACGGCAGACGGGTAGGCAATAGATTTGGTTTTTAATCTTTTGGATTTCAAGCCGACAGCTAACGCCGCACCCGCTTGTGCACAAATGGATGCCGAACTGATCGGGTTAACCATATTCCAGCCGCCATCCACCAGCATCTGTATTTCGATCAGGTTCAACGCATGGTGCAGTCCAGTAACGACAATAATCTGATTAATGCCGCCATAAATAAATCCGCCAATGCCAAACGGCAACTTCAAAATAGCTGTAACTGCCGATAATATTAAAACCTCTACTTCATGGAAGATGGGACCAATCACGAACAAGCCCAGTACCAGTGTGAGCAACAATGTCAGAAACGGTGTCAAAATCAAGTCCAGTGCTTCGGGAACGGATTTCCTGATTCTCTTCTCCATCATCGCTCCCACGATCCCTATAATGAACGCCGGCAGAACGGAACCCTGATAGCCTGCGATTTTGATGAAGCCCAAAAATAAAAGAGGTTCCTTCACATGTTGAGCGACATCCCAGGATGTAGGTAAAGAAGGACTTACCAGCATGAGTCCGAGCAATATCCCCAAGATCGGCGACCCGCCAAATACTCTGAACGCTGACCAGCATACCAGCACAGGCAAAAAGGCAAACGCGGTATCGGTCAGTATTTGTGTAAATAATATGAAATTCGCAGAAATATCATCCGGTGTAAGTCCAAATAATTGAAGCAGTGCAGGCTGAGTTACCAAGCCCCTAACTCCCATAAACAATCCGGTAGCTACCAATGCTGGGATAATGGGAACAAATACATCTCCGAAAACACGGATCATTCTTTTGAAAAAGTTATCATCTTGTGTTGAGGCCTTCTCTTTCAGCTCTGCCTTTGATGTAGCAGATACATTCTGGCCGACCATTGCTTCGTAAACCTTGTTCACGGTACCGGTTCCAAAAATAATTTGATATTGTCCGGAGGTAAAAAACACCCCTTTTGCCTTATCAATATTCTCAATAAATTCATCATCAATAATGTCCCTGTCTTTTACAATCAATCTCAACCGTGTAGCACAATGTGCCATAGAAATAATATTGTCTTCTCCGCCAAGCCCTTTAATGACATCCTGGGCTATTTTAACGTATTCTTTCTCAAGACTCATCAGTCTTCTTCCTTTCCTCTGTTCCTCTTAGTTAGTCTGTACCTTTAAAACTTGGACTAATATGCTTCTTAAGAATAACATGACTGCGCTTTCAAACAGCGCGATTATTTTACTACATTAAGGTCAAATTTTGACCTTTTTAGACCCTTGGCTATAAATAACTCTGAGAAATGGGCTTTTTACGGGAACAAAAAATGCACCTTAAGAATGGGCACTGGATAACTTCATGGTTTATCCGGTGTATTCCAAAGGTGCACCTTAAATTGTCCTATTTGGTTACTTCGTGACTTTTAACTGAACACTATTGGCTGTATAGACAACCTTCACTTTATAATTGCTTGGTAGACCTGCTGCTTCAATGGAAGAGAATGCCCCATTGCGTTTACCGTAGGTTAAAATGGTGGCACCGCTAGCTGGTACATATTTGTTAGAAAAATTCAGGCGTAATTTCCCGTTAAGTTGGGCTGTTCCCTTAATTTTAAGCACGTCATTTTTACTACCTAGGTTGAGTTCAAGTTTTCCCTTGGCAGTTTGTTTGTAATTCCCGCCAACAATCAGCTTTCCAGAATTGTTTTTAAGAAGAGTTCCCCCGTTATTCGTAACTGCACCACTTCCGAAAGCTGTCTCCGAATTACCTTCGAGTATGCCTTGATCGATCTGTGTACCGCCGGAATAAATATTGCTACCCATAAGCTTCAACGTACCTGTTCCCTTTTTAGTCAGCTTTCCAACACCAGAAATATTGTTGCGCCAGCGATCCAATGCATTGAAACCGCCTTTGGAAGCATCCATATTCACCGTAACATGATTGACAAAAGCACCGTAGCCATCCGCAGCGGAAAACAGATTTAATCGTCCCCATCCCTCAGCATCATCCAGCACAGGATAGCCGGAAGGAATCCCCGTGGTAGCCAATACCCAACGGCGTTGTGTGCTGTCAAGGTAAGGTAGGCGTGTCTCCAACAGCACCTCCGCTCCCTTAGGCACTGTCATTGGCTTCGTCGTTGGAGTAATCGGGCTGAATCCGTACGTTAATCGTTGATTATAATTTTTCTTGTTTGTAACATAGTTGCTGAAACGATCTGGGGCCGTACCTTTTTGGGACAGCAATTGTTCATGAGCATCATGATAAGCTGCTTTCTTCAAGCTGCTATTGGCTGGATCAGACAGGATGGCAGCAGCCATCGCTGTTGCCATGACACGCCCTCCCATGACATCAAGCGGGGAATGCATACCAGCAACAACACGATTATTGCCCAGCTCCGAAGCTCGTGTCAGTAATTCCTGATAACGCTCCGGCACGGCATAGGCCATAGCAATAGAACTGAGATACGCAGCATTGGTATGACCACTAGGAAAGCCACCGTCATTAGTAGCATCAGATTTGAGCGCAGGGACCAGGCTCGGGACAATCACTGAATTATCGCTCCAGCGAAACGGACGAGGATAACTAAAGTAAGACTTAGCCGGGTTCGTCGTAGAGTATTCCCCGCGCAAGGTATTGACCAAATTCACGACGTTGCCGAGACTGGAGCTTGTATCCCCTGCATTCGTTCCCTCATCTTCGTATTTTTTAGTTGTGGCATCGGCTGGGACGTCGTTGATTGTTGTCGTGGCGCCTGCCTTCTTTCGATATACATCAGTGAGCGAACCCAGACCATCGATTACACTGTAGCTCTGATTTCGACGATCATCCAAATAAGCCGCATCGCCCTCACTGGAAGTGCGACGGGCAGCGATATCAATCACTTTTTGAATATTAGCATCCAGTACACTGCTGTTTAATTTGGTGCCTGTGTCCCAGGTAGCGCCGGGAGTCCAAAGCTTATTAAATTCAGAGAGCAGCCCGAGAGTCGGATTGGAGCTTTCCGTCTTATTAGCAGCACTATTATTTTTATAATGATCTACAAAATATCCCCATGACGGTTCTGTTGGAGTTACTGTCGTTGGCAGCGTGGCCGCACTCGCATAACTTCCACCTAGAGAACCTAGAAGTAAAGGTAAAGATAATAATGCAACTGATAGTAGTTTCCTTAGCAATTTCATTCTCAAATCAGATCCTCTCTTCTCTTGTGCTCTTCATACTGTTTCTACGGAGCTATTGTCTATACAACAAGTTGTATGACATAAAGAATCATATCTTAAGTTTGTTAAATAAAGAGCTTAGTTTTGTTAAATTCTTCTTGTTTATTTATATGTAAAAGGAATATCAGCAACATTCAACATAGAACCCATTTATGCATGTTAGAGAGTAAAATGATAAGTAAAGGATATCTTATACAGATACAATGCACTCAGTGCAAGATAATCTATTGTGAATTAGAGGATCGAGTAATAAAGAGTATCCAGCAGAATGGGCAAGCAGCGATGAGTAAAGGGGGACTTTATCCCACTTTCAGCCATTTGCTGCAAACGGATTGCTTCCTATATCTTAAAATATACATACATATCCGGAGGTTGCCATGACTACTAAATCTGCTACAAAAAAAGAAACGGGCCAATCGCTCCCCCTCCAGGGGCCGCAAGCGAAAGGCACCGTTTTTGCGATTCTGATTGCGATCAGTTTCGTCCATCTGTTCAATGACTCGATTCAATCGGTCATTCCAGCGATTTTTCCGATCTTGAAGGAATCTATGAGCCTGAGCTACACGCAGATCGGCTGGATTTCATTCGCCATCAACTTTACAGCTTCAATTATGCAGCCTGTAATTGGCTTGTTTTCGGACAAACGGCCTACGCCCGCTATCCTTCCTATCGGTATGGGCTTTACGCTCACTGGTATGCTGCTGCTCGCCTATGCTGCCGATTATAAAGCGGTGCTAATCGCAGTCATCTTCGTGGGTTTAGGCTCAGCTGCCTTTCACCCCGAAGGCTCGCGTGTATCCCATATGGCGGCAGGATCACGCCGGGGATTGGCACAATCCATTTTCCAGGTCGGCGGCAATGCAGGTCAATCGCTGGCACCGATGCTCACAAGCTGGATTTTTATCCCGTTGGGGCAGTTTGGCGCCATCTGGTTCACAGGCATTGCGGCAGCCGGAATTGTAGTGCAATCGTTCATTGCCCGCTGGTACGGTAACGTCCTGCGTACAGAAGGCATTGCACGCAAAAAAACGGCGACACGCCGCATGAAACCCGAAGTGCGCAGCCGTATTATGTTTGCCATGATTGTCCTCATTCTGCTGGTATTTGTTCGTTCGTGGTATTCGACCTCGGTCGGCAGTTACTATTCGTTTTACCTGATGGAAGTATTTAAAATGCCATTGGCTGACGCACAGCTGTACATTTTCCTGTTCCTCGGAGCTGGAGCGCTGGGCACCTTTTTTGGCGGCCCGCTGGCAGACCGTTTTGGTAAACGCAATATGATTTTTCTGTCCATGGTATTAGCTGCACCGCTGGCGCTGCTATTGCCTTATGCCAACCAATTCTGGACGGCAATCCTGCTGGCGATTATCGGATTTATTATGTTGTCCAGCTTTTCGGTCACAGTCGTATATGCACAGATGCTCGTGCCTGGCAAAATCGGGACGGTGTCCGGTCTCATTACAGGCCTGGCTTTTGGTCTGGGCGGTGTGGGCGCACTCGTGCTCGGCAACTGGATCGACAAAGTAGGCATCACCAACATCATGTTCCTGTGCGGCTTTTTGCCACTGCTCGGCATTTTAACCTTCTTACTTCCTACAGACAAAACCCTGAATCGCTGGGCGGAAGAAAATGGAGCCGAAGTGTAACAGGCAAACGTGTGGCGGCCATCATTGGCCGCTGCACACCTTCATAAACAACTAACTCAAGCTCCATTCCTTACTTCTACTCCAACCCATTCTCTACTTCTGCTAAACGCTTTAAAATACGACGCTTCCGATACAGCATTTTCCCCGCTTCAGCTACGTCACTAATCGCACTTCGATTGGCAATGGAGCCAAACAAAATGCCTGCAATCGGGACCATTTGCAGCAGCTTTTTCCATCCAAACTGATCGCGATAGGTGTTAATGACCTCTTTCCATCCCTGCATCTGGGAAAAAACCTGTGCCTGACGTGAAGGATCATCGAACAAGGCCAGTTCCTCTAATACAGCCTTTTTACCCACAATATCGGATGAAGCAAATTGCATACATTTAATAATAAAAATGCGTTCCTGCTTATCATGGGGGTTAAAGCCATAGCACAAAGCGATTTCCTGAAGCACCTTGAGTGACAAGCCGAGCAAAATAGGGATATCCGCCGCAATCGTAAACACACCGCCAATCCCCGTGGTTGCTCCTTGAGCGGTGGCAAAGGTAATGCGTCCCGACGTCATATCGTCCGCAGTCTGATCCATGATCGTTAGTGGTAGCTCTGCCGCCTGCTTCAAATCCCACGTGGATTCCTCACTATGCTCCGCATCTGCATTTTCCTCGGCACGGAGCTGATCCTCCGGATCCGAGGCGAAATCTGCACCATTTTGCTGAATTATATATTCACGGGCCGTCTTGTTTAACTTGCTCAGAACCGTTTCTTCTTTCACCAAATATTTGCCACCATTCTGAATGAAGCTGCCCATCTCATTAAGCAGTTGCTCCAGCTTGTCTTTAATGATTTTGGGCGTCAGCCGATCCAGCAGCATAAAGGGCCATCTACCGATTTTTTCCCAGAAAAAAATATCCTTCTGCTCCTTCTCCCACTTCTCAATATGCTTCAGCTCTTGGTGCAATACATCCTGACTTTCCCGATATTCTATAAGCTGCTTCATAAGCGTAGACGCCTCCTTTTGACTATGCTAGTTTATGTATGGATAATACGTAAGTAAGGCGAGTTCAGGTTTCTTTTTTTAGTAAACGAGACTGATATAATAGATTAAAATTTGTCCAGATCGGAGGGTAATGATGAATAATATAGAGCTTGTCCCTTACCATTGTGAGCATGATGCTATTTTACATACCTTTTATTTGCCTGAGGAGCAGAAGCAATTTACTGGAATGCCAGCTGAAATGCTGGCACTAGCCAAGGAAGACCCACACCGCCATCCTGTTGTCATTACGGCTACTGGAAGGCCGGTTGGATTTTTCATTTTATACGATGGAGATGAATTAGCAGACTATACGAATACTTCTGAGGCATTGTTGCTACGTGCGTTTTCTATTCATTATGCAGATCAAGGACAAGGGTTCGCTAAACATGGGCTGCTTCTGCTACCACAGTTCATCTCTAGACACTTTCCACATATTCGCGAGATTGTACTGGGCGTCAATGCCCGTAATCAAGCTGCCCAAAATCTGTATCTCAAATGCGGCTTTATCAATGAAGGTAACACTAAAATGGGACAACACGGCTTACAGCATATTTTTAAAATGAGTCTATAATGCTGACATCGACAGCCCTCGTAAACAAAAGCTTTCGGCACAAATGCCGAAAGCTTTTATTATTAAATTACGCCAATTGAAAAGCTCAATTTGTAGTTACCAAACTTCGTAAGTTCATCCAGCATCGTATTTAACTCTGACTGTGATGACATGCGCACCCGCATCCAATAACAGCCCTCCCCACTTACCCGATGGATTTCGACAATAGAGGGATGCTCCCGTGCAAAAGTCTGAAAAGCACTGTGAGTCGTTCCTGAATTCAGAAAAACCGTAATAAAGGCATGAATCGTCTGCCCAATTTTCTCCGGGTTCCAGCGCAGTGTATAGCCTTCAATAATACCTGCATCCTGCATTTTTCGAACACGTGCCCCTACTGCTTGGCCTGTCAAATGAACAAGCTGACCAATCTCCTTGTGCGTTAAAGAGCTGTCTTCAATTAAATGATGAAGAATGCGCAGGTCGGTCTCATCAGGTACGAATAGTTCCATAGTTATTTTTCCTTTCATCATGAAACGAGAATGCTGGTTTTCCTTTCAGCAGGCCGTAGCCTGCATGTTCTTGCGTCAGATATGATTGTAGCAGAAACAAAGAACGGCCGAAAATACACTCAGTCAAAAAACATTTACGATTAAAGGAGCTTCTATATATGAAAATCACACTAATCCGCAACGCAACCTTATGGATCGAATACGCTGGAGTAAAATTTCTGATTGATCCGATGCTGAGTGATGCTGGCCTAAATCCACCAGTTCCCAATACGGAAAACACTCTCCGCAATCCGCTGGTTCCCTTGCCACCACAATGGCAGACGCTTGGACAGCCTGACGTGGTCATCGTCACGCATTTGCATCCAGACCATTGGGACCCGGCGGCAGTACGCTGGCTGGACAAACAAATTCCTGTCTTCTGCCAGCCCGGAAATGAAGAACAAATTATGGCTGACGGTTTTACACAGGTTACTCCGATTTCGGTGGCTGGCTCAGTCGGGAAAATCGAGATTACCCGTACAACCGGGCATCACGGTACCGGAGAAATCGGGGAACAGATGGGACCCGTATCTGGCTTTGTATTTCAGGCTCCAGATGAGCCTGTCGTCTATGTGGCCGGGGATACCATTTGGTGCAGTGAAGTCGCGGAGGCACTGGATAAATTCCGCCCTGACTGGACGATCGTGAACGCTGGAGGAGCGCGGTTTACGGTGGGTGATCCCATTATTATGACTGCCCAAGATGTAACGGCTGTTGCACAGCATGCCCCTTACACACAAGTCGTTGCTGTCCATATGGAAGCAATCAACCATTGTGTACTGACTCGCTCCGAGCTTACGGAACATATCCATCGTGAAGGTCTGGAGAAGCGTGTCCATATTCCGGCAGATGGAGCGACGATTTCGGCATAAGGTGATAACTCCCGATTCACCGTTTGCGCCTATTTCGAATATATTGGATTTCAAAACGCCTAAAAGAAGGGATTATTAAATGAATTGGCAATATCAATATCCTTATTATGGTACAGAAACCCAATGTAAAGAAGTTCCGATTGCTTTTCCTCCCCAGCATCAATATAGACAGCCGGGGTTGGAATACCTGGTGGTTCCACGCCCTATATTTGATAATCCAAAGTATATCGGCACGGGAAAGCTTCAGGATCGGGTGGCTATTATTAGCGGCGGGGACAGCGGCATTGGTCGCGCGGTTGCAGTGGCTTTTGCCAAGGAAGGAGCCGATGTGGTCATTGCCTATCTCGATGAGCATCGAGATGCTATGGAAACCCGTGATGTCATTCACAGGCTTGGCCGACGTTGTTTGTTAATTCCGGGTGATCTAAGGCTAAGAAGCAACTGCTGTCTGGTTGTTCAAAAAACGATGGAAACCTTCGGTCGTATTGATATCCTCATTAATAATATGGGTGTTCAGTTTGTGCGCGAATCGTATCTGGATATCAGTGAACAGCAGCTTCGTGACACGTTTGACACGAATATTATTTCGTTCTTCCATATGACTACAGAAGCATTGCCGTATATGCGGGCTGGGGCCAGCATCGTCAATACGGCATCGGTTACAGCCTATGTTGGGCAAAAGAATCTGATTGACTATTCAGCTACCAAAGGAGCCATTGTCAGCTTCACGCGTGCTTTGGCTAATAATCTGGTCGATCAAGGTATTCGCGTGAATGCCATTGCTCCCGGTCCGATCTGGACTCCGCTGAATCCGGCCACACAGTCGCCTGAAGTCATTCGTACCTTTGGCAGCAATACGCCGATGAAGCGGGCCGGGCAGCCTTATGAATTGGCTCCTGCCTATGTCCTGCTGGCTTCGGATGATGGCTCCTACATTACCGGCCAGACGCTGCATGTGAACGGCGGACAAATGGTGACGACTTAGTTGGGCTGGCTAATAGCCATAAGGCCTAACATACAAGCAAACCTCCAGCATCACAATTTCAAGTGGGACTGGAGGTTTGTTTATTTTACAATATTGAATATGATCTTAGACTGATCTTTTGTTTTTGTTGTAAATATCGAAGGCAACCGCCAGCAGCAGTACCAAGCCCTTGATGCCTTGCTGCCAGTCAATACCGAGGCCAATCAGAGACATACCGTTATTCAGTACGCCCATAACCAAACCACCGATAATCGCTCCAAAAACCGTGCCGATCCCGCCGGACGCCGAAGCTCCACCGATAAAGCAAGCTGCGATGGCATCCAGCTCAAAGTTCGTACCCGCTCTCGGCGTAGCCGCGTTCAGACGTGCAGCAAAGATGAGACCGGAAATGGCAGCCAGTACACCCATGTTGACAAATACCCAGAATGTCACTTTTTTCGTTTTGACACCGGACAGACCCGCTGCCTTTTCATTTCCACCCAGCGCATACACATGACGACCCATAATCGTACGGTTCATGACAAAGGAGTATACCACGATCAGGATGAACAGCAGGACAAGAATGTTCGGTATCCCCGCATAGCTCGCGAGCATGAAGGTGAACAGATTAATCACAGCAGCCACTACGATCAATTTGAGTATAAATAACGCCTGTGATGGAACCTCAAATCCATATTTAAGCTGAGAACGGCGTTCACGAATTTCATTCACGATAAACCATACTGTAAGTGCAATGCCGACAATGATGGATACCAGGTTATAACCGGTAGCTGAGAAATCCGGCAGGAAACCTGAACTGATTTTCTGAAATCCTCCCGGGAAAGGAGAGATCGACTGGCCTTCCAACACGATCATTGTTAATCCGCGGAAGAGCAGCATCCCCGCCAAGGTCACGATAAATGCCGGAATCCGTACATAAGCTACCCAGAACCCTTGCCATGCCCCAATTAACGCTCCGACCAGCAAAGCTGCAATCACAGCAATCCACGCTGGAAGCTGCCAATCGACCATCATAATGGCGGCAACCGCACCGACAAAAGCGGCTATGGAGCCGACGGACAAGTCAATATGCCCAGTGATGATAACCAGCACCATCCCGATGGCCAGCACGAGAATGTAGCTGTTTTGCAAAATCAGATTGGTAATATTAATCGGCTTCAACAGCAAGCCGCCTGTCAGCACCTCGAACAAGATCATAATGACGACCAGCGCAATCATCATTCCATATTGGCGGATGTTATTTTTAAATAGTTTAGTTATGGTTTCCATGCTTCACGCCTCCTGACTTGGTCATATATCTCATCAACGTTTCCTGCGATGCGTCCTCACGGCTAACCTCTCCGGTGATCCGCCCGGCATTCATGACATAAATCCGGTCACACAAGCCTAGTACCTCTGGCAGCTCAGACGATATGACTAGCACACCCTTACCCTCAGCGGCAAGTCGATGAATGATCGTGTAGATTTCATATTTAGCACCCACATCTATGCCGCGCGTCGGTTCATCCAGAATCAGAATATCCGGTCCGGCAAAAATCCATTTGCTCAGTACTACCTTCTGCTGATTGCCACCACTCAGATTACCGGTTTTCTGTAAAATGCTCGGCGCTTTGATGTTCATGCTTTTTTTCATTTCCTCTGCAACGACGACTTCCTCCTGCTCATTGACCACAGCGCCCTTCGTCAGCTTGCTCAGACCAGTTAACGAAATATTACGCTTGATATCATCCATTAAAATGAGGCCATACTCCTTGCGATCCTCCGTCACATAGGCAAAGCCGTTGTTAATCGCGTCCGTAACCGTGTTGTTCTGGATCGGCTTACCGTCCTTAATCAGTTGACCCGAGATATTGCGTCCGTATGACTTGCCAAAGATACTCATCGCCAGCTCGGTCCGTCCTGCTCCCATCAGCCCGGCAATACCGACAATTTCACCGCTGCGAATATTCAGATTCACCTGATCCAGTACCTTGCGGTCTGCATGATGCTCGTGATACACCGTCCAGTCCTTCACTTCTAACACAACTTTGCCAATCTTGGCATGACGCTCTGGATAACGGCTGGTCAAATCGCGTCCAACCATCCCGCTAATGATCCGATCCTCTGTGACCTCATCCTTTTTCATATCCAGCGTCTCAATCGTCTTCCCATCTCGCAAAATCGTAATCGAATCCGACACCTTTGCGACCTCATTCAGCTTGTGGGAGATGAGAATGCAGGAAATGCCCTGTTTTTTAAATTCCAGCATCAAATTAAGCAGATTTTCACTATCATCCTCATTCAATGCCGCTGTTGGTTCATCCAGAATAAGCAGCTTCACCTTTTTAGAGAGCGCTTTCGCAATTTCGACCAGCTGTTGCTTGCCGACCCCGATGTTCGTAACCAATGTATTGGGATTTTCACTCAAACCGACCTTAGACAGCAGATCGCGTGTCCCCACAAAAGTCTCTTTCCAATCAATCACGCCGCCGCTAGCGCGCTCGTTGCCCAGATAAATATTTTCCGCAATCGAGAGATACGGGATCAATGCCAGCTCCTGATGGATAATGACGATGCCCAATTCCTCACTCTGCTTGATATCCTTGAACTCACACGTTTTGCCTTGGAAAATAATATCCCCTTCGTAGGTTCCATGCGGATATACACCGCTCAGTACCTTCATTAGCGTCGACTTGCCCGCACCGTTCTCGCCGCACAGCGAGTGAATCTCGCCTTCCTTGACCTTGAGATTTACATTTTCCAATGCCTTTACGCCAGGAAAGGTTTTGGTAATTCCCTTCATTTCCAAAATGATTCCAGTCATGGGATACGCTCCTTTCGGTTGGATTCTTACTCTTATTTGAGACCAATTTGCTCTTTGGTGTAATAGTGACTGCCGACAATATCCTTCTCCACATTCGTCCGATCCACCGAGATTGGATCAAGCAAGTAAGCAGGGATTATCTTTTTCCCGTTGTTATAGGATTTGACATCATTCACTTCCGCTTGCTTGCCCTGTAAAATGCTGTTGGCCATCACAACCGTTTGCTCAGCCAGCTTGCGGGTATCCTTAAATATGGTTTGTGTCTGCTCTCCAGCCACAATGGACTTGATCGAAGCCAGCTCCGCATCCTGTCCGGTAATGATCGGCAGCGGCTTGCTCGCTGTTCCGTATCCGACCCCTTTCAGGGATGAAATAATACCGATGCTAATGCCGTCATACGGGGAGAGCACCGCGTCCAGATTGGCCCCTGAATAGTAGGCACTCAGCAGATTATCCATCCGCGACTGTGCTAAAGCTCCGTCCCATCGCAGCGTAGCGATCTGTGCCATCGTCATCTGCTTGCTGCGCACGACCAGCTTACCGGAATCGATGTATGGTTTAAGTACAGACATCGCACCATTAAAGAAGAAATAGGCGTTATTGTCATCCGGCGATCCGCCGAACAGCTCGATATTGAAAGGGCCCTTGCCATCCTTGAGACCCAGCTTTTTCTCAATATATGCCGCCTGTAGCACGCCTACCTTGAAGTTATCAAAAGTCGCATAATACGTCAGATACGGTGTGTTGCGAATCAGACGGTCGTAAGAAATGACTTGAATCCCTTGGTCGTGTGCCTTCTGAATTACATCCGTCAGCGTGTTTCCGTCGACCGAAGCGATGACCATGACATTGACGCCCTTGGTGATCATATTTTCGATTTGGGAAATTTGATTTTCCACCACATCCTCGGCATACTGTAAATCCGTTTTATAGCCTTGCTCCTGAAACAACCGAACCATATTCTCCCCGTCCCCTACCCAACGCTCGGACGATTTGGTCGGCATGGAAATACCCACATAGCCTTTTTCCTTGCTGCCCGTTCCACTCTCCGCCAGATTGCAGGCCGAAAGCATCAGGGCCAAAATCAGAAGCCAAACGACAACAGCTCCTTTTTTCATATGAAGTTCCCCTTTCCTCATGTGATGCAGGTCATTTGAAGGTAAGGATTTTGTAAAATCCTCAGGTCAGTGCTAATTAGACTAGAATTTAGATAGCGCTTACATAAGTGAGGCAATGAGCACCTCTCCTTTTTTATGTGCAAACACATGGTATCATTCCAGGCCGGGAAAGGTCTTTGCAGGTTTTGAACTTTTTTTATAAAATTTTAACCTTTGTGGTGAGGGGAGGGGATTACTTTAATAAAAAACAATGAGGGGCAATGGAGGGTAGTTGCAATTGATTGAAAAGCTATTTTAGATGCGGAGCCAACAGCTTTACCCCGAAGGCATGTTGTATTCGAGCTATAAGCTCATCCGCTAAGTTATCCGAATGAGCTTGACGTTAAACTTCATCGACATCAATTAAGAATACCCGCTCCTGGAATCCGCCTCGGGCCTCGGCTTTGTCCGCCCGCAGCTTGTCCAGCTCGGGTACATTCGCTCCATGTACTTCTGCCAGCGCTCGGATGACTTCCAGCATATCCGCCAGCTCTTCCAGCGCGTCCTGATCTTTATCTGCTGCAAAATATTCCTCTGTCTCTTCACGAAGCTTCGTTCGCAGTTCCTGCTTATACTCCTCTAGGTCCAAAATGCGTGTCCGACATTCCTTCCCCTGAGACATAATGATATGCGGAATCCGGTCCCGCACCAGCTTGTTGTATGTAGGCATATCAAATAACATCCTTTCTGATGTGGAGATTAAAAAATTTAACAATTTAATTGAACGGGTTTTCTTTAAAAATAGACGGATACCTCTTCGATGGATTAGCTACAATGCGCCGCGACATACGCTCTAGAATAGAGTCTGTTTTATAAAGCAACATGTCTACTTCCTCCAGCTTCATCGTCTCCCTGGATGCTTCTTCCTCTCCGGAAACCAGATAATGCATGGTACCCATAAACAACACCATATCTAAACACGGCTCAGCATCCGAGCGAATTAGTCTGAGCAGATCGTTCATGGATAGGCTGATGGATAAAGGTATGATTTGATTTCGATGTACATAAATGGCCTTCGCCATTGAAAACATGGCGCGATCACAAAGAATGAGGCAGTTTAGCCATTGATCATGATCACGCATCATCTGGGCAAGCTGCATTTGGTATTGGGCAAGCTTTTGAAAATCCAGCATGCAATTCAATATGTGGGTGTCACTATACTTAGG
Organism: Paenibacillus sp. AK121; assembly: GCF_019042715.1. Classification (NCBI taxonomy): domain Bacteria; kingdom Bacillati; phylum Bacillota; class Bacilli; order Caryophanales; family Paenibacillaceae; genus Paenibacillus; species Paenibacillus sp. AK121. The sequence continues at coordinate 286,429 of NZ_JAHPJM010000004.1, forward strand.
CAATTTAAAATCAGCTTCACTATGTAGTTGGTTGCTTAAGGAGTAATGTTTCATGGGGGGAATCAACTCCTGAATTAGAATTTCACAAACAGTGTGAGCAACGTAGCATATCAATGGACCACTAAAATGTATAATTTTCTAGCTATCGGACAAGCTTCATAATGAATATTACTATATAGTAGTTTTTAATTCAATTTACTTACTAACGCATATTAATTAGATGTAACTCTTTCTCTACACTTCTAACTATAGAGAGGTGTAAACATGTCAGAACTTTTAGAATTAGTCGGTACACGTATTCGAGATATTCGAAAGTCTAAAGGGCTTTCCCAAGAAGCTTTAGCCGAACAAGCAGGATTCAATTCGAGTTACATTGGTTTCATTGAGCGCGCGGAGAGAAATATATCTTTGAAAAATCTGGAGAAAATAGCAAAGGCATTGAACGTGAGCGTCTATCAGTTACTTACATATGTGAAGGAAAATGATGAGCTTACCGAAGAAGATTCGAGTATAAAAGCCATTTTGTCTCTCCTAAGAACTCGTGAATCCAAAGATACTGAACTGGCCTTAAAGATTCTTACGGACATCTTTATGAGAATCGATGAACGATGAATCAAAAAAAAGGAACTGCGCTTTGCAGTTCCCCACCATCTCTATTCCTTACGATAACGCCAGCATCGCTTTCATATCTTCTTCTGCAGTCGTAATGAGCTTCAAGCCAAACATCTCCACCAGTACATCCAGTACACCAGAAGAAATAAACTCAGGCGGCTTCGGCCCAATGCGAATATCCTGAATGCCGAGGCTGAACAAGCCTAGCAGGATGGCAACCGCTTTTTGCTCAAACCAGGACAGCACGATGCTGACAGGCAGCTCGTTCACTGTACAGCCGAAAGCATCTGCTAATGCCAGAGCGATTTTCACAGTAGAACCTGAATTGTTGCATTGTCCCAAATCAATATAACGCGGAATGCCAGTATCTCCAACGGTGCCGTAGTCCACATCATTAAAGCGGAACTTACCACAAGACGTGGTCAAAATGACCGTGTCGTTCGGCAAGGATGTAGCCAGCTCGCGGTAATAGTTACCGCCTTTGCCTGGTGCGTCGCAGCCTGCGATGACGAAGAAACGGCGGATATGTCCATCTTTGACTGCCTGAATGATCTCAGGTGCCAGCCCGATAACTGTCTCATGATGGTATCCTGTCGTAAGCACCTGCTCAGATTCTACATCTGCGGCTGGCAGAGCCAACGCGCGTTCAATCAGTGGAGAGAAATCGTCGTTCACAATTTTGGCAACACCCTCCAGCCCTGCTACTTCATAAGAGAAGAAGCGGTCTGCATATGTGCCTTTAATCGGCATAACACAGTTCGTCGTGGCAAGAATCGCACCTGGGAATTCTTCGAACAATCTGCGTTGATCGTACCAGGCCTTGCCGATATTGCCCTTGAGATGTGCATATTTCTTCAACGCCGGATAACCGTGGGCAGGCAGCATCTCCGAGTGAGTGTAGATATTGATGCCCTTTCCTTCGGTCTGACGCAGTAATTCTTCCAGCGCGTACAAATTATGTCCGGTCACGACGATGCATTGGCCTTCGATTTTATTTTGGCTGACGGTAATCGGCTGTGGAATGCCAAAACGATCCGTATGCGCACGATCCAGCACATCCATGATCCGTACAGCAGCATTTCCGACCTTCATCGCCATCTCCAAATGCTCTTGTACATTAAAGTTAGAATTGGTTAAGGTCATATATAACGCTTCATGCGTGATCCGATCCACCTCAGGATCGGTATATCCCAACTGACGAGCATGTGTCGCATAGGCAGCAATCCCTTTTAATGCAAAAATCATTGTATCTTGCAAGCTTGCTACCGTCTCATTTTTCCCACATACTCCGATGACTTTACACCCGCCGCTCGGCGTCTGTTCACACTGATAACAAAACATATCGTTTTCCTCCAAATATTGATAGATATTTGTTCGTTATCTACAGCGTAACAAACCCCTGAACGTGCGGGTGTGATTACACACACACTTTTTAGCACAGATTATCATGAGAGGGCGCAAGGCAATTCCGCAATCCAACATTCCTATTCCGACGAATTTTCCTGAATTCCCCCGCCCTTACGGTACTGCACAGGAGACACGCCCATGGCTTTTTTAAAAGCAGTGCTAAAATAGTGCTGACTATCGTATCCCGTACGTTCTGCTATATCAAGCACAGACAATGTCGTAGAGTCCAGTAGCTGCACTGCTTTGCGGATACGGGCACGCGTGACGAGGGTCACGAAACTGTCGTTGAGCTCCTTTTTGAGCACACGGCTGAGATATACAGCCGATACCTGTAGCCGCGAGGCAAGAGCTTCCAGCGTCAGCTCGCGATCGGCATAACCTTCCTGAATAAGCTGCCGTGCCCGGCGTACGATGGGAGATAGCTGCGCTTCACCGTACACCCGATCCCGGCTCACCCGGTACGCATTGATTGCGCCTTCCAGCCCACCCTCGTTGGACTCCACATGCGTATGAACCGCTATATTCAGGTAACGTCCAATCGCCTGCTCCATGGAAGCGCCGATCGTCTCGGGTGCCTCCTGCCACAGGCATATGCCGATCAGTCCGTTCGCATCGCGGAACAACACATGCGGTCGGTCCTCCAGCAGTTCGCCAATAATATTTTCAGCGGCAAAAAGAAACAACTGGCGGTCATTCTCGCGCATAATCGTCTGCCGGGCCTCTGCCGCAGGCCACCGTACGACACCGATCTGAACAGGTGGCCGGGATGGAAGACGTAAAAACGCCAACTGCTCCATGACGTCTTTTCCCGTGTGCTGTCCTTCCAGCCATTCCAGACAAAATCGCTGACGCAGCAGCGGAATATTCCGTTCAATCTGCCCGGCAGCTTGTTCTACATAGGCGGCGCGTTTGTGCTCCTCGTCCAGTCGCTGACGAAGCCGTGACAATGCAGCGTGAAGCTGATCCGCATTTACCGGCTTCAGAATATAATCTTCTACGCCAAGCCGGACAGCTTCCTGTGCATAAGCAAATTCATCATGCCCGGAAATGATCAGGCAACGGCACTCCGAGCGTCCTTCCCTCAGCTGCCGAATCAGTTCAATCCCATCCATGAACGGCATATTCATATCGACCAGCACAATGTCGATGCTAAGCTGACCAACCAGCTTCAGCGCTTCTTCACCGTCCTCGGCCTCTGCTACAACCTCCATGCCCAAAGCCGTCCAGTCCAGGCAGTCCCGAATCCCCTCACGAATGATCGGCTCATCATCTGCGATCAATACTTGATAACGTTTAGCCGTGGCTATGCTTACTTCTGGTATGGCTTGGTCAATCAGACTCGCCGTTGTCGCGTTGTCTGTTCCCTTGGATTTCGTCATCCTGACCCTCTCCTTTGTCATAAGGCTTCTTCAGTTGCGCCATATCCAGCAGCAACGGATGAGTGATTGTAACGCAGGTACCTGTCCCTTCTTTACTGTCCAATGTAATTCCATATTCCTCGCCAAAAGACAATCGGATACGTGCTTGTACATTCAGCATGCCGTAACTTCTGCCATTTGTACGAACTTCCTTTTGTTTCCGTCTTCCTTCCATCGCCTCCAGCGGTATTTCCAGCCATTCACGCAGCTCACACAGACGCTCCGCCGTCATCCCTGCACCGTCGTCACGTACCGTCAGCAGCAGCTTGCCGTCCTCGGCTTTAGCTTCTACGCAAATTGTGCCTGGACCGCGTCTGGCCTTAATACCATGGTAAATCGCATTTTCCACTACAGGCTGAAGCATCAGCTTCAATACAAACAGATCCTTCAGCTCGTCGGGAACATTCAATTCCCAGCGAAGTCGATCACGATAACGGGTTTGCTGGATTTGCATATAGCTCGTGATATGCTCAACCTCAGAGCGCAGCGAAATAAAGTCATCCCCTTTGCTCAGTCCAAGGCGGAACAATTTCGATAACGCCCCCACCATGTCGGATACGTCGTCTGCTCCATTTTTCCGAGCCATCCAATGAATTGTATCTAGCGTATTGTATAGAAAATGCGGCTTAATATGCTCTTGGAGACTGCGCAGTTCGGCATCCCGTTTTTGCCGTTCCCTTAGTTCACTAAGCAACATGAGACGGCGGATCTGCTCCAGCATCCGGTTAAAGCTACGGCCCAGCATTCCGATTTCATCCCCGCGCTCACTCCACTGGCGAACCGTAAGATCCCCTGTCTCTGCCTTACGCATATAAGACATAAGCCGGAAAATCGGCTGCGCGATGGAACTGGACAATCGCAAGGATGCCGTTAAACCAAACAGACATACAATGAAAACAAAACAGACGACGTAGAACTGAATTTGCCGCACTTCCAGTGTAGATTCGCGTGCCGGGAATACTCCCACTGTTCTCCAGCCCGTGAACTCGGAAGCCTGGAACATGAAGAGCAATTCCCTACCTCCGGCTTCACGGGTAAACATTCCGCTATCCTCTGTCCCGAACCATTGCGGCGGAATGCGCTCAATCAAAGGCATATCTGGCATATATACACTGCGTCCCTTGGCATCTGTCACCATGACATACCCGCTTTTGCCCAAGGTTACATCTCTGGCGGCTTGCGACACAGCCCGCAGCTTGAGATCGATCATAATCACACCCAGTACATGTCCTGTCTCTGGGTCCGTGACCGAGCGAACGACAGAGACAATTTCACTGTCCTTATACCGGACATGAGTGGTCACATTACGGTGACTTGGCTGTCCCAGCACCGTGAATATACCTGCATGCTGCGCCGCCTGTGTGTACCAGTCTTCTTCCGTCAGGCTGCGCGTGCTTCGAGCATACATTTCATTGCTAATATAATCGCCTTTTTCGTTCACGATCAGAATCCCGGCAATTTCAGGATATAAGGTGGTAAACCCCTGCAAAAATTGCTTCATTTTATACAGCGTATCCTGCTCCTGTACGGAACTTACTGCCTGCTTGGAGCCGGGAGCCTGGTTTTGCAGAGGCTTCTGGGCTCGCTCCCCCTGATTTTCTGGCATTACACTACTCGTATGAACCGCGTGGCCATCGGCCAGCGTCCGCCCTTTCCAAAACTCGCCAATATCAGGATTAAAGGCAATCAGATACGTCATGTTCTGCAAATTTTCCATTTTGGTATCCAGTGCTTCGTTCACCTTGCCAATCAACTGCATCGTATGATTTTCCACCTGCCGCTCAATAATCCGTTCCACCGTCCAATTCACCAGCAGGCCTAGTCCCAGAGAAGGCACGATGCCAAACAACAAGAACAGCACCATGAGCTGATAACGTAAAGGCATATTACGCAAGCGAAGCCGTGGCATCATTTGGTGCAATCCTAAGTAGAAACGCTCCCAAAATTTATTTTGCATAATAATCATCTACATTCGCTCGGGTGACGACGGAAATCCCAGTATCTACCCGCACGGGCAGCGGAGTATTGTCTCCAGAGGAAGAAGGTGCAGGAATCGTCAAATGATGATGCAGATGGAACAGATATTGAAGTGACCAATAGCCCATATTCCATGTCCCTTGGGCAATCGTTGCCGAGATGGTCCCATCACGAATCATATCCAGTGTCGCTTTATTCGTATCAAAAGAAATAATCTTCAGCGGATGACTGCTTTTTTGGCTCAGTGCTGCCTCACCCACACCTGTTCCTCCGGTGGCTTCGGTCACAAAAATACCCGCCAGTTTCGGATAAGCTTTCATTAGCCTTTGCGATTCATCCCTAGACACCATCACGTCAGCACGACCATCTACCACTTCCACCACCTTCATGGCAGGATACTGCCGCTGAATGGTATCGCGAAAGCCGCGCGAGCGTTCCTCATGATTTTGCTGCCCAGGCAGTGTGAGAACAGCGACTTGGCCTTCACGTCCCAACAGCTCTGCCATTTTTTCCGCAGCGGTCACGCCTGCCTTATAATTATCTGTGCCCAAAAAAGTATATGCCCGGCTCCCCGGCGCTCCGGCGTCAAACAGCACTACAGGGATGTCGGCATCCAGTGCCTTATTAATGACCGGGATCAGGGAGTGGGGATCAATCGCTGATATGGCAATGCCTGCGGGTTTACGGGCAATCGCCTGCTCAATGACCGTCGTCTGCTCCTGTGCATCATACCGGGTAGCCCCCCGATACTCCACTGTCACCCCCAAGGCATCCCCAGCATCCTCGAAGCCCTTGAGCCCGCTTTTCCAATACTCCAAACCGGACTGGAACGTAATCATCATATACGTTTCTCCGATACTGCCTCGTAGCCCTTTTTCCTCCCAAGCTCCATTCAACCGCCCGGTTTGTTCATATCTGAACACATAGAGAGCAAAGGCTGCAATCAGCAGCATGTACACCAGCAGCGTTTTCTTCATCCTTCCTCTCCTCTTCCTGTGCGTATCCTTAAGTTATAAATTCACTTTAATTTATTCTGGTTTCACTTAGATTGTAAACGCAATCATATTAAATTGGAACTACTTCACTCTTCTTACTTTCAGGTGGCGTTAATCCTGCACTAATGTTTCTACGTTACAATACCTACAATTGTGCTAGGGAAAACATGTGCGAATCTTGAGGAAAAGGAGTGATATGGATGAGCAAGCCACGTATTGCGGAATGGACAGAACTACGGGGTCTTGCCTACCTCGCTGTCGTGCTTCAGCATTGCATTGGCGAATATATTTATCGCAGCGACATCCTACAGCCGGATTCCGTTATGCTCGCGATGCTGTACCATTTGACACGTTTTGGCACACCCACGTTCGTCTTCCTGTCTGCGGCGCTGCTATTTTATAATGGTAACAAACCGATTGGCTATTCCCGTTATATTGGCAGACGGTTTCGAGATATTTATGTTCCTTTTCTCTGCTGGACCATTGTTTATTGGGTATGTACTCAGAACTGGTCAACGGCGCAGTGGGGAAATATATATTTTTACAAAGGCATGTTCGAGGAAATGATCATCCCCGTCAGCGGATATCATCTATGGTTTGTGGTCATGATCTTTCAGTTTTATATTTGGTTTCCTTTATTTGCAAAAGCAACCGAACGGATTCGGACGTTTCTACGTCGTTTTAGCACCAAAAGGCGCAAGCAGCTTGTTTTGGCTGTGATGCTGATTGCTGCTACGGCTTATGCGTTGCTGTTACAATGGTCCTACTATGACATGTCTGCATGGAGCGCTTGGTTGCCATCCTTGGGGCAGACCCTGTTAGATTACCGCACTTATAACTTTGTTATGTACTTTTTCTATTTTATGCTGGGCGCAGTATGCGCCTATATGACGGACACCTGGCGGGGATTGGCCCAACAGACGTTGCCGTGGAATGTATTTGTCTTTATTGGTCTGTTCATGCTCATGGGTCACACGATGCTGATCCAGTCTGGCGATACGATCAATCTCAATATTTCTACCTATTTAAAGCCAAGCACCTTCGTGCTGATTGTCTCGCAGTTGCTTTTGTTGTATGGACTGCTGCTTCATTTGCAAAAAGACCCGCGTACCGAGCCGTTTCGCCGTATGCTTAACTGGATTGGACGCTACTCCTTCGGAGGATATCTGGCCCATGCACTCGTGCTATCCTTCATATCCTATTACACTCGTCCGCTTGTACTGGGTGATCATCATTTTACAGCTACGCTCATTACGTTTGTTGTCGTGGCAAGTGTGTCTCTGGGCATCAGTTGGCTCTTTGCCCATCTGCCTGGCGGCAACTGGATTGTTGGCTCCAAAGGCAGACAGCGCTTGAACTGGCGGCCTAATTTTCAGTTCCTCTCCTCCAAACGTGCTTCCAAAAGCACACAGGAGCTTGGCTAATCTTCTGCTTCAGCGTTCAATATGGGGGATTCGAACACCCTCAAGGACTTTCGCAGGGCTCACGTATTGAGCTCTGCTTTTTTTGTTGTCTAAGCATGCTGAATCATGTCCGTAACTGATTAACATTTTATGACATGGATATGTATTTTGTTTTAAAATAAGTCATTATATAGAATAATTATAAGCATTACGTGGGAGAAGTCACAGTTTTGCATAAAAAGAATGGGGGGATAAACTGAACATACCATCGTCGTTGTTAAGGATCTGGTCCAAAACCGGGTGAGGCTGCTTCCTGGTCTGAAACATACGGTTGAACTGATTAATCAGTTCATCCAAAAGCATAGACTGCTCCAGTACACAAGCATGTCCTAAGCCATACTCTGCGTAAAGATCAAGCAAGTGTTGTCTGGCATGTTCGATTTGTTGAGTTAACGTTACCGTTTCATCTTTGTTCATCCTACATACCTCCTACTGAATCTCATTTTAAGAAGGGATGTACAAATACGTCAGGATCAATTTTGAAGCAAAAAATTACAAAATAATACAAAAAGAGACCAGCAATAAGCTGGCCAATGAAAAAAACAAAAAAATCGACTAAGCTGTGCCAATATGTCCTTGAACTTGGACTGTGTTAGCGCTTGGGATTTCAGTTGGAACTGGTAATCCAACTACCAGTAAAAAGCTAATTGTTGCCAAAATTAAAACTGTCTTCTTGATCATTTTTTTCCCACACCTCCTTATAAGCAGAATAAAATTGTGCCTGCATTTCAGGAGTAGCAAGCTCACTGAAACAGAAAAATAAGCCTGCACAATTGGAAATAAGTAGTGCGTGGTTAATTATACCAGCTTTTTTCAAAGCTTCTATTAAGCATTTAAACCCATAAAGGTATCTCCCTTTATATAGGTTGTATTTAGCTAACTTATACCAGAATCGTACAGTTTCTTCGAGTATGACTTGCTGCTCTGTTAATGTACTCGTATATTCTTGATCACGATAGACTGTAATTTGGGGTTCAAACTGCTGAAGAATATGATCAATATCGATGTTGTAACGATTAGCTACTTCTATGACATTTAAAAGTTCTGCAAATATATGTTGCTCTCCAGATATATGTTCAACGTAATCTGGCAGCACACTAATATCTCCAGACATAAGCTTATTAACACAGGTATTAATTTTTGCCCAATGCTCAAATTTTTCTAGCCAATGGAGTGTATCTGGATCATTTTCCTTCACCCAGCTTAGATCGGAATAACCACGAAGATGTGCTAATGCTTGTGCATGATCGCCTTTTGCATCACAAGCATTAGCACACATCAATTCGGCGTAGGCTATGTATACAAACAATGGTCTGCTTAGCTTTTTTCGTGGCTCTGTTCCTTTTCGCTTGGAATTGTGAACCAAATGATATTGAAGCTGTCCTAACTGACCCATCCGATGTGCAAATTCATACACCTTGTCCCACATGCTTAATGACCTATAGACATTCGCTAAATCTTTTAGAGCATCTAATTGCTCTATCTCGTCTAAGCGATCCACAAAGGGGGCGAATTCAATAGCAGCCTGAAGGTTTACAGCCCGATCCTGTCCAACTTTGATTTGGAACAAGCGATACTGGCAGATTGCTAATCGCTCTGAATGCTGCTGCTTTTCGCTTTCAGCTACCTTTTTGTATAAGTAAGCAGCTGATTCGCTGTAACCGTCTTTGTATACATTTTCGGCGACTTCAAAGAGCGATGGCAGATAATTAGGGTTATCCAATAACAGAATGACAACTCGCTGCAAGCAGTCCAATCGCCCCAGCTCAATGCATCGGTACAGGAACGGGCTGATTTTTTTCCAGTTGAGTGGACATTCTTCAATGCATTCTTCAATGTAACGTTCGTAAAAATAATCCGGTGGTAAATTCATTCCCGCAGTAATACTATCCAGTTGGTGAACAGACATAGACCGGTTGCCCGTCACAATACCACTAACTGTACCTACATTCAAATCGATCGTGTGACCAAACTCGGTCATGGTTAAGCCTTTTCGTTTCAGATAGGTTTGAACTTCTGCCTGTATCGTAGGTGTGATTTCCATGGATAAACCACCCTTTCAGCATCTTCATAGATTCCCATTTTCAATAATTCATATAGTTTTGAAACAAATAGTATAATTACTGTTTTTTCATTCATGATAATACCATCTTTTGGAACATCAATAAATACTTTTACTTTATAGATTTTTATATTTTTATTAGGAGATCATTGGATGATAGATTATTATGATAGGAGAAGATCACTTGAAAAATACAGGTATGACACGTCCCTTGGACACGTTAGGCCGGATTGTTATTCCAAAGGAATTGCGAACCTCTATGGGTATTCAAGCTGGCGAGTCTTTAGAATTTTATTTGGATGTTGAAACCGGATTGTTAAGTATGCGGAAGTATATTGGTGTCTGCTGTCACTTATGCCATTCGGTCCAGGATTTAAGCTATTTCAGACATTCATTTTTATGTAAAAAATGCATACAAGATTTGAAGGGAAACATCGAGGATTGTCCAATACCTGCTCTTGCTGTTAAGGAAGCTGGAGATAGTGAGAAAAGCATAAAACGATCGTCTTCACAACATTTGGTTGAACATCTAAGAAGACTTATGCGTGAGTATCCAACAGCCCAGCAAGGCGAATATGCTGAATGGCTTGGCGTGTCACAAAGCCGTATATCTCAGCTTAAAAAGCTATTATAGGTGTTGATTAACTTGATCCCAGTAAACTCCAATAACCAGTCGCTGTTTATCTCAAGGCGACTGGTTATTTTTTAACTTCGAAACCATAATGACTAAAATTTAACAGATTAGATTTCAAAACTTCCAAATGATATTGCTGTAAAATATGGATTTAAACTCTTCAAGATGATATATTCTGACTATATGTAAACTTCCTAAAAACGCTTTTAACGGACTTAAAACAAAAAAATGGTTAGTGGGTGTATAAATGAAGTCACATGTTCTAATTTATGATGGGTATGTTAGTTTTGAAATTATGCTAGCAACCTATTTTATGAAAACCAAAGGGGATATTGTGCACTAAATAATGATCATAAAGTGATCGCGACCATTTGTTCTGCCACGGAACTATTGGAGCTAGCAGGTGTTTCTCCTAAAAATCATGTGAGTCATCCATCGGGCCTGGAAATACACAAGAATATCATATCTGCTAAACCCAATAAGTATGTAGATTTTGCAATCGAAATAGGCAAGGTCATGAACATTTATACGGATGATGAAGATTTTAATGAAACCATTGATTTTTTTAAGCTCTTTAAAGATAGCTGATTCTCCTCACAACAATCACTTTATGCATGGTGGTATTTGGGATATTATTAATAAATAAATTTACATACATAAAAGGGGTAATTAGAATGAATGACAAATTAAAGGGGCTATTCGTGGGCTTAACCGTAGGGATGATGATTACGGGTGCAACCGCAATGGCTGCATCTGGAACAAGTGTAAATGCTGTTGTGAAAAAGTTTGATGTATTTTTAGAGGGTACAAAAAAGAATACTGCCGAGGGCTTGATTTACAATGGAAACACGTACATCTCTGTTAAGGATATTGGAACTGCCGAAAGCAGACCAATCAGCATCAAGGGTAATAAACTGTATTTAGGGAAACAGCAAAATATTATTATAGAAAATCAAGCAATCACTATTCTTTTGGATAAAATAAAAAACGAAGCTACTAAATATAATTTACACGTAATGGTTGAAGGGATCGAAGGAACAAAATACTCTTTAAGAGCTTACGAAGATTTTCCTGATCACATTGCAACTTATGGATTCTATTATGTAGATAAATACACTGGTAAAGTAACTAAATATGACATCGTAAATGATAAGGAAGTTGAAATATAAGGATGGGTTCTCCCCATCCTTTTTTATTGTAAAACAATTTTACTCCCAGACTATCGCTTCAATTGAGCTTCATTCGAAGTTCCAGATTTACGGTCAAATGTAATCGGACCTTTACGGTTCACAATCCGCTTCAAATCCACGGTCATTTCATTCTTCAATTTATCAATAAGCTGATCCTCTCGAATGCCTTTGCTTTTAGCCACCTCGGCCAACGATTTCCCTTGTCCCAGCTCTTTCTCTAACTGGACAGGTGTGATCCCCAGCAGCCTAGCTACTTTTTCGTTGAGATGGTGATTCAAGCCGCCAGGCCTTTTGCCATGTCTATGTCTGTGCACATGTCCGTGCCCGTGATCGTCCTGTGGTTCAACATTCCACTGTTGGGCTTCCCCTTGGACTGAATTATTGGGAGTGAGAGCTTGCAACGAATGCTCTGATTCCATACTGGATGCTCCTGCGGCACTCGTAGCACCGAACATCATTACTCCTCCATATAGGATAGCAGCGGTCAATTTCCATTGTTTTTTCATGTTGTGGACCCTCCTTTCACCCTTTTTCATCTATATTTTCTCTTTCAGCTTTTTTTATTCGTATTTCGCCTGTTAAGTAACCATAAGACGGGAAAAAGAGCTCATGAGCATTGCTATCACAATTACACCCAACCTTCGATCTTCACGCGCTCCTTGAGAACCCTATCGTGTAGAGTGAGCAAAAATAAACAACTAAACTTTCTACAATATAACTTGAAGTTTTTCAGGTTAAATATGAAGGGTAACATGATAATATTAATTTGTAATCGATTACAACTATATTTTTGGAAATAAATGTTGTATCAAGCTACTACAGAATGCATTGCATCACAGTCAGCATTATTCCGTAAAGGCAAGAAATTCGACGAAACCAAGACACACCAGCAAATCGGAAATATTTCTGTAAACTACAGCGCCAACTACCAACCAAATGGTAATTCTTATTTATGCGTCTATGGATGGGCAGTTGACCCGCTCGTAGAATATTACATCGTCGATAGCTGGGGAAGCTGGCGTCCACCTGGTGCAACACCAAAGGGCACCTTTACCGTTGACGGGGGAACATATGATATTTATGAAACCACTCGGGTTAACCAGCCTTCTATTAAAGGAGACATTACAACTTTTCAACAGTATTGGAGTGTCCGGACATCCAAACGCACAAGTGGAACCATATCGGTCAGCGAGTACTTCAAAAAGTGGGAAAGCATGGGCATGAAAATGGGCATGATGTATGAAACTTCACTTACTGTAGAGGGATGCCGAAGCAGCGTCAGTGCCAATGTAACTAATAATACCATTACGATTAACGACAGATAATCCTAAGGGCGGAACGACTCTAAAATCAACTAACCTTACTGTTTATTAAAATTGTTAGGAGGAAGAACCTTGTCTATAGCTAAATTAGGAAAATGGACGGCGATTATGTCAATCACCGTGTCTTTATTCACAGGGTCGCTGGTAATCTCCAACAATCAGGCGCATGCGGCTGATTGCTCGAACGGTTATGTAGCGTTAACCTTTGACGATGGCCCCAATCCCTCTAATACCAGAGCACTGCTTAGTGCCCTGAAGCAAAACGGATTACGCGCAACGCTCTTTAATCTTGGACAAAACGCGCAGAATAATTCTTCGCTCGTACGTGAACAACAAGCAGCAGGCATGTGGATCGGTAACCATTCATGGTCACATCCGCATATGACGCAACTGAGCGCATCACAGATGTCATCGGAAATTACACGCACACAGCAAACAATACAGTCTATTACTGGCACGGCACCAAAGTTGTTCCGTCCTCCGTATGGCGAGACCAATGGAACCCTCAAATCCATTGAGAACCAAAACGGTCTTACCGAAGTGTTATGGAACGTTGACTCCCAGGACTGGAACGGCGCCTCTACCGCACAGATCGTAGCTGCCGCAAGCAGACTTAAAAACGGCGATGTGATCCTTATGCACGATCAGTATCAGACTACGCTCCAAGCGATCCCACAAATCGCACAGAATCTCAAAAACCGCAACCTTTGCTCTGGTATGATCTCTCCAAGCAATGGCCGGGCGGTAGCGCCTGACGGCAAAAACAACGAAACACCGCCAAACACGAGCACAAAAATCGAAGCAGTAAATATGACGAAGAGCGGTCAGTACACTTCAAATATCAGCTCGCCGTTCAACGGAGTGGCTTTATACACGAACAATGATTCGGTGAAATTTACACAGAATTTCACCAGCGGTACCCATAGTTTTTCACTCCGGGGTGCTTCAAATAATTCCAACATGGCCAAAGTTGACTTGAAAATTGGTGGACAAACGAAGGGTACCTTCTACTTCGGCGGGAGCAGTCCTGCGGTCTATACTTTAAAAAATGTCAACCATGGCACCGGAAATCAAAAGATTGAGCTTGTTGTAACAGCCGATGATGGGACATGGGATGCTTATCTTGACTATTTGGAGATCATCTAATTTTAAAAAAACAAAATCCCGGCGGGATCTTCCCGACCGGGATTTTTGTTGATATCTTTTTCACATAATTCTCAATGTAAAAATAACATAATATTGCAATATCGCAATCTCTTATATAATGACGGGTAACAACTAGAAGTCGCTACAAAAACATTCATAAGAGATGCGGGTGGTAGCCATGGAATGGTATTTTGCATACAAAGAAGAATTGGAAAAGGTATTCCGCCAAGCGGAGGAACGGACGGCCACATTTCCGGTTCCCTTTCAGCAAGAGGGGTTAGACTACCTGGCGCGGTTTAATCCGTTGCGGGAAGACAGTACGCGTAATTACATATGCTATTTGCTTCCATTTTGGCTGCAGGAACTGACCGGACTGTCTCCCGAAACATGTCGCAAGCTGTCACTCGGCAACGTGTTCGTCATGGCTCATTATTTAATTCAAGACGACGTGATGGACACAGCAGCAGACAACCGTAAAACGCAACTTGCCTTAAGTCAGCTTTTCTATACCGAGTGTCTAAACATTTATCAGGAGCTTTTTCCGGCAACCTCTCCTTTTTGGTCATATGCCCGGACGTATGTGGACGAATGGGCCGTTAGTGTGATATCCGAAGGAACAGAGGACTATTTTCAAGGTGAAAGAAATAAGGTCGCACTAAAAGCCAGCCCATTAAAAATGGCCGGGACGGGTGCCTTATTGCTCGCAGGTCATGCCGATCTGATTCAGACTGTTACCCATATGACAGATTTGAGCTTGCTCGTGCTCCAAATGTCGGATGATTGGGCAGATTGGTCAGAAGACTTGGTGGAACATAGCTATAACTGCCTATTGTCCCATATCAGCGCCGAACAAAAGACGGCGTACTGTGAAGGACTAGGACCACAACAAATTCAGGAAGCGATTTATGTACGCGGGGCGCTCGCCGGCTATGTGGACATTGCGAATCAAGCAGTCCAGGAGCTAGAGACGATGGAGCCTTCCATCCATGGTCTGCATAGGTTCGCACATTCCATCGCAACAGAGCTCAGCGAAGAGGCAGCAGAAATTGAAGGCGGACGCTCACATTTGCGAAGAGGCGGGCTTGATTATTGGCTCTCCAAAAATATGAAATAATGCTAGATTTTTCTGAGTCTTACGTGGTATACTGACTAGGTAATTATAACCAATTGAATGAGAGGGTGATTTTTGATGGCTACTGAAGTTCTTCAAACACAAGTCATTCAAAAAGCTTGGGAGGATGCCAGTTTCAGAGAGAAACTGATGGCAGATCCCAAATCTGCAATTCGTGATGTGTTAGGAGTCGTGATCCCCGATCATATCCAAATCAAAACGGTAGAGGAAACGTCTGATCAATTTTATCTGGTTATCCCTCCAAACCCTTCAGGCGTGATCGCTGCATCCCAGAAACCTCGCGCGATGTGGTAGATTGGTTCTTGTAGCTTATTTAATCTATACTTTTTAATCTCAAGCGGGTGGGCTCAGCAAGCTTCCCTCCGTTTTCTCCGAACGCAAAAAAGCCGGATGTTATCCGGCTACGGGGAAGCGGATGGTCGCTTCTGTTCCCACCCCTTTTGCACTTGTAAAAGATATTTTACCATTCATCGTTTCAATAATCCGAAAGGTCACCATCATCCCCAAACCCGTGCCTTTAGTCTTATTCGAAAAATAAGGCTCACCTCGTCTGGATAAGGTCTGAGCATCCATCCCTTCACCATTATCCCGAATATGAATGACTGCTTCTCCATTATCCACATAAGCCCATATATGAATATGTCCCTGTTCTCGCAGCGCTTCAATACTGTTTTTGATAATATTGATAAATGCCTGCTTGAATTTGGAGGAATTCCCGCGCACTTTGATTTCCTGGGGAATATCCAGTGAAATTTTACCACCTTGCAGATTTGCCATTGGACTGATAATTCCTTCTATATGTTTGAACTCATCCAATATGGTCAACGTTTTGGTATGGTCAAACTCCGGCTTGGCAAAAGTCAGAAAATCAGTAATAATCGCGGACGCTCGATCCAACTCCTCCAGAGCGATATGCAGATAGTCTTTGTTCTTACCATCCTCCTGCTTGCTCATCAATTGAAGAAATCCACGTGTAACCTGAAGCGGATTGCGCACTTCATGAGCTACAGATGCAGCCAAATCGCTAATAATCTCCATTTTCTCTGAACGTTGAAGCTCATTATTGAACATCTCCAGTTCTCTGGAATACCGAACCACTTGCTTGTGCTTTTCCGCCAGCCTTCTGCCCAAGATCGCAATCAATGCCAGGACAAAACCGAACACGCCCCATTTCCATAAAAACATATTGTAGTGTCCGTCCCGGATAAAGAACCAGCTGAGTTCTGCGATCGTGATGACTGCAAAAAATGCAAAGCCTGTCGATAAAATGATCGCTTCGTGGTCTCCCTTAAGCGCCATGCGAATCGAAGCAAATACCAAAAGTACCATCAAAGCTACGAGCAATATACCGAGGACGATTACACTGAAAAAATAATATACATCGTTGAGTCGCTCCTGTGCTCCTAAATTCACAATCATGATGATGAAGCAGAACAAAGAGTAGGCGGTTAACAATTTTCTGAATTTCCGAATCAGTAAAATTGAATTGATATTTTGCTCAAAAAAGAAGGCTAATGAAGGCAACAGAATAAATAGCGCCACATCAAAAAGTTGTAAATACAGCTTGCCATAGCCGCGATAGAACGTATATAAAAACGGTGAATACGTTACAATCATCAGACCGATCGACAATACAATCGCGCTTAGGGACAGCCACATGGCCATACTTGGACGGAACAGGAAAAACGAGCAGATCAATAGCACCAGGGCGATAAAGATAAATGTACTGCCCAGTACAATATCCAAGACATCCATTCTGACCAAGTTTCCCAACAAGTCACGATAATCACCAGTCATCACATTTCCGATAATGCCCAGTCTATTTTTACTGCTTTCCGTCCATATGTATAATGTTTTACCACTGTCTTCTGGCTTCAGCGGAATCAGAATACGATTATTCTCATAATTATAGCCACGGTACGATTCATAAAAATTGGTGCCATCCTTATACAGCGTAATGTGCCTGCCATAAATATTTTCAAAAAGCACCGCTGGTGTTTCATCATTTAACGAAGGTAGCTTAATACGAATCCAGGCGGTGCCTCTATTGCCCGGCTGCTTGAGCAGCTGTGTATCATCTTCAATATGCATCCAGACCTTACTGTGATCAGTTACCTCATCTAAAGAGCCATCCTCGTCTTCTGCTCCCCATCTCATATCCCAGGAGGGTATCTTATACTCCCTTTCCGGGGTCATTTTGGCCGCATAGCCGATGTGGTCCAGCGACAATAGTATCACAATGACCGCTAGCAGAGCGGCGACAGCTTTGGGCACATGCCTCATATTAAGCACCTCAAAGTTACGTAGTAGGATTTACAAATTTGTATATGTTTTAACATTTTTATCTTCCTGAAACTATATTATTCTATACGATGATGTTCATACCTTCTTCAAAATAAGGGTATCATGTTCTTTTTAATCATTATTTGTAAAATCTTCATATTGGTTAATGATCATTTCCTGTTCGCGTTGCTCCATCTGCTCTCTAAGCCCTATCCAAGGTTCACATTCTTCATCCTCATAGATCGTCCAAATATCGGAGAATAAATAATCGCGTATTTCTACTATTTTTCCGGCCTGTCCGCCGTCTGTCCAGTATAAACCATCCGGACGCCGAATAACGGTACGCGAATAGCCTGGGGTAGATGCCTTTTGACCTACTCGGATTCGACTAATCATCGGACCAAACATGTACCATTCCAATTCATATCCCTCCAACTCCTCTTTATCATATCACAGCAGTTACCAAAAAAACGCTTATTGGGAAAGAGCATATCCCTATTCGCATGATTTTAACTTTTTACAGACACACTAACTCTAAGTTTAGCCGTTCTGCGGTTTGGGTAAGGTCGAAATAAGCAACAAAAAGCAAAGGAGCTGAGTTAGATGGCAAATCGCGACAATCAAAAGACTGAGCTACAGGATCATGATTTTGAGCCTTCCCTGCAAAATGCAGAAACAAACTGGGAGAATCTGATCGAGGGGCCTGATACTCCTCTGGAGGACGTACCTGATGCCGATGAACTGACACCGAACAGTCCTGTTGATCCCTCTGCGCCTGCTGAATTCCTGCATGGTACAGATTTGCTGAACGGTACCGATGGGGATGAAGAAGAGCAACTGGACAGTGACGATATTCTGGATTAATTACTGCATGTTATAGGAGATAAGAAAGCGGTTTCTCATCTTGCTATGCGGGTAATGAAGTGTATATACCGAAAGGAGTTGACTAATCTCCTATGTATAAAGATCCGATGTCTCAAGCTGATATGGAGTACAAACGCTATAAAACCTTGAATCCTGTAGAAGAGGATGACCGCAGGACTGCGGACAAGACTCATACGGACGATGGCATAGAAGATAACCCACGAGGAGTCGCATCAGCGAAGCCCGAACCCAGAGATCAAGCAAGATGATAGCACAGATAGGGAATGCAAAAACTAGAATCGGAAATCAGGGCTTGCCTTCTGCATCCACTTTGTTTAAAATAAGGTCAAATCTTTTGAATACCATGAACAAAGACATAGACGGAGACAAGTAAGCGTCATCGGATTCCCACAGAAAGGTATGTATTGCTGAGAGCGTACCGCAATCCCGCGTTGAAATTCACTCCCGAGTCGAGCCTTGAACCGACGACAGAAGGATTCATTCCTTTGACCGCAGTAGAGGTTTCCGGAAGCCCCCGTTACGGGCATCAAGCTCAGAGGTTACTGCCGTCGATTGAATGACGTTGACGACTTGCACGTATACTTCTGTAATTAGGGTGGTACCACGGCATTCGTCCCTTGCGACGAGTGCCTTTTTGTGTTATTTTCTGCAAAAAGTCTATGGGCTGAAAGAAAAACAATTTTTAAATCGGGAAGGGTGTACTGTATGTCAATCAATGAAAATTCTTTGGAGCTGTTGCGGGAACAGCTCGATGCTACAAACTTGCAATTGCTGGAGCTGCTGTCCCAACGCGCTGAACTGGCAGGACAGCTAGGAAAATTGAAAGAAGCTCAAGGAGTACCTGACTTTGATCCAGTGCGCGAGCAACAAATGCTGGACAAGCTGATCGCAGCTAATCGTGGACCTTTCGACGATGCTACGATTCGCCAGCTGTTCAAAAATATTTTCAAGGCTTCTCTGAACTATCAAAAAGAAGAACACAAAAAACATCTGATTGTCAGCCGCAAAAATCAGCCGGATAGCACAGTTATCAAGGTTAAAGATACACTGGTGGGTGGCAAAGCCTCCATCATGGTTGCAGGTCCTTGCTCGGTGGAAAGCTACCAACAAACTCGCGAGGTAGGTGCGGCTCTCAAGGAAGCCGGTGTGCCGATTCTGCGTGGTGGCGCGTTCAAACCGCGTACATCTCCGTATGATTTCCAAGGGCTGGGTATTGAAGGCCTGCAAATTCTCAAACGCGTTGGCGACGAGTTCGGGCTGGCTACAATCAGTGAGATCGTCGATCCAAGACATTTGGAGGAAGCCATCCCATACATCGATATCATTCAAATTGGCGCGCGCAACATGCACAACTTTGAATTGCTTAAAGCTGCGGGTGAAACCAGAACTCCGGTTTTGCTCAAACGCGGATTGGCTGCCACAATGGAAGAGTTCCTTCATGCTGCTGAATACATCGTTTCCCGTGGCAATACACAAGTCATGCTGATTGAACGCGGTATTCGTACGTATGAAAAATGGACACGTAACACGCTGGATATTTCCGCTGTTCCGATTTTGAAAAAGGAAAGCCATCTGCCTGTACTGGTGGACGTAACTCACTCTACAGGACGTAAGGACATCCTGGCTCCTTGTGCCAAGGCTGCCCTGGCAGCTGGTGCCGACGGCATCATGGTAGAAGTTCACCCGAACCCGGCAGTCGCTTTGTCCGATGCTCAGCAACAGCTGAACATACCTGAGTTCCACAACTTCCTGTCTGAAGTCAAAGAATCCGGTTTATTCAAAGCGTAAAATCAATTTTATGCCTAAACCTTCAATAAAAAGAATGCCATAGTGGTTATCATCCTAAACACAGCATTCAATAAATTAGGCTCATGGAAAATACTCCATGGGCCTTTTTATTTTTGCATATCGGACCTCAAACAATCTCTATACACGTTTAATGCTCTTTTCAGTCAAAGGAACATAATATCCTTTTCCATTCGGGCCCATAGCAAATTTATTGCGAAGATGGATTAGATTAGGGCCGAATTTTGCCTCCAATTCTTCACGGAACTCATATAGGATTTCCATGATATAAATATCATGAATAATCACTTCCGTAATCGGCATTACAAGGCCTGGGTGTAGCGTCCATGCAGCGCGGCTGTCATCACCAAGTGAAAGTATGCCAGCTACAACCTCCCGGTCATCCACGCTAAGCACAATCCACCGACCACCGATTTCGGACGTAATCTCCTCACTCATATCATGGCGGTAAACAGTAGCAAAATCAAAGTTAAGATCACCATATGCTACAAGGATCACCTCAATTCCTTGTTGAGCAGCTTGCTCTAAGGCATCCC
Organism: Paenibacillus sp. AK121; assembly: GCF_019042715.1. Lineage (NCBI taxonomy): Bacteria > Bacillati > Bacillota > Bacilli > Caryophanales > Paenibacillaceae > Paenibacillus > Paenibacillus sp. AK121. The sequence goes on from NZ_JAHPJM010000004.1 coordinate 307,297, forward strand.
GGAACACTTCGGCATCCTCTTTCCAAATTTCCAGTAAAATTCGGTGTTTTGCTCCCTTCACACCTTCGTTGATGCGATTGATAATGGCTTCATAACCCGAAATATTCCAAATATTCTCTCTATTTTGAAACGATGCTGTGTACTGCTCCAAACTCTCTTGCGCCACATTAAAAATCTGTTCTGCTTTGCGTTTTCTCTGGGCAATCAATTCATGTGGAGGAAGCGGCACATACAGAGGTGTATTTTCTTGACTTACCATGATGTCCCCACGGTTGACCATCCCCGACAAAACCTCATAAATTTTGGATCTCGGTACTCCAGAGTTCAATGAAACGGCATATCCCGAAAGTGGAGAGCTTTCCAATAAAGTCACATAAGCCTTGGCTTCATATTCACTAAAATTCAAATCACGTAGAATTTCTAATATGTTTGGTTTTGATTTCATGACGTCTTCTCCTCAATTCATGTTCTTCCTTACTATATCACTTCCCCTTGACAAAAACTGATATACAAATTATCTTTTTAGTAGCATTTTCATAGTAGTAACCATAGTAGCTACTATGATACTTTCATAGGGGATGAACTCAGGGAGGATACAACTTGAACAAAGTCATAGCTCATCACAGCGAAAGCAACCGGATTTACTATACTTCTACGATTCTAGCGCTATTGATCTGGAGCACATCGTTTATTGCCACCAAAGCAGCCTATACGACGTTCCCTCCTCTTACCTTGGGTCTATCCAGATTTATCATAGCTTCCATCGTACTAGGTATCGTTTTGCTAATCAAAAAAGAACATGTCAAAGTAAAGCCAAAGGATTTGGCTACGATTTCGTTTAGTGGGGTTCTTGGAATCACTCTTTATTTTGCAATGGAGAATATAGGAGTTAGCCTGACAACCGCTTCCAACGCAGCATTAATTGTCGCATCGTATCCGGCAATTACATCGCTGCTTGAATTTATTTTGTATAAAGTTAAATTATCCAAATATAAAATCTGCGGCATAGCACTGGCCATGATCGGGGTATATTTCTTAACCTCAGTTGGCGAAAGCTCGGATGGTAAGAATCAACTCATCGGAAATTTAATCTTGATTGGAACTGGATTTGCGTGGGCGTTTTACACTTTCATGACGCGCAAGGTTGTGGACAAATATCCGCCGGTGACGTTATCTTTTTATCAAACCGTTGCAGGTAGTATCTTTTTCATACCGTTAGCCTTATTGGAAAAGGATAGTTGGCAGGCTCCGACAACGGGATCGTTTATGTTGCTCATGTATCTGGGGGTGTTCTGCTCTGTTATCGCATTTTTGCTTTATAATTACGGATTAATCAAGCTGTCACCGAGCAGTTCCGTTTCTTTAATGAACTTGGTTCCGATATTTGGGGTGTTGTTCTCTGTCTTACTATTGCACGAAACGATTACATGGCGCCAAATCATTGGCGGTTTGGTCGTTATTCTAGGGGTCTTGATGAGTGCACACCAAACAAGCCGTACCTAAAGATATTGCAGTCCTACAATACTAGGGCGAGTGGCCTTTCTAAAAGTTCTCGCCCAGTCGGCTATATCTAGGCAGTCGGCTTTTTTTCTTTTATATAAAAAAGGTGGTTATATTGATTGATGAGGTTATCCATAATTACAGACTGTTTGAGCACACTAGCATGATTAAAACCATGTTTTGCTTGCAAAATATACAGCTTTTGACGAGCATTCTCAAGCTGTTGACGCAAAATGTCGTCTCTTATCATAATATATCCCTCCCTGTCATATGATCAGTGTAAAGGGTTATGAATAATATACTAAAAATAAGGGTTTGGGATAATTATCTAGTTGGCCTATCCGGCAGAATGAATATTCTGCTCGGTGGCGTTATTTTTGGCTGAAATCGGGAAAACGTTTTTTCCCTTCGCCCATAGCAACAACGCTGCAACCAGCAAGATGCCACCGTTTAATACGAAGATCCAGCGAATGGGCATCCAGCTACCAAGCATGCCGCCAATCAGCGGTCCCGCCATCGTCGCGAGCTGGGTAGCTGATTGATTCAGGCTAAAGGCTCGTCCGCGAAACTCCGGCTTGGTGACTTCCACAGTCATTGCATTGATCGCCGGCATGACAGACGCATAAAACAATCCATATCCAAACCGAAGCGCACCAAAACCAACAAAGTTGGTTACAAAAAACTGCAAGATGTTCCCGATTCCCGAACCGATCAGTCCAATCAGCAGCACTTGGGCAAAGCCGATTTTCCCTCCAATCCGGCCCCATCGGGGAGCCATCAGCACCGCCGCAATGCCTACAGCTGAGAATACAATCCCGGAACTTAAAGACGCATGGCTGCGATCCACGCCCATTTCAAGCACATACACCGTAATTAACGGTTCCAAGATCATGACGGAAAAGGTACTTAATCCAGCCAGAATAAGCAAAAAGTACAACGGCCGATTAGCAATAGCCTCTTTGATATCATCACGAACATGCGAGCGGGTACTGGTGCCCTTGAAGCTATCCTCTCTAGCGCCAAATGTCGCGATGAACGCAGATACCAATACAAGAGCCGCAGAGAAATAAAAGGCATTCCGATTGCCATAATAATGACTCACCACACCGCCAATCAGCGGCCCTATAATGCTGCCCGTCGCTCCAGCAGTCGCCATAATGCCAAGGGCGTAGCCCGTTTTTTCTTCAGGCGAGCCCGTCCCGACCAGCGCAATCGCCGCAGGAATAAATCCGGAGAGGAGTCCTTGGAACAAGCGAACTCCTACAAATACATATGGGTCTGTCACCAAAGCACATACCAGATACAATACAGCCAGGCTAAAGCCTGATCGAATCAACATCGGCTTACGCCCATACTTATCTGCCAGCGAACCCCAAAACGGAGCAATCAACGCGCTCGCTAAAAAAGTAACTCCAAAGGCAATCCCCGACCATAGTTCCAGATGATCGTTAACTCCCAATTCCGTATTCAGAAAAATAGGTAAAAACGGAATCGACACGGAATAGGCCATGCTGCAAAACAATACTCCGATCCACAAAACAATCAGGTTTCGCTTCCAATATAGATGCATGCTGCCACACGTCCCTTCTGTTCATTCCATTATTACCCTCTAAATTAGAAAAGTCTACCGTAGACCTTAGCCTTTCATCGTGGAACAACCACGAAGAAGCTGATATAATCGAATGGAATGGAATGGAGATGATGACATGGCTAAAAAGAGAAATTCGTCTTTCGCTGCTCCTGCGGCTCAGGACAAACCTGCTACGTTAAAGGATCTGTTGAGTCAGGACGTGCTGAACAAGCTTAAGGCTCAAGCCAATGAAGCGCAAGCAGAACAGGACAAGCGTAAAGAAGACGAACGGCAACGTGCCCTCGAAGCAAAAAAAGCTGAACAAAAGAAGCTGGACAACAACTTTGAACACCTGTTGAATAACAGCGATTTGGACTGGCACAAATATAAATAAGCCAAAACCATTGCGGTTTTGGCCTATCTTTACACTTTATGTTATAGCCAGTCACGAATATGTTGTACTGAATACAGCACCCCTACCCAAACCGGCAGACTGAACGCCATACCCCATATGAGACCTTTAGCCAGTTTTTTGTCTACCTCCATCATGATCCTGCCCCTTTCCTTGGGAATAGCAGCAGTATGGGTCAAGAATACGGCTTTCAAACCCGTATTTCCTTATCCCCAGCAAAAAAGGTATGATAGTAAATGGAAAAGTGTTCTGCGCTGTCCCCAAACTATAAATTAGGATGTTACACCATCCAACCTTTCAGGAGGAATATTAATGAACCGAAAATCGATACGCCCATGGTACACATTGTGCCTGCTAGCCATCATGCTCGTGCTGGTTGCCGGATGTGGCACAAAAGCGGCCGATGTGGAAGCCGCAAGCCGGACAAGCACTACAACGCCCGCTGCAACTAAAGACAAAAGCAAGACTGTTTCACATCCAGTTGTCACGATTGTCATGAACGATGGCAAGAAAATCAAGCTTGAGCTGTATCCGGAAGTAGCACCGAACACGGTTAACAATTTCATCTCCTTGGTGCAAAAGGGAGCTTATAACGGTACCATTTTCCACCGCGTCATCCCAGGCTTTATGATTCAGGGTGGTGATCCGCAAGGTAACGGTACAGGCGGCCCCGGCTACAGTATCAAAGGGGAATTCAAGAGCAACGGCGTTAACAATACACTCAAACATACACGTGGCGTATTATCCATGGCCCGCTCGGCGGATCTGGATTCGGCCGGATCGCAATTTTTTATCATGGTTGCCGATGCGGACTACCTCGACGGTCAATATGCCGCTTTTGGTAAAGTAACGTCCGGAATGGACGTGGTCGACGCTATCGTCAACTCCAAACGGGATAGCAATGACAAACCTACCAAACCAGCTACAATGAAAAAAGTTACTGTAGATACGCTGGGTAAAAAATATCCAGAACCCGTCAAAGTAAAATAACCTGTCTTTCAAAACGGGATAACAGCAACGACCTTGTGCATACGCATGAGGTCGTTGTTGCTTATCCCCTGATGCTTTCTAAGCTGCTGGCTCTGTGATGTAGTAAGAGTATATACACAAAAGGAAGCGTTTTCAATCATTATTTTTAAAGTATTTTACTGTTAAATGGGTCTGTCAGCGTTCGACAAAAAAGATACTAAATGAGCCGTAAAGTCGTCTAATTGGATTTGGTCTCGACTGAACGGATACCTTCCATCTCTTGCAGCAGTGACAACAATTCCTCCACTCCCTCTGACCGGGACAGCTTTAGAAGCATATGAACCATCAACTGCTCACCGTTATTGATACGCTCGGCGTGAAAGCTGTGAATGGTCAGCTTTTTGTTCTCCAGCAGTTCTTTAATTTGATTCAGTACGCCCGGCTCATTTTCAACCTGAACAACTACTTGCCGTGTGGACGGGGTAGCCATCTGATAAAAACGACTATGGAGCAAGGACTGAGCCGCCAAAATAAACAGCGTTACACCCGCGCCAAGCCCATACATTCCTGCACCGACAGCAATACCAATCCCGGCGGTAGTCCAGATGCCCGCAGCGGTGGTAAGCCCTTTGATTCTATTTTTTTGTGTAAAAATCATTCCTGCGCCGATAAAGCCGACTCCACTTATAACCTGTGCTGCTATTCTGGAAGGGTCCAGCGACAGGTTGGACCATACAGTCTGATCCTGAAAACCGTATTTGGATACCACCATCATAAGTGACGCCCCGATCCCGACAATGAAATGTGTGCGAATGCCGGCCTCCTTCATCCGACTTTTGCGTTCATAGCCGATTAACGCGCCGCACAATCCGGCAAACATGACCCGAATCAGGTAATCCCAATCCCACATACCTTTTTCACTCCACTATTGTTTAAGTTATGAAAAGATGTTGCCTTAATATATATAATTCATGATGCTCCGGCAAATGAGCCGTTATACAGCTGTTATTTTGTTATTACCCAAATTTTAAGGAACCTTCACTTCATGTTCGGGAAGATTGCGATGTGCCTTTCTCCCCTTGAGTAGCCACAGCTCTGGTGTATCCTGTACACCGTCTATACGCATACTAAATGCCCTTGATGGTAAATTGCGTATACGGAGCAATAGACGGTTTCCGTCTGCTGCTGCATCCACAAGCTCTAGCAGTGTTAGTGAATCATTTGTTAACTTGCGGTTCAAAGCGCGAGTTGAATCTGCGTTGTCCTCACGGCTCCAAATACGCAGCTCATCTAAAGACGGCGTAGTAATTCGCTTGCTGAAAGAAATAACCACCTCATCTTCGGCTGAACGTTCCGCCCTAAGAGGTACTGGAGGATCATCGTACATGTAGCCTCCCAGATGGTATTCATAGGCAGTCCAGGCGGTATAGTCGCCCTCCAGGGCGGTAGCCCCGAACTGTCGCGTCCACTTGCGGTTCCGAACCATCCGCGCAAGTGAACCGATATCCGCCTGCACTCCGAGGGACAGGTCCGGATAAGCGGCGCGTATGGACTGCGCGATGCGAGCATAGCCGCGAATATACTGTGGCGGCAGACGGCGGCGCATCCAGTCCGGCCAATGGGTCTGGAGTACGTGCATATCCGGAGCTACGCTCCCGATCATGGCTACCGCATCCAGGCCCTGCCATTCCCGCAGCTGACCGGGAATATCGCCACGCCCGCTCACAGCGAGCGACCATGTCGCCACACAGATGTCCGGCCGGGCATCACGCACACCGCCTGCGCCGTTCACCAGCTCACAGATAAGCCCATTCACGGCGTCCACACGCAGATCGACCCACTGCGCGTACAGCTTCGGGACCTTCCGGTAGTAATTCCGCGCATGCTTATCGCGGAAATTTGGAATGTCCTCACCGCAGCGTGCACGGAAGGCACGCTGTGCATGTGGTCCAATATCCCCGTACACTCCACTGCGCAGCCCGTTCCATTCGGGGAAATAAGGCTCCGCCACCTCAAAGCCGTCAAACGGAATATCGGTGACGAGCCGGGCAGCGGCTTTCTTTTTCCATTCCACATATTCGTGAGCAAAATGCGAAAGCCGCTGAAAGCCGTCGTTGGGCTCGCGCAGCAACTCCATACGCCATTCCTTCCACGCTGGCGGCAGCTGGGACACGCCAAAAGAACCGTTGCCCAGCACCATCGCCCACACCGCGATGCCTCTGCGCTGAAAAGCAGCAACAAGCGCTCCATCCACTTCATTTTCACGTACAACAAAATAATGCACGGTCTGGTAGCCCGCAAGGGCGATCTCATCCGCTATGCTATCCCGCGACCGATTGGCGTAATAGGGAAACAACGGATCAATTTGAATACTGGGACCGTTCAGAGCCCATGGTTTCATTTTTCCGATTTGTGCTATAGAGTCTGTCGATTCGGATCGCTCATCTCTCTTATTGTCCAATTCGATCCACCTCCGTCACTCACGTTTTTCCGATACTTGCTCAGAATCTACAGGTTTGGGCTATATGTTCCTACTGGTTCGCCTATGTTACCATATTTCGCAAATGGGGTGAAATGCAGCAGCTACTGTTTCATCATTAGCGTTCAGAGGTATTGGAATAACGAGTCAGGTTTAGCTTATGAACGGAATGGGAGGAATAGTCAATGGCAGAGCAGAGATTGCAAGGAAAAATAGCAGTGATCAGTGGTGGAGGTTCAGGAATCGGCAAGGCAACCGCAATTCGTTTTGCAGAACAAGGCGCCAAGGTGGTCATGCTGGATCGGACACCTGAGCATGCAGAGGAGACCCAAGCAATCATTGAGCAGGCTGGCGGTGAAGCACTTGTGCTGGAATGTGATATTTCCAAGCCAGACATGATTCAGCAGGGGTTCGCTAAAGTCGCTGAGACATACGGAAAGCTGGATATCGTATTCGCCAACGCAGGCATTAATGGCACCATGGCCCCTATTGAGACCATGGAGCTGGAAGAATGGGACCGCACGATGAACATTAATCTACGCGGCACCTTCGCTACCGTTAAATATGCCGTTCCATACCTGAAGGAACGCGGCGGCAGCATTATCATCACCAGCTCCATCAACGGTAACCGAACCTTTTCGGGTATTGGGTTCTCAGCTTACGCTTCCACCAAAGCGGCGCAGGTTGCTTTTATGAAAATGGCAGCGCTGGAACTGGCACGTTACAAAATTCGGGTTAACGCGATATGCCCAGGAGCCATCGACACGAAAATTGATGATAACACATACCCTACCGAAGACTTGAAGAAGGTACAAATTCCAGTCGAATTTCCGAAGGGCGGAGAGCATCCGCTGGAGGATGCTCCCGGTGAGCCAGAGCAGGTCGCCAATCTGGTTCTGTTTCTCGCCTCAGATGAATCATCCCATGTATCAGGTACAGAGATCTATGTAGACGGAGCAGAATCGCTGCTGCGCTAAGCATAAAGGGGATCGTTGTCCCCATATAAACTACTGTTTAGGCATTCCTAGCAGCCTTATCCCAAGTCATTACTAGTGGAAAAGGCTGCTTTTGCATGACTTGTGCATCGTTTCACAACAATTCTATAGCGCCCTGTCAGCACCATGCACAGCTCCTTTGCGAAGGCGGACATACAATCTCCCTCCTGGTAGCACCTCAAACAACAACATCAGAAGAGAAAAGAACAGCAGTGCAATGGCCTCTTCTGCCAAAATATAAACAGGGTATGGTCCCAAAACATCCAGTATCGATGGTGTCGACGGCTTTCCGGTCAGAAACATGTAGTTGGCACCGAGAGCACGGTCTACAATCCACACCATCAACGCCAAGCCATTGAGAAATAGCATAACTTTCCCTACACCCTTCCACGTCGGTCGGAGCCCTGCGATCCAGGTCATATATAGGGCAGCCAAAATAATAGCACTATGAGCTACGAAAAAATGGATAAAACGATAGTGAGGAAAGGCATAAGCCAAATTAGGCGTGAGTACGGCTTGAAGCGCTCCTCCAATTCCGGCAAAAAGGACCACCGGGTATAACCAGCGGCTGCGGAAAATAAGCATGAGGATGGACAACAGCAGTGTCACACTGCACAGCTCTAAGGGCAATGATGTCTGGACATCCCAAATATGCTGTGCCACATACCATATATTCAAAGTCACCTCTGAGAGAACGAGGACCGTAATTAATAGCCAGCGAATTCCCTCACTTACAGGCTTATTCGACCGAATCCAGCCCCGCGTTAGCCACAGCAGCACAGCGCATACAATGAGTCCCAATATAGCCAAACCATGTGACGGAGTAAAAGCCTCGAACCCTTCCGGCGCGTACGCATCGAACCAAGACCCTGACCATAGCCAGTCCATAGAAAGCCCCCTTCGATCTCTTTCTTTTTTCGCACCTTCTATTTTATACCAAATAGTCGAATATGTTCTAGCCATCTTTCTTGCTTGTTCAATACCTTAACCTTTATGATAAAAGATATTATATTCAAAGGAGAACACTCATGCCGATTAATCGCCGACTAATTACAGATCAGGATTTCAGCGAGGCACTGGAACGTCATCTTCGTATCCGGGTATTTCAAGATGACCAATTGATTGGCTCAGGCGGGACTATAATCCGTTTTGACGATCAAACCATCGTTGTGCAGTCTAGCGTCAGTGATCTGGCTTACCATCCCAGAAAACAATGTGAGTTTTTTGAAATTAAAAAATAGCCACCACGCACCGGAGAACCCGTTTGCTTCGTTTTCCGGTGTGTAGCGGCTAAGTTTTATGGGTATTCGTCATATCTTACATGACGGTTTTAGTTATAGTTGATTCCACGTGTTTTCATCATGAGTTTATTCGTAAGCACTTTCAAGTCCTCGGAAGAGGATGAAATTTCCTGCATAATAGCCGTCTCCTCATGAGCAGCCGTATAAATTTTGTGAGCACCTTCAGAGAATGCCCCTGACATTTGCTGAATACGATGAATCTGCTCAAAGGTTTGATCCACCCGATTCGTCTGCTCTGTTACGGCTTCTTCCATAGTACGAATGCTTTCGACAAATTCACGTACAATAGCGTTCAAACGGTTCAGTGTCTGATCGACAGAGCTTGTCCGTTCCGCCTCAGCACTGACCAAAGACGTTTGCTGATGCATCAACTCCACGGTCTCTACGATTTGTGACTGTACACGGCTAACGATAGCATTAATTTGCTGTACAGACTCCGTACTTTGGGCGGCAAGTGCGCGAATTTGGTGCGCCACTACAGCAAAGCCGTTCCCTTCTTCTCCCGCACGTGCCGCTTCTATGGAAGCATTCAGCGCCAACAGATGGGTTTGTTCGGCAATATCCTTCACGGTGCTTGTAATCGCTTCAATTTGTGAAGCTTCTTTTTCCAGTCGTGCAATCACCTGCTGCGAACGACTATGTGAAGCTGTCAGCTCTCCCATTCCATCCATCAGGGATGAAAATACAGTCTGCGTCGAATCCACTGAATGCTCCATATGGCCTGACAATTCCAGCATATGTCCCGATTTGTTACGCATCATTTTAAAATCGCCCAGCATTCGATCCGCTGTTTTAATTGATTGGGCAGATGCTTGCTTTTGCTGCTCCACGCCATCCAAAATATCTTCTACCACCGTAGACATGGACTCGATTTGCGCCGTAGCTTGTACAATAGCCAAGCTCAGATTTTCTGCACTTTGCGAAGTTGTTCTGGTGCTATACGAGATCTCATTGAACATATCTTTAATGTTCAGCATCAGATGCCGAAATGCATCGTACAACACTTTGATTTCATCATCTGAACGGCGCTCTGGAATTACGACAGACAGGTTGCCCGACGAAGCTTCCTCTGCCGCCTTGGCCAATCTAACAATTGGCCGTGTAAGTAATTTTGAGATCAACCAGCCCAAAATGCCACTCCACAGGACACCCAATAACAAAATGATCGAGGTGTATACCCATTCCTGTGTACCATGAGCAAGCCAGTCCTTGAGTACAAAAATAAAAAAAGCGCTTGTTCCATAGGTTATTGCTGAAATTGAGACAAATGCAGTAACCATTTTCGTACCTAGTGACATCTTCATGTACTGTAGCCCACCCCAAAAACTCAAATTTGATTCCATTTTACCATAAAATTGCTACATTTCTAGTAGTATTTTTCACAGACACCTATATTTATAAGCATAAAGATCCAGAGCCTTAAGTCTCCTGACCTAACTACAAAAACAACATGCTATTCAGGCAGCAAACTGCGTCAAAAAAAGTGGACGAATCGCGCTGCCGCTTACGTTGCAGGCCATTCGTCACATCTAAATCGATCTATTTCTTTGTAATTTCATTTTCCATCATTGAGAATAACTGTCATCCTTTTGTTTAACAACTGCCTTTTTAACCGCTTCAATTGTGTCTATTTGGTGACTGTTTTTTTCCAGTACAGTAAACTCCCATAATCCGCTGGTCAGCTTGTCTCCTTGCTGGATATCAAAACGTTCTGAAAGCATCCAACCGCCAATCGTATATACGTCCCCGGCCTCAATATCTGTCTCCAAGCGCCGATTGACCTCATGGATAAGCGCCTGTGATTTGAGTATGTAACGATGATCATCTGTTTTTGTAATGAGTGGTGTTAGCGCTGCGGGGGTTTCGGTATCCGTATAGGAAGGAATGTCTCCAACAATCTCTTCCATAATGTCCTCTAGGGTGACAAGCCCAGACGTGCCACCATATTCATCCACCAGCACCGCTACTGGAATACGTCGTTTTTGCATCTGAATCAGCAGATCCCGAGCCTGTACCGTCTCAATCACCTGAAGTACCGGATGAATGTAAGAAGCCATCGTTGTATTTCCTGTGCTATGCCCACGGGCCAAATCATGCAGAGCTTCCTTAACGCGAATCATCCCGATAATACGATCCCGGTCCCCATGTTCAGCTACAGGCAGAAAATTGTAGACCTTGTCCTCGATCAGCTCCATAAACTCGGATACCGTTGCCTGATGAGAGATGGAACGGATGTGGATGCGTGGTACCATAATTTCTTGCGCCGCACGGTCATCAAAATCAAATACATTATTCAGGTATCGATATTCTGTCGGTGTAATTTCACCACTACGAAAGCCTTCAGATAACGCTAGTCGAAGCTCAGCTTCACTGAGTGCTGCATCTTCTTCAGATACCTTTTTCAGCCCAAAAAGCCCCGTAATAACACGTGAAGAACGACTGAGCACCCAATTCAGGGGATACGTTATTTTATAGAATACCGTAATCGGACGGGCAAAAAACAATGCCATCGGTTCGGCAATTTGTATGGCAAAGGTTTTGGGTACCAGTTCCCCAACGACCACCTCGAAATAGGTCAAAATCAGAAACGCCAGCAAAAAGGAGAGTACTCCCGTTAGTCCAGCCGGAATATGCGCCAACACAAACAGGGGATGTAGCAGCTTCTCAACTGTAGATTCCCCTAACCAGCCTAGCGCCATTGAAGTTAGTGTTGTACCAAGCTGACAAGCGGATAAGTACTCATCAAGCCGAGACAGAATATTTTTAACGGCTTTCGCGTTTTTATTGCCCTCTGAGGCCAATTGATTGATACGAGATACCCGCACACGAATAATGGAATACTCTGAGGCCACAAAAAAAGCAGTTAAGGTGATAAGTAAAATAACTAGAATGATATTTATCGTTTCCATAGCCCTCTCTTACTCCGTTGATGACGAAGCAAGAAGCACCCCCTTTGACATTCATTTTTGGATGGAATCATAACAAGAGTAATGATGTCCATAATCGTGTATTACCCAAAAATGACAAGGATGTAGACTATGTACGACTTGGTTAACGAATCGCCAGTGGACTCTTTTGCACAATATCTATCCATTGATCAGCTATCAACTGATGCCCAACCGCTGTCGGATGAACCCCGTCATGCAGCCAATAGGAGGCGTCCGCTTTGGTAGCAGCTTCGTTCAACATGCTCTGGAGCGGCACAAATACGGCCCCATATTTGTCGGCAAGTTGACGTACAATACGCTGGTAGCCCGTTATTTTTTCTTGCCAAATGTCCCAGCGCGCCTCGGTAGCTCCCGTTTTCAAAATAAACGGCTCACACAGCACCAGCCCGGTATCAGGCATCACTTCACGTGTCTCCTCCAGCAGGTGGCAATAGGCTCGTTCAAATCGGTCCGTCACCCCGGACGGCTCCTGCTCCACAATCCGCCAGGCATCGTTCACTCCGATTAGAATACTCAGCAAGTTCGGCTGTAGACTAAACGTGTCTTCATTCCAACGTGCATACAAATCCGAAACCCGATCCCCCGAAACTCCCCGGTTGACAAATTCCGGCTGTGTATCAGCCAGTCGACTCCCAAGTGCCCCAGCGATCAGATACACATAGCTCTGACCCAGCCAATGGTTCGCGTCCTCATTCCGTCCCCTTCCTCCGTCTGTAATGGAATCTCCTTGAAAAAGAATACGTGTGTGTCCTGTACTCGACATTTCGATTGTCCTCCTCGTAATTTCCAATAATACCCTTATCATACCTCGTATTTTCCGAATTGGAAAGCGGTTTCAGGAATTGGGAGAGTTATAGCCACTATGCAGATGGAATGGTGCTTTCCATTGCTTGTACAGCACCATTCCACCTACTCCGTTTTTATATTGATTTTTCGATTTCAGACCGCTCGGTACTTACACACCTCGCGAAAATTACAACCCCCGCATACTCTGCGAGAAGGCATCGGCGTAAAAAAAGACTCGGGCTTGGGTCGATTATAGTAATCGTCATCAAGGCAGGACTTCATTTCCTCGATGTAACGTCCTACATTGCCAACTACCTTGTCGATATCCTCTGGTGTGGGGCGATATACTTCATGCTCTCCTGTCATCAAATACTCCACACGTACCTCGATCTTCTCCAAAGGAAGCTGATAGTGCTCCTGTACATAGGAAGCATACAAAAAAAGTTGGTCGGAAAAATCGCCTTCCTTACCTGTTTTCCAATCCACGATGACCATGTCTCCATTGTCTCTACGGTAGAGCAAATCCATTTTGACATATACTTTCGTCTCATGAAGGAGCATCGTATCCCACTTCTCCACTTCTACAATTCGGGCCTTTCCCTGTTGCAGTTCACGCCAAACCGCAGTACGGTACAAATTGTGTACCACCGCGTGCTGTCGCTCCTTAATCCGGGCAATCCGTTCCGGAAGCACTTCATCGTCGTAATAAATCTCTGCCAGCATAACCCGATTTTTGGGATCTTGTAGCCATAGCTCACGGTGTAATGATTCCTTGTAGCTGTCATTCAACATGTTCTTCATAGCTGTCTCCAGAAATGCTGTGCGCGGGACAGCCCCTTTTTCCATCCACCCGCGTATGACCGATTCACACATTTGGTGCGTAATATTCCCGAATAAAATATATAAGTTGCTCAGTTGCTTAAGCCGATACAACGTAACTTGCTCTTCAGTGCCCTGTGCCGAATTCCAGCCGTTATGCGAGCCGTAATAATGATAATAGTATTTGCGTAAGCATTCGTCGAACGTTTGGGCCCTCGATTGTGAATAGGACCAGGACGGATATATTGCCATGACAGGCCCTCCTTCATTAGAACTTCCATCTCTTTATTATAACGCATGCCTAAGCTGTATCGGTCATAAAAACGACAAAAGACTTTAACCCATAGGTTAAAGTCTTTGACTGACTAGTTAGTATTCTCGCTACGAGTCCGTTCAGCATTGATCAATTCACTTACATTAACAGCACCATCCTCACGGACGTTGACTACGAGTACTGGAGTTCCCAGCATTCCGCTGATCCACTCCTTGTAATCATCCACATGATCATTGGGAAGAATCGTCAAGATCACACCAGCAAAGCCACCACCATGTACCCTGCATGCGCTATTATCAATTGATTTTAAATACATTTCCGTTAAAGCCAGGGCAACCGATACGTCTTGTTCCCGATCAACCCCACTTCTATATACATTCTGTAGCCATTTCCATGAAGAATTACCGGATTCGGTAATAAGCTTTAAGAAATCAGAAAAGCGCCCTTCCTCCAGCGATTTCACCTGCTCATCCACACGCTTATTTTCTTCAAAAAAATGCAAAGCACGAAGCACTGCCCGATCCCCAGCTTTTTCCCTGACCATCTTGAGATTGTCATACAGATTCTCAGGCGATAAGTCACGGCAAACCGAAGCGCCCAAAGACTGAGCCACTGCACGCATTTCGTTCGGCACCGCTGCGTAATCATCGGTTAAATCAGCATGATTTCCACCTGTATTTACAATAACCAGGGAGTAGCCGTTTTGTTCAAAATTCCAATGGACTGGATTGATGATCGGTTCCTTGGGATTTTCAAAATCAATGGAAATCAAACCACCATATGCGCAAGCCATCTGATCGAGCAGCCCTGAAGGCTTGTTCCAATAGACGTTTTCCGCATACTGACCAATTTTGGATTTAGCAACAGTATCTAACGCTCCCTCGTTATAAAAATGATTTAATATCGTGCATATCAACATTTCAAACGAAGCGGAAGAGCTTAATCCTGAAGCAGAGAATACATTACTTGATATATAAGCTTGGAAGCCTCCGATGCGATACCCGAATTCAAGCAAACCAGCTGCAATACCACGGATCAGCAACATCGTACCGTCATCCTCCGGTTTTGGCGCCAAGTCGTTTAAATCAATGACGTATTTCGTTTTGTAGCCTTCAGAAAAGAATGTTATAACGGATTCCTCTACTTTAGCAGCTACAGCGATCGTATCAAGTGTAATACTGCCTGCCAGCACCTTCCCGTGGTTGTGGTCTGTATGATTCCCTCCAATTTCGCAGCGCCCCGGAGCACTAAACAATTCAATATCCCCTACACCAAAATGCTCCTGATACGCCTGTATAAGTGATTGATATCGAGAGGTTTGCTCGGAAATTTGTTGTTGGCCGTACATCCGTGCGAGAACAATCTGTCCCTCGCTAGAATTCAATAGCTCCATATCTTTCATCGTATATCCCCCTACTTGTATGTCTGTTTCCACGCAGAATGATGCTTTAATTATCTCAATTTTCCGTGTGTAAAAGTATGGCACAATTTTAATCTGTAAGCGCTTATTTTAATCGCTTTTATGAGCATTTTACCAATATAACTAAAAAAGAACCAGCCCCTAATCGGGGCTGGTTCCTGTATTTACACCTGATTCATTCCATACACTAACCGTTAAGAAGAAGAATGGTGTTCTGGATTTCTTTTTTAATCGCGTTTCAGCACATATTCTCCAGCATTGTTACGAGTTACAGTAGCGCCAAGTGCCTCTGCAACAGATTTGAAAGGAACATACAATGTGCCATATTCATCCGTATATGGAGCTTGCGGCAACGTCAATGTGCTTCCTTCCAGTACAGCCTGCTTGGAGCCACTTTTTAGCTTAATCGTCTTACCAGTAATATCATCAATTACAGTTGTTTGTTTGGCAGCCGCATCCCATTTTAATTCTGAGCTCAATTCGCCTGTCAGTTCACGCAATGGGATGAAAGCCGTACCTCCACGATTCTCCAATACGTAGTAATCGTCTTTAGGATCGAAAATTGTTTCTACTTTTGTAATTTCCAAATCATTTTTTAAAATGTTGTAGATCGGAGAATTCGCTTCAAAATTGCGCAGTGTCGCTCCCGGTGTTAATTCAGCTTGTGCATTCAAGTCAATAACGCCGTTAGAAAGATCTACTTTATCGGCCGTTACACTACCATTGACGTTCCAGGATTGGGTCTCGGTCAGAACGGTAAAGGACTTCACCGGAAGATCGTCTACATCTGGCAATGCAACTGTCAGGTCTGTCAGCGCTTTGCGAACATTTCCTTTTTCATCAAAATACATGTCGCTTTTCAGCACAGTGTTTGCACTCAGAACTGTTTTGATTTCAGGTGCCTCTGCATACATAGTGCTGACTCCTACATCATACTGTGCCACAGCCAGGTCCAAATACTTTTTAACCTCAGTATAAGCCTCGTTGACCAGCTTTTCTTTGTTTTCATTCAGTTCTGTTGTTACTTTATCACTACCCTCAATAGCTATGCTGGAAGCGATAGTTTTAGTCATATCAATAGCTTGACCGATCAATTCTTTTAACCCAGCTTCATCCTTGGCCAGATTCGCCAGGAATGGTTTTACCAATGCAACCAGCTCATCACCGCGCAGTTCTGTATGGAGACGAGTCAGTTTCACCTTGTCTTTTTCACCGTATACTTCTTCGGTTACAGACGTTGCAGAAATGGTCGAAGGGTTAGGGGCATGCTTGAGCATAAGTGCAGCGGCTGTTTTGGTCAGATCTCTCACGTCTTTGGAATATACATACGGATCAAACCCGGCAGGCAGACCACTCAAACTCTCTTGCGAGTTCAAAGATATGTAATAAGGTTTTTTGGCACCTTCCAGATGAATAGCCATACCTTGGCGATCCAAAGCAAGCTCAAATGGCAAATTATACTTATCAATATGCAAAGTACCCTTGGCGGAAGCAACTTCCTCCGATTGTACCTTGGCTTCATCTACAGTCACCGAAATCGAATTAATCAAATCTATGATTTGTTGATCTCCTTGCGTGATACCTTCTTTTGGAGTCAACTTAAGAGAAATTTTCTCCGTTGACTGCTGGGATTTCACATCAAGTGTTCCCAATAAATTTTTACTTACATCAAATCCGCCTACTGCCTGGCAACCTGTCAAAGCTACCATTAACAGAATAAGAGGGACGGCAATCCATTTTTTTATATTCATATTAATCCCCTTTCAAGATATTTCCGTTATCTCTTCTATTATCTCAGTGTTGATACGCATTGTAAATGAGTAGAATGGAAAATAGAGCTAGTTATTTAGGATCAATTTTCAGCCTGAAGCATCCGGTAAGCCAGAAGTGCCATTTCCAGACAGCGACGTTTGTCAGAGTCTGCCAAATTCCCTTCTACGATTTCATTAATTTTATCTAGTCGATTATAAAGAGTCTGCCTATGAATATACAAAATTCCGGCGGTATCACGCTTGGAGCCATGGCATTGAAAGTAGGCATCCAGCGTATCCAGAAGCTGCATATGATGCTCACGATCATGCGCAATCAACTCACCCAAATGGTCCTGTACAAATTCTTGTAGAAAAGGAATTCGAGGCACCGCCTTCAACAATTGATAGATTCCGATGCTGTCGTAAAATAGCCGATCCTTCATGACCGGAACGCTTCGCGCGACTTCAATGACCTGATATGCCTCTTCAAAACTGCGGTCCGTCCCTGTCATGCGGTGCCTTACCTTACCAAAGCCTGCATGAATGCGCACTTTATCAAGCTGTCCTGCGGCATAGTTCTGAATATATTGAACCGTATGGGCCAGCACTTTTTTCATCTGCGCTATGGAACGCAGCGTTAATTCCTCCTTTGCACAAAGGATGTAGCATTGACTTCCCTTCATCATCAACAGATTGTGCAACGCTTCTTTTTTCAACAGAGAACGAAGCAGCACTAATACATCCTGATTGATGGATTCCTTGCGCACCTGACTTGCGTCTTTGTCTTGATGCTCTACCTCGATAACCCCTGCCCAAAATAAATACCGACCCTTCGTTAACAATCGCAGTCCCATCCGGGTCTGGGCCTGTTCTTCATTGGGAAGCTGGCCGTTCAATACATCCTGAATCAGTTCATTTTGATTACGTAGCAATCGGTCTTCAAGAAACTGTGTTCTCAGTACCAATGTAGCAGCCGCCTTGGCTGTGTAATCAATGAGCAGCGACATTTCTTCCGTCGGCATTTCATTATGCAGTACTACACCTACAGCGGAAAACACCTGACCGAAGCATACAACAGGCTGAAACAAGACGGCAGTGGATTCATTCAGGTGAAACAGCAGGTGTCCTTCACGATCGGCAGTCATACTTGTTTCCACTTCATGGGCATAAAAATCTGCAATATGGTCTGCCACATCCGGCTGGACGGAGGGCACGAATCGGTTGGTATCAATGGAGGACATGTAGATGACCTGCCGGGCAGCATAGTCATGAAGCACACGCAAGAGGGCGTTCATATCGGTACTGCGTAGGGTTTCCTGCTGAAGCTGACGTGAAAATCGCTCCAGATCTTTTAATAGTTCATGATGTCGGTTAATAAGTAGAGAGTGAATATCTTGTGTAATTTCAACAAAACGCACCGGCTGCTCAAATACGATGACCGGGAAGTGATGCTGTTCCGCCAACTCCAGTATTTCAGGGGGGATCTCATAGATGCTCGTGCCTAGCTCCACACACAATCCCGCGGCTTCCGAGCGGATCAGCTGCTCCATATACTCGGCGCGCTCTTCCCCCTTCCGGATTAACCACAGGCCGGTCGTCAAAATCAGGTCATGACGGCTCACAAAGGGGGATACATTTGTGATTTCTAGCACATGAACCCAACCCACACGGCGGTTTACGCCCTGTTCCCCCGCTGCCAGGTTCGCCCGCCGGAAAACAGGACGTTCCAGCACATCCGCAATGGTAAATGTTTTTTTACCTTTCATCGGCATTCTCCTTATGTGTATGTTTCTATGTCATTTTATATGACATATATTCATCAAAAAGTCGAGCCTTTAAGTCAGATAATCCGACAAAATGTATGATGCGAAGGAGTCGCTCCCCTTGTAAACTGTACCTAATCTAACACGAATTGCATTTATCGGCTTGAGTCCATGTAACTAATCAGCAGACTGCATACAAATGATAGTGCCATTTTCTGCACTCGTTTGGTCGCATCCAACAGTAAAACATAGCAGGCATAGCTGCCCTAGAACAATGCTTGGCCGTTGGATAACACGATCAACAAACATTGATTCTGCAGCGTAGCTGCCCTAAAAACAATCATTTGCTGTTGGATAACAATTATTTTTAGGAGAGGTGAGACGAATGAGAATTGGGATTCCGAAAGAGATTAAAAACAATGAAAATCGTGTCGCTCTGACACCTGCGGGTGCTGCTCAAATGATTCAACACGGACATCAAGTGTTTGTAGAAAGCCATGCAGGGGTTGAAAGCGGCTTTACAGACGGAGATTATGCCACTGCGGGTGCAACCCTTGTACAGCAAGCTGCGGATGTATGGTCCCAGACGGATCTGATTATCAAAGTAAAAGAGCCGCTCCCCTCTGAATACGGGTATTTTCGGCCAGGTTTGATTTTGTTCACCTATCTGCATCTGGCTGCCGAGCCCGCACTGGCTCGGGCTTTAACAGACAACGGCGTAGCCGCCATTTCCTATGAGACGCTAGATGTGGAAGGAAGCCTGCCGCTACTTACCCCCATGAGCGAGGTTGCAGGTCGAATGGCTGTACAAATCGGAGCACAGCTGTTGGAAAAACCAAAAGGCGGTAAAGGCATCCTACTGGCAGGTGTGCCGGGGGTCAAACGCGGTAAAGTGACTATTATTGGCGGAGGGGTGGTCGGCACCAATGCTGCCAAGGTCGCTATCGGTCTCGGGGCAGATGTGACACTAATCGATCTGAGCCTGCCAAGATTGCGCCAACTGGACGATATTTTTGGCAATCAGCTTCATACGCTGGTATCCACCCCCTCCAACATTGCGGACGCCGTGGCGCAAAGTGATTTGCTGATCGGTGCTGTCCTGATTACCGGTGCCAAAGCCCCGCGGCTTGTCACAGAGGCCATGGTGCAGACGATGCAACCCGGTTCAGTGATCGTCGATGTCGCCATTGACCAAGGTGGCATTGTTGAGACGATTGACCACATCACGACACATGATCAGCCAACCTATGTAAAGCATGGCGTCATTCACTATGCAGTGGCGAACATGCCAGGCGCGGTACCGCAAACCTCTACGCTCGCTCTGACCAACGCGACGCTCCCCTTTGCTCTCCAACTTGCAGATCTTGGTGTGCAAGAGGCGCTTCGCAGAAGCAAGCCGCTGCTTAGCGGTGCCAATGTCCTGAATGGACATATCACCTACGAAACAGTCGCCCGTGATCTGGGGTATCCTTATGTTCCTGTGGAACAGGCATGGCAGACCAAAACCTTACAATAGAAAAAAGCAGCACAAAGAACCACACACTTTTCCCAGTAGGGATTGAAGTGTATGGTTCTTTGTATGCTAACTGCATATAACATATTTAACCGCATTTAGATGGCTTCTGACGAAAGGAACGTTTGGAGACGCCGATAAATATCCGTGATTTCTTCCAACGACATGCGCACCAGTCCACTAGACGAAGGTGCCACAAATTCATGCATTTCGGGGATTAGCGGTTCAGGCTGGAATCCCCAATCCGCTTTGGATTTTTTACTATATTCGGTGTACACGCCTTTGCCGACAAAGCAAGCGACCTTCGGGCGGTATTCCATTAGCTTTGCATGCAGCTTCAGACGTCCTTCAGCGTATTCCTCACGGGTAATGTCCTCCACTCCCCTGGTGGGACGGGAAACAATGTTTGTAAAACCGAAACCCAGTTTCAACAGCTCCCGATCTTCCGATGGATCGTATAAGCGAGGCGTCAAGCCGGCCCCCTCCAGTATGCGCCAAAAGCGGTTGCGCGGATTAGCGTAATGATGTCCTACCTCTCCTGATTTCAAGCTGGGATTAAAGCCGATAAATACAACGGATAATCCATAGTCGAGATGATCATCTACCTCGTGTAGTTCTGTCTCTGGTTCTGTCATCGGGCCCCTCCTTCCTCAAACCATATCCAGCGGCTGCTTCCTCGTTGGCGGAGGAAAAGCTTCGTCTATTTGTTGAAGTTGTTCAGGGGTGAGCTGAATGCTCGCCGCCGCTGCATTTTCTCGTACATGCGATTCTTGTACCGCCTTGGGAATTGCCCATACATCACCGTCCCGTATGACCCATGCGAGTGCGATTTGCGATGGAGTTACTCCGTGGCTGGCAGCAATGTCTACCATAACAGGATGGTCCAGCAGTCCTCGACGCAGGCGTCCCCCTTGAGCAATCGGGCAATAGGCCATTACAGGTACTCCATGCGTACGGCTCCAAGGAAGCAGATCATATTCGATACCTCGCGAAGCCGCGTGATACAGCACTTGGTTGACAGCACAGGCTTCGCCATTACTCAGGCCCCATAGCTCCTCCATATCGGACTTGTCCAGATTGGACACGCCCCAGCTACGGATTTTGCCTTGCTCACGCAGTTTTTCCATGCCTTGTATTGTTTCTTGCAGTGGAATATTTCCGCGCCAATGCAGCAGATACATATCCACGTATTCGGTTCCCATTCGGGTTAGGCTCGCTTCGCAGGCTTGAGCCAATCCTTGACGGTCCGCATGATGAGGGTAGGCTTTGCTGACGAGATACACATTATCCCGGCGGCCCCGAATGGCCTCCCCGACGATCTCTTCTGCGCCGCCCTCCGCATACATTTCAGCCGTGTCCACCAGCATCATACCCAGCTCGAAGCCAAGTTGAAGCGCACGCACCTCCTCCTGCCGAAGTGAGGCTTTTTCGCCCATATTCCACGTCCCCTGCCCGATGAGTGGTACTTCACGACCGTCCGTCCATGTAATCGCACTTTTCTTATGTTGACTCAACTACATTCCCTCCTTAGGAGCCTGGTGTCACAGGCTTGTCAAATACATGACTCTGCGTCCAGTGCTGACCGCCATCCGAGGTGGTATATAGAATCGGGGCCTGCTCTGAATCCGAGAAAATAGCCCAGCCTTCCTTGGCATTGGCCATCCCGATTTGCTGATTGCCATAACCCTCAAAGCCTTGCTTGCCATTGTTCCACGTCTTGCCACCGTCAGTTGTCCAACCAATCGTATTAGGCTTGTCGCACGGTGCACAATAGCCTCCCATCAATGCGGTACTGCTGTTAACTGCATAGAGCATACCTGGTGCCGTCCCTTCATTTTTGGGAACCTGATTGTCTTGCTGGCCAATACCCGGTGCCGGACCGCCGCCAGCGGTGGAATTTGCCAGTACAGTGCGCCAGCTTTGTCCACTATCAGCCGTATGCCAAAGCGAATACGACGTCTGATTCATCCCCGTGTCTCCAACCAGCTCAATCCATGCGTTGCCCCGTTCTACCGAACGAATAGTTACTCCGTTCAGAGGCCCTTCGGTTGTTCGTGACATGACAGGGGTCCAATTTTGGCCCCCGTTAACGGTGTGTAAAATCTGGAATGAGCGTTCTGTGCTCTGAGTTACCGCCCAGCCGTTTTGCCGATCATGATAATATGGCTGTCCTACTATGTGGCTAGGTACGGGGAGCGAAGACCAGCTTTGTCCACCATCTTTGGTATATTGATTGCCACTGAATCCTTCCTTGGATGATACAAAGTGTAAAAAGCCCGCCTGTCCTTGCTCAGGCACAGTCCCGACAGCTTCCCAACGCTTGCCGCCATCGAGAGTTGCCAGCAGTGAACCGCTATCTTCCATAACAGCCCAGGCCTGCTGTCCATTCAAGGCAAAAATCTGTTGAACCGTACCTTTTCCTTGATACTGCACATTCCAAGCTGAACCGACTGAACCGGATGGAGCCGCATCTGTTCGGGCAATCCATCCATTACCGCCGATCCAGCCGGATTGGCCGTCGATTAATCGCAGCGCGGTAATATTGTCCATGCGGACGTTCGCTATACTAGCATCTGTCGTTGCTTGCCCTCCTGTCTCCACTGCTTTGTCAGTGCTGGACGGAGATGTGCTATTTTTACCGTCAGAAGTAGTCTGCTGTTCCGGTGTATCCACAGTGGCTCCCGAACCATTGACTTGTGACGCTGCAGAATCCTTTGGTTTGTTCTGAGCTGTTTGTCCTGTTTGTGAATTTGATTCACACCCCGCTGCTACTAGGGCTACGGCGAGCAAAAGCACCCAAACCGATGTTTTTTTCTTCATTTTGTTCATCCCCTTATGTTGTTGATATACTTGCTGCGCGGGTATGGTACTCACAGCAAAGCATATTCTATGTATTACTCTGCTGTATTGGTTTCACTCTTGCGGTGAATATACGATACTGACTGCATGCGAATCCTGTATGCGAATCGTTATAGGATTACGAGTTTACAGGAACAAAGCCGCCTTTTTCAATAGCCCGAGTTCCTTCTTCGCTTTGCAGCCATTCAAGTAATCGTTGCATCGAAGCACGTGGTTTCTCACCTTCGCGTGTAACTACAAACAGTTGGGCTGTGAATGGATATTGTTTCGAACGAATGTGTTCTTTGTCAGGCTCCACTCCATCAATAGATAAAAATTTGACCTCTTGACGATTATGCATCACATTTGCGAAATAATAAAATGAATAACCGAGCGCATTGTGATCCTTGTTAAAATCAGCAACTGCATTAATCATTTCACCCATTATACCAATTCGGAGTTCCCGAGGTGGTTCAGCCATGTCATGACCTTTCATCACTTTCTTCTGCATATATGTTTGACTTCCTGAATTTTCCTCTCGCTGATAAGCAACGATCGGCTGATTCTTTCCCCCTACTTCACTCCAGTTACGAATAGATCCTTCATATATGCTGCGTACCTGCTCCGAAGAAAGTCCGTTAACCGGATTGCCTTTATGAACGAGAAAAATAAACGCATCCCACCCGATGGGTGTGAGCTTCATTTGAATTCCCCGACTTTTCGCCAGGCGCAATTCCTCATCGGATGGACCCGCCACCAGTATCAGATCCGCCTTCTTTTCAATCAGATTGACATAAGCCTGATGTGTTGTGTTGAATCTCAGTTCGTGAGCCGCACGAACCTTGCTCATTCCGGTCAATTCATGCAGCATATCCTGCGCGAATGGAATGGCCGCTGTAGCTCCATCTACTACCGGGAAATCCCTTTCCGCAATGTACGGACGTTGAGGAAGCATGAGCGTAATCGTCAGTACAATGATGAGCGCAGCAGATATCGCGGCAACAACCCATTGCCATCTATGATCCACCTTACCATTCTTGTCGGTTAGCGCTGGATAACGATCTACCCCAACACCGACTACCATGCCAATTATGGGCAGCAGTGCGGTCAGCAGAAACCAGAATTCACCATGCTGTGTATATGGGCCCAATACCTCTAACACAGGCTCCGCCCAAGCATGATAGAGTGAAAAGAGCCCCCACGCCCCTCCCGACACTTCAGCAGGTTGACCACCTGACCCTTGTATTCCTACAATCCACAACCACAGCCCACATAATAATGATAGTAGCCCTGTCAGCATCAACGGAAGCTTGCCCATGTTGGACATACGCGCACTCAAGGCACCATAAGCTGCAAAGATGAGACCGATAATCCATGCATATAGAAGCAGTATTACAATCACAGTTGTATCCGTTACACCTTCATGCCTCAGCAAATACTGCACTTGAGGTGCTACAACCATACTCCAAATAATATTAAACATGACTGAAAACAATCCAAACATAAACGTACCGACCAGCCATGGCCAAAACCATGCGATCCGCACAGACTCGTTCTTTTCCGGCTTGGTTATAACTCCCTTTGGTTCAGACATGTACATCCCCCTATAACTAATGAATGAAATGAGACTGTAAGCCATTGCTTCTTCATTGTACAATTATGGTAAAGATTAGTATACGAAAGGATGGTAAACATGGCAAAAAGGCCTCCCCTACAGGAAAGGCCTCTTTGGTATCGAATCTTCTCTATATCGCTCTGGCATGGATCAAAAAACGATGCTGCTTCACGTCCCAATACCCATCACGTTTAATGTCCAAATACAGACCATACAGCTGTTCTATATATTTCTCTGGCTGGAAGTCTGCAATCTGCCATTCAATGACTTTTAAGTAATAGACAATCGCTCCAATATCGTAAAATCGCTGTATCGGGAACTGTTCCCGCTGCTCTACGATTTCAAAACCATTGCTTTTCAAACCTGCAAGTGCCCGAGGAAGAGTCCAGTCCGCATACATGTAATCAGGTGCTCCCAAGCGAGCGTTAAGGCCTGCACAATCCAGGCCTCCCGCCTGTTGAGTCAAAAACGTACCTCCTGGACGCAAAATACGGCGCACTTCTGCTGGCGAAAATGACTCATGCTTGTTCAGCACAAGATCGAACCCGGCATCGCCAAACGGAAGGGAATCGTCATCATGTATAGCCATCACGTGCACACCCAGCGGCTCCAATCTTTGCTTGGCGATAGGTATGTTCGGTGCATATGCCTCTGTCGCACATATGATCTCTGGAAAAGGGCTCAACTGCGACAAGAGCTCTCCCCCGCCTGTTCCCATATCCAGCATGGCCTTGGAGGAATGGATCAACGCCAAAGCCTTGCTGGCATAAGACCAGTCCAAAGGCTCGCTCGCCACTCGTCCCGTATCCGAGATGAATGAAAAATCCCATCCGGAAAACGACTGTTTATGATGCTCCAACAACTGTAGAAATTCACGATCTTCTGTATACTTCATATTTTTTGCTCCTCCACTATTGAACTGTACACGCTTTGGTCTCTATTTATATCAGTTCTAATGTGGAGGAGCTCTTGCCCGTCGATCAGGTTGTTATATGTCGTGTCCCAACCATCCCATGTTCATCTACCTCCGTCTATTTGCCATCTAAACCAGACGCTCTCCCTCGTTAGAGCTTAAGGAATTGCCGGTAATGCCTTTGCAAGCTCCGGTGTCATATCGTTTGGCGTAAAATAGTAATAGCCTGTGTGGGGATCTGAACTAAATAAAGGTTTGATCTTGACCTGAACCAGGTAAGTACCCTTCGCAATATTTGGAGTATAGCTATAGGGTCTGCGCTTTTCCAGTACAGTACTCCAAAGCTTCGGATCTTCAATTGTTATTGCTTTGTGCTTCTGTTGAATGCTTTTAAATAGCTTATAGTCTTCAATATACTGATTGGGTTGATAAGGTTCAAGCTCTTCAGTAATAATAGGAACAGCCCGTATCGAAAAAATATCCTTGGCATCGATGACGACCTTATCCGCATATCCCTTTTGTTCTAGCCAACCTGTAAGCTTGTGATAGGAAGCCGGCCAATTAAATGAGAGTTCACGCTTCCATTTCGGTTCGTTATTGGTAAAGGATGACTCTTTATTTGTAATAGAAACATTCCCCAGAGGATATCGATGTGATTGCATTTCACTATAACTCATACTTAATACTTCTTCTCTGAGTATATCTTCAAATTCACGAGTTTCTTTGGGATTGGTCAAAACCACTCGTCTTTCATTATCATCTATGGATTGGATATTAATCGTCTCTGCTTTTCCTTGCAGCTTATCCAGCTCGTATCTTACCGTTTTATAAGGCTCTGCTTCCATCACCTTAGTCAGTTCTGTCCGGAAAGGTTTCTCAGGGAATGTATAACGCCGAGTCATGGTGGAACCATCATCCAAACGGTAGACTATGAATGCCGATTCGACGGCCAGGTTTTTGGACAACATTTTCTCGCCAGCTGCATGTGCGCGTACGAGTTCACGATGTAAATTCAGCACAGAGGTGATATAGGCCCTGTCTTGGGAGTAATAAGCTTCTCTTTCTGCATCTCCCCCTAGAGGCTCCTCTCGCCCGACATAAACTTTTTCTACGGAGTGTGCTGTTGGAATCCGCCCCTCATAACCCAACCAACCTGAAACCGGGATATATAGTACCAGCCCCATAATCACACCGTACACGACCATTTCCACCAAAGCACGAACACGCATAATTTGCCACGTCTTGCGAATGACCATCTCTACAACGATATAGCCTAAAATAGCTCCAAGTGCATACCCAAAAATCGACCAGTTTGCTCCTCTTGTACCTGCATTATTAAAATAATCGCCTAGTATAAGCATGGCGCATAGTATGACTCCTGCCTTGAACAAAGGCTGTAAGAAAGGAAATGCTATGGCCTGAGTCGCCTTTTCGACCAAGCGTTTACGATACAAACCATAACTCAAGGCGACAAACAGCAGAGAGATACCTAGATAGGCAAGTAGCTCCATGTAAGAAAAGGCGCGCTGTGGCAAGTTGTCCATAATGCGTACAAACGGCGATAAGTTTTCCCAAACATTATTATTGCTGCGAAACTCCGAGCCGTTAATATATTGAACAACGGTTTCTCGCACCCGCACATATCCGTATAAATTGCGTTCCAGAAAACGCCCTATCATCATGAATAGAAACTGAGGCAATAGCAGCAAAACATACACTACTACGGTCTGTAGCAACGATTGTCCCACACAAATCCCTACAAACACAGTAAAAGTAAACAAGAAAATCGTAAGGACGGACACAACCAAAGCCCACGATCCAACGTCATTAATTTGAAAAATATAAGGCAGTTCGACTGACGTGTTAACCCAGGCAGTTACTCCCGCAGTCAGCCATACAGGTACAAGTAAAAGAATAAGACCGCTAATTAAATGTGCCGTTAATAGATGCTCTCTACGCAAAGGTAGGCTATGATACAAATCGGATGGCCCCTGTCGCTGAACAAAACGAAGCAGCATCACTCCTGCCAGCACCGGTACGGTCACTAGAATTAATTTTTGCAATTCATTACCTGAGCTTGTGCTATCGAACAAGCTTTTTAAAACCACTCGTGGTTGTTCATCACCAATGCTCATAAACAATGACAGCGGTACTGTAAACAGTAATCCCGCCAAGTACAGTAGACCGATCCAGCCATGCTGTCTCAGGCATTGGCGAATTACGCCGCCGCTACAGAAGAATCGGTTGGATGTCATAACCTGCGTCCTCCATTTCATAAATGAAAATTTCTTCAAGCGTCAGCGGTAGCAAATCGAATACATGTGGCTCATACACTTCAATCGTCTCCGCAATCCGCTCTCGCTCACCCCGGATAATAAGCAGCAGAACACTGCCCCTCCGCTCCTTATGTACGACCGAAAGTTGGCTACAGACAGCTTCCTCATGCATGCTGTCCCGAAAAGCAACCTGCACCTTATGCGTATCGGATTTGAGGTCATCGACCTCTTTTTCCAATAGCATCCGACCTTGGTGCATAATGCCGACATGATCACACATGTCTTCAATCTCACGCAAATTATGAGATGAGATCACGACGGTCATCTCACGTGCAGCGGTTTCTTGGAACAAGAGATTTTTGATCATTCTACGCATCACCGGGTCCAGACCATCAATGGGTTCATCCAAAACCAGCAGCTCAGGCATGCAGCTCAAGGCAAGCAAAAAAGCGGCTTGGCGCTTCATCCCTTTGGAAAAACGGTGGAGTTTGCGCTTCGGGTCCAGCTTGAAAATATCCGTAAGCTGTGTGTAGCGTTCCTCACTCCAACTTGGATAAATGGAGCGGTAAAACCGGGCCATCTGACGAATTGTCGCTTGCGGGAAAAAATAAGGGGTATCCGGTAAAAACAGAATGTGCTGCTTGACTTCAGGCTGCTCATACACTGGCTGACCACCGATTAGCACCTTGCCAGTATCCGGTCGGTAAATCCCGGCAATGATTTTGAGCAAGGTCGTTTTCCCTGCCCCGTTCGAGCCCAGCAGTCCAAAAATGGAGCCCTTCTTTACCGTAAGGGCAAGCTGATCGACAGCCTTTTCTTCTGTAAATGTCTTTGTGACTTCCCTTAATTCAATCAAGGGACATCCCCCTTTCCTTTGTTTGCATAGCTTCCACGTATATGTCGTCCACTTCCTGCTGTGTAAAACCGAAATGGACAGCTTCGATCATCTGTTTTAACAATGCCGCCCGAATCTCATCCCGTTTCATTTGTTGCGGTTGCTGCTGGGTAGGCGTGACAAAGCTACCTTTACCCTGAACGGAATAGATATATCCTTCGCGTTCCAGCTCGCGATACGCCTTCTGAATCGTATTCGGATTCACCGTAAGTTGAGCGGACAATGCCCGTACAGAAGGCAATTGCTCATCCGGCTGAAGCGATCCGTACATGATCATTTCCTTGACCTTCTCCATAAGCTGTTCGTAGATCGGCTTACGGCTGCGGATATCCAGCTCGAACACATGGACTTCCTCCTTTCAACACTGGCTCAAATTCATTTATGCATATTCAACTGTTCTAACTGTACTATCATTAATAGTACAGTTAGAACAGATTGTCAATCTTTTCTTTGAACATTTCTTACAAAAATAGCCGTGATGCAGGATGCATCACGGCTATGTCTTTTTAGCCTTCCTTTGAATCATAAGGCTGATCACGGCTTATATTGGCAAGCGTTTGCCCTTCCGGCAGTTTAAGATCCAGCTGGAACCGGAATGTTGCTCCTTTGGCCTCGTCGCTATCCACACCAATGGAACCTCCCATTAGCTTGACCAGGTTTTTGCAGATGGACAAGCCGAGGCCTGTCCCTCCATATTTCCGGTTCAATGCCGGATGAAGCTGGGAAAAAGGCTGAAACAACAAATGCTGACGGTCTGCCGGGATGCCGATTCCAGTATCAGTTACACTAAACTCAATCAGGCATTTCTTTTTACGGCGGCTGTAAGCCTTTCTCTCCACAAAAATATTTACATGCCCTCGCTCCGTAAATTTGATCGCATTGCTCACCAAGTTCACCAATATTTGTCGGATACGCACATGATCACCGACCAGCATCCCTGGCATTTCCTGATCTACATGCCATTCTAGCTGGATGCCTTTTTCCATAGCCTGTGTCATAAATAGGTCAGCTACACTGCCAACCACATCCTCCAGTACAAAAGACTCATGCAGCAACGACATTTTGCCAGCTTCGATTTTGCTCAAATCCAGTATCTCATTTAGTATCTGCATTAAAGCGTTGCTACTGCTGGTAATAATATCGATATAGCTACGTTGCTCCTCATCTAATTCCGTGTCTGCCAGTAACCCGGCCATGCCTATAATGCCGTTCATCGGTGTACGGAGCTCATGACTCATCACAGACAGGAATTCTGACTTGGCCCGGTCGGCGCGTTCGGCAGACTCCTTGGCCCGAATAATCTCCTTTTCATTCGTCCTGTCTACAAAAACCATCACAGCTCCTTTTCGCTCGCCGTTATCCATCAAAGGGCTGATTCGATAAGAGGCCAGAAAACTGGACCCGTCTTTTTTCCAAAATACAGCTTCCTCTGCCTGATAAGAAGCGCCGCTGCGAATCGCTTGGAGAATAGAAGCCTGCTCGTCCGGAAAATGGCTGCCTATTTCGTCAGCATGGCGAATCACGTCTATACATGAACCGTTCAGCGGGTTGGCTGATCCTATGCCGAACATCTCAACGGCTGCCGGGTTCATAAAGCGGACATGTCCTTCCGTATTCAAACCCACAATTCCTTCGGATACTGCATTCAAAATAAGCGAATGCTCGTTACTGAGCTTTTCAATCTGAGCAATGTAGTTTTTAAGAGGGGTAACATTCTCTATAATCCCGTAGCAGCCTACAATTTCTTCTTGCACGAAAATCGGGATATTAGTCATCTTGATGAATAGACGCTCCCCCTCCTTATGTATGAATTCCGATTCATAGGTTTGTGTCTCCCCCTGTTTGGCCATTTCGATATGTCGTTTGATTTTGTCCTGTTCCTCAGAGGAAGCCATTACAAGTATTTCAGTTCCAAGCAGCTCATCCCTCGTATAACCCGTAAGCTTCTCCAAACTCGGATTCACGCTCAAAATATGACCTTCCATATTCATGGCGCATATCCCGAGTGGATTATGCTGAAATAGTGACTTATAACGGTTTTCACTTTCACGAAGACGCTGCTCGATTTCCCGGTGCTCTGTAACATCCTGTATCATCCCGACTACTTGAACAGGCTTGCCTGCATGCTCGTCCATCTCAGCTTCCCAGATCGAACGCAGTACCTTCTGTTCCCCATTGGGCAATACAATCCGGTAAAAGGTTTCTTCGTGAATTCCCTTTAAGATCACGTTGTTGATAATTTGCTTCATCCGTTCAGTATCTTCGGGATGAACTGCCTTCATGAAAGCGTCAATACTTGTTTCAACCGGCTTGACACGATAGCCAAATATGCTGCGAAATTCCTTGGAAAAATGCATAACATTGTTGACCAGATCCCAGTCCCATGAGCCGAACATCGCCAACTGTTGAGCTTTTGCCAGGTTCTCCTCGCTCTTCTGGCGCTCTGTGATATTTCGTCCGATGGATAGAACTCGCTTGATCTTGCCCTGTTCATCTCGAATAATACGGTACGATACTTCCAGCCACAAATAATGCCCGTCCTTATGACGTACACGCCGCTTCATGATGCCTGTTTCCTTGAACATTCCATGTACACGCATGTAATCGGCATCTTCGATATGG
Organism: Paenibacillus sp. AK121; assembly: GCF_019042715.1. Lineage (NCBI taxonomy): Bacteria > Bacillati > Bacillota > Bacilli > Caryophanales > Paenibacillaceae > Paenibacillus > Paenibacillus sp. AK121. The sequence goes on from NZ_JAHPJM010000004.1 coordinate 338,956, forward strand.
TAAAATTGAAGCCGTTTTTTGCCGAGCATTTCCTGCTTCGTATAGCCAAGGAGTTTTTCCACCGAAGGGGAAATATATTGAAGTATGCCGTCTGCCGTGCTGTAAGAGATGACATCCGGCGTATTTTCGGTAATCAACATGTACAAATCCTCATTGTCCGAAAGCACCTGCTCCATGTCCTTTTTCTCCGTGACATCCATTGCATACGCAATCAAATAAGATTGTTCGGTAGCCTCATCATCAAATATGGTTAATTCCAGCGATAGCCAGACAGTTGTTCCCCGTTTATGCTTTAAACGCAGCTCTGTCTTGTAGACTTGATCCGTAGCCTTTAGCCAACCTGCATAGGCCTCCCTCAGCCCTTGCTGATCCTGAGCCTCATTATACAAGAGATGGTAATATCGGATATCCAGTAATTCCTCCTGCTCATATCCGACCATTTTGCAAAAGGCGGGATTGACATACAGACACTTCCCCTCCCTCGACAAAATCACGATTCCTGTCGGGGCATGATTATACATATGTTCCAGCAAAGGCAGTCGTCGAGCAGCAGAAAACACAATGAATCTCCTCCTCTGTGGTCCGGCAGTTTTTCTAACTATACCTATTCTAACATGATATGGGATTTTTATTGAGGAGAGCCCTCCTCTAGATGAAAGCCATTAAAACATGTATGCACAAAAGATTGCCGATGCAGGTTCATCGGCAATCTTTAGATTATTTTTTTATACCACCCGGCTAAGAAAATGACGCAAAAATCGCTCAGCGTCTACTTTAAGTGCCACATCAATCGTAGTCAGCGTTTGAGCTCCAGTCTCATTTTGTACCTCTCGGGTGCGACCAACCTCGGTGGAATCCCCTACCTCAACGGCAATGTGCATTGGACGCGTCTCCACAAAACTGGAGTCAATAGCTAACCCTACGGCTAGTGGATCATGCAATGCACAGCCTGCAATACCAGGTCTGAAATTGCGATAGGCTTCCATATAAAAGTCGGTCATATCCGCCATAAACATACCAAGCTCAGTCCCTTGCTCACGCCACTTGTCCACTTCCTGCTGGGGAAGCAGGGTTTGCATGGTAACGTCCAGCCCAACGAGCGTAAGCGGAAAACCTGCTTCCAGCACATAGGCTGCTGCCTCTGGATCGGCATAGATATTGGCTTCTGCCGTTGGAGTTACATTCCCTTTCACCGTGACCGCGCCGCCCATGATAATGAGGCGGTCAAGTAATTGAGGCAATTCCGGACAACGATCCAGAGCAATCGCTAGATTGGTGAGCGGTCCCACAGCTACAAGTGTAAGCTTGCCTTCATAGCGACGAGCCTGTCCAATGATAAAATCAGCCGCATCTCCAGACGCTGCCTGACGGGACGGCGCTCCTTTTAGCTGGTTGCCAATGCCGTCTTCACCATGAATATGACGGGAATATGGCTTGAACAGCTCACGGGCATACGGCTTGTGAGCCCCAGACACGACCGGAGCCTCTACCCCCAGTTTTTCCAGCAGGATCAGTGAGTTACGTGTTGCCTCCTCCACCGAGATATTGCCAAAGGTGGTTGAAATACCAAGTAGCTCCAATTCCGGCGAATGGACCGCGTACGCAATAGCAAGCGCATCGTCAATGCCAGTATCTACATCTAAGATTAACTTTTTGCTCATGATGACCTCCACAGTAGAACAGCATTCTTTTTTTCATTATACACAATTTGAATGCTTATTCCCTTGGTCATCGAATTCTTTATTTGAAGACGTTAAAAAAAGGCTACGACAGTTATGCCGCAGCCTTTTTTTGCCACTTTTTAATCACTCAAGAGCACATGATCTGGCCAAATCCTAAGGCTCGATTCCCCATACCAGCTTATCGTTGTGGAACAACGTTACTTTGTTCCATTCAGCATAAGATGTTTTGGTTGGATCGAAGGAATAGTCATTGGATTCGTTCAGATTAGACCAGTCGCTATTGTTCATGCGGATCTGAATATCACCTGTTTGCGCTCCAGCAGCAAGCGTGCCGGCTGCCGCACTGAATCCAATTTCAATATAGTTGTCTTTAATGGTGCGCAGCACATTATCATTACCTACTTGCGCCCAGTCTACCGCAGATTGCAGCTCTTGGCTGCCATCTTTCGTGAAGTAATAGCGGATTTTCAGCTCGCTCAGCTTCACGGGTGTTGTACCTTTATTTTTCAGGTTAAAGAAAGGCTTGGCAGCGTTATTCGCTGGATCCGTGTCCCCAGCACGATACATTACCACCAGATCACCCGCTGGATCTGTAGGGTCGGTTGGATCTGTCGGTGTACCTTTTGGTTCAGCGCTTACCGTTGCTGAATCCTTACTTGTTCCTTTCGCATTCGTAGCACTTACAACATAGAAGTACGTTGTTCCGTTCGTCAGTCCCTTATCCGTGTACTCTCTTGCTGTTACAAGAGGCGCCACGGCTGTAAAAGGACCTGCTTCGCTAGTGGCACGTTTTACGGTGTAGCTGTCGGCACCCGTAGACGCATCCCAAGTCAGCGTTACTTGTGCATTACCCACAGTAGCCTTTAAGCCTGAAGGTACAGCTGGAGCTGTAGGCGCTGGGTCCACACCACCACTGGAAGGCATGATTGCAGGGTACGCATTTTGTACCAGCATCACAAACTGATCATGGAACCATGCTCCTGAAATAGGTGCATTCGGCAAAGCATCTGTTAATGTGCCATCCTTGGTTGTATAGGTAGGATCACACATACGGTCAAAGCCTTTACCCTCATCGTTCGGAATGAGTGAGCTGGAACCATCGGAATCACCCGGAGGTTTCGCCCAGACATAGGCATCGATATGGCCAGCTGGAGCCGTTTGTGGCGGTGTTCCCATCCCTGCTCCGCTGCTATTACACCAGTTACCACGGTGCGAACGTTTGTCCACACGACCTGAGTTTACATAGGAGTTAATATCATTGCCGACTGCGGAAGTCGGACGGTTAGGTCCTCCCCATCCATTACGGCCGGTATCAATTAACATGCCGAGCGAGCTTGGCCAGCCTGCATTGACAAAATCTCTATGCAAGGACTCAGCGAAATCCGATTCATCGAAATTAGGATTCCATTCGTAGAATTTGGACGATTTGATCGGCTGCCCGCCAATATTCAGGTTGGGATCAGGCAGATTCGGTTCTGTCAACGGTGAAGTATTGGCTGTATTCGTGATAAAGCCATCCACACTGGCCAGACCTTTGCTAGTATCTTTGAAGATAGTTGTAAACAGAGATACCGTTGCTGCACGGTTGTTATCCCAACCTAACCAGCCAGAGTGACCGATATCCACGTATTTGTACACATTCGGAATCTCGTTCAGCTTATTCATTGTGTATTTAACGCCAGCCTCATAAATTCCTGTAGATTTGGCTTGTCCACATTGGGGAGTATCCAGATTGGTTACCAGATTTGGCAAACTGTCCGGTTCAATGATCGCTACGATGCGAATATCCTTATATTTGGGATTCGCAAAAATAGAAGCGATTTTGTCAATATAATCCTTTTTGTACGTTTCCAGACCTGCCTGGGTCAACGGCAATTCACCATTGGAAGCCAAGGCATGACAATCTCGTCCGGGCAGATCATACACAATGAATTCCGCCGTAATCGGTGTGTTGCCTTTCTTTTGCGCCAATACTTGGTCCAAATGCGCTTCCAAGCCAAGCTTGCCCCCACCGCCGTTAATAGCAGCAATACGATCAAGCCATACGGCTGTCGGGAACGTTTTGACCGTTTGCATTTTTGCCTTCAGGTTCGCATCCGTAACCTTGGCAATCGATGTGTCGACACTAGCCGCATAATCAGGGTTAACGTATTTTGTCGCTCCTTGGTAAGGATTATCGACATGGGATTCTGCATGTATTTTATCCGTAAATCCTGCACCTGGTAGAAAGCTGCTTGCGACGAGTGATAGCGCAAAAGCATACTTCATTCCTTTACGAAGCACTTGCTTTGTTTTCAATTGCTTCACCTATCTTTCCGTAGATTTTATTGAATCTTCCTATGTCGGCACCTGATTGTTATATGATTAAATGTGTGTTACGCCTACTCTCTCCCTAGAAAAAGTAGCGTTCATAGTTGTGAAAGGTAAGCGCTTTCCATTTGTTCATGCGCTCACATTTTCCCCTTCTTGTCACCTCCTATGTTAGATTATAGTGAGCTGGAAATCTGCTGTAAATTGAATAAATTAAGGACTACAATTATTAATTAGGTATTTGAATTGCCACAACGACGGTCCGGCAGGGTGCCTCTTTTTCTAAGATCGGTTCTATCACTTGTTGAACTTCCCTGCTATGACAAGCTCTCAGGAGATTCAGAGTCGACAGTAAAAGAGTGGATTCATAAAAAACAAGACTGTATTCTTTAATTTCCGCCAGCCCAAATCGACAATGATAAACCTCAGGTTACCAGCTACGCCAAATCGTTAAATCTATCGACAGCAAAAAGGGTGTTCCAGACCTATGGTCATGAAAACACCCTTTTATTGCTGTTCCATCCGTCTCTGTTTATTAACAGGCCATAGAATGAGCGTTACTTCAATTGTACCAAGTAGCTGTTACGCCTTGCTGTTCTGCACTTTTTCGCGATCCTTGCCTTTGTCGGATTGTCCTGCATTTTTATTGGCAGCATCCCGGTCCAGCTGCATTTCTTCAACCGTCTTCACCTTAAGCCGCGCTGCTCCCTCATAAGGTCGGGTCGGAATCAGATCGCCTGCAGCCAAACGTTGGCGCGCCTCGGCAATCGCTGCTCCATATTGCGGCAACCATGCCTCCTGTGCCACCAGCATCTCATCGACCATCTGCCAAATTTCTTTTGGATTACACACCGCGCCCACTAACGGGTCCATCATAAACGCTTGGCGCAGCAGCTTATCGTCTCCATGTACAGCCGCTTCGACAGCCAAACGCTGAACGGAAATACTAACATTGCACACGGCAGCAGGACCGAGCGGCAGTTCTCCAACATGCGGCATGGAAATGCCATTCCGATCCACATATCCAGGGGCTTCAATAATCGCATCGTCCGGCAGGTTGGAAATTACCCCATGATTAATAACATTAAAATGTCCCCGGTATACACGTCCTGTTTCCAGACCTTCGATAATGTATGAGCCGTGCTCTTCACCGCGACTCTCTGCCTTGTACTCCAGTGGCTCTTCCTTCATCCAGTTGGGGAAATCTGTTTCAAACCAGTTGCGTCCTTCCGTACATACACGCAGATAGCCGCCTGTTTCTCCGTTGATCCAGTTGCCCAGGTCAATCCAGTCCAGAATTTCATTCGGACGCTTCCGATACCAAGGCACATATTCACTGAGATGACCATTCGACTCTGTGCTGTAATAGCCAAAACGACGAAGCATATCGATGCGTACCTTTTCGGTGCGGCTAAATTCAGGATGTTGTTCAAATGCCTCCAGCAGTCCGGCTGTCAGATCCTTGCCCTTATGTGAGGCCTGAATATACCATGTTTGGTGATTGATTCCGGCGCATACAATGTCCACATCCTGCTTCTCCAGACCGTACGCCTCGGCAATTTGGTGATGCCCATTCTGAACGCCATGACATAGACCAACCGTACGCACGCCGCCGTACTTGTTGCACGCCCAGGTCATCATTGCCATGGGGTTCGAGTAGTTCAACAGCAGTACATCCGGTGCACTTAACTCGCGGATATCTTTGCAAATCTCCAGCATTTCAGCGATACCACGCTGACCATACATGATGCCTCCTGCACATAATGTATCGCCCACGCATTGATCCACACCGTATTTTAGCGGAATATCCACATCGGTCGCAAAAGCTTCGAGACCGCCGACACGGATTGTACAAATGACGTATTTGGCATCCTTTAGAGCTACCTTTCGATCCGTAGAGGACTGTATTTGTATGGACAAACCATTCTCACGAATATCCCGTTGACACAGTTCAGTAACCATATCCAGATTGTGCTGACTGATGTCCGTAAAAGCCACTTCAATATTGTTAAACTCCGGTACCGATAACAGATCCCGCAAAATTCCACGGGTAAAACCGATGCTTCCTGCTCCAATAAAAGCTACTTTAAATGACACGGCATTCAACCTCCGGTAATTAGAATTGTAATATACCGCCATTGTAGCAATATGCCTGCGGAAAGCGTTATCAAAATCATGACCAGTTTCTCACTTAGGTGTCAAAAATCCTAACTTTCGCGTTAGCAGAGGGTTTCCCTTTTCCACTTCGTTCCATCCCGTTTCTCTCTTTCTGTGTAATGTTTCTTCAGTTCAGTATGTACTTTAAGTGCGGTAAATGTAGTAACATAAAAGAAAACATTGGAGAGCAAGGAGCAGCCCTAAGATGAACAAAAAGATTATCTTTTTAGATATAGATGGAACGCTAGTGGATGATGACGGTATGATTCCCGAATCTGCAAAAACAGCATGTATCGAAGCGAGAAAAAACGGACATCTGATTTATTTATGCACTGGCCGATCCAAAGCGGAGATTTATGATTTTATCATGGAGGTCGGTTTTGACGGGATCATCGGAGCTGGCGGAGGCTTTGTAGAAATTGAAGGTGAGATGTTATATCACCACAAAGTATCGGATGAAGATGTTAGACATATGGTCGATTACTTTGATGAGCATGATTTGGACTTTTATTTGGAATCGAACGGGGGGTTGTTTGCGAGTAAAAACTTTTTGCCCCATGTAGAACGGCTTATCTATGGAGATGTGGACAATGATCCCGTAGCCAGAGAAAAAAAAGAACAACGCCCGCATCCTTTTATCACCGGCCTAACTATAGGCGAGGACAACCTATACCGTAGTGACGTGAACAAAGCATGTTTTTTGGAAAACAAAAATGTTCCTTTTGAACAAATCAAAAAGGAATTCGCAGGGAAATTTGAGGTTATTCAATGTACTGTATCTGCTTTCGGGCAAGACAGTGGTGAGCTAATGGTTCCCGGTATTCATAAAGCCGTAGCTATTGAAAAGCTTATTGAGCATCTGGGAAGATCCCAAGAAGATACCATTGCTATCGGAGACGGGATGAACGATGCTGAAATGATTGAATATTGTGCACTAGGAATCGCCATGGGAAATGCCAAACCGGGCCTCAAAGCCATTGCAGATGACATTACAGATGCTGTGGATGAGGATGGACTGTTTCACAGCTTTAAAAAGCATAGTCTGATTTAGCGATGTTATTTTTTAATGAGTTGTGTCTCTAAATATTCCCAAAGGAGCAAGACATGTCAAACCGTAAATGGACATTTATCCTTATTCCCGTCTTCCTGCTATTTGCCTGGCTGCTCTTTCAGTTCACTCTGTCTTCTCTTCAAATTCACCAATTTGCAGAACAATTGAAGACGGTTTCACCAAACGACAGGGGTTCCGATACAAAAGTGGTATTGATATCGCAAGAGCTGGACAATTATTACTGGCGGTCAATCGAACAAGGAGCTCGAAAGGAAGCGGAGCAGTACGGTATGCGGCTCGATTATATCGGACCGGACCGCATTAATCCGTCCGAGCAGATCAAACTGCTTGATAAAGCGATCGCCGCCAAGGCGGATGCGATTCTGGTTCAAGGGATAAATGATCCGGAGTATCGCCGATTAATCGACAAAGCGGCCGGACTTGGCATACCTGTCATCACGATCGATACGGATGAGCCGGACTCCCGGAGACTAGCTTACGTTGGAACGGATAACGAAGGAGCAGGAAAACAGATGGGCATGCTGTTGGCGAAGGCCTCTGGGGAGCGTGGCGATATTGGAGTGATGATCAGCAGCGAGCGCGTCGAGAATCAGCGGCTCAGGCTTGCCGGATTTCGTTCGGTGATCAGCCGCTATCCCAAGCTCCGCATCGTGGAGATTCGCTCCTCAAATATTTCACGGCTTCAGGCAGCCCAGCAAGCTCAGAACATGCTCACCCATTATCCGCAGATTCGCTACATGGTCGGATTCAGTGCGCTGGACGGACTTGGCATTCTGGAGGCTACAGAACGGCGTGGAGCGCAGAACTTGCAAATTTTCGCTTTTGACGATATGGCCGAAACGTTGAAAGCTATTAAAGATCGCAAAATCAAACTGACCATTGTGCAACAGCCAGAGGAAATGGGGGCCAAGGCCATAAAATTGCTGAATGATTATCTCAAGGGGAGTCATCCTCAGGAATTAACATACACCAGAGTTTATGAAGTGCATGCAGACACTCCCGATGACATGTCTGGAGATGACAAGCGATGACGATCAGAAAGAAGCTGCTTCTGTTCATCCCTCTTCTAGTTGTGTTTGCCAATATCATTGCTTATTTCGTATTCCAAAGTGGAAAGGTTGTACAACAGAGCTACGATGAAATGCTTGGCCGCATTCTTCTCATCGAGCAAACCTCCGAATCGGCGGAGGGCAACTTAAATCTCCTATATGCCTATCTGCTCAATCCAACAGGCAATAAGGGTGTGCAGGGTCTGACAGAATACCAATTGAAACAGCTAAAAGGCAGAATCCAGGAAGTCTCCGACTCAACCGATCCTTCTTTTGCCGAGGAGGACTACATGAATCTGTTGGCCACATTTCTTGAACAGAAACAAGCCGCAGTTCTGGATGCAAAGGCACAAGATCCTCAATCGGCTTTTGAACATTATATTGAAGCGGAGAAAACCGTCAGCTATATTCATGAGGAGGGCCAGCGACTGATCGATGCTGAACTGGCTTATTACCGACCGATCATCGAGAACATCCGGAACAAGAATGAGCAAATGAACGGATTGGGAGTGGCGTTGTTCGGCATGAACGCGCTGATGGGTGTTTTGCTTGCCATCTGGATCTCGCGCAGCATTACTGGCCCTGTCGGCAGACTTGTCAGACTGGCGAAGCGAATCGCCACAGGTGATCTGAATATCGAGCCCCAACCCCAACCGCGACGGGATGACGAGCTAGGCGTATTGGCGGACGCCATTTCGCAAATGTCTGCTGATTTGAGCATCCTTATCGAAAAAGATAAACAGAGTCTGGAAATGCGGCGGCTTGTGAAGGAGCTAGAGCTTTTGGCTCTGCAAAATCAAATTAACCCGCACTTTTTATTCAATACCTTAAATGTGCTCTCCAAACTGGCGATCCTGGAAGGAGCGGAGAAGACCAGCGACCTGATCGTTTCGCTGTCCAATCTACTACGGTACAGTCTGCAAAAGCTGGACAAACCCGTAACGCTCCAGGAGGAACTGGATCATATAAACGAATACGTGACCATCCAGCAGGCGCGCTTCCGGGACAGAATTTGCTTTGATCTTCACTTTGACGCTTCCGTACTTCAGCAGCAAATTCCGGCCTTGACGATCCAGCCGTTTATTGAAAACGCCTTTCTTCATGGTGTAGCAGATATGGAAAACGGGGCCATTATCACATTGACGCTGTCGAGAGCGGGCGAGGATGTGCAAATTGAAATTTCGGACAACGGAAAGGGCATGACAGAAGAAACCCGACTGTCCGTGCTCCGTCTTGAAGGCGGAGCTGAAAGCAGCAGTTCAACGGGACTTGGAATGCAAAACGTGTTTAGGCGGCTGCAGTTGTTCTACGAAAAGGAAGGAATGGTTGAAATCCGTAGCCATACCGGACTAGGTACTACCATAACAATACGAATCCCAGTCAAGAAGGAGAGTGAGCAGACGAATGTATCGGTTGTTGATCGCGGATGACGAAGCTTTGGAGAGGGAAGGACTGGAATTGATAGTGGAACGGGCGATGCCGGGGGTATTTCGGTTTATTCATGCTGACAACGGCCGCATGGCGATCGAATGCGCAGAAGAGCACCGTCCCCATATTGCCATTCTGGATATCAATATGCCCGGAATCGATGGACTTGAAGCGCTTCGTGAATTAAAGGAGCGTCTTCCCGATACCCGCTTTGTGCTTGTCACCGCATATGATTATTTTGCTTATGCACGTGAGGCGCTCTCTTTGGGTGTAAAAGAATATATTCTGAAGCCGGCGAAGCGGGAACTCATCATCGGTACACTGAAACGACTGATTGAAGAAATTGAATGCGAGAAGCGGGCACGCACGGAAGAATTGGAGCTTAGGCACAAAATCTCACAGCTGATGCCGCTCGCAGAAAATGAGCTGGCTTTAATGCTTATGGTCGACCAGACGGTGGATTCGAGCGCTTCCCAACTGTCGGAATGGCTGGACTTTCCTCTTGATCAGGGAAGCGCCATCATTGCTGCCTTTGAAGGATATGCAGACGAGCAGGACAAAAAGAAAATTTACGATCATTTCCGAAGCTATGTAAAAACACATGGTCCCAATTCCATTGTGAGCTCCCTGATCGACCATCACATGGCTACTTTTTTACAAAAGCCAGCTGCCACCAGCGAAAACGACTGGCGCCAACTGATTAAACACCTTGTTCAGCAGCTCTCCGAGCTGTCCCAGCAGCAATTTGGCATGAAGACGGCTATTGGAATCGGCTCACTGCATAGCGGCGAGGAAGGACTTCGCAAGTCCTATTTTGAAGCCGTTTTTGCCTCCACCCTACGCAAGCGTGATGGAGGTTACTGCCACTTTGACGAACTGAAGTCGTCAGAGGCTGGAAACGCCTCTGAGCTTGCCGTCAAAGCGGAGAATGGAATGCTTCAGCAGACGTACGTCATATCAGCACTGCAACGGATACGCGAACAGCGGGAGGTTCAAACACTGACTATGCTAGGCAGAGCAAAAATGTATATCGAGGAACGCTTCAACGATGAACTTTCGTTGGAAGAGGTGGCTGATTTCGTCCATTTGAATCCCCACTACTTCAGCAAAATCTTCAAACAGGAATACGGAGAAACGTTCATCGACTTCGTAACCCGGCTAAGGATTAATAAAGCTATTTCTCTGATCAAGGAGGGCAACCTTGCTCTGAAGGAAATCAGCTTTGAAGTGGGTTATAAGGACCCGAACTATTTTAGCCGCGTCTTTAAGAAGATCACGGGCGTTCCTCCCACAGAGTTCAAAGGCCAAAAATAGCAGAGATTCATCCATGTCGACCATCGACATGGATTTTTTTAAGCTCGAATGACAAGGTAATGCTAGGTTTAGACCCTTCATCTCCAATTCGGGAATCGAAGTCAAAATCGTGCATGAAAAGGTCCGTTTATTGAAGACGATCACCGGCCTTTCTTTTATAAGCGCGTGTTATACTTCTCCTCGAAGAACGGAATGAGGTTCTAGGAATCTGGAGGGGAGATGATCATATGGGAGTAATCATCCATAATGAAAGCGCTCAACAGAAAGCGCTTCAATCAGAAAAACCCAGTATGCTGTTTGTGACGCTGGTATCCATCGTAGCCGCGCTTGGAGGCATACTGTTCGGTTTTGATATCGCGGTAGTTTCGGGAGCAGTTGAATTCCTACAGCAGCGTTTTTCGCTGAGCGAATTTCAGGTTGGTTGGGCGGTGTCGAGTCTGATTGTAGGGAGTATTACGGGAGCGGCTCTCTCCGGCTACATGAGTGAAAGGATCGGCAGAAAAAAGGTGTTGCTGGCCGCCGGATTTTTATTCGTCGTCGGCTCAATCTGCTCTGCACTTCAAGATACGTTCACCGGGTATGTTATCTTTCGCATGATCGGCGGCGTCGGCATAGGAATCACTTCCACCATTTGTCCGGTATATAACGCGGAGATCGCTCCTGCCAAATACCGAGGCCGTTTGGTTGCTTTAAATCAGCTGGCGATCGTAACAGGTATTTTCCTGGTTTATTTTCAAAATTCGTGGATCGTCAGCCTGGGAGATGAAGCTTGGGGTGTCTCAACAGCCTGGCGCTGGATGTTCGGTGTGGGAGCTGTTCCGGGACTGATCTTTATGCTCCTGATGCTCTTCATACCCGAAAGCCCGAGATGGCTTATCAAAAAGAATCGGCCTTATGAAGCGCTGCCAATTCTGCTGAAAATTCACGGTGAAGAAGCCGCTAAACAGGAAGTACTTGATATCAAGGAATCGTTCAAAAATGAGAACGACTCATTAAAACAATTGTTCGCTCCCGGTATTCGGGTCGCTCTCTTTATCGGTATTATGCTCGCCATTATGCAGCATATTACCGGCATCAATGCCATTTTGTATTATGCGCCGGTTATCTTTAAAGGAATGGGGCTCGGTACGGACGCTTCTTTGACCCAGACCATCTGGATCGGGTTGATCAATGTGTTGTTTACCATCGTATCCGTATGGCTGATCGACAAAGCGGGACGAAAAGTTCTGCTGATGATCGGTACCTCGTTGATGACCCTCTGCTTGGTCATTATTGGAGCCGCATTCAAAATGGGTTTAACTACCGGACCGCTCGTGCTGATCATGATATTGATCTACGTGGCCTCCTACGCTATATCGCTTGGGCCAATCGTATGGGTCATGATCTCGGAGATCTTTCCGAACCGCATTCGCGGCAAAGCTGTCGCCATTGCTTCGATGGCATTATGGGCCGGCGATTATCTGGTATCCCAAGCATTCCCTCCTCTGCTGAGTTCAGCTGGTCCGTCCAATACCTTCTGGATATTCGGAGCCATCTCGTTGTTCGTCGTAGTCTTTATATGGCGCAAGGTTCCCGAAACCAAGGGGAGATCACTTGAACAGATGGAAAATATGTGGCTCGGAAAATAATCCAACTTTAGCTCTCAAGAAGCCCAGCACCTGTTATAATGCTTCAAAATATACGACCTCTGAAACCATACCGACCTAAATCGGCAATGGTTCAGAGTTTTTTTATGATCAGCTCCCACCCTCCTCCGCGTAGTTCCTCACATCGCGCTCCACAGCAGAGCGGTATTCAACAGGGGTTTGACCAGTGTGCTTTTTGAACAACATGTGAAAATACTGTCTGCTGGCCACGCCAACATAATCGGCAATTTCTTGAATGGGAATGTCCGTTTGCTGAAGCAGCATACGGGCCTTGTCCATTCGCAACATTGTTAAATACGCGGTAAGCGTTAGTCCGGTATGTTTCTTGAAAATTCGATGCAAATACCCAGGGTGCAGATTGACGGCTGCGGCCATGTCCTTGACTGCAATATCCCGGTCATAGTTCAGATGGAGAAATTCAATGCATCGCTTGATGTACACATCTGTTTGCTGCGTATTGCTGCGCTCTGCCTCTTCCCGCAGACGTGCAATTCGTACTAGCAATTGCATAAAAAGCATTTCTGCCATGGCACCCGGCTGTTCTTTTCGTTGATCCAGCTCCAGCACGAGACTTTTCAGCGCATAATATACCTCTTCCGGGTCGGATAGCACCAAATACGGAAATGGGCGGGACATAAAGGCCGTGAGCTCCTGCTCCTCCGCTGCTATTTGTTGGATAGACGGTCCTACCCTCACCCCTTCCTTAAAGCCAAACTCTACATTCAGCATCCGGCACGGTTGTTCACCTTCCACCACCAACCGATGTGGGATGCCTGCATCCAGCATAATAAACTCGCCTTTGCGCAGCGTAATGCTTTCTTCCGTATCTTCTCCGGTTTGTACATCTACCCTGCACAAACCGGAAATCATATACATAATTTCAGTGGAATGATGATCGTGGTAAGACATCGTATAGTCACGCCATTGCTTGTAATAGTAAGCAAAAAAACGGGGAATATAATCCCCGTCCCGCAGTCCTGGCTCAAACAGACTTCCGTTCATCCCCGCACCTCCGCGAAATAGATCAAGCTAATATGGCAACGTATATGTACCCGTTCTATTTTCACAGTTTAACAGACTGAGCCGTGTTATTCTATTTCGCTTTATCGGACACTGAAATCCCTTGGAATACGGTGAGCGACTCCTACCTAATCACTTTCTGGACTTAAATGCTGAATCAGCATCCCTACAAATCGGTTTGCAATTTGTACATCCTGAAATTCACTATTCCAATCTTCCTTGGAAGCTAGGCTCATTTTCTGGAGTAAACCCATCATAGACGTGAAGATAAAATGCGCAGTCTTTAAGGGTTCAGCATCCGACTTTAATGATCCATCCTGGATTCCAGCTTCCAGAGCATCTATCAGGAAATGTTGTTCCTTTTCGCGGCTAACAAATTTTTTGTACTGTTCTTTGAGTTCTTGATTTGAATCATAAGCTTCGTAATGCAGATCGAATAACAGAATAAACTTGATGTAATCTGGATGTTGCCAAGCATAATCAATCCATGCATCAAGCATCGAAGTAAGCATCTGCTTACCATTCATTTCGGCTGAAGGTGCTCTTCTAACAAATTCAGTCATACTCTCAAGAATTTCAATCTGAACCTCAAAAATCAGTTCGTTCATGGACTGAAAGTGCTTATAAAATGTAACCCGACTTACACCGGCCACATGGCATACATCCTTAATATTAACTTTGAGAAAGCTCTGCTTCATAAAAAGTTCCTTCGCAGCCGCAATGAGTTCTTCCCGATTTTTGTTTTTCAAATTCTGGTGCCAGTTCTCAGTCATTAGCAACCATCCGTTTCTCATTTTTTGATTTTTGAAAGGTTAAGAAAAGGGCAGATGCAAGGATTAGTGCACCAAAAATATAAGGAATATGAATGTGTTTGTCAAACAATAAACCTGCTAAAATGGGTCCCAAAATATTGCCTAGGCTGGTATACGTCGTATTCAGTCCGGCGGCATATCCTTGACGATCACCAGCCGAGTTGGCGATCATCGTACTTACTGTTGGCCTTAAGAAAGCATTAAAGGCAAAAAACAGAGCCGATACCACCAGCAGATAACCTAAATTGATCTTAATGAGCATGAACAGTAAAGCAATGGCTGTCATGATCAAAGAGAGGCGTATGAGCTTCATCTCGCCAAGTCTCTTGATGAGATAATCAAGCAGCCATACTTGCACCACGATGCCTATTATGGCACCAACCGTAATGATCATTGAGATTTTAGTGGCATCAAAACCGTATTTTCGTTCCACAAAAAGAGCATACACCGTTTCGTAATTCATCAAACCTAATGTCATGATCAATATGAGGAGAAGATAACGAAAATAGGACGTCCGAAATGAATTCAGGATTTGCTTTCGAATGGGCTCCCGTCGGACCCATTGGTCAACTGATTTTCGTTGTTCCTTAGGCAGTGTCTCTGGCATATATAAGCTAAGCAGCGTTGCTACAAGTCCAAGTCCACCAGCAAAAAAATAGGGCACCCTTATACCAAACTCAGCGATCATACCGCCTAACCCCGGACCAAGCACCATCCCCAAATTCATGGAAGCACCCAAGTACCCCATTCCTTTAGCGCGGGTTTCAGGAGTGGTAATATCAGCGACATAGGCCATATTGGAAGGTACCATTAATCCAATACCCATCCCCCCAATAAATCTAGCAATATATAGAAGGGGCAATGTCGTAGATACCGCAAACATCAAATCCGAAATGACGGTTAAAAACAGACCAATAATAATCATCGATTTTCGCCCGTATCTATCCGAAAGCTGACCACCTAGAGGTGAAAAAATAAACTGTGCTGCTCCAAAAGCGGCAATAAGATACCCCGCAGCAGCTCCTGCCGCATTAAATTGTTTCAGATATTCAGGCAAAATGGGAATTACCATGCCTTGACCCAATAAAGCAATAAACAGATTCAGCATCAAAATGAAAAGTGGAAATTTAGCAGACTTAGGTAAGCTGCTCATATTTGTAACCCCCTTCAACTATTTACACTATGTAAACCTTTACTATGTGTAAACCATCTTAGTTGAAATAGGAGCCATTGTAAATAAAAATACAAACCTAATTGAGCCAAGCTAATACGGAAAGAGACCTTTTTATGCAGGACTTACACATGAGGCTCCCTTTTTGCGAACTCTTGTAATATACCTCTTATTTGTTCTACTAATATAGCAGATGCTTTTCTTGGGTGAACCCGTCATACATCTACGGGGTATGGGTATATTTAACGTTACGTAGCTTTAAAAAAGGCATACTTAGAAAAGGAGTTCCAGCGTAGTCCTTTCTAAATATGCCTGTAAATCTGTTGATCAAGCCAGCTTATGAGCTTTGTTTTCTCAACTGACCATAATATAAATCACTATAAAAGCCTTTGTGAGCCAGCAACTCCTCATGGGAGCCTTGCTCGTCCAGACGGCCGCCCTTTAAGACCAAAATCCGGTCAGCCTGACGAATGGTATTCAACCGATGCGCAATAACGAAACTTGTTCGGCCCTGCATGAGCCGTTCCAGTCCTTCCTGGATTTTCATCTCGGTAATGGTGTCGATACTGCTGGTCGCCTCGTCGAGTACCAGGATGGAAGGGTTGGCCAAAATCGCACGGGCAATCGCCAGCAGCTGCTTTTGACCTTGGCTGATACCGCTGCCGTTCGCTTCCAGCACCTTGTCGTACCCGTCCTTCATCCGCATGATAAAGGAGTGGGCGTTGGCCAGCTTCGATGCTTGTTCAACCTCCTCATCAGTGGCATCCAGCCTGCCAAAGCGGATATTTTCACGAATGGTCCCCTGAAACAGGAAGGTATCCTGTAGCACAAACGCCATACGGGAGCGCAAGCTTTCACGCTCTATGGTCGTAATGTCACGCCCGTCCAGTGTAATCGTTCCCTTGTCTGGGCTATAGAACCTGGAAAGAAGCTGGATCAGTGTCGTTTTTCCTGCTCCGGTCGGGCCGACCAGCGCGATCATCTCACCAGGTTTAGCTTCAAAAGAGATCGCTTCTAGCGTAGCGCTTCCCTCATCATAACCAAAGGAAACATCCGTAAACCGCACAGCTCCCTCTACATGCTTCAGCTTTACTGCGCCACGTTCATCCTTGGACTCTTCATCTTCGTCCAATATTTCAAATACACGCTCAGCTCCGGCAATGGCGGACAACAGTGTATTCCACTGGTTAGCCAAATCGTTCAGCGGTCTAGTAAACTGGCGAGCATATTCTACAAATACGATAATCGTCCCTATCGTAATCGAGCCGCGAATGGCCAAAATGCCACCGATCCCTGCTACAATAGCAAAGCTGAGATTATTCAGTCCATTCATCAGCTTAGGGATAAAGCCTGAAATCGTTTGTGCCCAGAAACCTGACAGCCGAATACGGTCATTACGCTCACGAAAATCACGAATAACCCTCTTCTCCTGTGAAAATGCCTTAATAATCTGCTGACCGGACAGCGTTTCTTCGATGTATCCGTTCAGCTCGCCCAAGTTCTTCTGTCGTTCCTTATATAAAGGCCCGGTGCGGCGTGTAATCCAGCGCATCCCGGCTGCCATTAACGGCACCACGATAAAGGTTAGCAGAGTCATTAGCGGGCTTAACCACAGCATCACTGTGAGTGTACCGATGAGCGTCAATATGCTTGAGAAAATCTGAATGGCCGAGCTGTTCAGCGTAGAACTGACATTTTCGATATCATTGGTCAGACGACTCATAATTTCTCCCTGCTGACGTTTGCCGTAGAAAGGAATGGGGAGTCGATGCAAATGTGAAAACAGATCGAAACGCATGCGGTATACCGTCTCTTGGGCAATCTCAATCATCCAGATATTTTGCAGCCAGGAGGTCAGCGAGTTCAGTAAATATACAGCCCCTAAACCTATGAGAAAATAAATCCACGTGCGTCCACCCGGACCTTCGAGAAAATCATCCACCGCTACGCCAACCAAATATGGTCCCAGCAGCGACAGCCCGGAGCTGAGCAACACCATGAACAGTACCAGCATTAGCTTGGCCTTGCGACGAGCCAGATAAGCCCATATTCGCCCTACCGTGCCAGACCAGTTCTTCGCTTTGGCCTTGCGTCGTCCTTCAGCACCTGCCGGGTTTCGCAGTACACCGGATTCCGGTGTAGGCTGACGGAACGGTTCAATGAGTTCCTTGAACATGCGACTCCTCCTTTCCGTATTGTGATTCATAGATACGCCGGTACAGATCCGAGCTATCCATGAGATGCTTATGACTTCCACTTGCGATCAGACGCCCCTCATCCAGCAGTAAAATCTGATCTGCTGATGCAGTCGAGCTGATCTTCTGCGTGATGAGAAATGTCGTGCAGGACAGGCCATCGAATGCATTCAGCAATGCTGTTTCTGTCCCCACATCCAGCGCGCTTGTGCTGTCGTCCAGAATCAGCACTGCCGGCTGGCGCACCAATGCGCGGGCAATCGAAAGCCGCTGCTTCTGTCCGCCAGACAGATTAACGCCACGCTGTCCGAGCATGGTGTCATAGCCTTGTGGCAAGCGTTCAATCATATGATGGATTTGCGCCATGCGTGCGGCTTCCTGAATCTGCTCCAGACTCGCATGCTCCAGCCCCCAGGCAATATTATCCCGAATCGAGCCGGTGAATAGCAGTACCTCTTGAGGGACATAGCCAATCGCCTCACGTAGTATGGAACCATCCAGTTCACGAGCGTCCTTTCCGTCAAAGCGCACATGACCTTCATCTTCTTCATACAGACGTGTAATCAACTGTACAAGTGAGGATTTGCCCGAACCAGTAGCTCCCATAATAGCGATTCGCTCACCCGGTCGTGCCTTAAAGGATATATCCTTTAATACAGCCAAATCACTGCCCGGATAATGAAAGCTCACCCGATCCATTTCCACCTGTCCCTCCATTCGTGTGTTCTGTGTTGGAACAGCCCCCAGCTCTCGCCCCTCTTCATTAGGTGTTTCCAAAACCTCTCGAATCCTTCCTGTGGATGCAGTAGCCCGGGAAAATACCACAACGATACCCGACAAGGCAGACAAAGCTCCAATCGTCCGCAGGGAATAATTGACGACTGCCACCACCTGTCCTACACTGGCATCTCCAGTGGAAATTTGACCGCGCCCAAACCAAAGTACTGCAATGATCCCTGCATTCATCGTAAACAAAATGAACGGTATCGTCGTTTCTGTCCAGCGTAAAGCGGACACTGTCCCTTTCATCAATTCGCTTCCATAATGGGCAAAGCGTTCAATTTCATGCCGCATTCGCACAAAAACCCGGATAAGCCGTATGCCTGTCAGATTCTCCTGAATTACTCCATTAACATCATCCAAGCGCCGCTGGACACCCTTAAACAAAGTGACAGTCCTCCGCATCGTCACCAGCACAAATACGAACAGCACCGGGGCCATAACCGCCAGTAGCAGCCCAAGCCTAAAATGTACAATCAAGGCCATCACAATACTGCCGATGACCACCAGCGGAACCCGTGTCATAAATCGCAAGCTCATAAACACCGTATCTTGTACTTGCGTGACATCTCCCGTCAGGCGCGTAATCAGCGACGAAGTAGCAAACCGTTTGAATACCGGATAAGAAAAGGATTGCACCTTTTGATACAGCTTTTCCCGCACATCATAGCCAAAACCCTGACTTGCATGCGAAGCAAAAAAGGAGCTCGATATCCCTGCCATAAAAGCGATAACGGCACTGCCCACCAGTACACCGCCCCATAACCAGACGACAGGCAAATTCTGCTGCCGAATGCCCTCATCTATGATTTTGGAGATCAAATACGGCTGCGATAACTCTACCGTCAATTCCAGCAACATCATCACGAGCGCCGCGATGGCTGGAACCCGATATTTTTTTAGAAAAGAGAACATCATCCCCACAAGTATTCCTCCAATTGCCTTAGCCGTCCTTCCAGATCAGCGTCTAATGGTTATATCAATCAAAACCTGCTGTAACACCATATATACGCACTTTATATAGCACTATATTTTATTATACCCTCCTGCAGGTCTTCGTTTAACCAGCAATTTGCAGGCTCCGGCTAAAAAAGACGCAAAAAAGAGAGCTCGTAAAATACAGCTCTCTTTCAAAAATACGAAATTCAAATCAGACTTTTTCGACCCTTACATTTTGGTAAAAAGCTTGCCCTCCAAATACATTAATGCCAAAATGCCCTGCGGCAAACGTACCATCTTCCAAGTCGATTACCTGTTCATCGTCTATCTCTATACGAAGGCGTAATCCTTTTGCTTGGATTTTGATATGATAGGTTACTCCCGGGAGTACAAATCTTGGAACCTTGGTCAGCACCTGTTGTTCCTCGAATCGCCCTTCTTTTTTATAAAAAAGGCGAATGGATTTCATGTTCGGATCCAAATTCAAATAATAGCCACTCGACCCGTCCGCATTGGCACGGAAAATCATGGAGCCAGCACTCCCATTTCCATCCAGCTTCATATCAGCCTCATACGTAAAATCTTTCGCCTGTTCAGAAGCCATATAATTCGCATCACTGATATAACTTCCGCGTATACCATCTGCCGTCACCATCCAGCGGGATGCAGAGACATCCGGCTTCCAACCTGAAAGGTTGGTATAAAACATCCCGCCGTGTACGGTAACAGAGGTACTTGCTCTTACCGTATCTCCCGGGATGGAGGCTGTAACAACGGCTTCTCCAAGGGAAAGTACCTCAACGATCGCGCTACCCTCATTTGACACGATCACCTTGACGACTGCGGGATTGCTGGATTCCCAATTCAGCAAATGTCCTTTTCTCCCGGAATGGTCCTCCACACTCGCATACAGACGTTTCGACTGTCCTTCCGCAAGCTCCAGCTGAGTGTAATCCATCATCAGTCTGATGGGTGAAGCCTCTGTAACCCTCCAGCTATTGCGTAGCGCATACACATGAAGAGAAACAACTTTTACTTCACCACCTTGGGTATAGAAGCTCATTCCTCTACGCGCCGAATCTGGAAAAATGAGATCAGAAAATACGACTTCCCCATGATTACCAAACACCTCAACTGATGATTCATCCACAAATATACGCATTTGAATCCGATTCCCGACGGGTGCCAGCAATGCTTCATGAAACATTGAAAACAGGGGAGAGAAATCGGCAAGCCCTGAATCAGCACGGTTTACAAACATCTGTTGTACATCTGTTTTATAGCCGACTGCCGTTCTTTGCTCACCGCCTTCCCGTACGTAAAACCCAAAAGTCGATGCCATCCCAACGGAAGGGAATTCGAACTCTGCTTCAATCTCATAGGCCCCCGCATTCAAGCCTTCCAGTATATTCGGAGAAGATTCCGTGATACTCTCATGGTCTAGTGAAAATAAATGGGAACGCAGCGAAGTCAGTTCGGATATCGGATGCTGTATCAAGCGGATACCTTCACGGGTCGTTTTTAGCGATAACTCTCTCGGGATGCTGAACTGCCCCTTCCAGGGCGAAGTCGGAAAGCTGAACGGGTAGTCCCAATTCGTCATCCATGCCAGCATGATACGCCGCCCGCCAGGTACATTGGTGAAGGACATCGAGGCATAGAATTCCTTGCCCCAATCGGTTTTCAGCACCTTCCCCGGCGGAAGATCATTTTGAAATTTTCCATCAGACGTCAGTTCACCGATAAAATATTCCGCATCCGAGCCTTGAGTGTTCGTGCTGGCTCCAGTGCTAATCATCAGCACCCATTTAGAGGTGTTGCCTTTGTCTACCGGAAGCGGGAATAAATCAGGACACTCCCATACCCCACCCCGTATATAATCACCGTAGCCAAAGTTATCCGTCCAGCTCCAATCTAATAAATTGGCGGAGGTAAAAAAACGGATATGGTCACCTCCCGACACGACCATAATCCAGCGCTGATGCGCTTCATCCCATACTACTTTCGGATCACGAAAATCCCAGTTGCCAGGATCGTTTTCACTTTGGCCCGGATTCTCTATTACAATCGAACGGTCTTCTGAGTATTGCCATGTCCGTCCCCGGTCTGTGCTGTAAGCAAGGCCAATTCTCTGGTTTCCCTTGGGCTGATCGGGATTATAGGAGGTGTAATACGCAACCAGTCCTTTCCCGCCATAGTCGCTGAACAATCCGGAAGTATTGGAGAGATCAGCTACAGCCGAGCCGGACCAGATATGGCCCAAATCATTCCACTTTAATGCCAAAGGAAGCCTTTTCCAATCCAGCAAATCCAGACTGACTGCATGTGCCCACTGTCCACCATCCTGATGGAACAGGTGATATTCCCCCTCAAAATAAACCAATCCGTTCGGATCACTGGCTGAACCTCTGGCAGGAGAATAATGATACTGCGGACGATATTTTTCTGTATAGTAATTCGAGACAGGGGTAAGGTAGAGATCCTGAAAATATGCCGTTCCCCCAGTTGCCTTTATACCTATAAAACCACTGGAATAACTGTTATCCACGATGTCAATCGCCGCAGGCGTGTAGCCATCTACAAACACGCGAATCCGCTCTCCATGTGCGATGATTTCCAAACTGTGTTTACTGCCCGATGTATCCAGATACGGCATAGCCGAGCTTGCAACCAACGTTCCGTTCGCCTTTTTCAGATGTACCCGAACCTGATGATCCTCACCTTGCACAGAAGCAACATATCCCTCTGTTCCCTTCTGATTCCCTCTGAAAAATAGTCCTGCTTCTATTCCCGGTTGAGAAGAATTCAGCGTCACACTGCCTTCCATCACCAGGTCAGCAGCTGCGGTATCGTATATTTTGAGCGCACCTTCCATACTTGTTTCCTCGGCTCTCTGCCCTTTTAGGTCCGGTTGCCATTTCCCACGGATTAAAAGCAGTTCACCTACATTCGTATCCATATCACTGACTTGAATGTTCTGAAATAATGCCGACCCATTCCAGACATTCAGTCCCAAATATCCTGATGCATACGTCATATCGACCACATCTATAATCGGGCGATAGCCTTCATCCCAGTACACTTTAAGATGAGGACCTTCCACCTTCACCTTGAGATGATAAATATCTCCTTTTTGTAATTCTACTGGCCGTTCCTCTTTGAGCCTTTCGATATCTCCAGCAGCATCCCGTAGCCGCACCAACCCGGCGGACGGCACAATTTGAAGCATATAGGAAAACCATCCATCCCTACTGGAACGAAATACCAGGGCAGCATCCGCCTGTAGGTCTGTGACCATTACATCTGCTTCAAAAGTAAAATCCTCAGACATGGTTGCAGACATAGCCATCACATTTTCCTGTGGCTCCGATCTTAGTAAAAGTCCCTGAACGTTATCTTCAATATGTCCCTGTCCTTTAATCTGCCAGTCCGTCAGGTTCGTTCGCGTGTTTGTGAGCTTTATCCTCATCGCCAATTTCCTACCTTCCAGTATGGATTATGAAGAAAATCTCATTTCAGCGCATAAAGCTCCAGCGAAAATAAAGTTACCTGCTCTTCCGATGGGAATATTTCAAGCCCCTTAGCTTCTGCGTCAGGAAATATTAAATCGGTAATGGCTACCTGTCCGCGATCGAAAAATACTTCAATAGACGAGCGATCCACATAGAGGCGGATGTCCATTCGATCTGGTAAGATTCCTAGTGAGGTCCCATGTCTGACTGCAAAGTCTTCATGAAAATCTGAACAGCCTGACCGTGTCCGGTCGACGTATACTTCCTGCGTGGCGGAAGTATAACCGACGAGTGTCTCTTGTTCATCCGATACCCGCACCTTAAAGCCAAAGTCTCCGGTAGTTGCAAATTCAGCCACAAGTTCGTAGCAATCCAGTTGCAGGGCAGACAATGCGTTCCGCACTTCCTCCCAAGATGGCTCTGTGAGTGACAGGACAGGAGTTCTTAATCCCTCCAGTTCCCGAACAGGGCGCTGAATAAGTGCCACTGTGCCCTTTCTCGTTTCCAGTGCGAGTTCACGCGGAATGGACATGGCACCTCTCCAGCGTTCCGTCGGGGTCTGATTGGCATATCTCCAGTTGCTCATCCAGCCCATAAACAGGCGTCGTCCGTCCTCTGCCGGGATATCCGACCAGCACACACCTGCGTAGTTATCTCTGCCATAATCGAACCAGCGGACTTTTTCACTTTCCACATCTGCCACAAATGTCGTCCCATCAAATTCACCCGTAAAATACTGTGTTCTCGACCCTTCCCGGATCTCCGGATGATCACCGATACTTACGAGCATAACCCACTTTACCTGTGACCTCTCCCCATTAACCCATAACGGAAATAAATCCGGACATTCCCACACCCCGTCATGGCTACCGATGCCGTGTCCAAATTCACTGGCAAACACCCATTCCTTCAGATTCGGAGAATGATAGATTCGAACCGTCTGACCACAGGCCAGCACCATCACCCACTGCTCTGTAGGCTCATGCCAGAACACTTTGGGGTCACGAAAATCAATGCAATGCTCATCCTCCAGTACCGGGTTGCCCGCATATTTAATCCAGCTTTCACCTGAATCTGTACTATAGGCGAGGCTCTGGTATTGGCGTATCTGATCCGTGTTTGGAAGCGAATAATGATGAGTGAAAATAGCTACCAAACCCGGCTTGCCTTCAAAAAAACCGGACGTATCCCGCTCATCCACCACGCCGCTCCCGGAAAAAATCGTTCCTAGCCCATCCGGCTCCAAAGCAATCGGCCGCTCCTCCCAGTTCACCAAATCAGTACTGACCGCATGCCCCCAATGCATAGGACCCCACGTTGTGCCGAATGGATGATGCTGATAAAACAAATGATAACGTCCTTCAAAATAAACCATTCCGTTCGGATCATTCATCCATCCGTTTTTCGGTGAAAAGTGATAGGATGGGCGGTATTTCTCTTGCCTAACAACGTTCATATATTCCATCTCCCTCGAAAAAAGAATTATTTACTTGCGTTTCTGTCATAGCCCGCCTGTTTGATTTGCAACCATTCCTGTAACCCCAAACTGTTCAGTTCCTGCAAATATTCCGGCCACTCCTCTTCGACCTTGCCATTCTGGTACCATTCCGTACGTTTGCGGAGAACGTAGGCGAATAGATCGGTTTCAATGGTCGATAAGCGGTCCAGCTCATCTATAGAGAAAAATACTTTAGGGTAATTATGATCTGCTTGCATATGGGGAACCATCACCTTTTTGAGCAAACCCAATCGCCATGTGGCATCTTCTGGCTGGGTTGTGTATTTTCCGTAGTATTCATCCAATACAGCTAACGGTCCGCCAATGTTCGTCTTTTGTCTGATTTCCACCGGAGCCGAGCCTTCCAGCGGCAGATGCTTCAACATTCCCTTTGCCTCATCATACTCAAAGATATTTTTCTGCTTCGTATCCCCATAAGTTCCCCAGTTGTTCTGTATGGACTGGATCGGATCATACAGCTGGTCAATCCACTTGGCGGTCGCTTCCAGCTTCTTATTGGCACTGGTGATTACCATGCGCCCGCGATCGAAGCCGATGCCATTCGTCCGTGTAACATTCACACGTCCATCCGGTCCAGCCAGCGGCGGCATGAGATCGTATTTTTTATTCGGGCCTGTAATATTAGCCTTATCCCATGTAAAGTACAGACCATAGCGGTGATCCTTCCCTTTGGCCAGATAAGTGTTCCAATCCTGCTGGGAAGACTCTATGTCCACCAGCCCTTCCTTGTATAAATCATGAATATATTTGACTGCTTCCTTATATCCGTCATCCGCTGCCGTAAAAACGACTTTCCCATCGTTCGTCACTACTGTATGATCCCAGTTCTCTCCAAGCCCAAACGCCCCGTATAAAAAGGCCAAATCCTCGCCGCCGGGTTTATCTATAAACGATAACGGAATCTCATCCGCCTGCCCGTTGCCGTTGGGGTCCTTTGTTTTAAAGGCAATCAAGACCTGCTTCAGCTCTTCGGTCGTTGTTGGCATGGACAAGCCCAGCTTGTTCAGCCACTCCACATTAATCCATGGCAAATCATCTACGGACTGGATCGCTTCTTTTCCTGTTCCCAATTCTTCAATCCACGGAAAGGAATAAATATGTCCATCTGGCGCAGTCAACATCGCTTTATATTCCGGGGATTGCTCCAATACCTTTTTAAAATTCGGCATATGTTGTTCAATCAAATCCTCCACCGGAATAATGACACCGTCTTTGGCCAGCTTGAGCAAATCGTAATCCGAGTAGCCCGCATCGAACACTGCATCCGGTAAATCACCGCTGGCAATAGCCAGATTCCTTTTTTCCACAAACTGATCACTCGTAAAATTCTTCCAATGAATATGAATGCCTGTTTTTTCTTCCAGCCGTTTGTTGATCAGCTTGTCGTTCGGGTCTGCCGGAGCGAGTGGAGAGCTTTGGGTTAAAAAGTTGAGCGTCACTTTTCCATTCACATCTGTTGCATCGCTCTCATTAGAGGAATTGCTGCTGCCGCAGCCGGAAAGAACTAAGATCGCCGCCAGTGCGGCAAATGAGGCAGTTTTGACTGTTTTCATCTGGATGACCTCCATCGGATAAAGGTAAAATGCACGTGTAGCAAATGAAGTTCCCGGCATCTTTTATTTTAAGGAGCCGACCATAACGCCCTTTTCAAAATACTTTTGGAAAAAGGGATACATCACAAGTAGCGGAAGACTGGAGATGACAATTGATGAATATTTGATCATTTCCGAAAGACGTTTCAGTTCTGCCATTGCCAATTGATCACTAATCATGCCAGGCATCGTCTGATTTTGGATCAGGATGGATCTCAGCACCAATTGAAGTGGATGCAGCTGTGCATTATCCAGATAAATCATGGCATCAAAATAAGAATTCCACTGACCGACAAAGGCATATAGCGCAATGACAAAAATAATGGGTTTGGACAGCGGGAGCACGATTCTGAAAAATATGGTCCAGTCCGAGGCTCCGTCCACGTTGGCAGCTTCTTTTAATTCATTGGGTACACCTTTAAAGAATGTTCGGGCCAAAATCAGATCCCACACATTGATCGCACCGGGAAGAAGGATGGCCCATACGGTATCCAGCATCCCTAAATTTTTGACCAGCAGGTAAGTTGGAATCAGCCCTCCACTGAAAAACATGGTGATGATAAACAATGTCATAAAGAAATTCCGCCCTACCAAGCTGTTCACCGATAAGGCATAGCCAGCACAAATCGAAACCGTCACAGAGATCAAGGCGAAGCATGAAGAATAGAACACCGAATTGGCAAATCCACGGAGCATCGCCGGGTTGGACAAAATTTTCCGATATCCCTCCACACTCCAATCCGAAATACGGAAGGATAGCCCTTTGCTTAACAAAACGGTCGGGTCCATAAACGATGCTATAACGATATAACCTAAGGGAACTACGATAATCAATACAGCTAGAGTGAGCACAATATAATTCACACCTAGGATGAAGCGGTCCAGATTAGAATGTTTGACATGCATAAAGAGGCTCCTTTCCTAATAAAGCCCTTCTCCCTCATTGAGCTTCTTGACGATAAAGTTAACGGTCAGCAGCAAAACCACATTAATCACCGAGTTGAACAGCCCGACCGCTGCAGAATAGGCGTAATTGCCGGATTGCAAGCCGACTTTATACACATAGGTAGGAATGATTTCAGAAGTAGGCAAGTTCATGGATGTCTGCATGAGATACGCCTTCTCAAACCCGATCGACATGATTCCTCCTGCTGCCAAGATAAAAACAATCGCCATAATGGGTTTAATCGTCGGCAAATCAATATGCCATATGCGCTGAAGCAGGTTGGCTCCGTCCAGACTTGCTGCATTATGCAGCTCGGGATCAACATTAGCTAGCGCAGCTACATAAATGATTGAAGACCACCCCGCCCCCTGCCAAATTCCAGACAGGATATAAATCCAGCGGAAATATTCAGGCTCTGTCATAAAGATCACAGGGTTGCCGGTCACCGATGCAATGATTTGATTCAGGGGTCCTGTCGGGGACAAGAAAATAAACAGCATACCCACGATGACAACGACCGAAATAAAATTAGGGGCGTACAAAACAAGCTGGATATTCTTTTTCAACCCCGCCTTGCGGATTTGATTCAGCATGACCGCCAACAGGATCGGTACAGGAAATCCGAGTACAAGCCCGTAGAAGCTCAGTTTCAGCGTATTAAAGAAAATATCTGTAAAATTAGGCGAGTCTAAAAATTTAGTGAAGTATTTCAGTCCAACCCAGTCACTTCCCCAAATCCCCTTGAGCGGGCTAAAATCCTTGAAAGCAATAATCGCCCCGTACATCGGAACATACTTGAAAAGAATCGTAAGAATCAGCGCAGGCGCCAGCAGTACGTAAAGAAAATAGTTCTTACGAATATAGTTTAATTTACTGCGAATGGTCCTTTGCTCCCCCAGTGCGACATTTCTCTGAGCTGCCTTAGCCAAGTTGGCCATTTGCCTTCCCCCCATCTGTAATAGCCGTCTGTATAATACAATTGAAAAGGCTTACAATTTTCATCTTCAATTTACCAAATTGATTTATCATCGTCAATAACTTTTGTAAAATAAATTATTTACATTTGACCAAAATAATATTGTCAATTTGAATCTTTGTAACAAAAAATAAAATAATCATACCCAATAATCCAAATATGAAAGTTCCCCATTCACAATGACCGCTTCACTTATACGGCACTGATCTCCCCTCTCTATTTCAATGAGCATTTTTTTATCCAGCTTATATAAACTTGAATTTCAGTTCATTTTTTGATCCGATGAAGATAAATATAGGCTATTAAGCAAACTTCACAAATGTAAAAATAATTTAGTCATTTGTAATGTTAACATTGCTATTTTATGCGAACTATTATACATTTAGGATACATTTTAGGTCTGAACGGAGAGCTGGCAGAGGCAACTGTACCTCTCAGGCAATCCATTTATTAAGTGAAGGTGGAACCAGTCTATGAAGAAAGAAAAAGTCACCATTCAAGACATTGCTGACGCTTTGGGAATCTCCCGAAATACCGCATCCAAAGCGATTAACGGTAGTGACAGCATCCCGGTTGATACTCGGAACAAGGTCATTAAAAAAGCGATCGAACTCAAATATAAGCAATTTGCCTATGTGGAAACAGACAGCATTATCCCTAAGAACCAAGGTAACATTGCCCTGTTTACATGCAATCTGCCAAACAGCTCGCATTTTGGCTCCTTGCTGATCAGTGGGCTGGAAAAAAGAATAAGTGCAGAAGGGTATAATTTGTCGATTCATATTGTGCGGGAAAACGAAATCCAAGCGGGAACACTTCCTAATAATTTTGAAGCCTCCAAGGTTGACGGAATCATTTGCATTGAAATGTTCGATCCACAGTATAGTGAGCTCGTTACGAGTTTGGGACTGCCCACAATTTTTATTGATTGCTCGGTGGACATTTTTTGTCCTGATTTGAAAGCGGATTTATTGTTGATGGAAAATGAACATAGCGTTTATTCTGTTACCAAAAGCCTGATTAATCGTGGATTTGCGCGGATTGGTTTTGCTGGGGATTATAAACATTGCAAAAGCTTCAACGAGCGGTGGGTTGGATATAACCGTGCTTTAATCGAAGCAGGCCTAAGTGTGGATTTATCTTGCTGCATCGTTGATCAGGACCGAAATTTTTTCTCCGAATCGGATTGGATGGATAAGCAATTGGAGGGTATGAGCGCGCTTCCGTCCGCGTTCGTATGCGCCAATGATTTTATCGCCGTCAGTGTCATGAAAGCGCTCAAAAATAAAAACTTGAAAATCCCTGAAGATATTGCTGTGTTTGGGTTTGATAACGCTCCTGAATCCCGGATTGTGGAGCCTCATTTATCCACTGTGCATATCTACAACAACGAAATGGGGATTACGGCGGCTGAGATGCTATTGGCACGGGTCAAAGATCCTTCCAGACCTTATCAGATTACGCATATCAGAACAGAGCCGATATTTAGAGAATCGACTCCGACATTGCAGTAGCTGGTGAGTGTAAAAGAGGTATTCTTGCGGGGCTCCGCGAACGGAACGTTGCTCCAATCGCTGTTGTATCTGGATTTTATTGAATAGCTTAGTGGTAAAAATCTGGATACAAAGGCGACCCTGACGCTTTTTCGCAATCGTTCCGTCCTCTCCACTGCTTTCAGCACTCTTCAACTTTAATAATACAAAATGGCAAGCCTCTAAATCATCAGAGACTTGCCATTTTTCTAAGTCTATTAAACTGATGGATGCGGAGATAGAGTCTTAGTCTTCAGCTAGTCGTTTATAGACCCTCTGCTGGAACTACAGGAACTACTGGAGTTGCTGACTCTCCCTCTATTTTCTTCGCTCCTATTTCCGTTTCATCAACTTTCGTTTCATCGATGCTCGTTTCTTCAACTTTCATTTCATCGACTTCTTTTTCATCTACCTCCGTTGCCTCTACCTCATCCGCTTCGTCACTGCTCTCTTCATTCATCAAGGCTCTTGGTGTGTAGAGCTTGGGAATGGGCACGTTCGCCCAATCCATATCGGATGCAAAGTAAAAACTTGTGTAGGACGGCTGGTTATAGCCGGTATTTTGACGCGCCACATCCGCACGATACTGCGGGTCATGCATCAACGTGTACAATTTATGCGTTGTGGGCTTGGTGCTCAAATAGATACGAATCGCCGAGCTATCCGCTGTACGGACAAGCATTTCCTCACGCCAATCTCCGTAAATGTCAGCGACCAACGATGGCGTTCCTTTGGTATAATTGTTCGTTTTGGTGCCTGATGCGGTTAGTATTGTGCCTCGTTTCCAATCTTCAATGGTTGGGGTTACGTCGATCGCCCCGTTCACGATTTGTGTGGTCATATCAGCCGCCCATTTGATACTCATATTGGTACCCGGCATCTTCGTATCCAATTGTTTGCCCGCAGCGGTCCACAAGCCTATGGCCCAAGTCTCCAGTCCTCGCTGATCCGGGTCTATGTCACCGACCATCCCACGGCCTGTATCCTTGCCGGAATATCCACCGTAGAGGACTTTGCCCGTTTTGGCATCCCGCAGCGAATAACCATAAGGAGCATAGGTGCCGCCTTCATGCACCATAAAGATTTCTTTTCCTGGCCGATCAGGGTCAATATCGGTCACATGCAGCGCGTCGCCGTGTCCCAATCTGGCGGTTTGGCCCGGAATTGCGCTTTCAGGAGGCATAACATCAAATGAGCTGTACAGTAGGCTACCATCATGGTCAATCGTGGCGGAGCCATATACAATTTCGTCTTTGCCATCTCCATCCACGTCTGCCGCACTCAGCGAATGTGCTCCTTGTGTAGTCAAAGTGCCGAATTTCGGGTCCGTTCCATCCCGTCCGTGTGGGCTATCATTAAACGGATTGGTCATCGGTGCCCAACCACTGTCCACCATCCAATGTTTTTGGAGATGACGACCATCCCACGTGTAAGTGACCAAGGTGGAACGCGTATAATAGCCACGTGCAAATACGGCATATGGTTTACGTCCGTCCAGATATGCTACCCCTGCCAGAAAACGATCCACGCGGTTAGCAGGTTCAATCCGGGCCATAGCATAGTCTCCCCACATAAGACCGTCGTCATGGCGCTCTGGCTCATAGCGAATCGTCTCCAGCTCAGTCCCCGTTTTTCCTTTGAAAATGGTCAAATACTCCGGCCCATCCACAATGAAGCCTTCAAATTCTCTCAGCTTGTTTTTGTCGCTCCGCGCAGGAGCATACACATCCATAAAGTAATCCGTCAGGCTTTCCGCATCCTTTCGGGATAACGGGTAGCTGTATTTTGGAGCAATACCAAAACACTCCTCCAGCGTAGCAGGCCACTGCCCCTTGATCACTTCTTCATGCTTCGTCCAGTTCATAAATATGTTCACTACATGCTCATAATAATCCGTGCGGCTCAAACGATAATCATCCTTATGTGTAATTCCAGCTTTGCGATCCTCACGGGGCAGGGTAATATATTTTTCTTTTTTGGGTTTGCCCTTTTTATCAAAAGTAATCGTTTTGGTCCCTGGAGCCGTCTTGAACATCAGCTCGGCTTTGCCATCGCCGTCAAAATCATACACCATCATCTGTGTATAGTGCGCACCTGAGCGAATATTCACACCGAGGTCAATTCGATACAGTAGCTTGCCCTCGAACGTATACGCATCGACATACGTAATTCCGGTATACCCCTTCTGAGATACGTCTTTAGAGTTGGATGGGTCCCATTTTACAAAAAATTCATATTGGCCGTCTCCGTCCACATCCCCCACACTCATATCGTTGGCCGAATACGTATAGGATTCACCTGCGGGTGTTACGCCATCAGCAGGCTTTTGCAGAGGAAGCTCATAATAACTCTGCTGCCATGGCTTCACTTTGGCACTGCGATCCTTCTCTTTCCCTTTAACGACTGAAGCGACCCTGTACACCGCATTTCCGGTTCCTTCCTTATCCAGATAATTGGTGCTGTCCGTCACCGTTGCGATTTTCTTGCCATCACGGTATACGTTAAAGTCCGCTCCTGTCAGCCCTGTTGAACCGTAGCCGTTCACTTCTTGGGCCAATAACCGCCAGCTTAAAAATACCCCCTCTTGCGTCGCCGCAGCCACCAGTCCGCGATCCAGCTTTTCCAACTGAATGCTGCCGCTACGATTCTGTTCTACTGGGATTGATGATTCTGCCTGCAGCGTGGGTTCGGACAAGTCTTCCGCAGCCACTCCCCCAGTCGTACCCGTCATCGCCAGCATTGCTGCCAACGTGGCGGTCAAGGTTCCCTTTCGCCATGCGCCTTTCCTTTGAGCCATCCAATTCGTCCTCCTCAATTGTATTGTGATGACAAGCAAACACCCAAAATGATTGCGCTTACATAATTTAAATTCCTTATTATTATAGTTTTGCCGTTCCTCCAAACGCGTTTAAATATCCGTGCATTTCTCTACACAAATCCGTGTTGTTGTTCGTTTCAATTAAAATGTCCCCATTAACCACTACTAACAGTCCATTTCATGAAACGACCATGTTAGTTGAAGTGGGCATATCCGAATATCATAAGATGATAAAATGGACGAGCTGTGATCAAAACATACATACCTATCAAGGTTTCACAAAAATAATGTCACAAAACGCCCCGTTGCGATTGTTATATAGACATAAATACAAGGAGGTGAGCTCTTGCAGGCAACCATCCCCGGGGATCAACAGGATAAACACAGCCAGATTGAGCTGGCCGTAGAGCGCGTCAAGGCTGGTGAACAGCAGACTTACGAAATCATTATTCGACAATTCGAGCGGCAGATGTACACCTACTGCTTCTATATTTTGAAGAATCATGAAGCAACAGAGGACGCTGTTCAGGACATTTTCATCAGAGCCTATGAGAATCTTCATCAATACAGCAGACAAACCAGCTTCTCGGCATGGCTATACAAAATGGCCTACCATCACTTAATGAACATCAAAAAGAAGCACAGCCGCTGGCTCAGACTGGTTCAACAAGTCAAGGAACAAGATCCAATCGTCCAAGTATCACCTTATAAAAGCGTAATTGAAGAACTGCTGACTTATCTTACACCGGAAGAGCGTCATATTCTGCTGCTGAAGGCTGTTGAGCAATACAGCTTTGAGGAGATTAGCAACATCATGGGTTTGAAGTCGGCAACCATCCGCAAAAAATATGAGCGGCTTCGGCGCAAGCTGCTGGACCACAGAAGCAAAGGAGGACTTGTTAATGGACAAACGCCCAACACCACCTTATGAACGCGAAATGGACCAGTTGGAGGATTGGATCAATGAATCAGTCATGCCCAGAGGCAGTATGAGTGATCAAATTATGAAGGAGATTGAAAAAAGAGCCATGCAAAGAAAGACGACGAAATCGAAATTTGCAAAACGGGCTGTTCTGGCGGCATCCGTAGTTGGCATATTAGGGACAGGAGTGGTAGGCGCCGGGTTTGTATCACCCACGATGGCGGCCACACTCAAGCAAATTCCCGGAATTGGCAGTATTTTTTATGGATTGAGCTCGGATGAAATTCAGACTGCTGTAGATAAGGGCATTCTCAGTCACCCTAATGAAACTGTGTCTCATGACGGGATTACACTGACCTTGAGTGATGTGCTGTACGACGGTACACGCCTGTCCTTCTCTATTGAACGTCAAGGCGAGAATATGCCGGAAGGCTCTGTGAGTCCCTATCTGCCTACAGATGTCAAAACTGAAAGTAACGATAAGGAATGGTTAAAGAAGCATAAAGTGCCTGAGAAGAATCAGCTTAAGGGGTACTTTAAATACTTCCCCGAAGTCTTGATTAATGGAAAAAAAATAGACTCTCACCTAAACTCGTATGGTGATGATCCGGAAAAAAAGAATTCAGTCGTAGGGGAATTCATGAAGTTGGACTCCCTGCCGGACGAGTTTGAGTTGACGATCAGAACTTCGATGACGGGTGTTGATGAACCCTATGAATTCAAGGTTCCGGTGAAAATAGACAACACCATGATTACTGTCAAGCCGAATGAGGCAAAAACCACCGGCAACTTCAGCTATACCGTGAAGGAGCTGAAATCCACCTCAACAACGACTCGGCTGGTGCTGGACAGTAAAGGTGAAGTGCCTGCTTCTCCGGAGCAAACGGGAGAGTATGCGCCAACGATGATGTATTACGATATTGTGGATGATCAGGGCGACATTCTTGAGCAGCGCCAATTCGGTTATTTTCACAGCAAGCCTAAGACAGAATACCATGTGGATGAGCTGTATGATGCTCTCAAGCCGAATACGAAATACGTAACGATTAAGCCATTCACCTTGACCGTCAAGCCGGCTGATTGGAGTATTGTCGGTGAAGGCATGGGATCTGACGGCAAGCATAAAAGAGGAGATAAAACGTACATCAAGGAACTCGAAATGAAGATTCCCCTGAATAACTAATCACCAATTTTTTAAATACATGAATTTCATTTCATGAGAGGAGAACATATCTAATGAAACAAACAAACTTAAAATTAACATTCCTAAAACGGGTATTACTTACAACTTCGGCTTTCGCGATAATAGGAACAGGAGCAGCCATACCAAAAAACATATCCCCCATTGCAGCAGCCACTAGTGACGCGAAATCCGCGCAAGCCGCTTCTTCCAATCTGAGCCTAACGCAGGACGGGGTTACACTGAAGCTTGGCGATGTGTTTTATGATGGCACACGCTTGTCCTTCTCCATCGAACGTGAAGGCAAAAATTTACCTGAGGGAGTCATGAGCCTGTACCTCCCAGTAGATGCCAAGGCCAGTAAAAGCCTCAAGAAGTATATGGTTCCTGAGAAAGATCAAAAGAAGGGCTATATCAAGAGGCCTCAAATTCTGATTGATGGGAAGGCATTTAAAGGCCTTGGCTCGTTCGGAGACAAAGTATCTCAAAAGAACGCCGTAGAAGCTGAATACAATCAGTTGGATGCACTTCCAGACGAGTTTGAAATGACTATCCAGGTAGGGGTTACCAGAATCAGCAAGCCTTTTGAGTTTAAAGTCCCTGTTAAAAAGGACGGTAATATGGTGAGTATCAAGCCAAATAAAACCCAAAAGAGTGGGGATTTCAGTTATACAGTCAAACAGCTCGATATTGCCTACCGTACAACCCGGCTGGTGCTAGACAGCGAAGGTCAAGTGCCTGCATCTACCAAGCAGACAGGAAAGTACGCTCCATCCATGATGTATTATGACATCGTAGATGATCAGGGGAAAACGCTTCAGCAACGGAGAGTCGGCTTCTATCATAGCAAGCCTAGAACGAAGTATCATATTGATGAGCTGTACAGTGCTATAGGCAGCAAACCCCAATATGTGACGATCAAACCGTATACATTTACAGTCGATCCCTCTAATTGGAGTGTTGTCGGTCAAGGCAAGGGAGCCGACGGGAAATATAAAAACGGAGATAAAACATACATTAAGGAACTCGAAATGACCATTCCCGTGCCAGCCCAATAACATCGATGCAAGAAGCGAGCAAGCCTGAAAGAGAATCCAGGCTTGCTCGTTTTGTTTACTTTACGTTAAGCCATTCCTTCCCCTGCTTACTTTACTGATTCTACTGGTTATACTAGTGCTGAAGTGGCTTCAATTATCCGCTCACATTGCACCTGCACAGTAAGGGAGCATCGGTAAAAAAGCTGGAAAGCGACCGAGCGCTCTACACAGGAGCTTGTCAAGCTTGTACAACATCGTCAAGGATAGGTTTAGTTTACCCTTAATTGGTATATCTCCTAATTAGTGAGGGACAAAGGAATTGAAGTCGTCCCGACTAGACTGGTCTGCATGATAAAATACTATATCCCCATCCTGTAAATAAAAGGTGTGTCCGTATGGGTCCTTTATCTCTCTGCGATATCCTTCCAGTTGCCATTGGTTCAAAAGCGGGCCATTGATATATTGCAAATGTGGATGCTCGGTGTCCCCCTGACGGAGCGATTCCAAATTAAAACGAACCACTATAAAGCCTGTCTTCTTGAATAGATCTGTATGTTCGTTTAACTCCCTCTCTCGGCTTACATTACGTAAATCCGTCCCTTTGGTGACCGCGTACACATCGGCAGGCAGACTATACTCGCCATACCAGCGCTGAATCGCCGCATTCGCACGATCGGCATCCACCCCCTCCGGCAGGTCTGTCTTAGGACCGATCAAGGTACGTACAGCCGCAGGCAGCACCAGCCAGTCGTAGCGTCCAACCCAGGTCTTGCTGCGTGTGATACGCTGGGCATACAGCGCCACATAACGTTCCAGCGTTAACTGACTCCGCTCTGCTTCACTCAGTCCATGTTGATATTGGTAGGCTGCTGTATCCTTCATTTCCTCCATAGGGACATTGCGTAGCCGTTCGTTCAAAATAACATATCGCTTCTCCCGGTCCTCCGCCGATCCTACACGGATAAACTTTCGGCTGCCTGCATGTGTATACAGATCTACCTCTTCCCGCTGTCGCCCATCTTTGCTCACCCAATAAAATGAAGGGGTAATGCGAATTCCATCCCGGGCGCTGAACATATTGCCTTTGGTTTTGAGGTCAAACTTGAAATGATAGCCTGTCTTGACCGCCACATTTGCGTACCCTTCAAATGGATGACTGCCGGGGCGAACAGGCAATGTGAAGGGCTCCGGGTTCCCTCTAGGCAACCCGTCAATATTGCCAAGTCCTGTCCAATAGGACAGGCCACTATGCAGTGGGCTTCCTTTTTGCAGTCGAAATACACGCTCCCAATGGTAATCTGCAATATCCGTGATATGAAAATCATACATCCGTCCGATGACCTCAATATTCACCACATCATTGGCAACATGATGAGCGAGATTTGTGTTGGCATGGTGCTGCTCGGTGAATCCATCCGGTGCATTTTCGGCAATGGTGCGGAACTCGACTGTATAATTGCCTTCATCGACCCATACGGGCAAATAAAAGTCTGTGTCCAGCTGTAGTACCGGAATGTCGATCCAGGTACCTCGCGGATAAAAATGCGTCTTTCCTTTGTCGTACACATCGAATGGAAAGCGCACCTGCTTGGTTCGTACATATTTGGCATACTCCCGATCACCATAGCCGGGAATATTCAAATGCGGACCTGCTGTCGAAATCGTGACTCGGAAAGGACGCTCCAAAATAAGTGCGGATCGTCCCTTCGTAGGTTGGGTTTTCTGATTGTGAGCAGCATCATCCGACACTGTAGACAGATTCACTACGGGAGTGTGGACAGTCACTGTATTGATCCCCTGTATCGGCAACGTTTTATCCGCACCTCCATTGATATTTCCTTTGAGAATAGCGTAAGTGATGTCACCACTGCTGGGCGTGTCGGGCTTATTCATCTTATGCTTATCAATCACATGATTCGGACTGTACAGCACATCGGCCCCAATCGCTCCAGAAGAGGGAATCACACCTGGTTTAGGGCCATTTACCTTGACGCGCTCTGGATTCATAATGATCTTGTTTTCAAAGGTCAAAGTATCGTTCTCCACTTCAATTTCCTTAACTGCCTCCTCTGCCTTAGATTTCAGTACACTGCGATCATCAGGCACACTGGGCTTGCTGCTGCCGCCGTTTTTGCTACGACTACCTCCATCCACTGTCCCTGGTGCAGGGGGCGGATAAAAGTTACCCTGGGTCGCCGCAATATAGGAAGGGGGATTATAGGATTGCGGAAACAGGGTGATTGCTTCATTGGGTAACGCATAGTTTCGGAGTGAAGCCTCTTTAATACCATATACCTCCAAATTGTCTATCTTCCAATAGGAGTACGGACGGACGATTTGGTAAGTATAAGTTCGCTTCACCGTCTCATTCCGCCGAGATTTTTTCTTAGGCCGCCAGGTCAACCGATATTCCCGTTTTACGTTCACCGTATATGTACACTGACCCGTCATGTTCACAAACTTATGTTGAAAAAGATATCTCTTGGCTTGCACATGACCGTACAGGCTTTCAGAGGTAGGAATACCTTTGGATACGTCAAATCGTTCCCGACCACGCTGGTCCGCTTTGATCACGGCAGATACTACTGGGTCCAGTTCGGCAGTTTCCAAGCGCAGACCTGGAACGGGACGGGAGCAGACAACACCTTTCGTTGGCTGTTCATTATCTTGGCAATTTGAGGGCGCTCCCTCTTGGCTTTCTCCAGGCTTCGGACAGCCCTGAGCTTCTTTGTAATACAAGTAAGCGGTAAACTGTTCAAAAGAACCGTCATAGGTAAACCCAGGTACAATCCCCGGCAAAATATCTCCGCTTGGCGGTTTACCTGTCGTGCTTTTCTTGTAACCCACATACTCATATTTCGGATTGGTTGGCGGGATGAAGTCATACGGTTGATTAGGTTTTAGTTCATCTTCTATTGGTGTAAATACGTTGTTAAGCGACTTCCCTTCAGTTGTAAAATGCTTGACGATGAGTGCGCTCTCTAGTTCGATTTTGAATAAAATGGGCTGGTAGATGCGGTATGCTTCTACTTCCTTGGCACAGGTAGGGCAGCTCTCTTCCTTGATGTTTTTAGGTTGAGTTATCGCATTCAATTTTATATTCACCGTGATTGGAATAATAGTTGTATCCGTTCCAACTCCATTTATTTTGAAGGCACGAATGTCGTCTTCCTTCGTGCCATCACTTACATAATCTACATACTCAATGTATTCATCAGACCGAGACTTGGAAAAATACTTTTTATAATCAGGATTATTTTTGTTGACTTCTGCTGCTGGATTATACAATTTTGCTGCTACGCTCTTAATCTTACGACCAGGAAAATTAAATTTGTACGTGAACTTCGCCTCACCGTGCATCCCTTTTCCTGGCTCTTTGCCACCATCGGTAACCCATTTACCAGCAGTGTTCATCCACATGTCGAAGTACATCATGCCAACAAAGTAGCGAGCATTCCTGTCTGCATAGTAGGACAGCGGTGTTATTTCTGTTTCGGCTACTGCCTTATCTGTGGGAAAAGAAAAAGGTGGGAGCTGCAAGAACAGCAGTACCCCCACCAGCAATGCGGCCAAAATGCGTTTTGTGTTCTTCATTTGCCTAATTTCCCTTCCACGGGTTAACCATCAGCGGAATATAACCATCGCCTTGCAAGCGAAATCCTATGTACTCAATGTCTTCCAACTTGAAAGACTTATAATCTTTAATTCCCTGGAAAAGCTCATCTGCAGACGAATAAATCGGGTAATAAATCATTTTTGTACCATCACCGTTGTCCTCTGTCAGCTCATCCAATGGAGGACGAAGACGTGCATTCTTGTTCTTAGTCAGGTAGAAAATACTGGCTGCTGTACCCGAACTTGTTTTTACTCTCATTCGTAGATAAGGAACACCTTTAGGTGTCGTGTAAGATTCAACAGAATAAATTTCTCGTAGTAGCTTAGTAGGCAGATCAGATTGTTTGAAAATAACCACTTTCTCGTATCTAGTACCATTAACCACGTTCTTCATAAGATTGGGTATTGTACCAATCGCCTTTTTATACGGCTCAATACTCACCGCCTGATGCCCTGTATCCTCTAACGCAGCGATTTCCTTCTTCCCAATCCAGACCCAGCGGCTGACCTTATCCCATTCTACCGTCTGTCCCAAACCCTCACTCACTAACCGCAGTGGTACAAAAGTACGGTTTTGCTTCAAAATAATCTTCGTTTCATACGTTTTGGTCTGCCCATCCACGGTAGCGGTGTTTTGCCCCACTGTCATATTAACGGCATGTGCATCATTTTTTATCGACACAGCTAATTGGCCGCCAGTTTTCTCCCAGCCCACCTTAGCACCCAATGCCTCGGATACAAACCGGATGGGAACCATTACATAATCGTTACCATCCTGAAAAGGTTTGGCATCCGGGAACTGTATTTTTTTCGCATTTAATAAGACTTCAATTGGTTTGGTGCTACTTGCCGCCTCCGTCGTTGGAATCGTACTTGTCCCGCCCCATAGCAACGCGACTGCGGTCAAACTCAACACCCATTTTTTCATACTCATCTCTCGATCCCCTTTGTCTGCTTAAACTTTTAAACTATGTATATCATCTCTAATCTCATAAACTGTTCGCATCCCCACTTTCGGAAAATACTGGATACAACTTATATATTATAGGGTTTCCCAATTACAAAATCTATAAGAAAAATAACTAATATAACTACTCTAAAAATCATTTCCTATGAGAAACCTCTCCCTCTAAATCATAGAATGGCCTCCTTATTTAACTTATATCTTCCGCAAAATCTCAACAAAAAAGGGCTGCCTCTCCCCTATGAAGGAAGAAACAGCCCGTGTGCTTCACGCGCAAAAACTATGAAAATATCAGTTCATATCCTATGGATTGATCCAGCATCATCCAATATTTCTTACATCATAAATCATTACTGGTTAAAAATCAAACGTTACTTTTTCTCACGAAACAGCTCAAAAAATCATTCATGTACACCTGGACTCCCAGCTTGATATAGCTGCTCATACACGTCCTTGTTGACCATCCTCAGCCCAAACAATCTGCGGATACGCTGTCCCGGCTTGGCTTTGAAGGTCACTGTGGCTATATCCTTACCCTCCAGATATGCAGCTGGAATAGCGGCATTCACGTTGTAAAACTTATCAGCCTCATCAAATCCTTCACTAAAATGCTCAAGCAGATGACCGTTAATCAAAATGTCAAAATCACAGTTTGGCATTTCCAGCGTAGCCGTGTAGGTGATCACCAGCAGCATCGGAGCAACAGGATCTGTCTTCAAATCGAAAGAGAACCAGCCGTCAATTCCCGCATTCCGGTAAGGTCGGTTATTCACATATCCGGTGCGAGTCGAAGCATCTCCTTGAAAGTTATGATCCCGTTCCGGCTGCATTTCTCCGGGTTGGGCAAAGTCAATCGTGCACTGCTCCAGAATCGCCAGCTTTTCGCGTGCTGCTGTGTATTCCTTTTCCGCCTCCTGCCACGCTTCTTTCGTAAAAATGTCCCAATAGACAGAATACGTACGGTCATGCATTTTATACAGCGGAGACAGTTCCACATCTCGGGGATGCCCTGTATTCCAGGTACGGAATGTATTCGTTTTGCCCTCCATAGGCTGTATCCAATGATCCAGTTCTTCTGTTGGAGGAATGAATACCGGGGTGTACAGGAACTCTTTAGCTTTAGGATCTTCTAAGGGGCCTAGATCGCCTGCCAGCACCAGCGGTCCATACATGACAGCCGACCGATCCGGGTTATCCGGCATCTGCTCCAGTCTGAGCGACATCGGAATTGTCACCTCTACAACATCCCCATCAAGCCAGGTTCTAGCGATTGAGACAAAACTGCCCGGTTCCGATGCAACCGACTGTTCCTTGCCGTTTACACAGATAGTGATCCCTTTTTCGGCCCAATAAGGATAGCGGATGAGCAGCATAAATGATGCAGGTTGATCGCATTGAATTTTCAGCGTAGTATGATCCGTGTCTGGATAGGACGTAGTTTGTTTTAGAGTGACACCTGTATCCTTCCATGCCAGCGTGGAAGCAATGAACTGATTGACATACAGCTTATCGTGATCGTGAAAATATATGCCACTGCCGTAGCTCGCATGGTTTTCCATTCCTGTGCCGACACAGCACGTAAAATCATCGAATTTACTTTCAAAATGCTTGTGTCCGCCCATAGCGAGCGACAGAAAATAAGTAACGCCCCCGTGGACCGGGTCCTGCGAGGCTAAAATATGATTGAATAGACCCCGCTCATAAAAGTCCGCTTCCTTGGCGGAAACATTCCACTGGAACAGATGATTAGTCAGCTTTAGCATGTTATAGGTGTTACACGTCTCCGTTGTATGCGGTCCGATGCGATCATTCAAGCCATCTGGCGCGCCAAAATATTCTCCAAAGCTATTGCCCCCAATGACATACGAATGATGATCCACCACCCGCTCCCAAAAAAACTCCACTGTCTTCCGGCGCTTCGTGTCATTCGTGAGCTCATATTCCTTGGCAAGTCCGATTAGCTTCGGAATCTGTGTATTGGCGTGAATGCCCTGTAAACAATCCTCCTGTGAGCTAAGCGGGTCCAGCACCAGCTTGTGCCAGAAGCACTCAGCCAACTGCAAGTAGCGCCCTTCCCCGGTATCCGCATACAAATCCGCCAATACCTCATTCATGCCTCCATATTCGCAAAACATCATCTGCTGCAGCTGCTCATCGTTCATCGGCTTCAAAATTTCTTCGAGCCAGTCCGCCAATTTGCACTCTACATCTAATGCCTTGTCACAGCCTGTCAAATGATATGCGTCACGCAGACCAGCGAATAACTTGTGTAATGTATACAAAGGAGCCCAGGCACCGTTCAGGTCAAATCCCTTCGAACGAATATTTCCGGCAGACACCTCTTCAAAAAGTTCCTTTCCCCCGGGAATACCGGATACATATCCGTCACCATGCGCCGCCTGGCAAACATCCAGTTCATCCGTAATGTAATGTGCGATCTCCTTAAAACGCTCATCGCCCGTTGAAGCAAACATCATAGAGCAAGCGGACAAATAATGTCCCAGCGTATGCCCAGAAATAGTCATCGCTTCCCAGCCTTCATATTGAGGCGCTTTGGGCGCAAGCCCGGCATATTCCCGAAACCGCGCCAGCAGACGATCAGGCTGAAGCTCCAACAGATAAGATCGGTTGAGCTCCATCGCCTGTTTGAATGGACCTTCAGCCAATACCACCTCGTTCAATGCGAACGGCCTCGCTTTCATATGGGCCTTTGCTTTAAGAGTCATCTTCCGTTCCTCCCTTTAAGGCAAATTTGGGATAAAAAACGTATATCCAACCTCACGAGCCGTTACGCACCGCTGCCAGAAGAGAAGTGATCCCACTGCTGGTACAGCTGTGTTCTCGCTTCTGTTATGCCGGGATGAAACTGAATCAGCGCATGTTTCCGTGCAAAATGAACCCCACGGATCGCTTCCTGTACCCGTTGTTCCCCGCCTGCTCCGCCAAGTCCAGCAGCATGGATCATAGAAGCGGCTGCTAATCGCCCTTGAGCCATGGCGACCAGTCCGCTTTCAATGCCGGTAACATTGCCGGCAACGTACAGCCCTTTGAGCGAGGTTTCCATTCGCTCACCATGTAGTGGAACATGCCCGCCCAGTTCAGGGCTGTATACGAATTTGCATCCGGCTACCGCCGCCAGCTCGGCGAGCGGATACAAACCGCCGCTCAGCGCCACAAAGTCGGCGGGTTCGACGCGCTCGCTGCCGGCAATCGGCGAGCCGTCTGGTTTAACGTGGACCAGGGTCACGGATTCGACCCGGTCTTGCCCGTTGACGGACTTCACTGCTGTCCGCAAACGGATCGGGATATCCCACAGACGGAAGCCTCTGTGGGGATAGCAGCGCGCGATGAGCTTCTCCATCCGCATCGTCGCTGCCAGCTTGCCGCCGGCGCGCATCCAGGCGGCCGGGGCCAGCCCCGACAGCTGAAGCAGCAGCTTTACGGAGGCTGTCGGATCTGCCGCTGCACCAGCCAGCGGACCCGCGCACGGCAGTGTAATCGCCGCCACCTTCACCCCGGCGACGGACAGCTCGCGGGCAATCGCCATAGACAATA
The DNA here is from genome assembly GCF_019042715.1 of Paenibacillus sp. AK121. Classification (NCBI taxonomy): domain Bacteria; kingdom Bacillati; phylum Bacillota; class Bacilli; order Caryophanales; family Paenibacillaceae; genus Paenibacillus; species Paenibacillus sp. AK121. The sequence goes on from NZ_JAHPJM010000004.1 coordinate 382,699, forward strand.
CGTTCATGCCTACGATGATGCCGCGCTCTCCCGGTTTGACGTAATGAACGTTAGTCAGCACCTGCGCAGCCCCGATGGACATTACACCCGGCAACGTCCAGCCATCCAGCGGAACAGGAATCTCAGCAGCTCCGGTCGCCAGCAATACGTACTCAGCAGTGAACAATCCATAGGAAGTGGATATTTCCCACGTAGTCGTATATTCCATACCATGTACGGACACGCCACAGCGAATGTCCACCCCAAGCTCCTCGCAACGGGTAATCAGCTCATCTGAAACATGCTTTCCGATCCACCAGCCTTGACTGCCTTCCTCATGATATTGCCCGGGCATACGTCCACCCGGCTCAGTAAACTCATCCAATACCGTGACGGGCAATCCTTGTTCAGCAGCCGATGCCGCTGCGGATAGTCCTGCCGGACCTGCGCCAATGACGATGAGATGTGCCATTTTATTCATGTCACAATTCTCCCTGTGATTTCATTCGAAAGCTGCCGTCCGGTTTCCACCACCATACCTTCTTCCAACTTGGTCAGGCAGGAACGAACCGTACCGAACGGATGAACCGTCAGACGGCATTCGTTACAATGCCCAATGGCGCAGTATACGCCCCTGGCTGTACCTGATTCCTCATGCCTTCTCAGCAAACGGACACCGCTGGCGAGCAGCGCTGCTGCCAATGGCTCTCCAGCCAATCCCTGCATGGGACGACCGTCAAACATGAAAGATACCCGCCTCCGCTCTGGCTTGGGTCCCAAAATCGGATGATTTACGATACGTGCACGGCTCATGGGGAACCTCCTTCTGCCAGCTGACCGAACGTTACGGGACGCACCGGAGGCCTTTGTGATAACAGCTCTGCCTCCCGGCGGGCGGCAGGAACCTGATTGTAAAACCATGACTCCACCAATTGTCGGCATATCCTGCCCTGGCATGCCCCCATGGTCACCCGTGTAGCCATTTTAAGCTGACGCACGGTGTCCACGCCCATGCGGCAGGCCTGCTCCATCTGTGCAATACTCACTTCTTCACATCGACACACAAGCACATGACCTGACGCGCCAAACGTTTTTGATTGCACATCCGGAGATTCAGCATACTGATTTTCTGCGTATTGATTTTCTGCATACTGGGTCTCTTCCCCCTGCACTTCCGCCCCAACCGTTTCACTTTGTCCCGTCGTGCGTTTACGCATAGCTGATAGCACAGGTTTTAATCACTGAATAAAAATCCAGCGCCGCCTGACCCTGTTCCCGGGTATGTGAGCTTGACTGCTTCAGACCACCAAACGGAGCCTGATATTCAACACCTGCCGTCTCCTGATTGACTCGTACCATTCCCGCATCCGCTTCATCCAGAAATCGATGAGCAAGCCGCAAATCGCGGGTGAACAGGGAAGCGCTTAGCCCGTAAATAGAATCATTGCACAGCCGAATCGCATCCTCGAAGTCGTCCGCCTGCATGACACTGGTGACTGGGCCAAAAACCTCCTCTTGAATCAAAGGGTGGGACGAATCTACTCCAGTCGTCAACAATGGACGCACATAATAACCGTTATCTGTCCCGGCGACTGCTCCACCTTCCGCCAAAATGTCGGCTTCCCGGCGGGCCAGCGATACATAAGACATGACCTTCTCGTACTGACTCTTCGATGCCACAGGTCCAAGATAAGCACCGGGGTCGAGCGCTGGGGCGACCTGGATTTTTTCTACCGCTTGGCATAACGCTTCCGTGAACGTCTCATAGACAGACCGTTCTACAATCACTCGGCTGGTGGCTGTGCATTTTTGCCCGGCTGATCGAAAGGCACCGCTGACAATCATCGCCACCGCCTGCGACACATCTGCGTCCTTCAGCACCACAGCGGCATTTTTACCGCCCATCTCGGTCTGGTATTTAATATTCCGACGTGCGCACCGTTCGGCAATGCCCAAACCTGTAGCGGTAGAACCCGTGAAGCTGACCGCATCCAGCGCTGGATGCTCCAGCAAGGCATTGCCTATACGATTCCCCTGCCCAATGGCGAGATTCAATACGCCAGGCGGAAGCTGCACCGCCTCGAATAGCTCAGCAATCCGTACTGCGGTTAATGAAGCATGTTCAGCAGGCTTCCAAATGACCGTATTGCCGCACAAGAGTGCAGGGGCCATTTTCCACAGCGGAATCGCTACCGGGAAATTCCACGGCGTTATGACAGCCGTTACGCCCAGCGGAATGCGCTTTGTGTATTGGAGCACTCCCGACTCATTCGAAGGAATAACTGTACCGATGGAACGTACACCCTCTGCCGCATAGTATCGGAGCAGGTGGACACCTCGCATCACCTCTCCGCGCATCTCGGTAATTGGCTTGCCCATTTCCCGGCTGGCCAGCTCAGCCAGTTCAGGTACGGCTGTCTCCAGTAATCCGGCTGCTTTGAACAAATAAGCTCCCCGTGCTGCCGGACTTAATGCTGCCCATCCTGCTTGCGCCAGTCGTGCCGCTTCCCCGGCCTGTGTAATATCGTCCTTACCGGAAAAGTGGACAGCCCCCACCTCCTCCTTCAAAGCCGAAGGATTACGAACCACCATTGTGTCGCCGGAAGGACTTAGCCACTCACCGCCAATCCAATTTCGGCTCTCCATCGTCTTCACCCCCATTCAAGATGAAACCCCGCTCGGACGGACCGCCACCTCAAAAGCTTCACGAATACGGTCATAATCCGCCTGTGGCAACGCAAGTCTGGGTGGACGTGTTGGGCCGACCGGAAATCCAGCCAGCTCCATCATATATTTGATGGACTGCACCAATTGCGGACTGGCATCATAGTGGAACAGCGGCAATAGCCTGAGGTACAACGCGGACGCTTCCGCCACATTTCCCGCCTGCGCAAGCCGGAACAGCTCTACTCCTTCTTTCGGTAACGCATTAGGTACCCCCGAAATCCAGCCTGTCGCGCCGAACAATGCTCCCTCCATCGCCAGATTATCTACTCCGACCATGACCTCCAGCTCTGTCTGGTCCAAAATAGCGTGAATACGCCGTACATCACCGGAAAATTCCTTGACTGCTACGATATTTTCAATTCGCGACAAGTCTGCAAGAATATCTGGAGTCAAGTCAACCTTGTAATCATGGGGGTTGTTATACGCAATGATCGGCAACCCCACCTTCGACAATGCTTCATAATGAGCCGTTACCTCATGGGGCAGTGGATTGTAATTAATGGGCGGCAGCGCCATGACACCCGCTGCTCCGGCATCCTTGGCATGCTGTACCCAATGCACCGCCTGTTTAGTGGATGGAGCAGCCGAGCCGACTACAACAGGAACACGTCCCGCCGCAGCGTCAATGACCGTATGCACCACCTGCGACCGTTCCTCTGGCGATAAAGCAGCATACTCTCCCAGCGAGCCTGTAGGTACCAGGCCGCTAATGCCGCTTGCAATCAGATAATCGCACAGCTCGGTCAGACGCTTGTAGTCGACCTCCAGCTCTGCCGTGAACGGTGTAACCAAGGCCACATACACACCTTCAAAACGTGCCATATGCTCACCTACCCTTTCCCATTTTTATTTTCTTATTTAATTGCAAAATGCTCATATCAGCAAAAATCCTTCTCTCAGCGGGTCCTCAGGGTCCAGCACAAATTGATGATGTCCCGTCACCCATGCCGAACCTGTAATTTGCGGAATCACTGCCGGGTAAGGACCTACCTGCGTCTCGCCCATAATTTCAGCCCGAAACATGGAGCCTGTGATGCTTTCATGCACAAACACCTCATGCAAGCCTAGCTTTCCCTTGGCATGCAGCACCGCTACCTTGGCCGAGGTTCCTGTACCACAAGGAGAGCGGTCGATACCCCCTGGCGGAATGACGACAACATTGCGACAATCAGCCTGCGAGGCGACGGGTTCCCCGTAAAATTCAATATGTGTCAATCCTTGAATAACCGGATTTTCAGGATGTACTGCCTCAACAACTGCATTCACTGCCTCCCGAATCTGTACCGCTGTTCGTACAATTTTTGCTCCATTGCTCTGATTCAGTACAAGACCGATAGAAGCCGCCTCTATAATGCCGTAAAAGTTGCCTCCATAGGCAATATCAAGGGTAACTCGACCGATCCCCTCTACCTGAACCTTCACCTCACGGCGGTACACAAAGGAAGGGATGTTTGTGAACGTTACTTGTCTCACCTTACCCCCATCTACATCCAGCCGTGCTTGAACCGGGCCTGCCGGAGTGTCCAGCAATATAGATTTTTTATCCGCAGCAATTAGTCCGCCTTCCACTAGTGCCGTACATACGCCAATCGTATCGTGACCACACATTGGCAAATAGCCGCCTGTTTCTATAAAGACCACACCAATATCTGCATCTGGATGACAAGGTTCTGTTAAAATGCAGCCTGACATCACCTCATGACCACGCGGCTCGAACATCAGCAGACGGCGAAAATCATCATGATGCGTTGCCATATAAGTCATCTTTTCCAGCATCGTATGACCTACCAGTTTAGGCGCACCGTGGATGACTGTCCGCGTCGGATTGCCTCCCGTATGAGTATCAATCGTAGTAATTCTGCCCGCTACGCTCATCCTGTTACCTCCCCATGAACCTCGTGGCTGGTAAAAGCCTCTCCAAATCGGTCATAACGCAGCGGCTCTACCGGAATACAAGTGGGTTCGCCGCGTACCATCTCGGTCACCAGCTTCCCCGTAACCGCCGCAAGACTAATACCATCTCCTTCATGGCCTGAAGCGATGAATAGCCCCGGCACTTCATCCACTGCGGATACGATGGGCAAATGATCAGGGGTCCATGGACGCAAACCGGTATACGCCCTCATCAGCGGTACATTGGCCAAAGCAGGAAAAAAGCGAATGGCTCTGCGAGCGATTAAGCGAATCACCTGTTGATCGACACCTGTATCCATACCGACAAACTGACGGCTGCTGCCAATCAGAACGTTCTGTGATGCGGTGGGCTCGAATACCAGCGCTACACCGTATTTTTCATAAACCTCATCTACACTCCGCTGACCTCCGAACTTGCTCATCAGATAACCGAACTCCATCATCTTGCGGTTTCCGATTGAAGGCATTCGGGCAGACACCAGTATATGTCCTTTGCGCGGTATAATCGGAAGGTCTAAACCTAGCGAATGACCGATGCTGCGTGTCCATACACCTGCGGCCAACACTACTGCATCAGCATGGATTACACCATTTGGCGTCTCCACTCCGCAGGCGTTCCCCCTTTCGTCCTTGAGAACCGACCGTATCGGCATGCGCGGTAATAATCTGGCTCCCCTCCGACGCGCGGCCCTGGCCAGTGCATACGTCATCTGCACCGGATTCACGGTAGAATCTGTCGCACACTCCAGCCCACCCGGTAAATCTTTGGCCAAATGCGGCCATTCCTCTCGCAAATCCTGCTGATCCAGCATGCGAAACGGAAGCCCTTCCTGCTGCTGGCGGGTGACCCATTGCTCTGCGGCCTGCATCTCCTGGTCATTTTCACAGACCAGAATACTTCCAGGCGCACGATACTCGAATTCATCTTCCAGTTCCATAGCCAACTCTGCCACCAGCTTCTGCGATAGCAGTGACATCCGACTGTCAAACCCAGGCTCTTTGTCGATTGCCAGTATATTTCCGTCACAACGGGAAGAAGTGCCTCCAGCAATTTCCCCTCGTTCAGCCAGCACGACTTTCATACCAGATTTAGCCGCATAATAAGCGATGGCTGTACCGATGATTCCGCCGCCTACAATGACCAGATCCGCCGCATCGTGTTTCATTCGTTTCCCCTCCCTTCAACCATTTCAATCAGAATGCAAAAACAGTCAGATGGCTTGCCTAATGTCAGCCGCGTCTAGGGGCACTCATTACAGCTTGAGCGTAAAACTTTGTGTCACAGGCTTGCTCAGCTCGTCATAATCCCGCAGCTGTATGGTGAACGTATACGTCTTGTTGGCTGCTCCGCTGTCTGCTTTTCCGCTAATCGTTCCTGTAAAGCGGTCCAGTGTGAAGCCTGCGGGCAGTTGACCGCCTGTCACCGTCCAATCGTAAAAAGGTACGCCTCCCTTGGCTTCCAGCTTGGCTGTGTACGTTTTCCCTTTGACGGGTGCTGGCAGTTGCTTCGTCAAGATTTCTGGCGCGAGGAAAGGAGTGAGGTCCTTGCGCAGCGGCCAGCCTGCCTTTTCAGCTACGAGCAGCGAAAGCTTCGTGTTCATCCAGCGCCGGGTCGGGAACAGATGGCGCCAACCTCCATTTTGTCCGCTCAATCTATCGACTTCTGCAAGCTCTCCAGAGAGATGATAGCTGTCGTCCAATGCAGCCGGTCTGTGCTGATAAGCCATAATATCCGGGTCATTGCCAGCGGCTTCCTTCAGCGCCTTGACGCCTGGGAACGTGTCACTGAACACAATTGCATGACCGAATTCGTGCATGATCAGCCCATGCACATCCGTCACCTTGGACAGATCGGATTGATACCATTCTTCATCGTCCACCGATGTAAATGGAATGGCATCATCATAGAAATCCAGAATCAGACTATAGGAACGGTTTAAGTTCCCCGGAACGGTCACACCGTTACGTGTATGGTAATGACCGTTAGCTGCCGGAAAGCCCGTAGAATACGGCCCGTTTAGCCCCCTCATAAATACCCACATGCCTTTGTAGGGTTTGTTATTCGTCACCTGTATTTCATTTTGCCAATCATCTCCTGGCAGATGGTTTACTTCCGCGTTGGCAGGAACCTCATCAAACGGCTCCAGATCAAAGAAATAGAACCAGTCCTTCACTGCCAGCTCTGCGGCTTTTTTGGTAGCTGCATCATTGAAATAAGGCCTGATCGTATCGAATCTGTAGTCAAAATGGAGGGGGATTGTGGGTTCTTCATTATCGTCCTGATCCAGCACACGAATCGGAATGGACTGAGTGGTCGTGTGACCATCATTTCCAGCAACGGACATGGACAGTGTATAGTTCTCTGTTTCACCGTTTCCTCCAATCCGATCAGGATGGATGGCCAGCCGGAAATCCTTTTCCTCCTGCGCATTGGCAAAGGTCAGCGTTTTGCTTGCTCCTTGGGCCGACAACGTACTTGGCAAATCCATCATCAGCCGGGACGTGCCTTGCGCTTTTAACGTAACAGTTAACGGAAAAGCGGCATTTGCAGGCGGCTTCACTTTTAGCTTCACATAGGGGTTTGCCAGATACCCTTGCCAATCGACCAGATCTATACCATAATCGTTCACCGTCCGGCTAAAGATGTCGATGACTTTTACATCCGACTCTGCCTCGGCATAAGCCTGTTGCCCCGGAAGAGCTGGTGTCAAAGCCACAATGAGAGAAGATGCCAGTGTGGTCAGCCATACTTTGGTTTTCCTTTTATGCGTGTTCATTTGATCCCTCCATATCGTTTTGGGTTGACTTGCAAACTATCGATAGTTTTATAACAAAAGCAGCTCCTTGGGCGAGGAAGTCAGCACCTGGGCACCGTCATCTGTGATCAGCACATCGTCCTCAATCCGAACTCCGCCGAAACCCGGAATATAAATGCCCGGTTCCACGGTAATGACATGTCCTGGTACAAGTGCAGATTGGCTCTCAGGGGACAGCCGCACCTGCTCATGAATCTCCAAGCCAAAGCCGTGGCCCAATCCGTGACCAAACTGCTCTCCATAGCCATAGGAGGCAATCACATTCCGTCCCAGACGGTCTCCCTCCCGACCGCTCATGCCAGGCCGAAGTCCTGCAATCGTCGTCATATTTGCTTCCAGCACAATAGCATACAATTCCTCATGACGTTCTGACGGATTGCCGACAAATACGGTACGCGTAATATCAGATAGGTAACCGCGCACATTGGCACCAAAATCCATCGTGACAAACTCGTTCTGACCAATTTCCTTGTCGCTGGCCAATCCATGGGGCAGTGCCGAGCGTTCACCTGAAGCGACAATGAACGCAAAACCGCCTGATTCCGCGCCTGCGAGCCGGAGCTGATATTCCAGTTCCGCCGCAATTCGCCGCTCTGTAACTCCAGGCTGAATATAATTCAGCACCTCCGTAAAGGCAGCATCGGTAATACGCGCAGCTTCACGGATGGTGCGAATCTCTTCTTCGTCCTTCACATCACGCAGCCGTTCAATTACATCCTCCGTTTGCACGTACTCCAACGAGCCTATTGCGGCTTGAAGCTGTCCCGACTGTTGAAGTGAGACATGCCGGCTCTCCAACCCCAGTCTACGAACACCCAATTTACTTGTGAGATCAGCGATGGTCTGGAAGATTTGTGCCTCATGCCGAATAACTGAATATTCTGCTGCTTGATCTGTTGCCTGCAACATATAGCGGAAATCCGTCACCAAAAAAGCCTCTTCCTGCGTAACGAGCGCAATTCCGGCTGAGCCTGTAAATCCGGTCATATATCGTCGGTTGGGACCATGTGTAATCAGCAGTGCATCTATCCCTAGAGCCGGGAATTCCGAGCGTAACTGAGCCAGTCTGCCCGGAACACCCTGTAACCGTTTTGCTGAACCGTTGGGTTTATCCAAAGCTACATCAGCCTCCTTTTAGCCTTTAATTCCTGTCAGTGTGATGCCTTCAATAAAATAGCGTTGTCCGATAAAAAATATCAGGACGATCGGAGCCAAAATCGTGCTGGATGCTGCCATCAAGTAAGGCCAATTGGTATTGTTCAATCCCCGAAAAGTCGCCAGCCCCAGCGCCAGTGTAAAATGCTTTTCGTCACTCAAATAAATAATCGGGCCCAAAAAATCGTTCCACACATCAATAAATGTAAATATCCCGATCACGATCAATGCAGGCGAAGATAAAGGAACAACGACGCGCCATAATACAGTTAGCGGTGTACCTCCATCCATATAAGCTGCTTCGTCCAGATCGCGCGGAATCGTCAGCATAAATTGCCGCATCAGAAAGATGTTAAATGCCCCTCCACCAAACCATGCAGGAACAATCAGCGGCAGAAATGTATTCAGCCCACCCAGCTCACGCCACATAACGAAAGTAGGTATGAGCGTCACCGCATAAGGCAACATCATCGACCCGATCAGCAGGGAAAAAATCAGATTGCGGCCAGGCCAGCGCAGACGGGCAAAAGTAAAGGCCGATACAATCGAGGTCAGCATCACTCCTGCCAGTACACACACCTCAATGAGGAACGTATTAAGAAAATATCTGCCGAACGGTACCGACGTCAGCGCTTCCGGGTAATTGCTCCATTGAAAAGGAGAGGGTACCCACTCTGGAGGGAACACGAAAATTTGCGATGTCCCCATCAAAGAGCTGCGAATGAGCCATACGAATGGCAACAGCATTAAAACACTGCCCATAATTAAAACGATATACAGCACGATACGGCTGATTTGGAATGGTTTGGAACGGGTGGCGGTAGCAGGACTTCGGGAGCGTTCAGGCTGTGGAAGTGGATGTTGCGGTGTATCTGAAGGTTTGACAGAAGAAGTGACCTGATTCATGAACGTTCCCCCCCTTCATAGTGAACCCACTTTTTGGACGTGGAGAAAATCAGAACAGTTAGAACCATAATGACGAAAAATAAAATCCAGGCCAGCGCTGAGGCGTAACCGATTTTAGTCTCCGTAAAGGCTGTTCGCCACAAGTAGAATACATAGAACAGCGTTGAATTGTTAGGTCCCCCGTTGGTCATGACATACGCCTGATTGAATGCCTGAAAGGTGCTGATTAAAGACATGACAAGATTGAAGAAGATGGTTGGTGTCATCGAAGGAATCGTAATATGAAAAAATTTATGCAGCCTATTGCCGCCGTCTACCTCAGCTGCTTCATATAGATGGGTGGGCACCGACTGAAGTCCTGCCAAAAAGATAATGACCGTGTTCCCGATTCCCCAAGTGCTCATCATAATCAGCGAGGGGATCGCAGTCTTCTCGTCATAAATCCATTTGCTCCCCGGTAGTCCAACACTCTCCAGCAGTGAATTCAACAGACCAAAATCCGGATTGAACATCCACAGCCACAGCATCGTGTTGGCAATACTCGGCACAATGGTAGGTAAATAATAAATCGTGCGAAACACCGATAAACCTTTTACCTTTTGATTTAATAACAACGCAATGATAAAAGCTGCCGCCAAGCCCAGAGGTACGCTGCCCAGTGCATAATACGTGGTCACGAACATGGATTGAGAAAAGGTAGTATCCTTGGTCAAAATGGTTCGGTAATTATCCAATCCAATAAAGGTCATCTGTCCGCCAATTGTCCAATCGGTTAAGCTGAATACGAACGAGGCCACGATCGGTCCAATCGTAAATATCATTAATCCCAGGATGGCAGGCAGCGCGAATAGCAGACCCCAGTTTCGCTCCATGCGCATCATTCCTGATTTTGGTCGCTTCATGGGCCGTTCTCCTTTCGCAGCTGTCCTGCCGCATTATTCATCCGGGTATACTCCTTGAAGCAGTGGCTGAATAATGGGTTCCAGTTCATCCAGCGCCTGCTGCGGCGTCTTCTTGTTCGTCCAGATCAGATCCAGCCCTGGGGTCAGCTTGGAACCAATATCAGGCCAGTTACGCAGGGTAGAAGTTGACGGCTTGATTGCATAATCTCTGGCATACTTGATGCCAGCCTGCTGAAATTCCGGTGGATGTGCGGCATTATTCGTCCACGACTGGATAGCCTGCTCGTCGGTATAATATTTCTCTTCGATAGGCATCCACAGACCGGACTTGAACAGATCCACCTTTTCGGGATTGTTATGGTACAAATAAAATTCGAGCGCTTCTTTCGGGTGCTTGGTGCTCTGGAAAATGACTGTGGCCCCCGCAACGATCATCGTTTTAGGCTCTTTAAGCTTTGGTAAAACGCCAATACTCCATTGCAGCTGCTTGTTGTTTGAAAAATCGAGCAGAGACCATGTTCCATCTACCACCATTGCAACCTTTCTCGTCTGGAGCCGAACCGTATTGGACGGCATGTCCTGCTGCTGGATCAAATCAGGAGAAACATGCTCCTTGAAAACTAAATCCTGCAGTTTCTGGAATACCTCCACCGACTCAGGACGGTTCAGGGTGTACTTCTTGCCTGTTTTGTCGGTTAAACCTCCGCCATTGCTCGCTAAAAGTGGCCCCCATGAACTGCGGTCGTTGCCGAAGGCAAAGCCGTATTGCACAATATTTTTTGGATCAAATCCGCTGTCTCCCGGATGCTTGCCGTTCTGATCCTTGGTCAGCTTTTTGGCAATCTCCAGAAATTCATCCCATGTCCACGCTTTTTCAGGATCAGCCGGAGGAACGGGTACCCCTGCTTCTGTAAACAACTCCTTGTTGTAAAATAGCTGCATCACTTCCAGTGCAGTGTAATTACCGATAGACTTGCCAGGTTCGCTGTAAAGATAGGAGGATTTGAGCTTGTTTTTTAATTCGGGATATTCGTCATAATAGGAGGATAAATCTAGGAGTCTGCCTTCACTTGCCCATTTCATCGTGAGCGAATCGCCCAGGTAGGCGATATCAGGAAGCTGATTGGCAGCCATTAACGTGTTAATTTTCGTAGTGTAGTCACCAGGGACATGCTCGCCCTTCACCCGAATGTTCGGATGGGATGCATTAAAGCTTTGAATCATCTTTTCCATCGCTTGCTTCTCGTCATTGCTCCCCCAGTACATAAACTTGAGTTCGACCGCATTGGGATTAGCCGGTTCGCCAGCGTTACCACTGCAAGCCGTAAGCCCTGTCAGCATCGCCGTCATCACCAGAGCCATCCATGTCCGTAACCTTCGTTTCCGCAAATCAACCGGCCCCTTCCTGAACTGGTTTCTCCTTACAAGCCTATTATGCGCCGAGAGCCCGTAGCCGACCACCTAACGACTCCAGACTCTCTTTGTTTTGGTATGATTTTTTTAACAGCGCGTTTACAAAAATGTTTTTCGGAATTCTGTTGGCGTTAATCCGGTATGCTTTTTAAAGGCAATGCTAAAATAGTTCGTATCTGCGAAGCCCACAGCTTCCGCTACCTCCGCTACCTTGCGATTCGGGTCCAACAGCAGTTCTCGGGCTCGCTCAAAGCGCACACGCGTCTGGTAGTCAGCGAAGCTTTCACCTGTAACCTGCTTAAAACGGGCACTCAAATATTTGGGACTCATATTCATGTACTCTGCAAGACGGTTCAATCCGCCATCCTCTTGAAGGTGCTCACGAATCCATTCCTTGGCGCGTTGGAATTTGCGCGGAATCCCCTTCTCGCGCGATTCCCGGACTTGGCGCCCCACCCGGACAAAATAGCGCGACACGTAATCAATCATCTCAGGCCCGTGCCGCAATCGGGACAGTTCCAATAATGGGTCCTGCTCCTGTATGGATGTTTGCCCTTCGAATGCATCGCTCTGAACAATGCGCATAACGAACAGGACGAGCTGGGTGACGATCATTTTCACCTGATTGACAGGCAAGCCCGCTAATTGTCCAGACCATTCCTGCAAAATCGCATGTACGGCAGCATCATTGCCTGCTCGAATTTCCGTAATCATGAGCAGTTCCTTCTCTAGCAAATGACTACTGTTCGGCTCGGCCGTCTGAATACTCTCATAGGGGATGATCTGGCTATAGCCCACCCACCCCCGATGCTCTGCCGCTTGCACAGCTTGCTCATAAGCTTCGCAAAGTTGCTCCATCCGTTGTACGGGGCGGCTAATCCCGATGGACATCCCCTGGCTCAATCGTTCCTGCACCGCCTGACGAATCTGCTGTGCCGTCCACTCCGCCGCTCTGCAAGATGCTGTCGCCAGCAGCACAACACGCCGATCGCGGGAAACCGCTGCACTGTGCGCCTTCGCCCCGGCTGCTACCGCAGCCTCTTCCGCCAGTCCGGCGAATACATGGCTGCTTCCATACATGGAACCGTGTGGTGTATTGCTAGTGGCGGCTGTCTCCTGCTGTGGCGCCTCCTCTAGCTCGCAACACAGCACAGTATAAGGCGGCCCACTCGCCTCGGCGAAAAATCCTAGCCCGTCCATCTCCTGAATGACCTCGGCTGCTGGGCGTCGCTGCTGGAGCAGATCCAGCAGCAAATGCTCCCTGTACAATGGCTCCAATGAACGGTGACGGTGAATAGCTTCCTCCTCGCTTCTTCGCCATTGCGCAATGCGATCCTCAGCTCGTCTCAGAGCCGCTTCAAAATCCTCGCTTGTCACCGGCTTGAGCAAATAATCAACCGCTTGAAGCGAAACCGCCTGACGTATATACGTCATAGATTCGTACCCTGTCAGGAATAATAATGGGGTGTGTTGATCCTTTTCCCGAATGGTTTTTGCTATGTCCAGCCCACTCATATCCGGTAAATTAATATCCAGTAAAATGATGTCCGGTCGCCGCTCCATATACAAACGTAATGCCGTTGCGCCGTCCCCCGCCACATCACTGACTTCCACTGACAGGCCACTTTCCGCCACCATCAGCCTCAGTCCTTCCCGAATATGATATTCATCGTCCACAATCAGCAGCCGGTACATGCCATCCTCCCCTTTCTTATTCGGTTCGAATGGGTGCCAGTAAGGTAACCGAGGTGTACTGACCCAGCTCGGTTGTCACAGACAGACCATATTGGGGACCATAATGTCGAAGACGTTCATGCACATTACGCAGTCCAAAGCCAATCGCACTCCCCCGCTCGGCATCTAGCGACTTCCGAATATCGTCCAGACGCTCGGCTCCAATACCGCCCCCATCATCACTGACCGTTAAACGCAAAGCATCGCCTTCCCTAGCACCGGATAACATAATATAGCCGCGGTCGGTACGACCTTTTAAGCCGTGGTAAATCGCATTTTCAACGAGTGGCTGGAGAATCAGCTTGGGTACGTAAAACCCGCAAATATCCTCCTCGACTTCGCAAATCCATTCGAACGAATCTCGAAACCTGAACTGCTGTACCTTCACATAGGCGCTTACATGCTCGACTTCCTGTCCCAAACTGATTTGCTCTCGACCATAACTTAGCGAAATGCGAAAGCATTTACCGAAGGCGCCGATCACCTCTGCCATATCCCGCTGCCCATTAGCCAATGCCATTCCTTTGAGCGACTCCAGCGTGTTATACAAAAAGTGCGGATTAATCTGCGCCTGAAGCGCGCGGAACTCGGCCTGCTTACGCGACAGCAACGCTTCGTAAACCTGCCCGTACAGCTCATGATTTTTTTGCATCATATGAAGAAATCGCTCCCCGATCTGCCCCACCTCATCCTTAGGGTTAAAAACAACGGAAGCAGGAGCTTCAAAAGTTTGGGCTGAGGCTGTGGTGGTCACACTCCCATCCACCGCCATTAATCGGCTCAATTGAAGCAGGGGGCGACGAATCGTATCACTCAGCCGATAAGACAGCATCCAGCCCAACACCAGTGCAATCAAAAAGGTCCAGATGGTCCAGGCCCCGATTTGCCGCGCATCCTCGAATAACACGGACTGATCGACTTTTTGCAGGAGCGTCCATTGTCCCTCATTTAACGGGCCATAGGAAATCATCGTCTGGCGGCCGTTCCATGTTCTCCAGTCCTTCGTAAGCACGGGTCTATCTACAGCAGATTGGGCGATTTGTCGCAATAGCGATGGGTCCGCAGCACTCTGTTCCGGCAATCGGTATACAGGCTCGCCCTCCTGATCCAGCACCCACATCTGGGTATTGCTATCTGTTTCATGAAAAGCAAGCCCCCGAAACAGACTGGCCTTATCGATTTCTAACAGCAAAAATCCAAGCGGTTCATAGTCTCCATTCGTTTTTCGCAGCAGCTTCCCGACGTATATACGATCCTCCGCCATCCCGCGTCCTGATTTAAACGGCGGATGAGCCATCCACATCATAGGTCGCTCAGCGAGCAGACGGCGGTAGTACACACGTGCTTCCTCTAATGTAGGAAGGCCGCCAAAACGGACCGAAACATTCCCTTGATAGAGAGAATGCTTGAGTCCGCCATTGGCGGCATAGATGAGGGAGGACGTGATATACGGCTTGGTCTGGGTTTGCGTACGGACGACCATGCTGAGTGTTTCGTCGTTCCGTAAGTATTCATAATCATCTTCCGGCTTGGTCTCCAGTGTGGACTGCACATCAGGATTGCTGAGAATGGCATTGGTTAGATCATTCAGATCGGAGAGTGTCGCATTAACATAATTCTCGCTCATTTGCCGGGACTGCATTGCTAGCGCTTCCGACTTCTCACCAAGAGAATGGACCGCGATCCGGTAAAAGGTAAAGGTCAGCACTACCATCGGAATGACAGTCAGCACCAGCGTCAATACGATAAATTTCCCACGGATCGTAGGAATCCCGGCGAACTTTTGACGCCCCCTGCCCCCCATTCATCTGCCTCCCTTACACATAAGCTGGAAGCCACGTCCCGTGCGCTGCAATCAGGTCGTCGCACAGAGAAACGATATCATCCATGGATAATTCAGCCGAGGTGTGCGGGTCCAGCATAGCGGCGTGGTAAATGTGTTCTTTTTTCCCCGTCATTGCAGCTTCAATCGTTAACAGCTGGGTATTAATATTCGTCCGGTTCAGTGCAGCACATTGAGGCGGCAAATCCCCGACAAAGGTCGGTGTAACCCCATTACGATTGACTAGACAAGGTACCTCTACACAGGCTTCCTTCGGCAGATTGGTAATCAAACCTGTATTCATCACATTCCCGCCAATCGCAAAGGGCTGATTGGTTTCGATTGCCTCAAATATATAAGAAGCATATTCATTCGACCGTTCATGGCGCAGATCCTGATCGCCCAAAAGTTCCTCACGCATTGTCTCCCAGCGTTCAATCTGGCTCACGCAGCGGCGCGGGTATTCATCCAAGGGAATATTGAAGCGTTCAATCAGCTCAGGGTATGCCCGTTTGATAAAATACGGATGATATTCTGCGTTATGCTCGGACGATTCTGTAATGTAATAGCCGAATTTCATCATCATTTCAAAGCGTACCATATCATGATGCTTTTCCCGCTGCTTGGCGGCAGCCCGTTTTTTAATCTCAGGATACAAATCCACCCCATCCTTGCTCACTTCGAGTAGCCACGCCATATGATTAATGCCTGCGATCTTTGCCTTTACACCTTCCTGCTCCAAGCCGAGGCTTTTGAACAACTCGGGTATACACGCCTGTACGCTATGACACAGCCCTACTGTACGGACACCACCGTGTACGTTCATCACGTTCGTCAACACAGCCATCGGATTGGTATAGTTGAGAAACAGTGCACCCGGGCACACCTCGCGCACCTCTGCCGCAAAATCGAGCATCACCGGAATCGTTCTTAAATTGCGGAAAATACCGCCAATACCAACCGTATCAGCAATCGTTTGGCACAGTCCGTATTTTTTGGGAATCTCAAAATCTGTAATCGTACACGGATCATAACCGCCCACCTGGATGGCATTTACTACATAGGCCGCTCCACGCAGTGCTTCCTTGCGGTCAGTGTAGGAGCGGATCACACAGGTACTCCCCGTTGTTTTTTTCAAATTGGATAAAATATTTTCCGAATCCTTCAGCCTAACAGGGTCAATATCGAACAACGCCAGTTCAAAGCCCTGCAAAGCAGGTGTCAACATACAATCGCCAAGCACATTTTTAGCAAACACCGTACTGCCTGCACCCAGAAATGTAATCTTGCTCATACTTTGTCCCCCATTCACATTTTGTTCGCAGCTCTGCACCTCAAATGCAAGGATACCCATCGCCCCTCTCCCCCTTTGCAGGAAGAAAGTGACGATGGGAAAGATTAGCCATGACTATGCGTTGTTGCCTCTTATTCAGGATACTCCCACTGATTTAGCTGGGCTGATAAGCCGAGACGGTAAGACAGATGTTGCCGGGGATGTCGTAGTTGGCGGGGTTACTGAAGTCTCCGGGCTAATCGGAGTTACCGGTGAAGTCACTGCCCCTGCCTCAATCACAGTCACCTTGGCCAATGCCTTCAACTCTGTCCCTTCCACTTTGCCCTTCAATTCAAACGAACCTGGAGCAGCATATTGTGCAGGGTCTATATCCTCCCATTCCACAGCCACCCATTTGGTGGAGCCTTCTCCATACGTAGCTTCCACTACGCTTGGCAGTTCAAGTTTTTCACCGACATGAGTTGTTACATTCACCTCTTTTAACGCAGTGATGTTCTCAGTTGCCGTCAGACTCTGTGCTGTACCGGAGGCCAGACCTGCCACCTCGTTTGCATTCAAAGCGCGGCTATAGATCCGGAATTCATCCACCAGACCATTGAAATACGGATCAGGGTACTGGGACTTACCGATAAAATTATTTTTCGTCTGTCCCAGACTGGTTGGATTCAAGGTCAGGTTGGTATTGCGTCCCACTTCTTTCCCATCCACGTACAAAATACCTGTGGAGCCCGAAAGCGTGACTGCAACATGCTTCCATACGCCTGTCGGCAATACAGGGGCATCAATCGTCTGCTCCTGTCCTTGCCCGTTACCTTGATTCGTAATGGCAAATAGCATCCGGTTCCCGGCTTTAGGAGTCAGGAACATATATTCATTGGTCCCGGAGCCGAAGTCAAAAATCCGCACATAGTCGCTCAGGCTGTTCGCTTTGACCCAGCCGGATACGGTCAATTGCTGTGCCCGGCTGACAATCCCCGCCGGAAGCTGCACATAGCTGTCCTTGCCGTTCAGGCTCACAGCGTTGCCTCTTTTCCCCGCAGCCCATGCCGCAGTTCCCTTAACGGTAGCATCATTGCCGCTTTCCGATGAATCCGCAGCAACAGCACCGCTGGTTTCGTCGAACTTGTAAACGGCAAGCTGTTCAGGTAACGGTGCCGCCGGTTCAGCTATCACAGTTACTTTAGCCTCTCCTGATAACTGGGAGTCGCTGGCTGTCAGCTTGAATATATACGTTCCTGGTTCAGAAACGTTCACCTTCGAGCGTAGTGATGTTTTGCTGCTGAATGTGACCTTCGCGTTCTGTGGTCCTTCAACCAGACTCCACTCGCTGGTCACCTTTCCTTGCGGAAGTCCATCATCTGTAGCTGTACCTTTCAGAATAATCTGATCCGGCAGCTTCACCTTGGAATCCTTGCCTGCATCAACGACAGGTGCTTTGTTGGGATCAGGTGTGGTGGGTGTCAGCTCTACTGTATAGGAGGATGCTGTACCCATTTCCAACTTAAGCTTATTGGTTGGTGCATACGCATTAAACTTGCCTTGTGATTGACCACCCACTTTAACCAGGTACGTTCCTTTCTTTAAGCCATCAAATGTAACGTACGTAGAATGAGCTTGGCCCGGCGTTTGATTTTTCAATTGGAGCCATACATAATCCTTGGATGTTGCCAGCTTGGCTTCTGTATACTGGTCCTTTTCCAGCTCGATATACAGCTTTTCCGTAATCAGGTTGACTCGTTTGAACAAACCGTCCAGCGGCTTGATCGTATACACGTTACCGCTTTTACTCACCTCTGCACCGTAGCCCGTCAATCCAAAAATTGGATCAATCGCGATATCCGCGCTTAAGGTTTTAAGTGCACCAAACAATCCGAGGTCAGCCTCACCGCTCATGCCGCGCCAGCCGTTAAAGAGCGGAACATTTTTACCGCCGCCGGTACCGTTTGTACCGTTATTGCCTTTTTCTGCTTGATACGTCCATGCAACCGCCCCGATGTTCTCAGGGTCCGAACTGATTTGTCCGGAATTAATCGCTCCGACATTGGCAATTTTGGCAGCATAGGACAGCCGTTGTTGCTCCTCGCGATGATTGTCCTCATGATGACGGATCCAGTCATCCATCGCATATCCCGCAAGTGAAGTCGTGTACTGGAAGTTAAACCAGTTCTCCCCGGTAATCGTCACCGGATCGGTATAGTAGTACCATACAGGCATATGGCCGCGTGATGCACGAGTTTTGGCATTGATTTTACCCATCATTTCCAGGGCTTTACTTTGCTCACCCTCTGTATCTATATTCTGCTTGGCTAACGTATATACAGCCTCTTCGCCTGTATTGTCGTAGCTATATTCAGAACCATAAGGATACTTTGTATTTTTAAAATTGTTATATTTGCGGTCCATTTTTTCCTTGAGATCGTTCGCTTCATCATCGTAGCCTTCATCATGAAGGGTCTGAATAATATCCGGCGTGGTCAGCTCGCCCATCAAACCTGTTTCCCAGTTGTACGCAACCGGTCCTTCATACAATGCTTTGAAAATGTTATAAGCCCGCAGCAAATAGGTTTCCTTCGGATGCTTGTAAGTGACGAGATCCGGGTATTCCTTGGCAATCTTATACATGCTGAAATACGTGTTATATACATGCGGGTATGCATATCCCCGATAGGTCGGTGTATCATTGGGCTCCGGCATCAGGAAATCATGAATTAAATAATCCTCATGATGTCCATTCATCAGATTCGTCCAAATTGCCGTCTCCAAATAATCGTCTACGGCCCGCACCTCTTTGGCGACTGGAGAGAGTGTGTTTTTCTCAGCCAGAAACTGTCCGTGGGTCAGACCCCAATCGTCCCCCCAGCCCCAATAGCCATTGAAAATGTTGCGTTTGGATTTGGTATGCATCATCCAATCGTCAAATACCTTATCACGCAGATCACCTGGCACGTTCCACTGGGTTTTGTCTACCATAAAAGTAGCGTGCCGTTGCAGCGCCTGATCAATCGGCTCAATGGCATAGAATTGTAAAACCGTTTTGTTGCCATTGCCGTATTCTACCGTTATGAAGTTCGGGCCCAGCTTAGTAAATTTCAGTTCATAAATCTGATGTCCTCCAGCCTTGCTATCCGTCTGCGGAATAACGGTTCCGTCTGGATAGGTCACCTTGTTGATCGTTTGCTTGGTACGCAGATCCACCTTCGCCTTTTGATTCGTAGGCACAATCATGCCTGGTACAACTGTAGTATCCACCAAGTTTTCTTGATACAACGTATCTTTTACATCATGCTCGTCCTTTACCGCCAGGAACTTGAAGCCATAGTTTTTGCTTTGTCCTGGATTCAGGATCAGGCTTGTGTTGGGTAAATATCCACGGTTGGTGGACTTGATGACATTGGAATGAATATAAAATACATTCAATCCCTCCAGCCATTTGCCTTCGTTGGCCGGGTTCCAGGCCCATTTGCTGCCCGGATGCTCTTCATCCCGCCAGTGATCCTGATACTCAAACCCAGCGCCTGTTGTGGAATCAGGGATCAATAGCAGGGAAGACCCGATGCCGCTGGGACGCCCAGCTGTAATATAGGAGCTGTTATTGCCGACAAAGGAATGCGTCACGACTCTCGTTTCGTAAATTGCATCACCATAAGTCCACTGTTCATTAAAAGGTAGGGGCAATCCAAAATCGCCAATCTCCAATTTTTTGCCGCTGGTATTCTGTACCTGTATATTCCACAGTACCGAACCATTCGACTCCGCCGAATAGGTTTCAATAACTTTAAAATTGCGTATGCCTTCTGCGTTACTTGAGTTCTCGTACGTGACCGTAACGCGGTTGCCGCTGGTCGTGATCTTACGCGCGTCTGCCGACTTATTCGTCCATGCCTTCGTCCAGCTACCTCCATCCAGTCGATACGTGAACATCAGCTCCCCTAGCCACTGATGATCTGCCGTGTTCTGCTCAGGTGTCACCGTTGCGTTCATGACATATTCGGTCGGAAAAGCATCTCCCTTGATACGGATAGATGAAATCTCGCCATGCTCGCCTGTCTGAATCGTCAGCTTGTCATTAGATAGTTCATGGGCTTCTGCTGTATGCGTCCCAAACAACACAGACGCTGTGGTTAAAAACAAAAACGCCGCCAATATTCCCTTAAATTTCATCAACACGGCCTCCTTTTCGATCTCGGGGTCCTGATTTGCTTGTCAATCAGCTGAAGTCTCTTCATTTCGCCGCAACCTCCTTGGAAATGTAAGCGCTACAACTCTATTGTACAAATCCTTGTCCATTGGTAAAATCAACATTTTCAACCGATTTATATAGGATTTCAACCTAATCGGGGGATAAATCATTCATACCAACAGACACCATGTTTTGGATTAATGAATGGACAAATCGGAAATAATTCACTCATACCGTCTGTAGGAGGGAACAACTTCATGAATTCGAATGATAATCCACCAGAGCAAAACGCTTATTTGAAAGAGCTGAATGCATTATTTATCCCATTGGATGGAATGGAGAATCTGGACCGCATGGTTAAGGCCATCGGAGATGCAGATATTGTGCTGCTCGGTGAGGCGAGCCATGGGACTTCTGATTTCTACCGAGTTCGGGCCGAGCTTTCGAAGAAGCTGATTACAAGCAAGGGTTTTAACATTATCGGTGTGGAAGGAGACTGGCCCTCTGCTTATCGGGTGAACCGGTATGTTAAAGGGATGGAGGGGGCCGATTCCTCGGCAGCCGATGCACTGGGTGATTTTACCCGCTGGCCGACATGGATGTGGGCGAATAAGGACATTCGTGATTTCGCGGAGTGGCTCAAGGAGTACAATGAGGCGAATCACGGCGGCGGCAGTGTCCGTGCGAAGGTTGGATTTTATGGCATTGATATGTACTCGTTATGGGAATCGATGGAAGCGATTATCAGTTATTTGGAGGAGACCAATTCTCCCCAACTGAAACAGGCCCGCAGGACATACGCCTGTTTCGACCCATATAGCAGGGACCGTCAGTCTTATGGCATTGCGGCAGGATTGCTCTCGGAGAGCTGTGAGAAAGAAGTGGTTGAACTGCTACAGCAGATGCAGAGCCGGCGCATGGCGTATCCGGGAAGTGAGGAAGAGCTGAATGCGGAGGTGAACATGCTCGTCACTTCCAGCTCGGAGGCCTACTATCGTACGATGGTCCGGGGCGGCCCACAGTCCTGGAATATACGGGACAAACATATGGTTGAGTCCCTCAAGCGAATCATGTCCTATTACGGGGCCTCGGCAAAAGCCATTGTCTGGGAGCATAATACGCATATCGGTGATGCGCGGGCAACGGATATGATGGCGGATGGCATGGTTAATGTGGGTCAGCTGCTGCGGGAGGATCCAGAACATCGGGTGTTTGCCATTGGCTTCGGGACCTATCAGGGCGAGGTACTGGCTGGAAGAGCTTGGGGATCTCCGGTTGAGAAAATGACCGTCCCGCCCGGACAGCCAGAAAGCTGGGAGTATTACATGCACCAGGCGGGAGGCGGCCGAAATGGCATGATAATGCTCTCCGATGCATCTTCCATGCTGCATACGACCATTGGCCACCGTGCCATCGGTGTGGTATATGAGCCTGCTCATGAGCGGTTCGGCAATTACGTGCCTTCCAGCATGGCGGATCGTTATAATGCGTTTGTTCATCTCGATCGGACCACCGCCCTCCAGCCACTGCCTATCCTTCAGCCGGTTGCAACGGATGCTTTATTTTCAGAATAACAGCTCGCAAGAAACGTCTGTGGGATGCTGGATGGCTGGGTAGCGTTTACCGTCAGGCTTCGGATAATAACTATGAGGCTGGCTCCAATTCAAAAAGTGGCAGGCACAGACTTTATTTTTATCAGTCTGAGCCTGCTGCTTTTTTATTGAACTAAACGGTCCGTTAGTTTTTTATGCATTTATCAAAAAAGGGATGTCCCCATCACGGAAATCTGGAGAAACACCCTCTATTTCCTGGCTTTCCGTCTGGTGCATATGGCGGACGGACGGATGTGCCTGATTCCTTGCTCATTCCACAATTTCCGGTCCTGTCGGCCTTGGAAGTGATCGCTACAACGCAATACATTTATGTCGTAGGCCTCTATTGATATTAGCATCTGCATCGAATACCGCATAGATTTGGCTAGGAACATGAAGGACGGTAAATTCATCTGGAACCTGCTTTCCATTCTTTCTCCTACAGTGTAAAAGAACCACTGAATATCTTCTTGTTTAGAAATACTTCCATTTTGTCTAGAAATTCAAGTACCACAACGAAGAGATCTAGTAACGCTTCAATTCCTCTTCAGACATGTATCTTCCTGACCGATAGAAGGATTTCACTATCCTTCTTTTTCTTTGTCTTTCACTTCACTTTTTTTAAGTAGAATTACGTATAATCAACGAAGTCTTGTAGATTTTCGTTATAGGAGCAGATCGCATCCCCTTCAATCGCCGGGTAAGACATTCCGTAACATCCCTTACCATATCAGGAATACAATTGGTTAATGTGGTCAGTTCTGGATTAGTCATTAATCCTACAGGATGGTTATCAAATCCGATGACGGACATTTCTTGAGGCACGGATATCCCCCTTTGCTTTGCTGCTTTCAATAAACCAGTAGCTACAAAGTCACTACCTGTTATCATTCCATCCGGCAATTGATCAGAAGTAAATAATTGTTCTCCCAAGGCATAACCATCTTCCATAGTCATCAGACCCGTATAACATTGTGATTTTGTACAGGCAAGACCGAATTGTTGGTGAGCCATTTGAAACCCATTCCATCTTTTCTCTTGCAATTGTGTCAGGTGATCCATACAGAAAAACAGATGACGGCGCCCCTTGGACAGCAAATATGCTGTCGCTTGAAAGACCGCATCTTCTTCATCCAATCGAAAGACATCAAGAAACTCTCCGTCCATCGCTTCGTTGCATATGATTCCAATGTAAGAACCTATATATTCTTTAATTTCTCTCTCCGAGAAATGAGAATGAGCAATAACCACGGCATCCATTTCTCGACGTGCCAATCGAGCATACACATCACGTTCATACTCCCGGGATAATTCGGTCTGATAGATGACAAGTTGATACCCCATTGAGCCTAAAGATCGACTTAATGTACTAACAAGCTGACTGAAATAGGGATGTTCCACATCCGGGACAAGCACACCGATATGATTACTGGCCTGTAGACGCAACTGAACCCCCTGCGTATTGCGGACATATCCCAGCTCCGTAATGGCTTTCTGTACTTTTTGTCTGCTTTCAATAGATACATGAGGATGGTCATTTAACACACGTGATACCGTCGACTTGGAGAGACCGCTTACACGTGAAATATCAATTATGGTGGGCAAAATTAACACCTCATCTAAAGTATTGACCTGGGAACGTTCCCTGCAACTATGATATCGTTAACAAACTATAGGAGGAGCTATACTCATGAAAGTCATATATACCCCCGCTGTAACCGAATATCTGATATTGTTTGATTTTGACGAAACTTATTATCCGCATGAATGTTTGCCTGAACAACTCAAAATGGTGTACGAACTGGAACAATACCTCCAGCAGCTTGCCAGAAATCATCAGGTAAAGATAGCTTGGGTCACCGGAAGTAGTGTTCAGCAAATACAAGCAAAAATGAATATAGCCGGTATGACGCAGCTCCCCCATTTTATAGCGAGCAATCTGGGCACAGAGTTGTGGGAAGTCGAGCCTGACGGACAACTGGTCGCTGTTCCTTCATGGGCAAAGATCATAAGGGCCTCCGGATTCTCTCGAAGAGATGTAGAAGATTTAATTAGCGAATTAAAATCAACATTCAACATTGTTCTTCACGAACAGACTCAATTGGGTCAATCGCTATACAAAATGAACTACTATTATTATCCGGTATCAGCGGTCAAAACCCAATATGATATAAGTATCATCAGGCATCTGGCTGCAAATCATGGGATCGGAATTAATATCAATATTTGCAATCCCAAGGCGGGTGATCCGGAGCACGCATATGATGTCGATTTTATCCCCCCAGGAACTGGAAAGAAAGCGGCTGTGCAATTCCTGACGGATTATAGTCAGGTACCCCTGTCCAAAACATTGGCTTTCGGTGACAGTGGAAATGACATCGAGATGCTTCAGATGGTTGCCCATGGATATCTTCTCCAGAATGCAACGGCAGAGGCAAAGTCATGCCACAACAACGTTGCCCCTTATCCTTACGCCGAGGGAATTTTGCATGTATGCAGAAATTTCTTTGGGGAGTAATTCATATAGCGTTTGCCCAGCTATATTTAGCCGATCTAAGTCTCGGTAAATCGTGCGAACCGGCACTTCAAAGCGCATCGCTAGATCTTGCGCACGAACTTGATTTGTTCGTTTTTAATTTTCTACACAAAAGTCACTCCATCCTGCCCATTAGTTAAACAAAGGCAGCCAATCACTTTGATCGGCTGCCTTCTTGTTTGTATTGAACTATCGTATCCCGTTAGCGTAATGGGTTCATTGTCATTAGCCTCAACCGCTTACCTGTTTGCTCAGACTCCTGGCAACAGCTGGGGCATGATGCTTTTGCCATAATCCAAGACGTACTTATTAATCTCTGAGACAAGTTTTGTGTCCTTAGTTTTGTAGTGCACCTTGTTAATTACGAAGTAACCTGTACTAGAATATTGCTCATCACTCGAAAACATCAACGTAAAACGATAAAACAAAAAAGCCGCTAAAATAGCGACTTCAAATGGGACTATGCTCTTGTCCCCCGACAGTTAATCCAGATACAAAATCTCAATCTCGCCCGGAGCGAAGGATTGCTCTGCGTAATTCCCCCCCCAATCACAAAGCGATCTCAAAATGGGTTCAAG
>NZ_JAHPJM010000005.1:0-395853 GCF_019042715.1 Paenibacillus sp. AK121
GTTGTCTCCATATCTTACGACATGGTTGCATTCTCTTGAAGGTGTTTTGATTTGTCTCACGTTAAGGGGTCAGTCCCCATCAATCAGATGGACGGTCGCTTTTTTATGTCATGAATTCAAGGATGTAGGAACAGGCTAATGGAAGATTGCCAGAAAATACAAAAAAAGCCCACTGGTTGCGAACAGGGACTGAACTTGCTACAATAGAGGATGCTATGTTTTACATCGTAAAACCGTATTGCATAAGTTGTTAACACACTTCTTGTTACATTATAGCATGCTTCAAAGGAATAGTCAATTTTCCCGGATCAGGGGGATGCGATGAGTATGCCCGGGTCCATAATAGAGCATAGTTTGTACGCAAGGGAGCCCTGCGCGGAGCAGGAGGAAACGGAACAGGAGCGATGTCAGTGACTACTGAGCAGCAATGGAATGAGGAACAACGAAGAGTAGAAGATGTGACCGCAGTCATTAGCGGGCGTATTCGGAAGCTGGAGACAGAGGTTGGTTCTGTGCGCGGCGATGTCGTCGATATGCGTAAAGACTTCTGGGATGAGGTAACGATCAATTTCAGTGAGGCGGATGATGTGGGTGAGACGTCCACCAGTTTGCGTCAGCAGTCTGAGATTTTGTCTGAGCGGGAACGAAGACACAAGCATTCCACTGAGGCGCTAGGTCGTTTGAAAAAGTTGCTGGACTCACCCTATTTTGCACGCATTGATTTTGCTGAGGAAGGGCAGACTGCGGAGCGTATTTATCTGGGCATTGCCTCCCTGCTGGATAATCAGGATGAGGAATTTCTGATCTACGACTGGCGTGCGCCTATTTCGAATCTTTATTACGATAACATGCCAGGTCCCGCTTCTTATAAGACCCCAGCAGGAGAGATGGAAGGAGAACTGACGCTCAAACGCCAATTCTCAATCCGTGACGGACAGATTCGCTTTATGTTCGATACAGGGGTGACCATTGGAGACGAACTCCTTCAAGCCGTATTAAGCCGGAGCTCGGATGCTCAAATGAAAAGTATTGTCGCTACCATTCAAAAGGAGCAGAATCGCATCATCCGTGATGACCGAAGCCGTATGCTTATTGTTCAGGGAGCGGCAGGAAGTGGCAAAACCTCTGCTGCGCTTCAGAGAGTAGCGTATTTGCTGTATAAGTATCGGGATCGCTTGCGAGCGGATCAGGTCGTGTTATTTTCGCCAAACCCCATGTTTAACAGTTATGTTTCGACGGTATTGCCTGAATTGGGTGAGGAAAATATGCTTCAGGCCACGTTTCAGGAATATTTGGAACGGCGTTTGGGCCGGGAGTTTCAGTTAGAAGATCCTTTTGAGCAGCTGGAATATGTGCTATCAGCGTCGTCACAGCCTGGGTATGAAGCTAGGATGGAAGGTATCCGTTTTAAGTCATCCAAGACGTTCTTACATGTGATTACAGGCTACAAGGCGCATCTGGAACAGGAGGGAATGCGTTTTAAACCTGTTCGTTTTCAGGGACGTGAGGTGATCTCAGTAGAGCAAATGGCAAGCAAGTTTTATGAATTCGACTCGGCTGTGCGGCTGGCGAACCGATTGGAACTGTTGCGCGATTGGATGCTCAAAGAGCTGGCCCGCTTTGGTAAGGAAGAATGCTCCGCTCCTTGGGTGGACCAGCAGATGGATCTGATGGAGCCGGAGGATTATCAGCGTGCATATAACCGCATGCGCCGTAAATCCAAGAATAAAGGCGATACCTTCGACGACTTTACACGTGAAAGAGAAATATTGGCACGTATGGTGGTCAGTGACCGCTTAAAGCCCTTGCGCAAGTGGATTAAGGCACTCCGCTTCGTGGATACAACCCGTCTATACAGCGAGTTGTTTATGAACGAGACGTTATTAAGCCAACTGTCGAATCATGCAGAGCTACCCGTCAACTGGAGTGAAATTAGTCGGCAAACTCTGAAACGAATTCAGGCTGGAGAATTAGCGTATGAGGATGTGACGCCCTTTTTATATTTGCGTGAGCTGATGCTGGGCTTCCGTTCCAATAGTAACATCCGTCATGTGTTTATTGATGAGGCACAGGACTATTCACCATTCCAGCTGGCTTTCTTTAAACGATTATTTCCGCAGGCTAAAATGACGGCACTCGGCGATTTTAATCAGGCCATCTATGCCCATGCTTCGGTGCTTCAGGATGCAGAACCATTGTATGACCTGTATGGAGCAGACCAGACCGAGATGATTTCCCTGACACGCAGCTATCGCTCAACACAGGAGATTGTAGAGTTTACCCGAGGGATGGTAGCAGGGGGAGAACATATTGTTCCGTTTAACCGTAAGGGTGAGAAGCCTCTGGTAACCGAGGTGAACTCGCGTGAAAAGCTTCACCAACTGATTGCTGGGAATGTTACAAAATTGCTGGCAGAGGGTTATGAATCCATCGCGGTGATCTGTAAAAATGCTGATGAAAGCGCGGCAGCCTACGAAGCACTGGAAGGAGAACTGCCAGTAAAGCCAAAATTAATTAAGAAAACAACCCCTGCTTTTGAAAAGGGGATTCATATCATTCCGGCCTACCTGGCGAAAGGCGTGGAGTTTGATGCGGTTCTCATTTATGACGGATCAGTCCAAGAATACCAGCGTGAGAGTGAGCGTAAATTGTTCTACACGGCTTGTACGCGAGCGATGCATTTGCTGCATATATATAGCATAGGGGAGATTACGCCATTCGTGAGTTCGCAGGAATCGGAGACGTATATCCGTAAAGTGGAATAAAGTGACCATGTTCTTTAGGGGCTGCTGGCATTGTTGAGCGTATTCCAGTAACATAAGCAAATAAGCCAAACAGGTAAGAAGCATAAACGGAGGTTACAAACGTAATGGACATGAAGAGAGTATTTCAACGCCCGCCGCTGGCGGACTGTGTACCCGAGTTGATAGCTACAGCTAGAGGGGAGCGCAAGGCATCGCTGGTGATCCGCGGAGGTACGCTGGTCAATGTGGTATCGGGCGAATTGTTACCGGGCATGTCTATTGCTGTGCAAGGTTCTCGTATCGCATATGTTGGTAGAGACGTTAGCCATACGATTGGAGAAGACACCGTAATCATTGAAGCGGAAGGCCGCTATATGGCACCGGGTTTGCTGGACGGACATTGTCATATCGAAAGCACACAGCTCACCGTGACTGAATTCGCGAAGGCTGTACTGCCGCTGGGCGTGACGGGCGGTTTTTTTGACCCACATGAAATTTCCAATGTGCTGGGTCTAAAAGGGCTTCGTCTGATGCTGGACGAAGCCCGCACGACACCGCTGGCTGCTTACATGCAGGTAGCTTCGTGCGTGCCTTCCACAGGCCCAGAGCTGGAAACGACAGGTGCCTCCTTCGGTCCGGCGGAAGTCGCAGAGGCTCTAAGCTGGGGCCCGGATATGATCGGGCTGGGCGAAGTTATGAATTTCCCTGGCGTCGTCTATGGCGACGACGTGATGATCGGGGAAATTCAGGCCACGCTGCGCGCTGGCAAAGTGGCGGATGGCCATTTTACATGGGCCTCCGATGATTGGCGGCTGCCGGTCTATGCAGCCGCAGGAATTACGGGCGATCACGAATGTGTCACGCCCGAGGATGTAGCCGAGCGTATTCGGCTCGGCATGTATGCCAAGATGCGGCAAGGCTCCGCATGGCATGATGTGGCCGAGACGATCCGTGCCAGCACGGAAATGGGTCTCGACACGCGCCGCATGATGCTGGTGACGGATGATCGCAGCGCCGAATCCTTGCTCCATGAAGGACAGATGGATTTCGTTGTCCGTCATGCCATTGCGCAGGGCGTTAAGCCAGTGACTGCCTTTCAAATGGCAACGCTGAATACGGCAGAGCGCTTCGGCGTAGCACGGGACATCGGCTCGATCATTCCTGGTGCAATTGCCGATATTATCTTGCTTGATGGCCGATTGGCCGAAGTGAATGTGACGGCTACCATTGCAGCGGGTCAACTGGTGGCCGAGTACGGTCAAATGGTCGCCGACTGGGACGGCTTCGTTTATCCTGCGGAAGTAATGGACACGGTCCATTTGGGTCGAGAGCTGAGTGCCGCAGATTTCCGTATTGCGGCTCCAGTGCAGGAAGGGAATGTACCTGTACGAGTAATTCGTGTCACGGAAAATCACGTGGATACGAAGGAAGTGCGGATGACCGTTCCGGTGCGTGATGGTGAAGTTGCATCAG
This sequence comes from Paenibacillus sp. AK121, assembly GCF_019042715.1. NCBI lineage: Bacteria > Bacillati > Bacillota > Bacilli > Caryophanales > Paenibacillaceae > Paenibacillus > Paenibacillus sp. AK121. Next base: position 4,218 of record NZ_JAHPJM010000005.1, read on the forward strand.
ATCCTGCACAGGACTTGTGCAAAATCGCCGTTTTCGAGCGACATCATGCCAGTGGCAGCCACGCGGTGGCACTTGTGACAGGCGTAGGCTTCACCGAGCCGGCCGCAATTGCCATGACCGTCGCGCATGATAGCCACAACCTGCTCGTCATCGGCAATGATGACGAGCTCATGACCCAGGCGGCGAAGCAGGCCGTTGCCCTGCGTGGCGGCGTGGTGGTCGTATCCGCCTCGGGTGAGACGCGCTTCCCGCTTCCGATTGCCGGGCTGATGTCCCCAGCTCCGTTTGCTGAGGTAGCTGCGCAGTCCGAAAGCATCAGCCAGGCACTTCAGCAATCCGGCTGCATGTTGAACAACGCGCTAATGACACTGTCGCTGCTCGCACTGGTCGTAATCCCTGAAATCCGCCTGTCGGATCAGGGTCTTGTCGTGATCGGAGCCGACGGTATACGCAAGGTGTCTCTTTTCGTGGAAGAGGATGCTACGGAAGCCTGATAGAATACATCACTGGGGTTGTCCTGCAGGTCTACCCAGACCTGTGGGATAGCCCCTGTTTTCTTATATAGTCCTAAAGGTATCTTTGATTCCTTAATCAACGTTTTGTGGGGTGGTGAGGAGATGCAATTATATTATCGTTCATTAGAAAATATGGCTCATCAAGCCTCAATTATAGATCAGGATTGGAACAGGTTTGTAGAGCAAACCCGTGTGAGGCATGTTCAGCAAGGGACATATCTTATTGAAACAGGCGAACCTGTGAAACACGCTTATTTTTGTTCGGAGGGATTATTCCGTTTGTTTTATACTTTGGCAGATGGCAGAGAATATAATGTTGGTTTTTCACCAGAAGATGATTATGTAACCTCTTATGGCGCTATGGTTCAAGGTAAACCATCCACTTTTACGATTGAGGCCATGGAAGATTCGGTTGTTATTGAAATTCCATATTACGTATTAAAGGAGCTTATGGATACAAGCCATATGTGGGAAAGATTCGTGCGTAAAAGCGTAGAAAGACTGTACATTCGCAAAGAGGAACGGGAACGCGAATTGTTATATCTTTCTGCCAGGGAACGTTATGATGCCTTTCTTCTCAAGTATCCCGGGTTGGACAAACGAGTTGCACAATACCATATAGCTTCGTACATAGGTGTATCCCCCGTCTCACTTAGTCGTTTGCTGCGCAGCGATCCGCATTAACCTATGTTAATGCGGCTTGGCAGACAAGCAGCGTACAATAACGATAAATTCATTCAAGCTTCACAAAAAAGGAGATAGGCATATGCGTTATATGATGATTGTATTATTGGAATTCTACCCTTCCTGGTTGGCTCTACCTCGGGAAGAACGCCGAAAACATGCGGGGGCTTTGCAGGCTCGCATTCAGAAATACAGTGAACATGTTCGGGTTCGTTTTTTCGATGCAGAAGCACTGCCCGGAAGGGACTATACGGATTTCGTTGTATGCGAAACAGAGGATATGAAGCAATATCACTATATGTGGGAAGAAATTCGTGATTCGGAGCCGTATACCAGAGGATATATGAAGATTAAAGATGTAGTAATGGGGATGGAAAATGCATTTCAGTCCTATGAGTCCGAAATGCTACAGATGGACAAATAACTCCCCGTACTCCTTTACTATGTAAAAGTAGGAGTTGAGCTTGTACAGGTTTTAAACAAAGCGAGTTCCCATGCTGTTTTATTCAGCTGGGAATTCGCCTTTTATCTTTTGAAAATGATAATCAGAAAAACCACTTTATGCAACTGTATTACTTATAACCTTCAGAAATCCATTATTTGTTGCATTATTAATTAACTGATCAATAGATTTTGCTGCGCTATCGCTAAACAAGTACCACTCATTTTTGGATACGTCATGAATCAAAAACTTGGGATACCCGACTAAAAGTTCGGAAGGAAAGGACTGGATTAAAGAATACACATCAAAACGAGCTAAGCTTTTCCCCTTTTGGTCTAAAAAATCGTATTGTGCATTTTTATAATAAGACCCAGGTGTGTCAATAGTGAGTCTCCAAGAATAGTTTTCAGGTGCTTCGACTTTTTCGCCTTTGTTTTTTGCAAAAATATTATAAATGGCTTTGTTATATGCATTGCCATGAATTTGCTGAACTACGCCGCCCATAATCATATGGTATTCCTGTTGAAGTGCCTTTACTTGTACACCGTCTATGAGCAATGGTTCAGTATTAATAGTCACTGCAAAGTTGCTGTAATTGACATTACAGCCAAATGTCTCTGCAATAAAACGAAGTGGAACATATATGTTGTTATTTTTCAAGTATGGTTTTACATCAAGCGGTATCTTTTGACCGTTTTTCTCCGCTGTGCTTCTGTTTACTGCTAATTTTACTTTCATATCGCTTTTAGCGAGAATAACCTCGGAATCGGACCATTCGACTCTAGCCCCCAAACTTTCGCTAATGACACGTAGAGGCACCATTGTACGTTTGTTCTTCATTTGTGGCTTTGCATCGGTTGCAATAGCTACACCGTCAATTTTGATTTGATTTTGTGCTGCATAAGCAGTGGACGATGAAATACATAAAAAGATAGCAAGAAAAGCGCCAAAGAATGCCTTGTTCATAAAAGATTGCTCCTTTTTTTGATTAATTTGTTGCACAGTAACTTTCCCCCATATTAAGACGCGACTGGATAAAAATTTGTTGCGTTTTCCTGTTCATCAACTTGACGTAACAACCAGTTTGTACTATTCAACTGAATTCCGATATTTACCACCCAAAAAATTCTAATCTTCCTGGGGAATTATGTCGATAACATTGAATATTGTTCATAAAATTTACAAAGTACATCCTTAGGGGGAAAGTTAATGAGAAAACAGCTAAAAGTTGCGATTTCTCTAGTATGTTTAATGATGTTTATAGGTTGTTCAGCATCACCAGTATCACAGCAGACGACCAAGATTACATTTTTGAATTCTAAATCTGAAATAAAAACCCAATTAGAAGAAGTCGCAAAGCAATACAATCAAGAGCACCCTGAAGTATCTTTAGAAATTATAACCGCTCCAGAGGGAACGTCTGCATATCAAAAGCTGATGTCGATGTACGGCTCAGGAAGCCCAGCAACAATGTCGATGCTTGACCCGGGTGACACGCAGACATTCCTGGATAAAGCCGTTGATTTAAGTAAAGAGAAGTGGGTAGCCGATACGATAGAAAATGGACTTGATGCAGTTAAGAAAAACGATGCTGTGCTGGGATTCCCATTTGCAGTGGAAGGCTACGGATTAATCTATAACAAGAAAGTATTGGACAAGGCAACAGGGGGTTCTTTTGATCCTTCTTCGGTCAACAGTAGAAGCAGCCTGAATTCATTAATGGCTAAAATTCAGAAGTCGGGAGTAGCACCAGTCATGCTTTCACCAATGGACTGGTCTCTTGGCTCTCATCTTTTGGCTCTGGCTTATTCTGTTCAACCTGGAGGTTTTCCAGAGTTTGTTAAAGGTATGCAGAACAACTCCATCGATATGTCCCAAAACAATGTAATGTCTGGATGGGTACAAACTTTAGATCTGCTCAAGGATAACAACATCAATAAACACGCGCCTTTGGACAGTACGTATGAGGATGGATCCAAAGCTTTGGGAGAGGGCAAGGTAGGGCTTTGGTTTATGGGCAACTGGGCTTGGAATGGAATAAAGAGCAATGATACGGCAAATGAGGAATACGGGTTCTTGCCTCTTCCGCTAAACGATAATACAGATGATCCCAACAATTCAAAGATCACAGTTGGTGTGACAAAGTATGTATTCATTGACTCCACAGCTACTACGCCACAGCAGCAAGAGGAAGCAAAGAAATTTTTAAACTGGCTGGTATACGAAAAGTCGGGACAGGAACTTTTGGTTAACAAGGCTAATGTTATACCAGCCTTTAAGAATATTGACTTAGTGCCTTCCGATCCCTTGAGTAAATCGATCAAGTCATATATGTCGAACGGAAAGACGCTGCCGTTTATGGCAACCCTTCCACCTGATCATGGGGCCATCACAGGAGCATCTATCCAAAGCTATATCAGTGGAAAGATAGATAAGGCTGAGCTGTTACGCCAAATACGCATATACTGGAAAGCTCAGCAGGGATGATACGAGACCAGTCACGGGAGGAAGATAAGGGTGTTTAAATTAACGTTAAAGAAAAAAATAATTAGTGCAGCGCTCATACTGGTAATCGTACTGTCCCTTTCAAGTGTTATAGGCGTCATTAAGATGTCGGAAATGGGGGAGGCTTCTGATAAGGTAAATAACAGGTCGTTACCTGCGGTTATTCTTCTTCAAGGTATGGATAAGCAGATTACAGAAATCGATAGACTCACCGTTCGAATGATACTCGAAGAGGATGCAGCTGCTCGCAGCACTTATCAAGAAGAACTAGCCAAAGCTACAGCTTCAATGGATAAGAGTGTAAATAAATATCAAAGTTTGGCCTCTACGGCAGAGGAAAAAGAACTGTTCACCAACTTTTATGGTCAGTGGGCAATGTATCTTCGCCATCTAAAGGTGGTTTCTGCGGCCATGGAAGAAAACGACAAAGTGATGGCCTACATGATCATTCATGGAAATTCTTCTATTTATAAGGCAGCATTAGACGATGTAAATAAACTGAAGCTGCTTAATGAGCAGTATGCCACTGAGGCAGCTAATCAATCGAGTCAATCTTACCATTCAGGTAGACTTTTGATGATTTCTTTGACTATCCTATGTACGATCCTTGGAATTATCGGTTCTTTTTTATTGGCTCAATCGTTCACTAAGCCCATATTAAAAATAGCAGAACAGATAAAGCTGGTAACGAGAGGGGACCTGCAAGTGGAACCCCTTAGGGTCCGATCCAAAGATGAGGTCGGGGAGCTGGCATCCGATTTTAATGAAATGTGCGATTCGCTGCGTAACCTTTTAAAGGAAGTTGTGGATAATTCCTTACTGGTTGCCTCTACGGCTGAACAGTTAACGGCCAGTGCAGAACAGACAAGCATTGCTACCGAGCAGATAGCTATAAGTGCCACTCAGGTTGCGGAGGGTTCTCAGACACAGCTTGCAGATATAGCTGAAACGCTGAATTACACGGTAGGCGTTTCTAAAAGTGTAGAGAGCATAACCAATCGCTTTGTGAATGTGGCGAACCTCACAACCCAAGCACAAGAAAAAGCAAACAACGGGAAAACCCAAATGTCTTCCACCGTCTCTCAAATAAGAGATGTGCATACCAAGGTAACTCAATCCGCTGAAGTGGTAAATATTCTAGGCGAAAAATCTGCGGAGATTAGACAGATCACAGCTATGATCAGTGATATATCTGCCCGCACCAACTTGCTTTCACTCAATGCGAGTATAGAAGCTGCACGAGCGGGAGAGCAGGGAAAAGGATTTGCGGTTGTCGCTTATGAAGTACGTAATTTGTCGGCACAAGCAAGTGAAGCAACGGGCAAGATTTCCTCTCTGGTCAACGAAATCGCATTAAGAACAGACGAAGTTGTGATTTCGATGAATGAAGGTGTTCAATCTCTAAATGAAGGTATGATGCTTGTCGAAGGTGTCGGTAACGTCTTTTCTGAAATTGTCGGTGCCGTGGAAGAGGTGAGCGGTGAGGTAGACACGGCGGCTGTAGAAGCAAGATCCGTAAATGAAGGAACCATTTCTATGGTGGAATCTATGAAGAAAATTGCCGAAATCTCCGAACGTGCAGCCGACTCTACTCAAACAGTCGCAAGCGTAGTCGAGGAAACTACTGCCTCCATGGAGGAAGTGTCAGCAGGTGCTAATATGCTTGCCAAGCGGGCGGAAGAGATGAATCAAACGGTGTCTGTATTCAAAATTTAAAGTAAGTTAGCGGTAGTCTTGGACGAGAAAAACAAGTCCTAGACTACCGCTGTTGTATTCAACTTTTGTGTCTGATTTAATTTGCGTATAATTACGAATAAACTGCTTCAGCTTGTTTAGCAGCTTTTTTCAGATTCTGTTTGCGGCGTTCCTCTAGATATCGTTCTCCATTTTTCTTGTCAGCTGTTAGCGTAAAGCAGGAAATGATGGTGAACAGACCTGCAATGGAACCCAAAATTACATAAGTGATTGGGAAATTCAGAACTTCATACATATGTCCGACAATAGGTGAGAAAACAGATACTACCAGGGAGCCCATAAACAAATACAGCAGGTACATGGTGGACGATAAGCGCTGGTCAAAGTTGACGGTAATGTACTTGAAGATGGCTACCAGAATCAGCGGTTTTTCCAGGGAGTGAATCATCTTCATCGCAGCCACCCATATAGAACCGAATGGCAGCGAAGAACCGATAATACGCAACGACATGATCGTTCCGGCAATAATCAATGCCCATTTGGCAGTCGTTTTGTTCACAAACCATGGGGTAACAAACAGGAACACAAATTCTAGGAATACCTGCACAGCACTTAAATCGCCAAGGAATTGATTTCCTTCTGCTTTGGAACTGAACTGAGATACGAAATAGGTGGCAAATTGCTGGTCATATACCTCATAAATTTGGGTCACGCCAACCATGAATAGCATGAGAAACCAGAACTTTGTGGTGCGTACGAGATGCAGTACGTCAATGAGCTTCAACGATTCAGTTTTCTGCTGCTCCTGTCCAGAAATTTCGACTTTGGTCAGGAAGATGCAGATCACGGCAACAACGGCAGATACGGAGGCAATCCAGAAGGTCAGATCTACATTGATGTTGATGACCCGCCCCGCAACAAAAGTAGCGGCCGCCCACCCGAGTGAGCCCCACATACGAACTCGTCCGTATTCAAAGCCGTATTTGCGGGACACTTTGTCCATATAGGAATCGACGACACCGTTACCTGCATTAAACACCAGACCGATAAATAGTGCACCGACAATGGCACCAATGACGAACTGCGTTTGAAGCAATGGACCGTACACATAGATAAAAAAGGGTCCGACGAGCAAAAGGATCGTAAAGAGTATGTACAGCAGATGTTTTCTCAAGCCCAGCTTGTCGGATAAGTACCCAAACAGGGGTTGCATGATCAAGGCGACGATAGAGTTCGCCGCGTATAAAAACCCTGTGTAGGTTTCTGAAATCTCCAGGCTTTGTCCTAGCCAAATGACAAAAAAAGACATGGCGGCAGACCATGTAAACAGATAAGCGAAGTTAAAAACGCTCAAAGACCAATAGTTGCGTTTTGCCAAATTCCTCATGTTTAAGCACCCCTTCAAATTGTAGCTGCTCAATGTGTTGACAACGTCATTAAGCATTGTCTGTACTATTAATTGTAAGGATGATTCAATTGAATCCATAGGGCATTTTCCCAAGATTTCCTGTGCTTATTGCAATCAATTGCTAGATGGGTTATACAGAGCTTTTATTATCTTGTAAGAATTAAGTCCTACGTGTAAAATTGTTCATAGTTCATTGGGCTCATTTAGTAGGAGGAGAAACATGGCAAGAAGCAGAATTGTTCTAAGGTCTGGCTGACATGGTCATACTGATAGCATAATAAATTGCTAGAGCAAGGGGATGAAGTGGTTCTTTCGCAAGTACAAAGTTACTTGAAACCGTGAACGTATATAGAGTATTGTGTAATGATGAGTTATCGAAACTCACATCTTAGATAATGTTCTTACACCGATCGGGAAGGGTTAGCGGATGGCTATCCCTACTTGGTGCTGCTATGCCCTATTCACATGTACTATACAAAATAAAAAGAAAATGAATGATAACAAATTGTTGTGATTTCATGGTTGGAGGATTTATTATGTCAAAAAGTGTTTCTTCGTCCTTTATTATTATTATAGGATCGATGCTATTTGCCTTATTTTTTGGTGCAGGGAATCTAATCTTCCCACCTATGCTTGGTCAAATGGCTGGAGAGAATGTATGGATAGCCAATGCGGGTTTCTTGGTTACCGGAGTTGGTTTACCGTTACTAGCCATCACTGCCTTTGTTTTTTCAGGCAAAAGCAATTTACAAACTTTAGCGAGTCGGGTACATCCTGTATTCGGGATTGTCTTTACAACGATCCTTTATCTAGCCATTGGCCCTTTATATGCAATTCCAAGAACCGGTAGTGTGTCGTTTGAAATTGGAGTAAAACCTTTCTTTTCAAACCATACAGATCATCCTGTCGCACTTTTTGTATTTACAATTCTTTTTTTTGGAGTTGCATGCTTGTTATCACTTAACCCTACAAAAATTATTGATGTGATCGGAAAGTTTTTAACCCCCATTAAATTGACATTCATTGGAATCCTGGTGGTTGTAGCTCTTATTCACCCCATAGGAGCCTTCCAAGCACCTGCTGAAGGCTATACTTCGCACGTCTTTTTCAAAGGTTTTCAAGAAGGTTATTTAACATTGGATGCTCTTGTAGCCTTTATTTTTGGAATTATCATTGTGAATGCAATTAAGGAAAGAGGAGTTACTGCCAAAAAAGAGCTTATGATTATTTGTGCTAAATCGATAACCATTGCGGTTGTCCTCTTAGCATTTATCTATACGTCTCTTGCCTACATGGGAGCTTCTAGCGTTGAAAAACTGGGTGTTTTAGAAAATGGTGCTGAGGTGTTAGCCAAGGTTTCATCCTATTATTTTGGATCTTACGGCTCCATTTTATTAGGCTTAATGATTACAGTAGCGTGTTTAACGACAAGCGTAGGGCTTATTACGTCCTGTTCTTCCTTTTTTCATACCTTGTTTCCGAAAGTTTCTTATAAAAGAATTGCTCTCATGTTATCCATATTTAGTACCATTGTAGCCAATATAGGTTTAACACAGCTCATTAAGGTTTCAACGCCAGTGTTAATTGCAATATATCCTATTGCGATTTCTCTAATATTTTTAACATTTTTACATTCCGTGTTTAAAGGAAAATCAGAAGTATATCAAGGCAGTTTAATATTAACCTTCATTGTTAGTCTATTTGACGGCTTGAATGCTGCTGGAATAAAAATTAAAGTAATTAATGACTTTTTCACTCAAATTCTTCCGTTATATGATGTAGGATTAGGCTGGTTAATTCCCTCTGTTTTAGGAGGAGTAGGAGGTTATATATTCTACTATATTAAACGAAGAAAAATTGTCCTTATACTTATGAAGCCAAAAAATAAATGATTTGCTTATTCGGTGAATTGGACATGTATAACAAAAAGAAAGAACGAACGGAGAACTGGATCTTCCGTTCGTTCTTTCTTTTTGCAACTTTACTGGCTTCTATTCAAATCAAAATCATGCTTTTTAGTCTGTTATAGCAGGGACAGCAAGCGCTTGATCTGCTTCGTGCTGCTTGCGGTATAGCGAAGGAGTCAGACCGTTCCATTTTTTAAAGGTTGCAATAAAATAGCTTAGATTTTCAAATCCCACATCCAGCGCAATATCAACTACTTTGCGGTCACTTTGCTCTAGCAACCTGCAAGCCTTTTGAATCCGCTGATAGTTGATATATTCAACCGGACTTTTCTGCACCATCTGCTTGAAGAAACGACAGAAATGTCCCTCGCTCATCCCAACCTCATCTGAGATCTCTCGCAAACGAATGGGCTCATGCGCATGACTGTTGATGTACGCCAGTGCTTTTTTGATCCGTTCGACCTTGTTGCGTTGACTCGCCATAACCACGTCTTCTCCGTTAGCCGGAGTCATATGCGGGAACAGGCAGGCGATTATGCTATAGAGTTGTGCTTTGGTGGTCAGCTCACGGGCAGGCGCATTCTGTTCATGGCTGGTGATAATACGTTTCAACGCGGTCAATAGCTCCTGCTCCCAAGACTGTACACCGCGAATGTGAGGGGGAGGGACTAGCTTTTTATGGATAAACGGTTCAATAAACTGGGTCTGAACTGTATCTTGCGTGCGGCTGTGCAGCATGTCCGGGTGAAACACCACCGCAGAAAATACACAGCGAGGACTTTTTTGTAAATAACCGGCGTGAAGCTCGCCACTGTTTACAAAAAGGGCTTCACCTTCGCTAACCTCCGTATAGACCATATCCGTCTGAAATACAGCACTCCCCTGTTCTACTACGATAAACTCCATTTCCTCATGCCAATGGGACTCCAATATACGATTTCCGTTCAATTGCTCTACACTAGGATATACGCTGACTGGATACATGGGATTGCCGTGAATGCGGTTTTCTCGTAACATTTCCTTTTGCATTTCATTGATTCCTCTCGGCAAACTGATTTATATAGGAAACATCAAAATATTGATACTAAACGTCAAAATAAAGGAAGTAAACCCTTACATAAATCAATATTATTATAGTAAGGATTTCGAAAAAATCCAATAAGCGATTTGGGAACAAGGAATATAAAAGTCGAGACGGAGGAAGAGACAGATGAAATTTACTGATGGCTATTGGTTGGTTCGCAAGGGCTATGAAATACAAAATCCTGCTGACATCCGTGATATCGTGACGGACGATGCTTCCATGACGGTATATGCAGCAACCCACCGGATCGAGCACAAAGGGGATACGCTGAACGGGGCGTTACTGAAAGCGACCTACAGCTCTCCCATGCCGAATGTTATTCGGGTGCGTCTGAACCACCATAAGGGACGGATGCATCATGGACCAGATTTTGAAATTCACACCTTGCCGACAGAGGTGGCTATTACGGTGGGTGAGGATGTAGCGGTGCTGAAAAGCGGCGATCTGAGTGTGCGAGTCGGTCGTGGAAAGAGCTGGGACGTAGGCTTTTATGTCAAGGATCGTAAAGTCACAGGCAGTGGGCATCGGGGACCAGGCTATATTACGGACCCACAGGGTCAGCCTTTTTTCCGGGAGCAGCTGGAGCTGGGCATGGGAGAGTACGTATACGGTCTTGGAGAGCGTTTCACTCCGTTTGTGAAAAATGGTCAGGTCGTTGATATTTGGAATGAAGATGGCGGGACCAGCAGTGAACAGGCGTACAAAAACATTCCATTTTATTTATCCAATAAAGGGTACGGTGTCTTCGTCAATCATCCGGAAAAGGTATCCTATGAGATTGCATCGGAAAATGTTTCGAAGGTACAGTTTAGCGTTTCTGGCGAATCGTTAGAGTATTTTATTATTGGTGGAGCTAATCCTAAGGAGGTACTGGACAATTATACCAAGCTGACAGGCAAGCCTGCATTGCCGCCGGCCTGGACCTTTGGTTTGTGGCTGACCACTTCGTTCACGACTGATTATGATGAAGCGACAGTAAACCATTTTGTGGACGGGATGGCTGAACGGGATCTGCCACTCTCGGTATTCCATTTTGACTGCTTCTGGATGAAGGAATACCAATGGTGCGATTTCCAGTGGGATCAAGATATGTTTCCAGATCCGGAAGGCATGCTGCAGAGATTGAAAGCTAAAGGTCTCAAAATTTGCGCATGGATCAATCCGTATATTGCAGAAAAGTCCATATTGTTTGATGAAGGCATGGAGAATGGCTACTTGGTTAAAACAGCCGATGGCAGTGTGTGGCAGTGGGACATGTGGCAGGCGGGAATGGGGCTGGTTGACTTCACGAATCCGGCTGCAGTTGCCTGGTATCAGGATAAGCTGAAGGTGCTGATCGATCAAGGCGTGGATTGCTTCAAAACCGACTTTGGTGAGCGTATTCCAACAGATGTAGTTTATTTTGATGGCTCTGATCCAATGAAAATGCATAATTACTATACGCATTTGTACAACAAAGCTGTGTTTGATGTGCTGGAGGAAAAGCTGGGCAAAAATGAAGCCGCATTATTTGCACGTTCTGCCACAGCCGGGGGACAACAGTTCCCAGTTCACTGGGGCGGAGACTGCTCGTCCACGTATGAGTCGATGGCAGAATCCTTGCGGGGCGGATTATCGCTTGGCTTGAGTGGTTTTGGCTTTTGGAGCCATGATATTAGCGGCTTTGAACTAACGGCTGCGCCGGACTTATACAAACGGTGGGTACAGTTTGGACTGTTATCCTCCCATAGTCGTCTACACGGAAATGTGTCATATCGTGTTCCTTGGCTGTTTGACGAAGAGTCAGTCGACGTAGTGCGCAGCTTTACCAAACTCAAATGCTCGCTGATGCCACACCTGTATGCAGCTGCTGTGGAATCCTCGGTGAAGGGACTGCCGATGATGCGGGCTATGGTTTTGGAATTCCCGCAGGACCCTACCTGTGCCACGCTGGATCTACAATACATGCTGGGGGATTCCATTTTGGTAGCCCCGATCTTTAATAAAGAAGGCAATGTACAGTATTATGTACCAGAGGGTCAATGGACGAATTTGCTAACGAATGAAATCGTATCTGGCGGTCGTTGGGTCAACGAGCATCATGATTTTACAACCTTGCCTGTGCTCGTGAAGCCAAACACATTGCTGGCCATTGGTCATGAGGATCGTCGTCCGGATTATGATTATGCAGATCAAGTGACGCTTCATTTGTTTGAGCTCGGTGAAGGGCAACAGGCCCGCACGGTCGTCGTGAATACATCAGGTGAAGAAGAGCTAACGGTTACTGCCAGCCGCAAGGATTCTGTCATTAGGGTGAAGGCCGAAGGGGCCGTTAAACCGTGGTCGTTAGTACTGCGCGGTATCCATGAGGCTGTTCAAGTGAAGGAAGGCAGCAGTCTGGCGGGAGAACAGGGGTTAATCATTACACCAGCCTCCAGCGGACAGCAAGAGCTCACTATTCACTTGGCCTAGGTTAGGAGTTCATCCGTGGATGGATAGATTATATTGTAGCGATTATCTTGCAAAAAAAAGGGCTTGCCTGATACAAACAGGCAAGCCCTTTTTGATGTGGCATCCGATAAAGAATATCTTCAACTTTAGCATTGATATCATACCCTATACATTTTGCTGAAGTAGTAGTGGTACAAGGTACTGCCGGAAAATATCCACAGGAGTCTGTTTCTTTTTAAATTTATCAGCCGTGAGGACAACTACCAAGTCATAAGAGGGGACCACAATAATGTATTGCCCACCAAAGCCGAGTGCGTAAAAAAAGTCTGTTTCCGTTCCTGTCTCTCTCTCATCTGAAAAGGAAGAAGCCCACCAGTGAAAGCTGTAATATGCTTTTTGTGGTTTGGAGGCTGGAAGAAATGGACGGGTCGAATATCGGACGGTCTCTGTCTGGATGATCTGCCGTCCTTCCCAGCTTCCTTCGTTCAGATAAAGTCGCCCGAATTTGAGCATGTCCAGCGGTCTGAGATGCAGCCCAAAGCCCCCGGTGTGAGTGCCTTGCGGATCGGTTTCCCACTGATAGTTATCGATACCAAGTGGCTGGAATAATTGCTCCTCGGCAAATTCAGCAACGGCTTGTCCAGAGGCAGAACGCAGCAAGGTGGCCAAAAGTTGAGAACAGCCAGAGCTGTACTCCATTCGCGTACCTGGTATATCCGATAATGGCTGTGAAAGCACAAATTGCACCCAATCGGACGTTTTGCTCATGGTAGGAAAAGAATTTTGTCCCCCAAATTCCGTCCAGTTAAAGCCAGCAGACATCGTCAGCAGGTGTTCAATCGTAATATCACGCTTTCGAGGGTCACTGTCTTTGGCTAACTGGGGGAAAAATTCGAGGATCGGTGTCTCTGGTTTGGGTACCAGTCGTTGATCCATAGCAATACTAACTAATGCAGAAATCACACTTTTGGTACAGGAATTTATTTTATAGAGTTCGTTGGCGAATTGAGGCTCACGGTAGTAATCCATGATCGTATGTCCCTGTTGCTCAATAAGACAGCTACGGGTTTCCAACTCGTTAAGCACGTGAAAAAGTGGTTTGAGCTCCAGACTTTTCATGCAGATCCTCCTTGAGGCTTATAGCATACCATTACATAGTATATCATTTTTAATCATCCGAATCCGACAAGTATAAACGAATAATGGTTCTTATCTTTTTCCCTAATTTGAATTTTTTTGTTTTTTGATATTAATAAATATATATATGTTCACTAAAAAGACACAAATATATTTGAAAATCTATACACTTTTTCGGTTTCATTTAAAAAAACAGATCAATAAAACGATATATAGTAAGTTGAACATTTTATTTTGAAACAACTGGGGGACCAATTCATGAACTTAACAATTAAGACCAAAATGATTCTCAGCGCGATACTGATCCCAAGTGTGATTGCTGCCATGCTGCTGACCAATTACATTTTAAGTGTACATAGTGAGAATGAGTACAAAGATATTATGAACCGTGAAGAGGCGATTGCGTATAACTCCAAGTCTCTGCAATTTTTGTTAAACGGGATATCCAATGATGAGCGGGCATATTTGTTGACTCGTGACGAACAGTATGGGAACGAGATCGGAAACAAGCAAAATGAAGTTGCAAAGTTGTTACAGGAGACAGAAGCTCTGCTCAATACAGGCAATGAGGATACAAAGAAGAAGATGACTGATCTCAAAACAGGGATTAATACCTATATGAATCAAGTTCATAGTCTACTGACTACAGCGGGGTATAAGAGTACAAGAGATGATGCCTTCCCGCCATTTTCTGAATTGCTCGATGATTTTGAAAACGAACGGGTTTTGCGCAAGCAACTTGATACCAAGGTGGTAGCATTTGTCAAAGCGCAGGAAGATATGGTAACGGTGAAAATACAGCAGGCGCATCAAACGATGACGAATACAACCTTAATTACGAGCATTGTAGGGCTTTTGGTTATTATTTACAGTATTGCTCAATCTATCGTTTTGATTCGTTCTATTCGTCCATTACACCATATGAATGAGCAGCTGTTGCAAATGTCTCAAGGTGGAGGAGATTTGCGAAGTAGACTGGATATTACGTCCAAAGACGAAATCGGTATGATTGCGAGCTCCTACAACAAGCTTATTGAAGGGTTCCGCAATATCATTGTGGATGCTCAGGATACGGCTCGTACATTAACCGTAACCGCAGAGCGTGTTAACGTCAGTACTGAGGAAATGAATCAGGCCAATCGTCATACCTCCGGTGTAATGGAAGAGCTTGCGACTGGTATGGAGCATCAGGTCGATGATATTACACAAACTACAGATACCATAAAAGAGCTTGCCAACGAGCTGGAACGGATTGCTGCCACAAGCGAGCAGGTATATGAATTGTCTGATACAGCTGCTAAAGATGCAGAAGCAGGGGAACAATCAATTGGTCAGGCTATGCGTCAGATGGAGAAGGTAAGCGAAAGTGTAGACAGCTCTGCACGTGCTGTACGTTCACTTAGTGAACAGGCGGAGCAGATTGGCATGATCGGATCTGTTATTACCGGATTTGCCAAACAGACTGGAATGCTGGCGCTTAATGCGTCCATTGAAGCGGCAAGAGCGGGAGAACAGGGCAAAGGATTTGCTGTTGTGGCCTCTGAGGTAAGAAGATTGTCCGAGCAAGTATCAGTTTCAGCAGCAGAAATCACACAGTTTGTGCAAAATATTCAGGAGCATGTTGGGCATGTCGCTTCAACCATGCAGTCTGGAACAGTTGAAGTGCAATCTGGCGTAAAGGTCATGCAATCCGCTGAAACTGCATTTCGTCAGATTGGAAGTTCCATTCAACAAGTCAGCGAGCAGATTCACAGTGTAAACCGGTCTGTAGAACAAATGTCCGGTGGATCTGAGCGAATGGTGAAGGCCGCGGAACGCATCCGTGAAGTAGCGGAGCAGACGGCAGGAGGAACCCAAAGCGTCAGTGCGGCGGCTGAAGAGCAACTGGCTTCCATGGAGGAAATTGCATCGTCCATTCATACTGTGGCGGATATGTCGCAATTGCTAAACGCAAGGGTCGGTGGTTTTAAAGTATAGCCGTATAAATTCCCACCAATGTAAACACAATAACATCTGTTGAACGAATCTGGACAGCTGTGTGTTATTACTTTTGCAAAGGTGGTAACGGGATGCAACAAAATAAAGGGAATCTGGTTGCATTAGGTTCCATCCCGCTGATGATGACGCTGGGTAATTCCATGCTGATTCCGGTTTTACCGGAAATCGGACGTAAGCTACATGTAAGCTCCTTTCGGATTAGCATGTTGATTACAGTGTATGCGGTGGTGGCCATTTTACTGATACCGATTGCGGGCTATCTATCCGACCGATTTGGCCGTAAAGCAGTGATTGTTCCCTGTCTGATTCTGACTGTGATCGGAGGGGGAATTTCTGCGGTGGGAGCATGGTTGCTTCATGACCTGGCAGCATACTGGACCATTATTGCAGGTCGACTACTTCAGGGCGCAGGAGCTGCAGGGGCTTTTCCTATAGTCATTCCGCTTGTGGGCGATCTGTACGAGAATGAGGATGAAGCCAGCAAGAACCTGGGGGTAGTCGAGACCTACAACACATTCGGTAAAGTATTAAGTCCGATTCTCGGTGCTGCGTTGGGCGCTATGCTATGGTTTTTGCCATTGGCAGTGATTCCGGGTCTCTGTCTGATTTCGCTTATTTTGGTCATTTGGCTGATCCATGTGCCCAAGCGTAAAAATCAACCGATTATGTTTCGAGAATTTGTGGGGAATGTGAAGCAGGTGCTTGCCGAAAAGGGACGCTGGCTCTACGCTATTTTTGCTATGGGCGGTATTTGCATGTTTGTCATTTTTGGCGTCTTGTTCTACTTATCCGACATACTGGAAAGTCGCTACAACCTCCATGGCGTCTGGAAGGGCTTTGTGCTGGCTATCCCGCTTATTTCCCTCTGTCTGTGCTCTTATTTAGGTGGCAAAGTTATTGGCAAGCACAAAAAACGTATGAAATGGATCGGTTTCGGAGGTTTGGCCATATTGACGATTAGCTTTGCCATTCTCGGATTTTTTCAACATATTTATGCGGTGATTGGCCTGTTTACGCTAGGCGGCGGCGGTATTGGGCTCGCACTCCCTTGTTTGGATGCACTGATTACCAAGGGAATTGAAAAAGAGGAGCGCGGAACCATCACTTCCTTGTACAGCAGTATGCGCTTTGTCGGAGTATCTTTAGGTCCGCCGGTTGTATCTTTGCTGATAGGCCGCAGTGGACATGGTCTGCTTTTTGGCGTCATGGCCGCAGTGGGTGGAATTGCGGCTCTGCTGATGTTATTTGCGGTCAAGCCAGAACAGGATGAACCAGCAGGGGACAAATCCAGTGATCGCAACAATAAGAGTGAGGGAATGACATACATTTCTCGAGAAAAGCCTCTTTCTTCTAAGCTTAGACACAAAACCCCTGCGAAATATAAATAAATTGCAAATGAAAAAGCACCCGTATTCCATGAAATAAAGCCATGGTAACGGGTGCTTTTGATATTTGAGCGAGTATAGATGGATACTCATTCTAAAGAATAGTCTTATCCCTCCAGAGGGACATTTCTTTTAGGCTTGCGGCTTGCGATGATCTGAATGACATAAATCAGCAAGAACAACACAACAAACAGCGACGAAAGACGATACATCCATGCATAATCACTGGCTTTGGCGATAACGCCAAGTATAAGCGCTCCGGCTGCGACCCCGAAATCGAGGGAATTGAGAAACATACCGTTTGCCATGCCTCTCTGTTTAGGTGACACAACCTGAATCATCCAGGTTTGCAACGTTGGCTGCATAACACCAAACCCGATACCGTAGCAAAGAGCAGACAGATACATAAAGGCGTCACTGTGTGCGTAGGAAAGCAGGATCAGACCGCCAATGAGAAACAGGGAACCGGGGATGAGCAGCGCCTTTGCCCCTTTTTTATCATATATACGACCCGAGAAGGGGCGCACGATCAGTACAGATACCGCATTAAACAGGAAAAAGTAGGCCGGGTGCGCAAGATTAGCTTCATCTCCATAAAGCGCCATAAAACCGAGCAACCCGCCATATGTGATAGACATCAACATGTTCAATAAGGCGGGGATCCACAATTTACGGTTAAATGCTGGTTTGCGTCCTTCTTCCAAAGGAACCATAGGTGGTTCGACGTGCCCCTTAGGCAGTGTGCGAATGAGCCAGTAAGCTAGAGGGAAAATGACAACAATGACAGCGGCTGTCGAATAGACAAGCAGGTTAAAACTGCCGTATTGCAGCATCGAAATACCGATAGTTGGCCCAATAGACATCGCTAAACTTGTGGACAGACTAAAAAATCCCATTCCTTCACCAAGACGTTTGGGAGGGATGACGTCAGTGACCATTGTTGGAAAGGCAGTGCTGCTCATACCAAAGCCAATCCCAAACAGCATACGCATGAGTAGGAGCACCGCAATTGTCGGTGAAACACTATATCCCAGCGTTCCTGCTAATGCAAACAGCAGTCCAACGAAGATCAGGGCGCTGCGATGTCCTTTTTCCAGCATACGGGCAGAAAAAAGCCTTGCGACAATTGCACTTAATGCGAACAAAGTCGTAACAAGACTGACCTGCACGGAGGTAGCGTGGAACGCATTTTTCACATAGGAAGGAATGGAAGATACAATCATCTGTAGTTCGAGAAACAAAAATAAATTGGAAACCGTAAGAACGATAAATTCCTTGGTCCAAAGAGGTTGCTTGCCTTGTTGCATATTAATCGTTCTCTCCTTGTTTTTCTGATTCAGTCATGTTGGTATGAATTTGTAAAAGAATGTGGCGGAATTGCTTTAGATCGGCAGAGGAAATTCCTTTTACAAAATCGTGGTTGGCATCCCGTTCGACGGGGAGGGTCTCCTCCACAAGCTGTCGACCAGCTTCAGTCAAATGAAGCAAATAGGCCCGGCGGTCCTGCGGGCTATTCACACGTCGTACCCAGCCCTTCTTGTCCAACAAATCAATAATACGGGTCGTAGTGGGCTGATCCTTTACGGCCTTAGCTGCAATTTCTTTCTGATTTAAACCCTCGGCCTGATAGATTTGGTATAGAACCGACCATTGCTCTGGGGAAATATCATAAGGTTTAAGACGATGCAAGAGCTGTTGACTCATTTTGCGATGAGTAATCCCAAGCAACATCCCAATAGAACAATCG
The DNA here is from genome assembly GCF_019042715.1 of Paenibacillus sp. AK121. Classification (NCBI taxonomy): domain Bacteria; kingdom Bacillati; phylum Bacillota; class Bacilli; order Caryophanales; family Paenibacillaceae; genus Paenibacillus; species Paenibacillus sp. AK121. The sequence continues at coordinate 23,155 of NZ_JAHPJM010000005.1, forward strand.
GGAGGCAAATTGTTCATAGGGTACTCCTTTCTATTTTTCCGTACAGGGATACTTTGAAATTAATTAGTTGTTATAACAATTATATGAACAACAAGTTGTTTTGTCAAAAGGAGTGCAAAAAACAGCCCGTAAAAACGGGCTGTTGGGGTATTAGTACAATATAGTTTACCATGACTGGCGAATTAAGCTTTAGGTACAGTTTCCCAATCTTTAAGGAAGCGTTCGATACCGCTATCTGTCAGCGGATGTTTCCACAGGGAAGGAAGCAAGGAACCTGGAATGGTGGCGATATGTGCACCAGACAGGGCAGCGTCTTCTACATGCTTAATGTTGCGGATGGAAGCCGCGATGATTTCCGATTTCAGACCATGAATGTCCAAAATTTGTCTCAGATCGCGGATCAGCTTCATACCGTCAACAGCGATATCATCCAGACGTCCTACGAACGGGCTGATAAAAGTAGCGCCAGCTTTGGCTGCCATCAAACCTTGAGCTGCGGAGAAAATCAGTGTTACATTCGTTTTGATTCCGTTCTTGGTCAGCTCGTTACAAGCGTACAAGCCGTCTTCGGTCATAGGAAGCTTGATTACCACGTTAGGTGCCCACTTTGCGATGTCATAAGCTTCTGCGAGCATATCTTCAGCCTTGAGGCCAATGACCTCAGCACTTACGGGACCTTCAACGATACTGCAAATCTCCTGAATGACTTCCTTGAACACTCGACCTTCCTTAGCGATCAGGGAAGGGTTCGTTGTTACACCATCAACCAGACCCAAACGTTCAATACGTTTGATTTCTTCAATGTTACCAGTATCCAAGAAAAATTTCATTTGATTTTCCTCCTCAGGTTTATATAGTACATAATACATATCATATGGTGTACATTATGTTCATTTAAATGTAGCATATTGCACACGTTAAACTTATAATTAGTATGTATTACATCTTTAATTGTGACACATTTTAAATTTGAAAACAAGCGGTCTATGATTAAAATTTGATGAATTGTCGAAACATGCTGAAATTTACTGATCTGTGCTCATTTATAATGTATACTACCCCATTCCATAAGGAGGTAATCATTATTCAACTGTCAGATAGACAGCGGGAAATTGTGGATATTGTTCAGCGTCTAGCGCCTGTTACAGGGGATAAAATTGCTGAAGAGCTGGGACTATCGCGGCCGACTTTGCGTTCTGACCTTGCGTTGCTGGTTATGCTCGGGCTAGTAGATGCCAAACCAAAGGTGGGCTACTTGCCAGGACGGGATCCAAAATATGATAGCTATATCGGCAGTATGCTTAAAAAGCTGACGGTGGCAGATATACTTAGTGAGCCGATTTTGATTTCAAGTAGTGCTACAGCTTATGATGCGGTATTAATGCTGTTTCAGCAAAATACAGGCACGCTGATGGTCACAGGGGAGGATCAGGAGCTCATCGGTATTGTTACCCGCAAAGATTTGCTGAAGGTCATGCTGGGACATACCGATCTTCACACTGTCCCGGTGACCATGGCCATGACTCGCCGGGCCCAAATGACGACGCTTGCTCCAGGAGATTCTTTATTGGAAGCAATATCGAGACTGGTTCGACATCAGGTGAATTGTCTTCCAGTTTTGGACGAGCAATGCACTTCCTTGGCTCCAATTCAAGGATTAGTAGGGCGTGTGACAAAAACGGATATTATGAACGCCATTCTGAGTTTGACAGAAGAAAAGACGTAAAACATGAATAAGGGGGCCTTATATGTACTGGTTGGCCATGCTGACGATGCTGATTGACCATGTCGGACTGGTGTTTTTTCCGACAGACCCAGCTTGGAGAATTGCCGGGAGGCTTGCTTTTCCAATCTACGCGTACGCTCTCTATATGGGATATACCCGTACCCGAAATATGCGGAGCTACATGCTTCGCCTGCTCGGACTAGCCTTGATCTCCCAGGTGCCCTATATGCTGGCCTTTGATGTACACAGACCCAATGTGATCTGGACGCTACTGACGTCGTTGCTCGCGCTGGCTGCTGCATCTCGCATGAAGCATTGGGCGGCTATAACGGGTCTGTACGTCCTCATAGCTCTGTTCATGGAGCTCAGCCAGATGGATTACGGAGCTTATGGTCTGCTGCTTGTTCTCATTTATCGATACACCCGTTCATATATGATGATTGCTGCCCATTTTGTTTTGAATGTTGTGTATGATATGGTACACCATGCGAATATTCAGCACTTTAGTCTGCTGTCCAGCATTCTGATTGTATGTTTTGCCACTGAGGAGAGCGGATTTTATCGTCGGGTACCGCGTTGGTTGTGGCGCAGCTTTTATCCGGCACATCTAGCTGTGATTGCGCTAATTCGCATCTGGCCCTAAACTTGAAACCATACAATAAAAGAACCTTTACAATCCTGACATAAAATGATTGTAAAGGTTCTTTTTATTCTTAAATAAACTATGGTGTTCAGGATGCCTCATTCGGACCTTGGGCAAAAGGAAGTGGGCGAAGGGGAGCCCCTTCTTTCATATATTGCACCAATACTTCCGGAATATTGTGTATTCCACCTGCATTGACGCGATAGCCGTTCGTTTGCCCTGGTGAGTTAATTCCTCGTTTCACCGTGAACGTAACGTCAATTCCCAAGGAACGGCAAATTTCCAACGTCTCCTTGGTATAGCCCCCATAAGGAAAGGCCAGTACATTTTGATCATTGTGCAGATGTTTGAATAGCTTTTTGTTAGCCATGTCCAAATCGGTATAAACCCGCTGTTTGAACTCATCCTCAGTTTCCATTCGCCCCAGCTTTTTCGAATACACCGGACCCATCAGAAGCGGTTTTTGTTTGGTGCGCGTGGTGTTGGAGTATCCGTACGAATGCTCGTCATTGGTATGACTGTAAAAATCAATGCCCTCTGCATGCATCTGATGAATTTGATCCCATGTCAGCTTAGGTATACCAATATGTTTAGGATTGCTGATTGTGGATGTAATGAGAAAATTGGTAGCCGGAACATGATATTTCTTCAACACGGGAAAAGTGTCCGTATAAAAGGATTCATATCCGTCGTCAAATGTCATAAGGACCGCATTATCGGGAACTTTGCCTTTATGTAAAATAAAATCTGTATACTCTTTCATGGTGATCCAATGAAAGCCATTTGCTTTCATTTCGTCCAACTGTTTCGTTAAATTACTAAGCTTGAGAGCACCGGGATCAGGTGGAGTCTTGGTCACTTCATGATACATCAGGACAATGACTTTGTTTTGGTAATATACCCTATCTGGTGTAGGCGTCAGTGAAAATAAATGGCGTACCAGTCGATCTGCATTAGCAGTGCGTGTACGATGAGTTCCTTTTACTACAGGTGTGTGATAAATGCTACGTGCTTCATACACCAAAATCCCTAGAATAGCTACCAAGCTTATGATTAGCAATGTTCTTTTTAAAAAAGTGTGTTTCATTGAATGACATCCCCCGCATGCAAAAAATTCTGAAAGTATAGAGGTTTATACTAAATATGAAACTAGCAAAATCTAGTCTATCATACCGAAAACACGCGGGGGAAATATCACAACTTTGTTACCTCTGTGTTGCTTGTGCAGATATCGAAGATGAGGCCGGGAAGTAACCGATCTCGACAGCATGCTCGATCATATTGCGAATAAACTCCAGGTCGGTTACCGGACACTGGACGCCAGCTTGTTCCAGCAGAGCTGTGGTTACAGAGCAGCCGTAACGGTAGGTCGAATCCTTGGCGCCATCACCTTCGAGTTGCCCCATAGCAAGGTGAAGTGCATCTTCCTGAATGCCAGAAGACGGATTCAGCAGCCAAGCGCTGTAATCGTCAAAAGGCAGGGTTTCTACTGCGTAACCGAGCTGGTTTACCATAGCGATCAGTTCATCATATGGCAGTGGGTTCGGATTACAGATGTGGAAAATGCGGTTCGCACTTTTTTGCTTGACGGACAGTTCTACAATAGCACGGCTGGCGTAATCAATCGGTGTAAAGTCTGTATGCCAATCGGCTTGTGGAGCTTTGCCCAGCAGCAGCATCGCTTTCATCATACGATAATAAGCATTGCTGTCGATATTACGCTGGAAGCGTCCGTTGGCCGAATGGGCGGTCAAATTACCGGCACGGTAGATCGAGACAGGCGTACCTGCTTGAGCTGCTTGGAATAATAGCTTCTCTGCCGCAAGTTTACTGTTCGTGTACAGGTTGTCCACGTGCAGTTCATCTGGGAAGGCAGAGAGTTCTAATGTTGATTCCCATTTTCCTTCGTTTGCAAGATCCTCTGGTATTCCCATAGTGGAAACGTGATGGAAGGAGACTCCTGGTTTAGCTTGAGCGATTTTTAGCAGTTCCAATGTTCCGGTCACATTCGTGCGATCGAAGGTTGCCGAATCACCAAAATGGCGAACGTCAGCGGCGCTGTGAATGATACCGTCGATGTGGTGCTCTAGCATATGGCGGTCGACAGAAGAGAGACCAAGATCAGCTTGCTCTAGATCCCCATAGACAGCCTTCACCCGTCCTTCCATCAAGCTGGAGATATCTTGACCAAAATATCCTGTCAATACGGATTGAATACGCTCAAAGCCAGATGGACCGTCCTGAGAAGGGCGTACCATTGCGTATACTTTGGCTTCTGTCCGGTGGAGCAGGTCATACAGAATGTGTGAACCCAGATATCCCGTGGCTCCGGTCAACAAAATCACGCGCAAGTCGCGGATTTCAGCTAAATCTGAAGTGCCAGGCAACTCAATAGGATGTTCATTCAAATCTGTTTTTTCCTGAGAAATCGCGAGTGACTTGCGCTGAGGCGCTTGTTCTGTACCTAATTGCTCTACATATTCAGCAAGCTCACGAACAGTTTTGTAGCGGAAGAAGTCTCCAATACGCAGCGCGCCATAACGCGGCTTCAGAATAGCCAGCACATGAATGACACGAAGCGAATCGCCTCCGATCAGGAAGAAATCGTCGGTCGCGCCAATGTTATTTTTACCAAGCACTTGTGTCCAAGCTTCGGCAATCAGTGTTTCAGTTCCTTCGCGGAGAGGTTCCCCGCTGGACGTAACATCAGACACTTCAGGAAGTGGCCGCAGGGCCAACTTTTTACGATCGATCTTGCCAGTTGGTGAAATAGGCATGGCTTCCAGATGAACAACATGGGTCGGTACAAAATAGGAAGGCAGCTTGCCTCCAATATAAGACTGAATAACGTCCTGTGGAATGGTCTGTCCGTCCGAAGTGGTGAAATAGCCAACTAACATATTCTGATCTGTGTGATCCTTGACAGCAACGACAGCTACGTCCTGAACACCTGGATGTTTGGAGAAATGGTCTTCAATTTCTCCTATTTCAATCCGGTTCCCCCGAATTTTGAGCTGCGAATCCTTCCGGCTTACGTATTCAATCGTACCGTCTGGCAGTAGCTTGGCGATATCCCCCGAACGGTACATTTTCTCACCCGGGACAAATGGATTGTCCACGAACGATTGGGCTGTACGCTCCGGCTGGTGGAGATAGCCATGGGCCAACGCAGGCGTAGCAATGCATACTTCGCCCGGAATATTGACAGGACAGAGCTTATTATCGTCGTTAACGATGTACACTTTGTAATTGTAAATCGGCTTGCCGATCGGGATATTAACGACATGCTCAGGTACGGCACCACGAACCCGATGGGTCGTCGTCGCTACGGTGCATTCGGTAGGTCCGTATACGTTTACGATGTCGGTATCTGTACCGAATTTGCTTTGGAAGGCCCGAACTTGTGAGCCATACAGCGCTTCGCCTGCTACAGTAACAATTCGAACATTTGCGAGTTTACGATAACCTTCGTCTGACAGGTACGTAGATAGCTGATTAAAGAATACGGTTGGCAAAATAGTAATAATCGTTGTGCCCGTACGTTCGATGGCTTCAGCGAATTCTTCAACAGATACGCGCTCTTCGGAAGACAGCAAGTACAATTTTGCACCGTAAAACAAGGCTCCAATCGTATCCCACACAGAAGCATCGAAGCTATAGGTGGCGAATTGGGTCAATACATCCTGAGGCGTAATATCACAATCGCGTTGTACGACAGCTCCCAGGTTAACGACACCGCGGTGAGCGATCAGGGCACCTTTTGGTTTGCCTGTAGAACCGGAGGTATAGATGACATAAGCTAGATCATCTGGACTTACATCAACGTTTGGATTGCTGGCTGCATAACCTGCCAGTGGTCCGTCAATAGCTAATATTTCTTTTACGGTTTCAATTGACCCGCATAGTTCAGCCGCTTGTTGGGTGAGTGCGGAAGTTGTTAAAACAAATGGAGAACGCGTGTCCTCGACAATGTAGCTACTCCGGTCAGCGGGGTGAGCGGGATCAACAGGAACGTAGACCCCTCCGGCTTTCAGTATGCCGAGCAGGGAAATAACGGTCTCCAAGCTTCGTTCCATGAAGATGGTCACGAATTCACCTTTGGTGAGACCTTTGGATAACAAAACACGTGCAACTTGGTTAGCACGCTCGTTCAATTCACGGTACGTATACTCACCAGTATGGGAAGCAATAGCTGGACGATCAGGGTATTGGGAAGCCGCTTCTTCAAACATTCCGTGAATCGTCTGATGCTCAGGATATTTTACGACTGTATTATTTAAAGCTTCGTGAGCAGCTCGATCTGCGTCCGATAATATGTCAATGGAATTCACAAGTGCATGGCTGTTGTTGAGTGCACCACGCAGAAGGGTTACAAAGTATTCAGCGTAGCGGACCACCGTTGTTTCCAGCAAGAGTGATTGATCATATCGAATCTGTATTTGATAAGTGCCATTGCTCTCACTGACAGCCCAGTCCATAATACGGGATTCTACACCGCTGTCTGTAGGTAGTGTTGTTGAAAATGAAGTATCGGCTTGCGGTTCTGCCAGGAATGCATGAGGCTCACGGAGCATCTCCTGAAATAAGCTTGCCAGTTCATGAAAAGTCGTTTCCTTTTCAACTGTCAACGATGCTGTAAGCAGACCGGATTGAGGCATAAAAGTAGAGAAAGAAACTTCTTCCTCTGCGGATAGACGATATAACCATGCAGTATACGCTGATAAGAGCACCGCCTGTTTGTCTTCCGCAACTTTTTGTTGATTCAGTTGGTCCGAGATGGATGTTCCTAACTCTACTTGATAAGTAGAGGATGTATACTTGCGCTGTATACGTGCAAAATCCAAGGGAACTAGGAATGGGGATGGAGCTGTCTGTGTGCTGTTTTGTAGTAATGAAGCCATTACGCTAACCTCCTGAATGTTTGGTGTTTCAATATAAGTTGTAAATTTAGTAAATGCCTCCGATCCCTTCAAATGGATGAACAGGAGGGAGGCATTACCGAACGACTTACTTATGAAATATACATTGAAATCGATAAATGGATATTATGATTTGGTACGGTTTGTGTCTGCAATTTTGAAATAAGATGTAATTTCTTGAAGCTCTTCAGACATGGAAGTCAGCTTATGGGATGACTCGATGATAGAATCCAAAGAAGCTTTTTGTTCCTCTACCGTTTGCATAATGTGAACACTGTTATTGGCTGTTTTGGTTACGGTGGAGGAAAGATCGTCTGCTGTCGCGGTCATTTCCTGTGTCCCCGCAGATATTTGCTCCGTAGCACTGGATACTTCTTGGATTTGCCATGCTAGATTTTTAGTTGCTTGAAGAATATCATTGAACAATTCGCCTGCTTGTCCAGCAACGACGATACCGTTTTGAACTTCAACGTTCCCTTGCTCCATCGAATTCACAGCTTGTCCGATTTCACTTTGAATTTCTTCAATCAGAGACGTAATTTGTTTAGTTGCTTCCGCAGATTGTTCTGCCAGCTTGCGTACTTCATTGGCCACAACGGCAAAGCCTTTACCTTCTTCACCGACACGCGCAGCTTCTATAGAAGCGTTCAGGGCGAGCAGGTTCGTTTGGCTAGAAATACCTGAAATGGTGCTAATGATATTGCCAATTTCCTGTGAACGGCTGTCCAGCAACTTGATGATACGGGAAGTATTCGTTACTGAATCGGTAATCAAATGCATTTGGGATGATACCTTATCTACAATTTCGTTACCTTCATTGGAACGCTTCTCTACCGAATTGGCTTCTTCCGCCACATTGGAAGAACTGGTAGCAATATTTTGGATGACTGATGCCATTTCAGCCATAGCTCGTGCACTATCGCCTGTCGCTTTTTCCTGTGAACGGATATTATCCGTAATTTCATTGATATTTTGGTTGATGATGTTGGAATTGATTCCGTTTTGCTCGCAGATTGCGAGTAATTCTTTCGCAGATTCATTGACTTCATCAGTAGTCTGCTTCACTTTGGTCATTATGCTGTTAATATGGCTTACCATATCGTTAAAGTTCTGATTCACGAGTCCCAAATCATCCTGGCCAGTATGAATTTGAACATCCAGGTTTCCTCTGCTTACTTCACTGATACCGTACATCAGTTGCTTAATCGGAGACAGTGTGCGTTTTACTACCCAATATTGAAGCGCCAGGCAGATCAGTAGGAATATCACCAAAATGGTAGCGCCGCTAATGAGCAGCTTAGTCAATCCAGCCGGTACAGCCCCAGCATCAGCATCGACCGCAAAATAAGCAAAGATTTTGCCACTAGGATCTTTAATCGGCGTCATCAAAGTCGTCCAAGTACCAAAAGAGTCATCGTAGAAACTGGTGAATGTAGGTTTGCCGGAATCCAGCATACTCGTTACACCTACAGCCACAACATTGGGTTGCTCGTACATAGCGCCGACACCCATCTTTTCTTTTTCAAATGATTCTCTCAGATCTGTTGGCATTGCGACAATGGAGGTCTGATTCCCATTTTCCAGCTCTGTTCCGAAAATATAGGCGTGAGAGATATTCGGGTTCGTGGCCATGATGTTATCTAGATAGGTACGGAGTTTCGTTTGAATGGGTCCATCATAATTTTTTTCTTGAACCGCTTGGGATACTTCATCGGAATTAATGCCCTGCGCCCACTTCAATGTGATTTTTTCCACTTGCCCATGCAATTGGTCAATCAAAATCGTACGTTGGATCAAATAGCTAGACACAATAAGGACTAGCCCGATCAATACGATATTGAAGAAGGATAATAATAAGTTTTTGGTGAAGAATGATAAGCTACTCCACTTTTTCAAAATGTTCCACTCCCTGGTAGTATTTTTGTATATGGTGTTGAACCGCTTATCGAATGAGATAATCAAGTCCCCCTTACAAACACAATAAATAGAGATAATTGACCCTTGATTTTTTTATAATAGGTCTTAAGTCTTTTTCGGACAAGTAAGATATCCCTATATATATGTCGTACGAAAAGCTCTTGAAATGAATACCTAACACAATAAAAAATTAATTTTTAATAGGTAAACGTTGTGTGTATTTCAGTATTTTCCAATTTATACTCACGCTTGAAATTCAAGTTCATTTCAGTCCATAAGCAACTATTCAACAGAAACCATCATACTTTATAATAGAGTCAAATGCACTTATCAATTTGGGACATTTTTCATATTTGAAGCCGCAAATGCTTGATTTATCGCGGTTTACGTGAATTGTTTGCGAAATGAGTCCATGTATCTATGCATAGAGAAGAGGGAAGAGAAGAGTGTCCAAGCTTACGATTTTAAAGGTTGAGAGCAATCACGCGGATCTGCATCATTTGATTCATAGGCTGGATGAAGACTTGCTGAAAAGGTATCCTGCTGATCAAATTTACTTGGTCGATTTTTCCAATCCAAAAGTTAAAAGTATGTTTTTCGCTGTTGTGTATGTGGATGAAAAACCGGTTGCTTGCGGAGGGCTTAGGCCTATAGATGCGGAAGAGATGGAACTTAAAAGATTTTATGTCGATTCCTCTTATCGCAGACAAGGAATTGCGGTCAGCCTATTATCTTTTCTGGAAGAGGAAGCCAGAAAGCGGGGAGTTGTAAGGATTAAACTAGAGACCGGAGCGGCTCAACCTGAGGCAATTGCCTTCTATACCAAGCAAGGGTACGAACCTATTGAACGATTTGGGGAGTATGAATACGATGAAAATAGTCTTTGTTATGGTAAAAAGCTGTCTCTGTCTTTATAAAGCGTTCTCATATAAAATAGATGTTGATCAACACTAGCCTATATAGCGGGAGAGATGATAATGAATTTGAAGCAAAAAGCGGCCGAAAAAGCAGTTGAGGCGATTCAGGATGGCATGAAAGTAGGACTTGGTACAGGCTCGACAGCCTATTGGGCTATTCAAAAAATCGGAGAGCGTGTGGCACAAGGTTTACATATACAGGCTGTAGCTACATCCCAAGCCTCGGAGGATCAGGCTAGGGAGCTGGGAATTCCCATCATTCCGTTTGATCAGATTGGAAGGCTTGACGTTACCATTGATGGTGCAGATGAGGTGAATGAGCAACTGGTATTGGTGAAAGGTGGAGGCGGTGCTCTGCTGAGAGAGAAAATTGTGGAAAGCAATACCGACCGATTAATCATTATTGTGGATGAGTCCAAGGATGTGAAGGTACTGGGCGCATTCCCTTTGCCGGTCGAGGTGGTGCCTTTTGCCAGTGAATGGACGTTGGAGGCTCTGCGGCAGACAGGCTGTAAAGCGGAATGGCGTATGAAAGACGGCGAGCGCTTCCTTACGGATAACGGTAATTATATTGCCGATTGTCGTTATGGTACGATCGAGAACCCGCAGGAGCTGGAAATTCGCTTAAATCAAATTCCGGGTGTAGTCGATAATGGACTGTTCATTAACATGGCGGACCAAGTCATTATCGCACGAGCTAATGGACAAATTGACATACGGAATAAATAATGTCTGGTAACCGTCTGTTTTATAATGTGGCATTCGTGTTATTGATATTATATACAGGGCTTCTATTATATTGGATGTTTCTCGGTTTTGGTCGTACATTACGGCCAGGACCTCCGTATTCATATAATATGGTTCCATTGGATACGATCGGGCGATACTGGCGGGCAATGTATTCGTCCCCTTTTCGGGTATGGGGTGTTAATTTGCTTGGGAATATTGGTGTGTTCATTCCCTTCGGTGTTCTTTTGCCGATCATTTGGGTGTCTATGCGCAAGGTAGGCAGGCTGCTGTTAGTGGTGGTAGTCGCATTGGTCATTCTCGAAGTAAACCAAATGCTGCTGGGCGCAGGTACGATGGATGTGGATGACATCATACTGAATGTGCTGGGAGTATTATGCGGACGTGTTGCCTATGTATTTTTACGTAAGAAATTAAGAACTGAATCATAATCGCCCTGCTCTCGATATCAGTGTTTAATGACTGGTCGAGGGCAGGCTTTTTTTACATAATGAACGGCAATTTTCGCATAATAGATGGTAATTCCTACAATAACAGAGCGTAAGAGCAGGAAGGGAAGCGCTTAAACTTGACAAAAGTACGCAATTAAGATATCTTTGAATAAAGATATGAGTAACGGAGGCTGTTAATATGTCTGTAAAACCAGATGATCAGGACTTAGCGCTTAATTTGTTCGTTGTTCTGGCACGTGCCTATAATTCGGTCACATCTCGCACGAATCGGGACATTCATAGTCATGGATTAAATACAACTGAATTTGGTGTGCTTGACCTGCTGTATTATCGCGGACCGCAGCCTTTGCAGAAAATTGGAGAAAAGGTACTGATCTCCAGTGGGAATATTACGTATGTGGTGGATAAACTTCAGAAAAAAAACCTGCTTACTCGCCGTGCGTCACAAGATGATCGGCGTGTAATTTATGCAGAATTGACTGACGATGGACGTCATTTTTTTGAGCAAATATTTCCACAGCATCATCGTGTTATTATGGAGACTGTGGATGGCTTATCCGTGGAAGAGAAGGAGCAGGCTATTCATCTGCTAAAAAAGCTTGGACTAACAGCTGAGGGACAGAAGAGTAACGGATCATAAGTGTTGCATATTCTGGTTAATTCAGCTTTGAGATAAAATACCGACTTTTCGGTATTTTATTTTTTTGTCTAATTTTGGAGCAGTAGGTACGCAAATCAGGTATAATTGTCTAATAGTCTCGATCTGAGGTCATCCCTAGAACCTGTTTCATATACAAATACCTTGTCGGGGAAGGAGCTGTACATGAGTATACAGCAATATACCGCAGGTGAGTCGCTATTAATGCAAGCAGGAGGCTTGGCTGAACTAGTTACCCATAAACAATACGAATTACAGCCGGATCTTTTGGAGCGCTTTGGGGACAACGGTAAAATAAAGACAAAACAGGACTCCATATATAGTTTGAACTATTTAGCAGAAAGTGTAATCGTGAACAGTCCTATTTTATTTACGTATTATGTTTCCTGGTTAAAGAGACTTCTAGAAGGTTTCGGCATAACCCAAGAAGATTTGATCATCAATTTTCAATTAATTCGGGAGACGTTGGTAGAGCACTTTCATCACACGGATAAAACGACGGTGCTGATGCATCTGGAATTGGGGATACAGCAAATTGGGAAGAAGGAGGAGTACGCCTCTTTTATTACAGATGATAATCCCTATGCTGCAGATGTGGCTCAATATTTGGAATATTTACTTTTAGGTAATCGCAGACAGGCTTTGGATTGGATCGTTCATTTGCTTGATGAAGGTACGTCTATTCAACATACTTATAAATATATTTTTCAAATTTCGCAATATGAAATAGGTCGTCTGTGGCATGAAGGCAAAATTACGGTTGGCCAAGAACATTTTTGTACTGCTGCGACTCAGTTTATTATTTCCAGCCTGTATCCCAGATGGATAGGTACTGGAAATAAGGGACGCAGCCTTGTAGCAGCATGCGTAGGCAGCGAGCAGCATGAAATAGGTCTGCGTATGCTGGCTGATATATTCGAGATGGATGGTTGGGATACGTACTATTTAGGTGCTAATGTACCTGATCGGAGCCTGCTTCAGGCCATTGTGAGTTACAACGCAGATGTGGTAGCTATCTCAGCTACCATGGCTTACCATGTCCATCTGGTGAAAAAGTTGATTACTGTTATCCGTCAAAATACAACTACTAGTCATGTAAAAATTATGGTCGGTGGCTTGCCCTTTAATCTTGATTCACACTTATGGCAGGAAGTTGGGGCGGATGGATATGCACCAGGTGCGGAGGAAGCGCTGGAGGTAGCAGAGGGCATACTTTCGCTCAAGAGATAATGTTAGTGTTGGCAACCCGTAAGTCATTTTGTAAAGGGGGCCTTTTAATATGAAGGAACCGACAGCAGAAATGGCTGTCCTGCGGAGAACGGTCGAACAATTAACGGATGAGGTTCTGAAAAGCAAAGCTGAGGAAGAAAAGCTGCTGAATGAATTTTCAGCAATGAACAACGAGCTGGTCAATCTGCAACGTCAGCTTGCCAAAAGCAATGCGGAATTAAAGCGGACAAAGGAAGAAGCGATACGGGCTAATGACCTGAAGAGCACTTTTCTCGCCGTGGTTAGTCATGAATTTAGAACGCCAATGAACGGAATTCTGGGGATGATCGAAATGTTAGCTGCATCCAAACTGTCTCCAGATCAGCGGCAGGCCATCGGTGTGATACGTGAGTCGGCCTCTCTGCTGCTAAACATGATTAATAATCTGCTCGATATATCCAAAGTAGAAGCAGGACAGATGGAATTGGAGATCGGAAATGTCAGAGTTCAAGCGATTATGAGCCATGTTGCCCAGTTGTTGGAGCCACAAATTTATCAGATAGGCAATCAGTTGAGTATAGAGACTGATCCTGGCGTGGCAGAGCATCTCGAAGGAGATTCGGCAAGGATCATGCAGATCTTGCTTAATCTGTTGAACAATGCGAATAAATTTACAAGCGAAGGGAACCTTGTTGTTCGGACAAAATTGGTTGAGGAAACAAAAGATTCCCAACGTGTTCGTTTTGAAGTACAGGATTCGGGCATCGGGATTTCACCGGAGGATCAGGACAAGCTGTTTCAGCCTTATGTGCAAGCCGGTGAGGGCGGCGCCTCTCAATATGGAGGAACGGGACTGGGACTATGGATATGCAGCTCGTTTGTGAAACTTATGCAGGGAGAGATTGGGATCGTCAGCGAAGAAGGCCAAGGCTCCACGTTTTGGTTTGAAATTCCCTTCAGGAAGGCATCAGGACAGGCAGATAAAATAGAGAAACATGAAAATGGTGAATTGACGGCACGTAGCGAATTGCTTCGTGAGCATAGTCTTTCTCAAGCTATTTTGGTGGCTGAGGATAATCGGGTGAATCGTCAAGTGGTGCAATTACAGCTTAACCACCTGGGATTCCAGCATATTGACTTTGCCGAGGATGGGAAAGCCGCAGTAAGAGCGGCCTCCGAACGATCCTACGCCTGCATTCTAATGGATCACCATATGCCTCTGCTAAATGGTCACGATGCGGCGAAAGCGATCCGCCAGTGGGAAGTAGAAAACCAACAGCCGCCCGTAACGATCATTTCTTTGACCGGAAATGTGTCCGAGGAAGACCAGGCTCGTGGGCGGGAGGTTGGAGTGAACGATTACTTGACGAAACCGGTGACGATTGAAAATCTCTCAGAAAAGCTCGTCAAATGGCTACCCGTTCCGGAATCCGAGCCTATTTTGGATGAGGATGTTATTCGGGAAATTATGTTGCTGGATGAGGATGGTAGCACGGGATTACTCGAGTCATTGGTTGAAATGTATACTAGTGATACACCTGCCAAAATCAACAAGTTAAAAGAATTGGTTGCTGCGGGCGAAGCCACAAAAGTAGTAGAGGCTGCTCATGAGTTGAAATCAGGCAGCGTGAGTCTAGGGGTCGGGCGTTTGTCCAAGTTGCTGTCTGATATTGAACAGCTTGCACGGGAGAACCGACTTGAGAATACGCAAGTGAAGTTGTCTGCGCTCCAGTCTGTCTATCAGGCAACGTGCTTAGAGCTGGAACGTTATATTCACCAGTCTAGACTGATTCCCCCTTGTTAGACTTGTACCTAGAAGGAGGATCTAAGATATATATATGAAAGAACAGCTGCGTTCCATTCACCCGCTGGCTTGGACAATTATAGCAGGTACGATTTTTGGTCGGATGGCGACCTCTATGAGCATCCCATTTTTGTCTATTTATCTGACCACCCGTCTAGGGGTCTCCCCCTTTCATACGGGGGTGATCGTATCGGTCAGCTCGCTGGTCGGCATTTTTGCCAGCTTTTACGGTGGATATATTTCAGATCGGATCGGACGGCGTAAGGTGATGCTGGTATCCATCGCGAGTTGGGCGCTTGTATTCGTCGCTTTTGCGTTGGCAGAAGCGGCTTGGGCTTTTTTTGTCATTAATGCTCTGAACGGACTATGCAGATCCTTGTTCGAGCCAACTTCGAGGGCGCTATTATCAGATGTAACCCCCAAGGAGAAAAGATTGCTCGTCTATAACATGAGATATGCGGCGATTAATGTTGGTGTGGTGGCAGGACCGCTGCTTGGTTTGATGTTGGGATCGGCATCTACAGGTACGCCGTTTATGGTAGCCGCTGGTGTGTATGCTCTGTACGGGGTGCTGCTGTTGATCCAATTTACTCGGTATGCAGCAGATCTGCATGTAGGCACAACCGCAGGCGAGGCTCCGCTGCGGATGGGTGAGGCGTTCCGAACAGCCAGCAGAGATCCCGTATTTATGCCGATTTTGTTGGGAACCGTATTCTGCGTAATGGGCTATGCTCATTCCAATTCGACAATGCCTCAATTTTTATCGTTGTCCTTCGAGGAAGGTACCCGGTGGTTTACATACATGCTAACGGTCAACGCGGTTTGCGTATTGGCTTTTCAGTATCCACTGGTACGACTGGCAAGCCGCTTTTCTCCAGTGAATTCCTTAATAGCAGGGAATATATGTATTGCAGTCAGCTTGCTGCTGTGCGGTATGCTAAACTCAGGCTGGATGTTTATACTGGATATGGTGTTGTTTACAGTAGGCGAAGTATTATTGTTCACGATGCTGGACGTACTGATTGATCAAATTGCTGATGTCCAATATAAAGGGACCTACTTCGGTACGATCGGCTTTAATAATTTGGGTAGTGTACTGGCTCCTTTATTTGGTGGCTGGTTGCTGGATATCTATGGTCAAACAGCACCGCTTGCCGTGTTTGTTCCGGTTGCACTGTCGGTTGTGATCGGTATTCCGTTCCTGCTGGTAGCACGCCGCCGTTTGGCGCAACGTACAGCCCGGTTCGCGGCTCAAGGTGGGGAGTCTGTGCAGCAACTATCATCATAAAAAAAGGGAGCTGAGTACAGGATGAAGTCGGAAGAAGATGTGCTACGAATTATACAATATATGAATGATCCACAGGTCTTGGAAGACTTGCGTTATGTGCGAGGGCTGAAGCTTCCGCAAGGCTGTATAGCCGCGGGCTATGTACGAAACCGGGTTTGGGACAAGCTTCATGGCTATACAACGGCTACACCTCTAAACGATATCGATGTTATTTATTTTGACCCTAAAAATACGCTAGAGGAACGAGATGAGTTTCTGGAGCAGTCCTTGAATCGTAAACAGGCAGGACGCAACTGGTCTGTCAAAAATCAAGCTCGGATGCATATTCGCAACGGGGAGGCTCCGTATTCCTCGATAGAGGATGCGATGAGCCGCTGGCCAGAGACGGCAACAGCTGTAGCCATTCGATTGAATGCCAAGGATCAAATGGAAGTTATTTGTCCGCATGGGTTGGAAGATCTGCTGGATATGCGGGTACGCCAAAGCCCCCTGTTCCGTCACACTACGGCTTTTCGTCAGCGTGTATTTGAAAAACAGTGGCTAGATAATTGGCCGTTGCTTATTGTGGAAAACTAAAGTATAACCTCATTTCAGATTATAAGGAGAGACGACTAACGATGTTCAAAAATATAAAACCAGATTCAGATCGTGAGGAGGTGCTGGAGCTTCTTACCTATGCTGTGCTTGATCATCCTGAACGCGGAGAGGCGGCTTTGCGTGCTTATCAAGCCTCGGATGAATGGAAGTTGTTCGGTGTGGAAGATGAAGGACTTATTGTAGGTGTTGTCGGTTTTGAGGAGCGGGAGGATGGAACGATCGTGCTCCATCATCTGGCTGTATTACCTGAAAATCGTCATAGAGGCTACGGCAGAGGGATGTTGCTTACGCTTATTAAGGAGCGTAGCCCGAAGCGACTTACGGTGGACACAGATGCGGAGGGGGCAGATTTCTTCCGCAACGTGGGTTTTGCCGTATATGGATCGGAAGATTTGCCAGATGGTGGGCAATTCCATTGTATATATGAAATAGACGAAGAATAAGCGAATCTCCGTGTCCCACTTCCTTTTTTCTACATAATATATGTTATGTCGGAGGGAGGTGGGTTTCATTGGCGTATCACTACACAGCGATTGGAGATTCTTTAACGACAGGTGCAGGGACGTTGCTGAGTGGCGGCTTTGTACCTGTCTATCGGCGAATGGCGGAAAGACATCTCCGTACGCCAGTCAGTTATGAGAATCTGGGAATCAACGGATTGACATCGCAGGAGCTGCTGTCCATGGTCCGCAACAATCCGCTTTTTCGGTCGGCAATCAGCCGGGCTGAACTCATAACGGTGACGATCGGCGGGAATGATCTGCGTCCATATATCAGTACACTTGCTGGAAGCCCAGGCGCGTCGGGTTCTTCCATTCCGCAAGCGCTGAATCATACCAAAGAACATGTACGCCAAATTGTACATGCCCTGTATCAAATAAAGTCCGGTCAGCGTGAGCCATTTATCATCCGAATGGTGGGGTTATATAATCCTTTTCCAGGAGTAAGGGAGGCGGGAGTATATGTGCGCCAATACAACTCGTTTCTCTATACATTGGGCGGGCCGAATTATCGGGTAGCGAACATTTATCCCATATTCGAAGGCAATGAACGGGCACTGCTTTCGCTGGACCGGATACATCCGAACAGCCGTGGTTATCGCGTGATTGCGGAAGAGCTGAATCGACTTGGTTATACGCCGTTACGATGACCGTGAGAGGATGCTTTGGATCGGAAAAAGTATAATAAAGAAAGAGGTTCATCATGGCAGATTAACTGTTCATCTTGAACCTCCTTTTTGCGTTTTAGCGTGTGATTTAGCTGATTATTTTACGGAATAGACTGCGTGCAGCCCACTTGCGCTCACTTCGTTTGCGGTATTTGGGCAGAGAACGATAGACAGCAATAGACTGGTTAAATGCAGTGATGGCTTCATCCTTGCGTCCCAGCATACGGTACATCAGGCCTGTCAGATAATAGCCCTCGCTGGAAGAAGACTGAATCTCCTGAAAATGCTGTAGATAGTGTAGTGACTTATTTACGTCCCGTTCCTTGAAAGCTGCGGCTAAATGCAAATAGGGTTCACCGTATTGCACCCGCGGGTTAATGTCCAGTGCCTTGAGTAAATGCTGTTCTCCATCCTCCAGGTGGGTTGTGTGTACCTCAGCCGTACCCCGCGCGTTCCAATAATCTGCTGAATCTTCATATCGGGATTGAATTTCCAATAGTAGCTCCAAAGCCTGCGAGTATTTCTTGCTTTCGATCCAAATCCGAGCCAAATCAAACTTGGCAGCCACATCGTTGGTGTTTAACACAATCTGTTGACGCAATCGTGCTGCATTGCGTCTTCTTTTCCACGGTTTGCTGATGCTGGGCAATACACCGACAAAACTGCGATCCAATATATAGATCACAATTAGGAGTACGAGCATTGCCAAAAACGGATTACCGAGCAAACTCCATAGTAGAGAGAAAATCAAAAATTTCCCAATCATTCTGCTCCAATCCTCCTGTATATGTAACTATCCATACTTTCCACATTATAGCATAGGTTACTTTAAGGGGCATTAGCATCATGAGATTTCGAAGGATGATAGCTTTCAGAATTGGTGGGGGACTTGTACATGCTTTTGATATATCGATGGGGAAAAAGAGGAGCATGAGAAGTCTCAGCATTCCCGCCAAAAGGTTGAACAGTCGGCTTTATCCAAAATATTAAACTCGATTATTTTCTCAAGTAATGAGAAATCAACTGGACTATCCCACTGGATACGTACCAACTGCTTGGTGTGATTATAGCCAGCCTGCACAATTAACTCAGAAAAATGATTAATCCCTGCCTTTTCAGGGGCAACGGCTAAATGATGTTTGGCTACGCTAAAGCCAATAATAAATGTGTCGTGATCCGTAAACATAGGCTGATTCCACGCAATTTTTGGCAATAAATTTGGAAAATTCTTGGTTACCCAAGCCAAAACCTCTTCCGTTCGGGCCCGATGTTGTGGGTTATCAATATGCGCTAAATATTCTGCAAAAACTTCCATGTTGTTCCCTCCTAAAATAAAAATTATGTCCTGTAATATTCCTCAGCAAGAATAGAGTACAAATATGAATCATGAAACTCGCCTTTGTAGTACCAATGTTCTCGCATTATACCTTCACGTTGCATTCCGATCTGTTGCATAACCTTCTCAGAAGCTTTATTTTCCGGACGACATGTTGCATAAATACGATGGACATCAAGTGTGCTAAATCCAAATCCTAGCAGGGCTCGTGCCGCTTCTGTTGCATAACCCTTACCTTGATAATCTGGGTTTAAAATATAACCCATTTCTGCATTAGTATCTTTGACATGAATACCAACACCGCCGATCAGAATTCCAGTGTCTTTAAGACATACGGCTAGTTCGTAGTCTTGTCGTGGCTTTTCCAGCTGTGAGACTAGAACTTGTTCTATATACGCCTTTGTATCTTCTTCTGTATTGGGTCCCCATGCTGTGTGCCTAGTAACTTGAGGCAATGACGTGTAGGTATGTATACTTCCTTAAGCAGATCTGATGGGAAAGATTCAAGATTTTGAAAGAAAACGTTAAAGAAGAGTATCCAATTACGTGTTGAACAATGGGAACGAATGAATCCTTTTGCCGCCTGAACGCAAACCGCAAGGGAGGCGTCCGGCAAAAGGCAATCAGAAGATAATGAATGTGGTAATGGAGCAGCCTACGGTTATGGGGTATCTGCTTGTCCTAAAACACCCTGCGAGCTGTTACGAAACGTTTCTTCCATTTACCGTCAAGCGTGTCAAAATGAACGCCGCGTTCTTTGGAGAAAGTATGCAGCAATTTGTTGTTCCCTGCATAGATCGCCACATGGCCGATCTCCAGCCCCCGCGCACTGAAGAACAGCAGGTCACCTTTGCGCAGCTCGTTCAGCCCGATCTCTTGGCCTTCTTTGGCCTGATCGTAAGAGACACGGGGGAGGTCGACAGAGAGCGTATGCCGGAACACTTCCCCGACAAAAGAGGAACAATCAAAGGTCGATGTCTGTCCGGTTGCTGCGCCGAATTCATAAGGGGTACCAAGGAATTTCTGCCCGTAGGCGATCAGTTCATCTCCCTGCCGTTCTGCTAGGGAAGTGCTGGTATAGTCACTGTATTTTGGTTTTGCCGATATGTACCCGGTCAGGTTGTTTTTAGTGCGTACTTCCAGCCAGAGGGCATTGACCTCGCGGATGACATGAACCTTTTCACCGGTTGGAATAAGCCGCAGGGAAGGGGAAGTTTCTGATGAATCCGGTTTGCTACGCAGGTTGACTCCGGAAAGAACCGTTGTGAAAAAATCATCAGTGGAGGCAATCCGAATCGTACGGGTTAGGCCGTCCCACTTCACTGTGCTCCCAAGTGCTTCACTCACAAAACGCAGTGGAATCATTGTGTTGCCCTCAACAATCTGTCCGGGAACGTTCAGGGATAGCGTTTTACCGTTGAAGGTGGCAGTCGCTTTTCCGATGCGATAGGTCAGCGTCGTGGTGTTTTTGGTTGCTGTTACGGTTTTGCTGGATCCGTTCCAGGAAAGCACAGCTCCTTGCGCTTCAAACAACTGCCGCATGGGAACGAGCGTTGTCCCGTCTAGCAGTAGCGGTTGGGCAGTAAGCTCAAGCGGGCGGTCATCCACATAAACGGTTGTTACTGGAGTTAGCGGTGCCGGCTTGGCGTAAGATGGGGTTGCTTGAAGCAGTGGTACTGCCAGCAGAGCCAGCCATACTTTCTTGTTCATTGTCATGCTGTCATCACCTCGTTGTTAATGTGTTCCTCTAAGTTGTACGATACTGCCTCCGATTAGTTGTGTACCAATTATTGGACTGATTCAAAAAACAAAAAAAACAAAAATAAAACAAAGAAATATCTGTGTTTTTATATTGACATCAAAATCAAATAAAGATAGAATTATAATTGTGAAATGTTTCACTTTAGAGTAGTTCTGTATTTAGCGAGGGATCAAAAGTGAATCCTTAGGAGGCAGATTTTTATGAGCGCACATGTATTTTTTGTACCATCTATCAATCTGATGGGAAAAGGCTGTTTGCATGAAGTTGAACCCTATATAAAAGAACTACATTTAAACAAAGCACTGGTCGTGACGGATAAGTTTCTGATGAAGAGTGGAATTGCCGGCAAGGTCACATCCTTGCTGGATGATATAGGCATGGACTATGCGGTATATGATGAGGTCAAGCCCAACCCGACCTGTAAAAATGTACATGATGGCGTCCAATTTCTACAAGAAAACGGCTGTGACTTCTTAATTTCCATTGGCGGAGGATCCCCACAGGATACGGCCAAGGGAATCGGCATTATTGCTACCAACGGGGGACATATAACTGAGTATGAGGGCGTTCATCAATCCAAGCATAAATCGCTGCCGATTGTCGCTATTAATACAACGGCAGGAACATCCGCAGAAATTACAATCAATTATGTCATTACGGACGAAGAGCGCAAAGTCAAAATGGTTATGGTTGACAAGAATAGCGTAGCTACGATTTCAGTCAACGATCCTGAACTGATGGTAGACAAACCCGCCGCATTAACGGCAGCTACCGGACTAGATGCTTTGACCCATGCCATTGAAGCTTTGGTTACTCCAGGCTCCTACCCTGTTACAAATGCGACCGCGTTGGCAGCAGTAGAACTTATTTTTAACAATTTGGCCCGCACGGTGAGCGACGGTCATGATATAGAAGCACGTGAACAAATGGTTTTCGCTATTTTCTTGGGAGGACTTGCATTTAATAATGCCGGCTTGGGTTACGTCCATGCTATGGCCCATCAGCTAGGCGGCGTATACGATTTGCCTCATGGGGTTTGCAATGCCATGCTGCTGCCGATTGTGGAGGAGGAGAATGCCAAGCATGTACCAAAGAAGTTTCGTGCCATTGCTAAGGTGATCGGTTTTGAAGATAAGGGAAAAACGGATAAAGAATGCGCAGACTATGTAATTCAAAGAATCAAGGACCTGTCGAAGGAAGTAGGGATTCCTGCCAAACTTTCTGAACTAGGTGTAAACGAGGTGGATTTAGATTTGCTTGCCGAAAACTCCATGAAGGATGCTTGCGCTCCGGGCAATCCGTTCATACCTAGCAAAGAACAAGTTATCGAAATGTTTAAGAAAATTCTATAAATAATACTGTTGTTATTTTTTGTTATTTTTGTTATATACTTTGAGGGCTGTCCCAGGAACTGATCAAGAATACCGGGAACGGCCCTTTTGGCCTAAGTCATTACAGATTCCCATTTGTCCACTTTTTTACTTAAGAACTCCTGAAGCTCCCCCTCGTTGTTGCTTAGCTTATAAAATAAAGAAAGAGCGACAAGAATCACGTCTGCACATTCCTCTTTGACATCGGAAATATTCAATTGCTTATATTCGCTACCGTTTGCATTCATATAAGACAACATGGCTTGAGAAGTTTCTCCTACTTCTTCGGATAATTTTAGAACCATCTGCTCTAATGTTTTCTTTTCTTGGGTGCTCAAGTATTGGATTTTCTTTAAAAGCTGCTCCATTTAACAACCTCCTAACTATTTTTAAAATCTTATTATAACAGACTTAGATCTAGTTCTTTGAAGCATTTAATACGTTAAAATTAGATCAGACTGACTAAGTACTTGATATATATAGATGTCTATGTAATAATACTTGTATGTTAAAAAATAATGCAGCTGCACTTGTAGGAACCATTAGGGACTCGATCAATAAATTAATTGTATCTGAGCTCGAATCCTATGGAGTTGAAGGAATCGTACCTACCCATGGTGGAATACTGATGTTCCTGTATCAAACGGATGGACTTTCGATTAAGGAATTGACGCAAAAAATTGCTCGTCAACAGCCCACAGTCACTGTTTTAATCGACAAGCTAGTAAAATTGGGGTATGTGGAAAGGAAAAAAGAAAGGGAGGATAGCCGAGTTACTCTGATCTATCTTACCGAAAAGGGGAAAGAGCTGGAGCCTATATTTGAGGCGATCTCTAATAAATTAAAAGAAACTATTTATGGTGGTCTCAAAGATGAGGAAAAAAAACAACTGGAATATCTGTTGGAGCATATAAAAAACAGGTTTTAAATTTTTTTTGAGTAAATGTATAGATATCTATGCAAATGCCAAAATAACAATAAAATATCTGGAGGTCATGAAAATGAAACATCTTATCATCTATGCTCACTCTAACGCTGAAAGCTTTAACCACGCGATACTGGAAACGGTTGTAACGACCTTGAAGGAAAAAGGTGACGAAGTCGTTGTACGCGATCTGTACGCTCTTGATTTTCAACCGGTATTAAAACCTGAGGATACGGCAGCGATGAGAGCTGGACAAACGCCGGCTGATATCAAAGTAGAGCAGGAATATATCTCGCAGTCTGATACGATTACGTTTATTTCACCCATTTGGTGGACAGGTCTTCCTGCGATCCTGAAAGGTTATGTTGATCGTGTATTTGCCTACGGCTTTGCATATACGGCTGGTGCAGAAGGGATTAATAAGTTGCTTACAGGTAAAAAAGGGTTTATCGTGAATACACATGGTACGCCCAACGCGATCTACGATGAAATTGGTATGACCGCAGGATTGAAGCTCACATCAGATACGGGTATTTTTGATTTTGTTGGAATTGAATCAGTCGGTCACTTGCTGCTTGGTAGTATCGGCTACCTTGATGAAGATGGTTACAAAGGATTGTTGAAACAAGTACAAGACACGGTTAAAACGGTGCTGTAAAGTTAGTTCATATTCGTTCAGAAGCGTAGGACATTCTTTAAACGATAAGGTCAACCAGCAATTACGGGTTGGCCTTTTCTTACAAATGCTAATACTTTTCCAATATAGTCCAGACAACGATCTGATCCTGCTTGTTATTATGGGGATATACAAAACTAGCCTTCGTACGATTTATTTTGTCATAATATACTATGGCGTTTAGGCTTTGGGCAGAGTCGTAGCTTTGATCCACGAAATGGTTGCCCAATTTATTTTTCACATCCTCAAGTTTCTGAAGTTTGTGGCCACTGATGCTGGAAAATTCGCTCTCGGACAAGGTTTGCAGTTTCATAATCTCTCCACTAGAACTATAGACAATCAAGAAATTTTCAAAATACCTGTGATCGGCATCTTTTGTGTGTTTATCGTTAAAATCGGGGTTCTTTTTATAAGCAGTCAAATCAATCTCCGTAATATTCTTGCTTAGTGGAATATTGTTTATTGACAATTCCGATAGATCCGTTGATTTTACCGACATCTCCGTCCTTAGATCTTTTGTGAAATATGCCATTAAAGCGATCAGGATAACAATACATATAATGAAGCTTTTTTTGGGGATTAGCTTAAGCATAGTTTGAAGACTCCTTCACTATCACAGAGATTAGCATGGTTTATTTTATCGCAAATACTGGAATATACTATTTATTGTAACGAGTCAATGAATGAGATTAAAGAATTTTTTGTTCTCGGCCTGAGAGATGTCTATAGGTGAAGGGGGAAGGATAATAATTCACAAATATTTCATTGTTATTATTGTTGGCAATTCTTTATAGTACATAGTATCCATATTTAGTTTAACGTCGAGATAATGGAATTAATTTCCCCTTACTCCGAGATCATCTGCATGTATCCAGAACAAGAATTACGGCAGCGCTTACGGTAATAAGGAAAAAGGCGATGTGGCAATAGAAATAGAAATGCCTGATGTGGTTAATTGAGCTTTCTTTGAATATGATGAATGCGGATTCTAGTGAAAAATAACATAATGTGAGGGTGTACTGGGTGAGATATAAAATCATAGCAGATAGTTGCTGCGACTTAACGACAGAGCTTAAAGAAAAGATGCAAGTAACTACGATTCCATTAAACATGACATTGGGTGAAAAATGCTTCATAGATGATGATACATTGGACTTGCCTCAGTTTATGGAAGAAATGAAAGCCTGTACAACCAAGATTGGTTCCGCTTCACCGTCACCTATGCTATATAAGGAAGCCTTTCAAGGCGCGCATACTTCTTTTGCCATTACATTATCCAGCAACCTGTCCAGCTCGTATTCCAGTGCATTGGTCGCAAAGGATATGGCGGAAGAAGAAGGGGCAGATGTTCATGTATTCGATTCGAAAAGCGCATCGGCTGGACAACTCTTGTTAGCTCTAAAATTACGCAAGCTGATTGACGAAGGATATCATAAAAGCGAGATTATCTCTTCTTTGGAGAGCTTTATCAGCAAGATGAAAACCTATTTTGTGTTAGAGAATTTGGATAATTTGGTCAAGAACGGACGAATGAATAAAATTACTGGAAAGATACTTTCATTTTTGCATATCAGGCCTATTTTAGGTTCAGACGGTGACGGAAACATCGCATTATTTACTCAAGCCCGTGGTCAGAATCAAATCATTGAAAAGTTGGCAGATACCATTGAAAAAAGTGGTCGGAGTACCGAAGGAGAAAGCATCGTTATTACTCATTGCAATAATCCCGGACTGGCACAAAAGTTAATGAATACCTTGAAGAACCGCTATCAATTTAAAGATATTCATATTGTGCCCACCAGGGGAATTAGTTCAATGTATGCCAATGACAAAGGGATCATTATCGCCTTTTAAAAAGTATTCAGGGTTTATCCTCGTGTGATGGATAAACCCTTTTTAGTATATTGGGGCTTTGCATGAGTCTAAGCCTATCCCAATTTTCTAATGAGGACAGAGGCATTTACGCTGGCTTGAGTTCCTCCGGCCTGTGTTTGCAGGGTAACAGCAGCAGTAGAGCTATGGTTACGCAGAGTAAGGACATCACCGCATGCCAAAGCAAGGACGGCTTGCCCGGTGTTCTGCTGTGTCCCGGCTCCTGAGCCGTACACGGTTCCCTCAGCCAGTACGCCATTAATAAAGATGGCGAATTGGTTAGGTTCTATACCCGACACCGAAAAGTGGACTTCATACTTCCCTGCATCGGCTACAGCAATTTGTGTAGTCCCTGGAAGGTGAGCAATCCCAGGTGTAAGTATGCCGTTCGTATCGAAAATGACCTCCCCTTCAATCGAAACGAGTTGGGGCCTCACATTATAAATGTAACCGAACTGCGCTAAATCACCTGTGGTTCTGGAATCCCCTTCAGCATCATGATTAATATTCACATGTACAACTTGCTTTTTGACAATGATGTCTTTACCAAACGATTTCCGTTTTGAGCGGCCTCTTTTTTTGGGGGGCATTTCCTCAAACTTTTTTTCTAGCTTATCAAACCAGGCACGGACAAAAACGTCTTTTTTACGGCCTTTTTTTCGGTTCAATTCAGGACGACCCAATACAAACACCTCCATATGGTTTGTTGTATAGTACTCCATTCATCTAGAGGAGGCATGGATATCTGTCCTGTGTTTCATAGGAAACAATCTATTTTGACTAAAAACAGGCTTCTGTACAAGGTACATTCGTCTAGTATGTAAAAAGCACCTCCAATTGTATCCTTGGTTGTCATCTAAGGATACACTTGGGGTGCCAGTAGTAGGTTAATATCATGATGAAGCGGTTTGAAGCCGCTTTTTGCGTACATATAGGGCGTACAGGATACCGCCAAGCAGGCACAGGATACAAGCAAATCCCGCCAGTAACCAAGCTGAAGCAACTGCCCCTCCACGATCCATACTGTTTCCAAGCCATAAGGGCAGCAGGGCACCTCCGACTCCGCCTGCACCGATAAGCAGGCTGGTGGTCGATTCTTCTGTACCTGGCATCATTTTGCTGGCAAAAACAAGAGCGATGGAAAAGATGCCGGACATGCCGAGTCCCAGCAGTACGATAAGGACAAAGGCACCAGCAGTGCCTTGGATCAACGGGAACACACACAGCAGCAGGGTCGCTGCCAGTGAGCTCAGAGCGACAAAGACACCGTAGCCGTATCGATCGGCAATGTAGCCTGTAAATAACCGTCCGAAGGCCATTGCCAACCAAAAGCAGGTGACACTGAGTGCTGCTTCGGCTTGTGTGAGACCGAGTCGCTCGATAAACATGGAGGGCAGGAAATTGGCCAGACTCATCTCAGTTCCTACGTAGATAAAGAAAAAAACGATAAATAATGCAAGTAGCTTCCAATTGCCTATAGGGCTGCTAATAGAAGCCTTTACGGTAGGTGACTCCAGTGAATTAGTGGAACGCTTATGGTAGTCACCTCGGTGTTCCTGTTCGTCCAATAGAGCGTCCAGTGTGCCGAAGGACCCGCGCAGCCAAGCTATAGTGGCTACGGCTGCAAACAAGGAGATGATGGGAAATGCCAGTCGCCACCAACCTAGAGCAATGAATTGGCTAGCGATAGCGGGCATAGCCAAGGCGCCGATCCCGAAAAAGACTTCCAGACGGCTCATAGCCGCGCCCGTTCCTTGAGTAATACCTCCAATAACAATAGTACCTATAAGTGTTTCTACCATTCCAAAGCCAAATCCGGCTACTGCCCCGACGGCATATAGCCAGCCCCAGGGCGGCAGAAGTGAATACAGCACTTCAGCCGCACACAGCAGAAGTAGAGCAAATACCAGACTTCGGCGTTTGCCGAACGTCCGGGCAAGCCACGGTGACAGTAGGACTCCAGCCAGAAAGCCGGAAAATTGAGCGAAAATCAGGCTTCCGCCATCCGTATAGGTTCTACCGTAATGCTCTAGCAACACGGGCAGTAGGGAGCCTACAACCACATGTGCTAGACCAATTAAAAAATAAGACAAGCTGCCGATCCATAGTAGTCGTTTCATGATTAACTCCTTTGGTACTAAATTACCTTTATGCAGTAAAGTGAGTGGTATAAGTCAGATTGAATTGATTAGGATAGCTCCAGCACTTGAAAGCCATAGCCTTCAATAGAAATATCTCCTTCCAGGAATTTTCCGCTGATCAGCTCTTTTCCTTTTTGGTCATCCAGATGATATTGTTGTGTCTGGGCATTATGGTTGAGAACAAATAGATACGACTTTCCATCTTTGGACCGCATAGTGGCTTCTATGCCCGCAGGAGCACGCAGCAGGGATGAAATCCCTTTTTGCTCACAAATGTAGCCCAGCAGACCATCAAGGAAAGGTTCCTCAGGGTCAGTAGCGACATACCACGCTTCACCTTGACCAAAGCGATTGCGTGTCAGTACTGGCATGCCCTGATAGAAATCATCGCCGTATTCCGCCAGCACCTCGGCTCCTTCGCTATGCAGCAAGTCGCAGAGCAACCCACATTTATATTCACCTTCTAATACGCCCACTTTTTCTTTCAATATTATGCGGTTGTGTGATTCAGGCAGAAGCGCATCAATTTCCTCCACCCAGATCCCGAGTAAATTACGCAGTTTACCAGGATATCCTCCGGTTGTGACCAGATCGTTTTCATTTACAATGCCACTGAAAAAGGTCGTTAAGAAGGTGCCGCCACGCTCTGTGAATTGTTCCAGCTTCTCGGCAGTACCCGGCTTGACCATGTAGAGTACAGGCGCGATAATGAGATCATATTTTTGGAAATCTGTATCCACAGAAATCAGGTCTACCTGTACGTTACGCCGGAAGAGGGTAGCATAATACTTATGCACCTGATCCAAGTATTTCAAGGCGACAGAAGGGCCGCTTGACTTTTCCAAAGCCCACCAATTGTCCCAATCAAACAAAATAGCTACTTTGGCATGAACAGTCGCGTCAAGCAGCGTGTTGCCTAAAGCGCCGAGCTCATTGCCAAGCTGTGACACCTCGCGAAATACACGTGTGTTGTCATGCCCGGCATGCTCAATTACGGCCCCGTGGAATTTCTCGCAAGCACCGATCGAGCGGCGAAGCTGGAAAAACATGACCGTATCCGCGCCATGTGCTACAGCCTGATAACTCCATAAACGCATAACGCCAGGCCGTTTAAGTGAATTATACGCCTGCCAATTCTGTTGGCTCGGTGTTTGCTCCATCAGCATAAAGGGCTGCCCATCCTTCAAGCCGCGCATCAGGTCGTGCGCCATCGCCGTATAGCTTATCGGGGTATTAGCCCCAGGATAGCTGTCCCAAGATACTATATCCATGTGCTTAGCCCACTTAAAATAATCCAGTTGCTTAAAAAAGCCCATCAGATTGGTTGTTACCACGGCATCGGGAATATGTTTTTTAATCGCGTTATATTCCAGCAGGTAGCAATCCAGCATACTGTCTGAATTGAAGCGCGCATAATCAAGGGATATGCCCTGAAATGTGGAGTGATTTTCTCCCCAATGCTCACTCAGATTATTTGGAGGTACAATTTCATCCCAATCATAGAAGGTGTGACCCCAGAAGGAAGTATTCCACACCCGGTTTAGCTCTTCTAGTGATCCGTATTTTTGTTTGAGCCATACCCGGAACGCTGCGGCACAATTGTCACAATAGCAATCCCCGCCATACTCATTGGATACGTGCCACACGAGGATTGCGGGATGGTCTTTGTATCGCTCTGCAAGTCGGTCAGCCATCTGCTCTGCGTATTTTCGATAGGTTGGACTGTTCGGACAAGAGTTATGTCGTCCTCCGAATTTTCGCTTACGCCCGTCAGCATCGACTCGAAGAATGTCGGGATAACGGGTAGCCATCCAAGCAGGATGCGCTGCCGTACTAGTAGCTAGACAAACGAAGATATCGCTTTCATAAAGATTATTAATCAACTGATCCAGCCACTCAAAATGATATGTGATTTCGTCAGACTGAATTTTAGCCCATGAGAAAACGTTGAGTGTGGCGATATCAATTCCTGCCTGCCTGAACATCCGTAAATCCTCCTGATGCGTGGCCTCATCCCATTGCTCAGGATTGTAATCCCCACCGTAAAATACTTTAGGAAGTTTGCTGCTTATCATGCCAATCACCTCTGTATATAAGAATAATCCTATCTTATAATACAAATAAATGCTTTTAAATATAATAAAATGAACATGTATATAACAATATGGATCTACATGAGAAATAGATACCGCATACACCGGAGGTGCTTATTATGATTTTGACTCCCCATCATTTGCGATTTTTCCTGACTACTCGTGAGCACTCTTTACCCCTTTTTATTGAAAGTATCGGATTTAATAGCAGACAGGAGGATGTTTCCCGTCCAGAGGGCTATCCTTGCTTTCACTGGATTCAGACGGTGTCAGGTGAGGGGATGTTTACATATAAAGGGGGAACCTTCCGTTTGGGTGAGCAGTCCGGGGTTCTGCTACTGCCTGGTGAAGCCCATGCATACAGACGGGCGACCAAGGTATGGCGAACGTTATACATCACATTTGACGGACCCATCGCCGCGGCTGTATTGACTGCACTCGGATTGAAGCATACGCGAGGGTACCATTGGGACCCGGATAGCGAGCTGCACAGCTTTGGGGAAAACATGCTACACTCCATGGTTAGTGAACGTGATTTGTCTGGATTAGATGCTTCGGCCAATATGTACCGTTTTCTGACTCTGCTGCGTAAACATGGACAACATAGCTCGATGCCTTCCTTATCTCATAATGTGGAACGTTTAACCCCTGTACTGACCTTTATGGAGCAAAATTATGCCAGCCCAGATGTGGGTTTAAGGGATATGGCCGTTATGATGAATGTCAGCGCTCGTCATTTAAATACATTGTTTAAGCAAGCGTTCGGTGTGACTTCGTATGCTTATCTGATTGTAATTCGGTTGCGGAAGGCTAAGGAAATGATGACAGAGTATCCGCAATTAACGGTAAAGGAGATTTCTGAGCGCGTAGGCTTCCGAGATGTCAGTCATTTTGTGGCAACTTTCCGCCGGGCGGAAGGAATTACGCCGGAAAGGTTCAAAATACTGTATACATAAGGGTATTTTATCGAAATACTCTTTCTTACTCGGGATTGCTCTTTTTAGGGAGCATTCCTTATTGTTTTTTTCTGGATGAGGGAGTATAAAATAATAGTTCATTTGTTTCATCAATCTGATGTGCAGGTGACATAATAAATATACGATTCATAGTTCTTTTGCAAAACCCTCATCCAAAGAAGGAGTCAACGAAATGCTAAGTAAAGTCAAAAGGTTATTAATCGGTCGTCCGCGAAAATCGACGGCCCTTGAAGATGAGAAACTGAATAAGCTCAAGGCACTGGCCATTCTGTCCTCAGATGCATTGTCCTCTGTAGCTTACGGAACGGAGCAGATTCTGCTGGTTTTAATTACAGCGGGCTTTGCTGCCCTATGGTATTCCATCCCTATATCCATTGCGGTATTGGGTTTGCTTATCATTCTGATCCTGTCGTATAGACAGACCATTTTTTCCTATCCTGGTGGTGGGGGAGCCTACATTGTTGCACAGGACAATTTAGGAAAGAGTCCGAGTCTGATTGCAGGCGGATCTCTGCTGGTCGATTATATTCTAACGGTAGCAGTTAGCTCATCGGCAGGTACAGATGCCATTACATCGGCGTTCCCATCGTTACATGATCATCGAATTGCCATTGCTTTAGTGATGATTATCTTTTTGACTATAATGAACTTGCGCGGGGTGACGGAATCTGCCTCGGTGCTGGCTATACCGATTTACTTATTTGTTGTTGCCATTTTTGTTCTGATTATTAGTGGTATCATTCACTATCTGGCAGGAGGAGCCCATGCGGCGGCGCCGCAATTTGGAGCTACGGTATCTAATGTCAGTCTGTTTCTCTTACTGAAAGCATTCAGCTCGGGCTGTTCGGCGCTAACCGGTGTAGAAGCTGTCTCAAATGCCATTCCGAACTTCCGCAAGCCTGCTGCCAAAAATGCGGCAACTACATTGATGATGATGGGTTTGATTCTCGGCTGTATGTTTATCGGAATTAGTTTGCTGGCTTATTGGTACGGTGTTCGTCCTAATCCGCAAGAAACAGTTATTTCGCAAATTGCGAATGCTACTTTTGGGCGCGGTGTGATGTATTACATCATTCAAGGCGTGACGGCGCTTATCTTGTTTTTGGCGGCCAACACAGCTTATTCGGCCTTTCCGTTGCTGGCTTTTATGCTCGCGAAAGACAAATACATGCCGCATATGTTCATGGTTCGTGGAGATCGACTCGGCTATTCTAACGGCATCCTGTTTCTGAGTATCTTCTCGGCATTGCTGGTCATCGTTTTTGGTGGCAACACAGAAAACCTCATCCCGCTTTATGCCGTAGGGGTATTTATTCCGTTTACCCTGTCACAGCTTGGTATGATGATTCGGTGGATTCGGCTCAAACCAGCTGGCTGGGTCGTCAAATTAGGTATTAATACGGTTGGGATGCTAACTACACTGTCAATTACGCTTATCTTTATCTTTACTAAGTTTAGCCAGGTGTGGGTAGTCTTTATCTTCCTGCCTTTGGTACTGTATTTCTTTACGAAGATTAATAAGCATTACAAAAATACAGCTGAACAACTGCGCATTGATATCACAAAGGACAAACCTATGGTCAAAGGCAACACGATTATTATTCCGGTGGCAGGCATTACACGAGTCGTCATGAATACCATCAGTTATGCCAAAACCCTGTCAGACAATGTGGTTGCCGTATATGTAGGTGTGGATGATGAAGCGATTCAAAAAATGGAACAGAAGTGGGAAGAGTGGGATGTGGGTATACGTTTAGTAGTGCTGAGATCCCGTTATCGCAGCATCATCAATCCGCTCCGCAAGTTCATCGATACAGTAGAGTGGAAAAAGGCAGATGAGGATCATATTACAGTTCTCATTCCACAATTTATCACTAAACACTGGTGGGAAAATATACTGCATAATCAGACCAGTTTGCTGATGAGAGCCTATTTGATTAACTACAAAGATGTCATCGTAACGACCGTACCTTTTCATTTAAACAAATAGGGAACAGCTGCTTATAGCATGATAAAATCAACACTTTTTGACCGCATCTTGGTGCGGTCAGAGGGTGTTTTTTTACATAATGGGGATATTTACTTGGGTGATACATTTTGTGTATTATAGATACAAAATGTATCATTTGAATTTGTTATGGAGGGATACGATGCCCGAAGACAAGGGGAAGATAGAACAAGATAAGTTGCAATTTGTAGATACGCTAAGGGCGCTGGCGATTATGGGAGTGTTACTTGTGCATGTCAGTCAGCATGTGGACGGATTAAACAGCTGGTTGCAAAAAGGCTTGAGCATAGGAGCCAAAGGAGTCGCTTTATTTTATATGGCCAGCGCTTTTACGCTTTTTCTATCCCTGAGCAGGCGTTCGAGTGACGAGAGAGAAGGAATGGCGGCCTACCTGTTGCGTCGTTTTTTTCGGATTGCACCCTTGTATTACGTGATGTTAGGAATCTATTTAGCTGTGGATGGGACGGGTCCACGATTTTGGCTTGGGGATCAGGAGGGAGTTACTGCCACTAATATAGCAGCCCATGTTCTGTTTTTGAACGGTCTCAATCCGTATTGGATCAACAGCATTATCGGTGTGGAATGGTCCATTGCGGTGGAATGCATGTTTTATCTGCTTATCCCCCTCTTATTTAAGTTGATTCGATCGGTTCGCCATGCGACTTGGTTTGTCATGATGGTGCTTGTGGCAAGCTTTGGGCTAAATACGGTGTTTGCTCAATATCCACTAATTAGTGATCACTCTTTATGGGGGCACTATTTGTATTTATGGTTTCCGAATCAGTTGCCTGTCTTTGGACTGGGTATATTGTTTTTTTTCATTTGGAAAGACGAGCGTCATTGGAAAAGTGTAGACGCGCTCAGTGGCGGCTTGCTGCTTGGTACTGTGCTGTTTGCGTTTTTTGGAGGTATGGCGGATTATCTCTTAGGTGTCGGGTTGCTGCTGGGAGCGTATGCTTTGTATCATTGGCAGCCGATGTGGCTGCTTAATCAGGTGTGGTCATGGATCGGCCGCCTCAGCTATAGCATGTATTTGACGCATATGCTGGTCCTGGGGCTAATCATACAGATTAAATTACCGTTTGCTCCTTTGGTCAGCCTCACACTTATGTTCATCATGACGTTGCTAATCACCGCTGGACTTTCCTGGTTTACCTACATATGGATAGAACAGCCCGGCATCCGATTGGGGAAAAAGCTTATATCACGTATAAAATCTGTACGCAAGCAGGAAGATTCGGTCAAAGAAAGTGTTGCCTAGTTGCAACTTGAAGCAGCATCAGATAACATTTGGTTGAAGTGCTTGAATAAATCTACGAAATTATTGAAAAGACCCCTTGAAAAGTAGCTCCCAGCCCTTTATATTCGATGTACATCCAAGTTTTTGAATACACCGATGAGGTTTGTTGGAATTGTAAAGGAGATGCACGTATGCTTTTGGAGCCACTCGGCTTTTTATTTTTTTCTACACTGGAAGGAGTAGCTGTTTTTGCGCTGATTTTAAGTATCTTTAAAGTTAGAATGACTCCCTATCTATGGCAGGCTATTTTTGTAAACCTGATTATGAACCTGCAAAGCTATTTGCTCCGAGAGGAATTTTCACTTTCATATTTGGTACCTGTCATTAATATGCTACTTTTTATTTTTTTACTTGCTACGGTGGTGAAGATCCCGATTGTTTGGTCAGGTATTATGACAGTTACCGGTTATTTTGCATATGCCGTTATTCAATCGGTACTCCTGAAGGCTATGTTCGGTAACCTGCCGATTTCTGAGCTGCAGAACGGGTCCTTGAAGGGCTATCTGTTACAAGTGGTTAGCGCAGCAACAGGACTACTTATTTCATTTATATTGTATCGAAAAGAGATCGGCTTTTCCCCAAATTTCAAAAAGCTTAAGTTCAAAGAGGAATATGGCATTGTTATTACCTTGATAATTCTGTCTCTCATTTCAACCTCTATTGTGCTTTACTATAGCGAAGTATGGTTGAGTATGATATTTTTTGCACTGGTATCGGGATTTTTTATCTACTATGCAGTCGGAAAGGAATACCGAGATGATTGAAACGATGGCCTTCAAACTTGCTAACCAGATTAAACGTATTGTGCCTGATCATCCGGCCTCCGTCCCAGTGCTTAAATACGCACTCGCTCTCATTCTGAATGCGTCTATGATCATCTTGTTGACACTATTCGCCTCATTCTTCACGGGGCGGATGGTAGAAGCTGCAACGATTCTCGTTGCTTTTGCTTTGCTGCGCCAAGTATCTGGTGGTATTCACTTGAAAACGGGTATGGCATGTGTGTTGGTGACCTCTGTAGCTTTTACATACATATCTTGCATTTCCTTAAATAATGGGTTGACAAACCTGTTTACCGGAATCGCGCTCATTCTTGTTTTATGCTTTGCCCCGTCCAGAATTGAAAAGCAGTCGCGCATTCCAGTCCGGTTTTATCCCCTCTTGCGATTGTTATCCTCCTTGCTTGTATGTACAAATTTTGTTATTGGTTCTTCTGTAGTGGCTGTTGCTTTTTTGCTTCAAAGCCTAACATTGATTCGGGGAAGGAGGTGAGTGGAATGATGAAAAAAGTAGTATACGGGTTAGCCACATCGTTGTCTATGTTTGCGACATTTGCTGTATCGGTGGCAAGTTATGTGTATGTTTATCAAGGGGATACACCCGAAGAACTGCTGAAATAAGCAAAATGCAGATTAGAAAAAATAATACATAAAGCTGCTTTAAAGCAGCTTCTTTTTATGCAAAAAAACAGGCGCTCTACGAAAGAGCGCCCGAATGGGAGAGGAGAAACCGGACGAAGAGCTTATGGGGAAACGTAAGTCTTCTCCGCGGTTGTCTACGACATTGGTTGAATGCCGATATCCTAAGGATGCCCAGGAGATGGTTTTTTATACCTGCTTCATCACTAAGTTTTTCAAACGGCGGTGCATGTGGTACGATAACGTCATAATCTTTATATGGTTATGAACACATATAGAAAATAGGTGAGTTTCAGCGTGAGAGTGGTATCGGGTAGTGCCAAAGGAAGGCCGTTAAAGGCAGTTCCCGGCACCGGGACGCGACCGACCACGGATAAGGTCAAGGAAGCGCTATTTAGCATGATAGGTCCTTATTTTGATGGAGGAGTCGCGCTTGATTTGTTTGCTGGCAGTGGCGGCCTGGGGATAGAGGCGCTTAGTCGGGGAATGGACAAGGCAGTTTTTATTGATATGGAATCCAAAAGCATTGATGTCATTAAAGAAAATTTGCGAAAAACTGGATTGGAAGGAAAGGCAGAAGTGTTCCGCAATGATGCCGGACGAGCGCTCAAGGCGCTGGCAAAACGTGGAGCTCTTTTTGATGCTGTTTTTCTGGACCCGCCTTATCGTCTCAAGCACGGGGATGAATTGATGAGCCGCATGGCAGAGTTGGACTTGCTTCGTTCAGGTGCAATCATCGTGCTGGAGTATGAATCGGGACATGAGTATCCGATAAGTTTCGGACCGTTTGAACAGGTTAGAAAAGCGGTCTATGGTGAAACGGCGTTATCCATTTATCACTTTGCAGATGATGCTTTGTCAGACGCCGAAGGACATACAGAAGCCGAAGGGGGCAAATTCGGCATCACCGAATCAGACGGGGAGGACCATCATGATTGAGCACAAACCACGTGTTGCCGTATATCCGGGAACCTTTGATCCCGTGACGATGGGGCATCAGGATATTATTCAAAGAGCGGCCCGACAGTTTGATTTACTGATTGTCGCGGTTCTTAACAATATTAGTAAAAATCCGCTGTTTTCACTTGAGGAGCGAATGGAGCTGCTGCGGACGGTAACTCGCGATATTCCGAACGTTGAAGTGGACAGCTTTCGTGATTTGACAGCTAATTATGTACGTCAAAAAGGGGCTCAGGTTATTGTCAGAGGAATCCGGTCAGTGACCGATTTTGAATATGAGCTGCAATTGGCCTCTACAAATCATAAGCTGAACCCGGATGCGGAAACGATCTTTATGATGACCAATCCGGCTTATTCATATCTGAGTTCCAGTATGGTGAAGGAAATTGCGCATTTTGATGGCAAGGTCGTAGATCTGGTGTCACCAGAGGTGGAAGACGCACTGCGTGCCAAGGTTAGCGCGAATCGCGGTGGCTCCACCATGAAGTCATAAAGGAAACGGCGAGCAGAGCAAGTATAATCGTACTTAGAAGTACGACGGACAGTACGGTCAGTTGCCAGGGGTACATGGATGTTCCTTCTATTTGTGTTAATAAACTGCTGGCTCTGACCATGACAGATTGTACACCAGAGTCATTTACACTTTCCGAAAAAGAAGATACAGAACTGCGACTGATGTAAGCAGGAATTGTATTACTGACAATGTGGCTAAGCGGAGTCCATACCGCCAAGGTCAGTCCAAAAGCAATGATCCCATGGAGCACTCGTGATAAGGTGAAGGTGATGCCCTTGTCGGAAGGTCTGGTGACGGCGGTAATTTGAAGCCAGCCGCACAAGCCGCCCCAGCCCAACACAGCGCTGATCAGCGCTGCTTGTGTACGGAGATCGTTGGGCAGACGGCTGATTTCATAGGAACCCAGATGGATTTCCATCCAGGCAGGCCACACCATAGAAAGCGTCCCTTGACCTGAGTATAGGGTCAGCAGCCGAATCAGTACGGAAAAGAAAATAATGAATCCACCTGTCACCATCAGCGTCTGTACAGCATGGGATACGGTTTCGCCTAACAGTTTTCCAAAACTGCGACCGTCCCGTTCTTTGGCAGAGCGGGTAGCTTCCCATGCGGATCGGATCAGGGAGGTGGTAGGGCGGGAAACAGAAGCGCGCCGGATGGCAGCTGGCGTTTCCCGTTTTTTCGATTTTCTGGACGATTCAGGTAATCTGGCTGTGATCCAGCCTGCCAGCAGCCCAGAAATCCAGTGAACGGCAAGTAACAGCCCACCTACAGCAGCATTGTGCAGCAGTCCTGTGCCAATGACGAGCAGGATCGTAATCGGATTGCAGAAATGAGCGATAGCGGTCAGACGTCGAAGCTGAAGCGGGGTCATATCCTCCTGCTGTGCCCATTGGCGTACCGCTTCCGCAGCAGCCGGGAATCCCGCAGTTAGGCCGAGGGCCAACACCCAGCCGCTTCGTCCCGGCAGCCGAAACCAAAATCGCATGAACGGCTCCAGCAGAACACCTAGACCATGTACCAGACCAAAGGCGATGAGCATTTCAGATAGCATCAAAAAGGGCAGCATGGCCGGGAAAATAATGCTCCACCATAACTTAAGCCCCTGGGTAGAGGCTTGAAATACTTCTTCTGGTGAGGCGACAATAGCCACTACAAGCAAAATGGCTCCGAGGCCAAGCAGCAAGGTTGTCCAATAAGGAGCAGGGCGGGCTTCCTTTTGCATCAAAGAGTTCACCTCTCATAAATATACTAAGGAGAGTCGGATGCTGTCTCCAGCGTTTATTCACGTTCATTGTCTGGGTAGAGGTTGCTCGTACACGTTGTCGTAAACAATGTATGCTTTTTTGGAAGGCTTGAGAACAGGTGGTGCAAAGGCACTTGGGTAAGATAGGAGAAGTTAGGCTGCAAGGGGGAGAAGCAATGATGCAAATTAACCGGAAAAGAGCCTTTTTTACAACCGGTTATGTCTTAATACTGGCTGCAATGGTCTATGTGCTGGTTTATATGCCAACCCCTTATCTGATCTATGGACCAGGTGGGGCAAACGAGATCAAACCGATGGTTAAAGTACAGGAAGGGGATAGCAGCGAACGGGGGAGTTTTATGATGACGACGGTATCGGCGAGATATGCCAATGTCATCATGCTAGCTATGTCCAAGCTGGACAGCAACTCGGAGATTCAGCGCAAAGAGGATCGTCTGCATGGCAGAAGTGAAGATGAATATGCAGCAGAGCAGGTATGGTATATGGGGGATTCCCAATCTTCCGCGATGGAGGCTGCCTATACCCGTGCTCATGTTCCCTATCGCATTGTGCCGGATTATGTGTATGTATTTAAGGTTCCGGGACCAAACAGCGTGTTTGAGCCCGGAGATGAAATATTAGAGTTGAACGGTACGAGGGTAACTGATAATCATTCCATTCGGAAGGCCTTGGAGGATGAGAAACCGGGAACGCTGGCTAAAGTGAAGCTAAAGCGCGATGGAAAGTTGCTGGCAGTGCAAGCTCCATTAACAACCATCACGGACAGTGAGACGGGAAGAGAACGTTCCGGGTTTGGTGTCAGTATTGCCACGGTACAGAAGGTAGAGCCGAAGGATGGACGTAAAACGATTCATTTTACATCCACGGATGTCGGTGGTCCTTCAGCAGGTTTGATGTTTACTATGGAAATCTATAACCAGCTGACACCAGGTGACTTAAGTAAGGGATATCGTGTAGCCGGTACGGGTACTATTGATAAGGACGGTCAGGTTGGAGCGATTGGTGGTGCCAAGTATAAAATTGTCGCTGCTGACCGTCAGGGCGCGGAATTGTTTTTCGTCCCGGCAGATAATTATAAAGAGGCAAAAGCCAAAGCAGAGCAAATCGGAACCCAGATGAAGCTTGTCCCGGTTCGCAAGCTTGGCGATGCGCTGAATTATATGGAAAAGCTGCCTATTAAACCATAACGGGGGGCCGCAAGTAATCAGCATACATGTGACGGATGGCGGGACGCGGCATCCCGGCTGCATGTATGGCGGCGGCGGCAGTATCCCAGTCCAGATGGGCATGTGACCCGGCAGACGGCTTGACCCATACTGGCAGGGCGGCTGTGTCTTTCATTTGTGCCAGCAGCTTGCGTCCAGCCCTGTTAAAGCCGAGCACGCGGATATAGCCGGGACCTTTCGCCAGCTCAGCGGGAATCATATCGGCTTTGGCATGATTCAGCAAAATATGTGTACACATTCGCTGAAGCTTCGTACGAGTATAGCGTTTTGTCTTGACAGCGGCAAACAGAGCCTCCACAGAGGGCTGGGGCAGCGTGTACAGCGATTGCTGCAGACGGTGCTCCAGTCCTTCGGTGACCTCGTGCAGCTCCGCCAGCTGCTGCGGGCTCCGCGTGATCAGGGCGTTCAGCAGTGGCTGGCAGAACGCTTCCCAATGCAGCGGCGCGTGTTCTTCTTGCCACTCGCGCTGCAAAATCTCCAGGGTCGCCGCAGGTACGTACGGCGATGCGGCCTCCGGCCCGCCGTCCAGCAGTAGACGGCGGATGGCCGTGGCGCTGGCGATGACTCCGTCCGCAGGCGCCACGGCTTCATGGTAGCCCGATCCCGTGCGGGCTACCGTGAAGGGCTTGATCGTGCTGCCCAGTCGTTCCAGCGCAATCAAGTAATGCAGCCCCAGCGTATTGTTGGGCTGTTGCATAAGAGCGGCGAGCGCAGCGCCGTCCGCTCCTTCGGCCGCCAGCGCGGCTGCGGCTCCCGCGTAGGCGGCGGGATAGCTCGCGCCCTTGCTCAGGCGCTGGGCGATGCCGGCCTTGAGTTCGGCCGGCTCTGCCGCCAGCACGCGAGCCAGCGTGTGCAGCGGTGCGATGTCTCCGCTCTCGCTGCCGAAGCAGAGCGCGTCGACGATGCCCGTCGCGCACAGCAAGGTCACCGCGCCGCGGGCAAACCATTCTGCGGGCTGGACAGCATAGGCTACAGGCAGCTCCAGAACCAGGTCTACGCCCATGGCGAGTGCCATTTCGGTGCGCGACCATTTGTCTGTAATCGCGGGTTCGCCCCGTTGAAGGAAGGGACCACTCATCACAGCCACCGTGCGCTGTGCACCAGTGATACGAAGAGACTCCTTCCAGTGATGGACATGTCCGTTATGCAGGGGATTATACTCTACAATGATACCGAGTGTTTTCAAAACTGTATGTCGGCTCCTTTCTTTAGTAGCTTATTTGATAACTATTTTGAGTGGTTTACTACCAGTGAATGCATGTTTTCAGGGCAGCTATCTGGTATTTCATCATGCACTTCAACAAGACCATTGAGACCTAGAGCAAAAAGCTTTATACTCGCATTATTGTACACGAAGAGTGGCGGGGGTACGAATACTCACAGGTACATGATGAATACAACACATTTTTTCATCCGCATAGATCTTACCGAACCATTGGAAAACTAATGGATTTGTAAGTGGTGTAAAGTGAAAGGTGTTGACAAACGACTCGATCAGTCGTTATAATAATTTTTGTTTGTTTGGAGTGATAGTGATGCAACTATTTTTTCGCAAAGTAGCAACAAGTGACGGTCCCTTTCCTATCCGTGAATCTCTTAATGTGAGTGAATTGGTGGATGATCGTGCTGATGTTACAGCCGTTTCCCCGCTGGAGACCGACTTGGTCGCCGTTAGTCTGGGCCAAGGCTCGATGAGTGTGGAAGGCACGTTGACCGCAGGTCTGGACATGCTTTGCTCACGCTGTTTGAGCCCGATGCACGAGGATTTGAAAATTGAATTCCGTGAACGGTTTAAGCAAACCTCATCTTCAAGTGTTGAAGAGGAGGATGAAGATGGCGATTTTATCGCAGTGACGGAGGATTCCTTCGACATTGCACCGTATTGTGAAGAACTGTTTGTACTGCATGTGCCGTTTGCGCCTGTATGCAGTGAGGATTGTCAGGGCATCGCGCCAGCGGCCGGACAAGACTGGAGCCTTGGCTCCGACGACAGTAACGATAGTGATACGGAAAAGATTGATCCGCGTCTGGCAGGGCTTAAGGATTTTTTTAAATGAGAATTGA
The DNA here is from genome assembly GCF_019042715.1 of Paenibacillus sp. AK121. Lineage (NCBI taxonomy): Bacteria > Bacillati > Bacillota > Bacilli > Caryophanales > Paenibacillaceae > Paenibacillus > Paenibacillus sp. AK121. Next base: position 65,109 of record NZ_JAHPJM010000005.1, read on the forward strand.
GTTCAATTCTGAAAAAAATCATCATCCGCTTGTGCCGGGAAGTTATTGAACCGATACGTGGATGTTGCATGCTTGATTCACCGGCTGTAAGATCATTGTCTTCTGGCATTTTCTTTCGGTCTTGAATGAGATAAGAAGTCATACCCGTTATGCGGGGTTGATCTGTTTAAGGAGGTGGGAATAATGGCAGTACCTCAACGGAGAACATCCAAAACTCGTCGCGACAAACGTCGTACTCACTTTAAACTGGAAGTACCAGGTATGGTGAAATGCTCCGAATGTGGCGAATTGAAACTTGCTCACCATGTGTGCAAAGTTTGCGGAACGTACAAAGCTAGAGAGATCATCTCTCAATAATGTCCGATAAGCGGATTCTTTGGAATATTCGCAGAGAAAGTAGCGCTTCACTACAGTGAGGCGCTACTTTTTTTATCAGCATGCTTTCTTTTTGCGTCAGCATGCTATATACTGTTTTAGTACCAGGTTCTAAGAAAGAAGGGCCTAAGAGGTTCCTTTATACATACAAGAAGACAAACCGGCTTGAAGTTTAGCCGTTAGAACGTAAAGTAACCTGAACTGTCGGCTGAACGGCAGTTTACTGTAGGGAAAGGAGGCGTCACTGATATCGAACGTTTGCCGAAGAGACAGAGACAGCAACGGCTGACTCAATTAATTGATGATAATCCGTTCGTGACGGATCAGGAATTGACAAGACAGCTGAAGGTAAGCATTCAGACCATTCGGTTGGACCGGATGGAACTGGGGATCCCGGAATTGCGGGAGCGGCTAAAGCTGATGGCTGAGCGCTCCTACGATCAGGTTCGTTCCTTGCCTTTACATGAAGTAATTGGGGACATCGTTGATCTCCAGTTGGATCGAAGTGGTATTTCGATTTTTGAAATTAAAGAGGAACATACTTTTTCACGCACAGGCATTGCACGAGGACATTATGTGTTTGCGCAGGCCAATTCATTGGCCGTTGCCGTAATTAACGATGAGATAGCATTGACCGCTTCAGCGGATATTCGCTTTGTTCGTCCGGTTCATTTGGGTGAAAAATGTATTGCCAAGGCATATGTACGCTCAAATCCAGAACAAAAAGGAAAGGCCAAAGTGGAAGTGTTTGCCTACGTAGGAGAAGAAATGGTGTTCCAAGGCAACTTTGTCATTTATCGCTCCACGGAGGAAGAGTATAGCGAAGGAGGAAGTCAGCATGCGGATCGCCATTGATGCCATGGGGGGAGATAATGCTCCTGAGGCGACAGTAGAGGGCGCGTTATCTGCGGCGGCGGAATGGAAGGATACAGACATTACGCTGGTTGGTGACCGGGAACGGATTGAATCGGTTTTGAACGGCAGGGCGCTGCCGACGAACCTCACCATTCGCCATGCGTCCGAAACGATAGATGCGCAGGACGAGCCTGTAAAGGCAGTGCGGCGTAAAAAGGATGCCTCAATGGTCGTAGCGGGTCGAATGGTTAGAGAAGGTGAAGCGGATGCCATGATATCCGCAGGTAATACAGGCGCTCTGATGACTACAGGATTGCTAGTGGTTGGAAGAATGGAGGGCATTGAACGTCCGGCTCTCGCGCCGATGATACCAACGATTGATGATCAAGGTATACTGGCGCTGGACTTGGGGGCCAATATGGATGCCAAGCCTGAACATCTTGCCCAGTATGCACTGATGGGGAGCTTGTACCGTCAGAAGGTTCACGGATTGGCTTCTCCAAGAGTGGGTCTGCTGAATGTTGGGACTGAAGCAGGAAAAGGCAATGAACTGACAAAATTGGCATTTCCACTTATTGAGCAGTTACCTGTCAATTTTGTGGGGAATGTTGAATCCCGAGATGTGTTAACCGGAAATTGTGATGTATTGGTGTGTGACGGATTCGCCGGAAACATTATGCTAAAATCGCTAGAGGGAACAGCCGGAGCGATATTTTCTCTCCTTAAAGAGCAGTTTACCAAATCTTTAAAGACCAAGCTTGCAGCGGCCTTGATTATGCCTGAACTTCGGGGTCTGAAGGGGAAACTGGATTATAAAGAGCACGGCGGGGCTCCTTTGTTGGGGTTGAGCGGACTCGTCTTAAAAAGTCACGGTTCGTCTGATGGCATTGCCGTCAAAAATGCGGTAAGGCAGGCTCGTACGGCCTTGCAAAACCGGTTGGTGGAAAGTATATCCAAGGAAATCAGCAGGAAGTGAGTGACGATATGAATAAATTACGGCCGGTTGGTGTTATCGGAACAGGGAAATACGTACCTGAGAAAATTCTGACCAATAAAGATTTGGAAGAAATCGTTGAAACAAGTGATGAGTGGATTGTTAGCCGTACAGGGATTCAGGAGCGCCATATTGCTGCTCCAGAGCAGGCTACATCTGATTTGGCTTATGAAGCAGCAGTTAAGGCGTTGGAGTCTGCGGGTATGACGGCACAAGATCTGGACCTGATTATAGTAGCTACGGTTACACCAGATATGGCATTTCCGTCAACTGCTTGCATTCTTCAGGACAAGTTGGGGGCCAAAGGCGCAGCGGCTTTCGATTTGTCTGCTGCATGCTCGGGTTTTGTGTACGGGCTGGCTACGGCAACGAGTTTCATTAAGACAGGTATTTATAACAATGCGTTAATTATTGGTGCAGACTGCCTTTCCCGGATTACAGATTATACTGACCGCAACACCTGCGTTCTTTTCGGAGATGGAGCAGGAGCTGTAGTGATTGGTGAAGTACCTGAAGGTAGAGGATTCCAATCCTTTGATCTGGGGGCTGAAGGCGCTGGAGGCACCTTGCTCAAGTTGGAAGCTGGGGGCTCACGTTTGCCTGCGAGTGCGGATACACTGGAAAATAAACAGCACTATATTTACATGAACGGACGCGAAGTGTTCAAGTTCGCGGTTCGCGTTATGGGAACAGCAACGGTTGATGTGTTGGAGAAAGCTGGGATGTCCAAAGACGACATCGATCTGTTCGTTCCGCATCAAGCCAATATCCGAATCATCCAATCCGCAATGCAACGTTTGGATTTGCCAGAGGAAAAGGTAGTTATTAATGTTAATAAATATGCGAATACATCCGCAGCATCTATTCCTCTCGCTCTTGTGGAAGCAGCTGAGGAAGGCCGCATGAAGGAAGGCGACCGTATACTAATGGTGGGCTTTGGCGGCGGTTTGACCTGGGGTGCGTCGGTTCTTATCTGGTAATTAAGTGGCAGTTTTGATATAATATTGAATTTGTCTGGTGTTTTACAGAAGAAGCATTGGATACAGAGAGGTGCATGCACGATGGGCAAAACGGCATTTATATTTCCCGGTCAGGGTTCACAAGCTGTAGGTATGGCTAAAGATGCTTATGAAGCAGTTCCAGCTGCAACAGAAGTATTCCGTAAAGCGGACGAACGTTTGGGTTTCGCGCTAAGCACACTGATATTTGAAGGGCCTGACACAGCCTTGAAGCAAACATCCAATACGCAGCCTGCACTGTTAACGGCGAGCATTGCGTTGTATGAAGCGTTCAAGGAAAAGGGCATCCGCCCTGATTATGTGGCTGGGCACAGTCTAGGAGAATACAGTGCGCTAGTGGCTTCCGGTGTTCTCACATTTGAGGATGCAGTTGAGACTGTTCGTGCACGTGGTCAGTTTATGGAGCAGGCCATTCCTGATGGACAAGGCGGGATGGCTGCTGTGCTGGGAGCTGATCGTGAAGCATTGGCAGCATTGTGCCGTGATATTACGGAGTCTGGCCAACTGGTTGAATTGGCCAACATCAACTGTCCCGGACAGATTGTTGTATCCGGTACAAAGGCGGGTGTAGCTGCCGTCGCTGAACGTGTGAAGGAAGCAGGCGGTAAGCGTGCTATTACTTTGGAGGTCAGCGGACCTTTTCATTCGTCATTGATGAAGGAAGCGGCGGACAAGCTCTCCGGTAAATTGGAGACTGTGAAATTTGCTGAAGCCCAGATTCCGGTTGTGACCAATGTGACAGCAAAACCTGTACGTGAGGGAAGTGAAATTCGCCAACTGTTGGTGGAACAGGTCTATTCTCCGGTACTATGGGAAGACAGCGTAGCATGGTTACTGGAACAAGGTGTGGACACCTTTGTTGAGTTTGGACCGGGAAGTGTTTTGACCGGACTGGTTAAAAAGATTGACAAAACGGTTAAGCTGTATAACATGAGTAGCCTGGAGTCGTTTGCTTCTATAACAGAAGCCCTGGAAGCCCGCTAAAAGTATTAATGATTGCCTTTACGGGTTAAATACTTGCAAGGGAGGACTATGATGTCTAAGCCATTGAGTGGAAAAACAGCGCTGGTTACGGGAGCGTCGCGCGGAATTGGCCGTAGTATCGCACTGGCGCTGGCTGAAGCAGGGGCTAATGTCGCAGTAAATTATGCTGGTAGCGAAGCGGCTGCGACTGAGGTAGCAGAGCTGATTCGTGCCAAAGGTGTAGAAGCTATTACAGTTCAGGCTAATGTGGGACGTGCTGAAGAAGCTGATCAGTTGATCAAGGATGTAATTGGCGCTTGGGGCAAGATTGATATCCTGGTGAATAATGCTGGCATAACAAGAGATAATTTAATCATGCGGATGAAAGAAGAGGAATTCGATCAGGTGATCGAAACGAATCTTAAGGGTGTGTTTAATTGTCTCAAGGCGGCCACACGCCCAATGATGAAGCAGCGTTCTGGACGAATTATCAATATCTCTTCCGTTGTTGGTGTACTTGGTAACGCAGGACAAGCCAACTATGTCGCTGCTAAAGCGGGAGTGATTGGTCTTACTAAATCCTCTGCTAGAGAGCTTGCCTCAAGAGGAATTACAGTGAACTGTGTGGCTCCTGGATTCATTGATACTGAAATGACACAGGTGCTGGCTGATGATTTGCGTGACAATATGCTTAGCGGTATTCCGCTGGCCCGTCTTGGACGGCCTGAGGAAATTGCAGATGTGGTGCTATTCTTGGCCTCGGATGCTTCCTCATATATGACGGGCCAGACTTTGCATGTGGATGGCGGCATGTATATGTAGTTCTTGTTGCCAATCCGCATGCCCCGATGGAGAGTAGTTAATGAAAACTCTCTTCTATGGCATTTTAATTGTAATTTTCGTATAATACCATAAGGAGGAGGTGAGCCGGATGTCCGATGTATTGGAGCGCGTAAAACGCATTGTCGTTGACCGTTTGGGAGCCGACGAAGCCGAAGTTACACTTGAAGCATCTTTTAAAGATGATTTAGGCGCTGATTCTCTCGATGTAGTTGAATTGGTTATGGAATTGGAAGATGAGTTTGATATGGAAATCTCTGATGAAGATGCAGAGAAAATTACAACTGTAGGTGAAGTTGTGAAGTACATACAATCTCATACCTAATTCATGTCATCAAAAGTCCCGTTCTGTTACAGGCGGGACTTTCTCCTAATTATACAGATTGAACTAAAGACGGAATTGTCGCGTGTTTTTGACTTCATCTCAGCTTCACTTCGTCAAGGGCTGAGTATAATGCGGCATTACTAACTTTAGTTGATTCTATATTATTTTTGTACACAAGCGTGTGCGAACTAAAAATACAATTTGCAGTAGACATAGAGGTGATTATCTTTGAAACAACGTGTTGTCATAACAGGAATGGGTGTAATCACTTCGCTGGGACAGGATTTGAACACACTATGGGATAATCTGATGGCTGGAAAATCTGGTATCAGTAAAATCGAAGCTTTTGATACAAGTGAATACACTACGAAAATAGCCGCTTCCATTAAAGATTTTAATCCAGAGGATTATATCGATCGTAAGGATGCGCGTAAAATGGACCGCTTTGTGCAGTTCGCGGTTGCTGCTAGTAAATTGGCGCTTGAGGACAGCAAACTCGTAATCGGAGAGAATGTGGATGCTGAGCGTGTTGGTGTATCTGTTGGTTCTGGTATTGGCGGATTGGGCACTTGGGAAGATCAGCATAATGCACTGATCGAAAAGGGACCTAAACGCGTAAGCCCTTTCTTCATTCCGATGATGATTGCTAATATGGGTTCCGGTCAAGTTTCGATCTCACTCGGTGCTAAGGGTCCCAATACATCGCCAGTTACGGCTTGTGCCACAGGTAGTCATGCTATCGGTGATTCCTTCCGCATGATTCAGCGCGGTGACGCTGACGCTATGATTTGCGGCGGTGCCGAAGCAACGATTCGTCCGATTGGTATTGCTGGATTTTGCTCCATGCGAGCGATGTCCACACGTAACGATGAGCCGGAAAAGGCAAGTCGTCCATTTGATACCGAACGGGACGGATTTGTTATGGGCGAAGGCTCTGGTGTACTGATTCTGGAATCGTTGGATCATGCTTTGAAGCGTGGTGCACATATTTACGGCGAAGTGATTGGCTATGGTCTTTCAGGCGATGCCCATCATATGACGGAGCCTGATCCAGAGGGAGCAGCACGCTGCATTAGAATGGCGATCCGTGATGCTGGATTGAATCCTGAAGATATCGATTATATCAATGCACATGGTACATCTACGCCGGTTGGTGACAAATCGGAGACGGAAGCAGTTAAGAAAACGCTTGGAGAGCATGCCTATAAGGTAGCGATCAGTTCAACCAAGTCGATGACAGGGCATCTTCTGGGTGCAGCGGGAGGCGTTGAAGCCGTAATTTGTGGTCTTGCGCTCCAACATCAGACAATTCCGCCAACAATTAATTTGGATAATCAAGACCCGGCTTGTGATCTTGATTATGTACCTAATAAGCCGAGAAAAGCGGAACTGAATGTGGTTATGTCCAATTCCTTTGGTTTTGGCGGTCACAATGCTACGGTTATTCTAAAAAAATATGAAGCGTAAGGGGTCAGTTCGTTGAGTGGAGACTTGAAGCAATTACAGCAGAAACTTCATATTCAATTCAACAATCGGCAGCTTCTGAAGCAGGCTTTTACGCACGCTTCCTACGTAAACGAACATCGGTTCAGTCAGCATGCAGATAATGAGCGTCTGGAATTTCTGGGTGACGCTGTTCTGGAACTGACGGTGTCTGAGCAATTGTACAATCAGTACCCTAACCGGCCCGAAGGCGAACTAACCAAGTTGCGTGCAGCTATTGTCTGTGAGCCTTCTTTGGTGAAGTTTGCTGTCGGGCTTGAGTTTGGGCAGTATGTATTGCTTGGAAAAGGTGAAGAGCTGACAGGCGGACGTACTCGTCCTGCTCTGTTGGCTGATGTGTTCGAGGCGTTCGTAGGCGCGCTTTATTTGGATCAGGGTCTGGAAGCCGTCCGGTCGTTTCTAGAACGTTATATTTTTCCTCAAATTGTATTAAACGGTAAGCTTCAGATGAGTGATTTCAAAACAGAGCTTCAGGAACTGACGCAGCATCATAACATGGGGATGCTTGAATACAAGATTGTCGAGGAACGCGGACCTGCCCATGAACGCGAGTTTGTAGCCGAGGTATATATGGACAGCGAACGGCTGGGGGCAGGTACAGGACGCTCCAAAAAGGAAGCTGAGCAGCAAGCGGCGGCAGTTGCTTTAAACCGTTTGAAGCTGGCGGAATCGTAATCGGTACCTGAGCGGCCCGAACGGGTGACGCAAGCAGAGGACACAAAGTAAGAGCAAAGGGCAGTCCGCGGGGAGTCCCGGCCCATAATGGCGAATGGACTGCGTTTTGCTCTTTTTTCGTGGCTTTACTGCTGTAAAGTGAACGTCGATACTGTGCTTTTTTCAAATTAGTCTTATGCTACAATAAGGATAATTCAATCAATCAGGTCAATGAAGTTGTACAAGCATATTTGAATGTTAGAGGTGAGATTGAGCATGTTTTTAAAGCGCATTGAGCTGGCGGGCTTCAAATCGTTTGCAGATAAAACGGAAATGGAATTTGTCCGCGGCATTACGGCAGTCGTCGGACCCAATGGGAGTGGAAAAAGTAATATTTCCGACGGAATTCGTTGGGTGTTGGGCGAACAGAGTGCCAAATCACTGCGTGGCGGCAAGATGGAGGACATTATTTTTGCAGGTAGTGATGCTCGTAAGGCTGTTAATTACGGTGAAGTATCACTTACGCTAGATAATGAAGATCAGGCATTGCCTCTGGATTTTGGTGAAGTGACGGTAACGCGACGTGTGCATCGGAGTGGGGATAGTGAATATTTCATTAATCGTCAATCATGCAGACTTCGGGATATTACTGAGCTGTTTATGGATACAGGGATTGGTAAAGAAGCTTATTCGATTATTGGGCAAGGACGTATTGAAGAAATTTTGAGTACCCGATCTGAGGATCGACGGGGTATTTTTGAGGAAGCCTCGGGTATCGTAAAATATAAATCACGTAAAAAAGATGCAGTTCGCAAGCTGGATGAAACAGAGCAAAATTTGCTGCGTATTCACGATTTGGTCAGTGAACTAGAGGATCAGATTGGACCTCTTAAGGAGCAGTCTGAAAAGGCGATTCATTTTAAAGAGCTGCGCAGTGAATTAAAATCAAAAGAAATTTCGATGTACGTCCATCAAATTGAACAAATTCATACTTCATGGAGCGATGCGACTTCCAAACTAGCTTTGTTGCAGCAAGAGCAGCTTCAGTTGTCTACAGTAGTGTCCCGCCATGATGCGATGCTGGAAAACGATCGTAATGAATTACGGCAGCTGGAAGAGCAAGTAGAACGTCTGCAAAAGGATCTGCTGCAATACAGTGAAGCTACGGAAAAAAGTGAAGGATACGGTGAATTGCTCAAAGAGCGCACACGCAATTTGGAGGCCAATCGGGAACAATTGATCTTATCCCTCAGCACAAGTGAATCACGGCATTCCGAACGCAAAAGCGAACTGGATCAGCTGAACGAAAAGCTGTCAGCGCTGAATGTAGAGCTGGACGAGTTGCGTGCGCGTCTGTCTGATGAAGAGGCCAAACTGATTGGCGTCACAGGTGGAATCAGCCAGGAGCAGGAAGAAAGCCTAAAGGGTGGTCTGCTGGAGCTGATGAATCAGATGGCGCAGGCGCGTAACGAAATTCGTTATACCGACCAACAGAAGGAAGCGTTGGAACGCCGAGTGAATCGCGTCAGTGATGAATCCGGCAAATGGGAAGCCCAAAAAGTCGAACTTGAACAGCGCAAAAAAGGGTTGGAAGCGACGATTCAGAAGCTGGGACAGGAAATTAGCAGTTTGCGCAGTGGCTATATTCAGGGAAGTGAACAGTACCAGGCCCTGCAAAAACTACTGGAAGAAAACCAGGGCACGGTTCGTAAATGGGAACAAAAACGTGAGGCTCAAATTTCACGGCGAGATACGATGAAAGAAATGCAGGATGACTTTGACGGCTTCATGCTCGGAGTTAAAGAGGTGTTAAAGGCTTCACGCAAAGGAACTTTGCACGGTGTGCATGGAGCAGTAGCGGAGCTGATTCGGGTACCTGAGCATTTAGAGCAGGCGATGGAAACCGCTTTGGGCGCTTCAGTTCAGCATATTGTGATGGAAAATGAATCGGTATCCAGACAGGCGATCAGTTTTCTAAAGCAACGTCAATTGGGCAGAGCGACATTCTTGCCTATGGACGTTATCCGCCCGCGTCAGATTGGTGCTGGAGAACGTCAAATTGTGGAAAGCGCAGAAGGCTTTGTCGGGATCGGTGCAGATCTTGTTCAGTACGATGATCGATATGCCGGAATCGTAGGCAGTCTCTTGGGGAATGTGGTCATTGCCCGTACGCTGGAAGATGCCAATCGTATTGCGGCCCGTTGTCAATATAGATATCGTGTTGTCACGCTGGAAGGCGATGTTGTCAATGCAGGTGGTTCCATGACTGGGGGGAGCCAGTTCAAGAAAAATGCTAATCTGCTGGGCCGTAAACGTCAGCTGGATCAGTTGGATCAAGACATTCTAGACACGGAACAGCAAATTGCCAGGTTGCGCCAGAGTGCAATAGATACCAAACGACAGTTGGAGGAGACACAGACCCGTCTGGATGAATTGCGCCAGGGCGGCGATGTGAAGCGGACCGAAGAGCAGCAGATGGCAATGGAGCTCAAACAACTTGAGCATGAACTTCGTCATGTTCTGGAGCAGGTAGCTGCGTCTGGCCAGGAGAAAAAAGGCTTTGACCAGGAAATCAAGGAGTTGGAAGCTTCCCGTGCAGAAGCACTGGTAAAGTTGGCTGCGCTGGAGGAAGAAGAGAAGAAAACGCATCAAGCCATTCACGCTGCCGAATTTGCGCGTAAAGCGAATGAATCAGCCAAAGAGCAGTTGCAAGGAGAGCTCACCAATCTCAAGGTAAGAGAAGGCAAGCTGGACCAAGAGCGCTTTTCATTGGAAGAGCAGATTCGCAGACTGCGTGGGGATTATGATACCCTTGGTAAGGATTCAAGACAAAACAAGACCTTGCTTGCTTCCATCGAAGCGGATTTGCTTACCAATGAGCAGGAGACCGTGAAACAAATTGAGAATCTCAATCAATACCGTTTGAAAAAGGAAGAAGCTGCAGAGCAATTGGAATTCAAACGGGCTGCACGCAGCAGCTTGTCCAAAAAACTGGAAGCTGCTGAGAATGACACAAAAGAACAGCGAATTCAGCTTAAGTCGGTGGAGGAACTGCTTCGCCAAACAGAAATTGGAGTAAACCGACTTGATGTGGAACTGGAAAATGTTTTGAAAAAATTAAGTGATGATTATGAACTCAGCTATGAGCTGGCCAAGCAGCGTTACCCTATACCGGAAGATATTGAAGGTACGCAGAGTGAGGTGGAAAGGCTCAAACGCGGGATATCTGCGCTGGGTGAGGTCAATCTGGGTGCTATTGAGGAATACCAGCGTGTACATGAGCGCTATACGTTTCTTGATGAGCAAAAGTCTGATTTGGTAGAGGCCAAGACAACGCTCTATCAGGTTATTCGTGAAATGGATGATGAAATGTCCAAGCGCTTCAAGACCACGTTCGATGCGATTCGTCGCGAATTTGGAACGGTTTTCTCCAAGCTGTTCGGAGGCGGACGTGCAGACCTTGTGTTGCTTGATCCGGAACGTTTGCTGGAGACGGGCATTGACATTGTAGCCCAGCCTCCAGGCAAAAAACTTCAAAACTTACAGTTGTTGTCAGGCGGTGAACGGGCTCTAACAGCAATGGCTTTATTATTTGCCATTTTACACGTTAAACCTGTTCCATTCTGTGTACTCGATGAAGTAGAGGCAGCATTAGACGAAGCAAATGTGGTGCGTTTTGCTCAGTATTTACGGGAATTCTCAGAGCAGACACAGTTTATCGTAGTTACACACCGTAAAGGCACCATGGAAGAATCCGATGTGCTGTACGGGGTTACGATGGAAGAAGGCGGGGTTTCTAAACTCGTATCTGTCAAGCTGGACAACGATGAAGCTGAGATTGCCTGACATCAAATAACATACTTTCAGATCAACGGAGGGAATCCATGAGTTTCTTTAGAAAATTGAAGGAAAGCATCGCAAGTAAAACGGAATCGGTCACAAAGCAGTTCAAAGACGGTTTAGAAAAAACACGTAAAGGTTTCGTCGAAAAAGTAACGGACCTGATGATTCGCCGTAAAAAAATTGATGAGGAATTTTACGAGGAACTGGAAGAAATTCTGATCGGAGCGGACGTAGGCGTCAATACCGTTATGAACCTCATTGAAGACTTGCGGGGAGAAGTGAAAAAACGCAAAATCGAGGATGCGTCCGAGTTACAGCCTGTACTGTCGGAAAAGCTGTCTGAGTTGCTGCGGGGGAATGACAATAGTCAGCTCAAAATGAATCCAGACGGGATTACGGTCATTCTATTCGTAGGCGTCAATGGAGTCGGAAAAACAACGACCATTGGCAAGTTGGCTCATCGTTTTAAACAAGAGGGCAAAAAAGTATTGTTGGCTGCTGGAGATACATTCCGGGCGGGCGCGATTGAACAGTTGGAGGTTTGGGGCCAACGGGCAGGTGTAGAGGTCATCAAACAGCAATCTGGTTCTGATCCAGCTGCGGTTATGTTTGATGCCGTACAGGCTGCCAAGCAGCGTCAAGTAGATGTTTTGTTATGCGATACAGCAGGACGTCTTCAAAATAAAAGCAATCTAATGGAAGAATTGAACAAGATTTTCCGCGTTATCCAGCGTGAAATTCCAGACGCTCCTCATGAAGTGTTGTTGGTACTTGATGCGACGACTGGACAAAATGCACTTAACCAAGCCAAGCTGTTTGGTGAGAAGAGCGGCGTAACCGGTCTGGTACTGACAAAATTGGATGGAACAGCAAAGGGCGGGATTGTTGTTGCTATCCGTCAGGAATTGAATTTGCCTGTTAAGCTGGTGGGCTTAGGTGAAAAAGTGAATGATCTTCAACCGTTTGATTCAGAACAATTTGTTCATGCATTGTTCGCCGGTTTGATCCAAGAAGAGGCTGTCGAAGCTGGCGAGGAAGAGCAGAACTAATCCGTTTGATTAGACTTGCTTATAAGTCTGGGACTAAGCAGTGCTCCTGTTGCCGCGTAAGTCCGCCCAATTGTATAATGAAAGCAAAAGGTTTGACGATGCCGGATAAATTTCTTGTATAAAAATATTACTCAGGAAGCCGGGTGAAAAACGATGGCAAACACCTATACTTATTCCCGCCGGGAAGAAGTAGCTAACGCGATTACACATGGTATTGGAGCCGTTTTAAGTGTAGCAGCGCTTGTGCTACTCATTGTTTTTGCTAGCATGAAAGGAACTGCTTGGCATGTCGTAAGCTTTACAATTTACGGGATTACAATGCTGTTGCTGTATACCAATTCCACGTTGCTTCATAGCCTGCGTGAAGGAAAATTGAAGGATTTGTTCGAAATATTCGATCATTCTTGTATTTACCTGTTCATTGCAGGTAGCTACACCCCTTTTATGCTCGTTGCCTTGCGAGGTACTCTGGGATGGACGCTATTTGGAGTGATTTGGGGGATCGCTTTGTTTGGTGTACTGTTCAAGGCGTTCTTCACCAAACGCTTCCTGTTTATGTCTACTGTGTTTTACATTATAATGGGCTGGCTCATTACAATTGCCTGGAATCCCCTGATGGCCATTGTTCCCGCCGGAGGGATGACGCTATTGTTCGTGGGTGGTCTTATGTATACGCTGGGCACGATTTTTTATGTGTGGCGGGCATTTCCATATCACCATGCGATCTGGCATCTGTTTGTTTTGGCAGGCAGCATACTTCATTTTCTGGCTGTTCTGCTGTATCTTACTCCAGTAAGGGTTTGAGTGAGAGGGGCAAAAAAGTCGATCTATTCTCCCGTTTAAGGGCAGTGGATCGGCTTTTTTTTGTATGACAAGGGATAACGCTTGACATCTTCTTTTCTTTTATGTATGATAAGGAACGTTGAAAAGAACTGTAAAGTGTTTTTCCTTGACGATGGAGGTATACACGATGAGTCAGGAGAATCGGCTGGAAAAGACAAACCGGATTAACCGACTGTTTGACTTCTATGAACCTCTACTTACAGAGAAGCAACAGATGTTTTTAAAATATTACTTCCATGATGATTTTTCTTTAGGGGAAATTGCATCGGAATTTCAAATTAGCCGTCAGGCAGTCTATGAACATATTAAACGTGCTGAACAGGTATTAGAAATGTATGAGGAAAAGCTTGGATTGCTAAGTAAGCATGAACGTAGAATCCAAGATTTAGAGGAACTGAATGCGACATTATATGATGCATTCGGAAAAGTTGGTAAGCCCGATAAGGATACATTGCAACATGTCCAACAAATTGTAAATCGCCTGCAGGAATTGTAGGATATATAAATGAAGAACTAACAACCCTGGTAGACAAGGAGGTGCGAAAGTATGGCATTTGAAGGATTATCGACTCGCTTGCAAAATGTATTCAGTAAATTGCGCGGCAAAGGAAAAGTGTCTGAGGATGATGTAGCTCAGGCGATGCGTGAAGTGCGATTGGCTTTGCTTGAAGCGGACGTTAACTTCAAGGTTGTAAAGGACTTTATTGCCAAGGTAAAGGAGAAATCCGTTGGTAAGGAAGTGATGGACAGCTTTACGCCAGGCATGGTCATCATCGACATTGTAAACAAGGAATTGACCGAGTTGATGGGTGGCAGTCAGGCTAAGCTTGCCAAAGCAAACAAACCGCCTACAGTCATTATGATGGTGGGTCTCCAGGGCGCAGGTAAGACGACGACGTCAGGTAAACTAGCGAAGTTGTTGCAAAAGCAAAACCATCGTCCATTGCTTGTAGCTGGTGATATTTACAGACCTGCCGCGATCAAGCAGCTTCAGATTCTCGGTGAGCAGATTAACGCACCTGTATTTACATTGGGAGATCAGACAAGCCCGGTGGAAATCGCAAAACAGGGTTTGCAGCATGCTAAGGATAATGGTAATGACTATGTTATTATAGATACTGCCGGTCGTCTTCATGTTGATGAAGAACTGATGGAAGAGTTGCGCCAGATTCATACTAATGTCAAGCCGGATGAAGTTCTGCTGGTTGTAGATAGCATGACAGGACAGGATGCAGTTAACGTTGCGGAGCACTTTAACAATAGCCTTGAGTTAACGGGAGTTGTACTGACAAAGCTGGACGGCGACACTCGTGGGGGCGCGGCCTTGTCGGTTAAAGCTGTGACAGGATGCCCGATCAAGTTTGCTACATTGGGTGAAAAGCTGGATGCAATGGAGCCATTTCACCCTGAGCGGATGGCTTCACGGATTTTAGGCATGGGTGACATGCTGTCCCTGATTGAAAAAGCGCAGTCCAATATCGACGCGGATAAGGCGAAGGAAATGGAACGGAAAATGCGCAATGCCGAGTTTACTTTCGAGGATTTTCTGGAGCAAATGGATCAGGTTAAGAAGCTTGGCCCAATCGACCAGATTCTCGATATGATTCCTGGTATGGGCAACATGAAGCAAATGAAAGACATCAAAGTGGATGACAAACAGATGGGCCGGATTGAGGCTATCGTTCATTCGATGACTAAACAGGAAAAGCAAAACCCAGACATGATTAATCATAGTCGTCGCAAGCGGATTGCTGTAGGCAGTGGAACATCGCTGGCTGAGGTAAATCGTCTCATTAAGCAATTTGACGAAATGCGCCGTATGATGAAGCAGTTCTCAGATATGATGGGTCCTAAGGGTGGCAAAAACAAGGCTCTGAAACAGCTGAAGAGTATGGGCAAAGGTATGAAGTTTCCTTTCCGCTAAAAGGTCGATAGGCCTTTGGAGTTATAGGATAGCAATATACAGTCTACTTTTTGAAGGAGGTGAATTTTCGTGGCAGTTCGTATTCGTCTGAAACGTATGGGTGCACATAAAGCTCCTTTCTATCGCGTCGTGGTATCTGATTCCCGTTCCCCGCGTGACGGTCGTTTTATCGAAGAAATCGGTTACTACAACCCTATTACAGTACCAGCGGTTGTAAAAATTGATGAAGATAAAGCGCTGAAATGGTTGCAAGATGGTGCACAAGCATCCGACACTGTTCGCAACTTGCTTAGCAAAGCGGGCGTGTTGAAAAAGTTTCATGAGCTTAAAACACAGAAATAAGGTGCTGATACGGAGGGTCAACCATGGAAGAATTAGTGATAATCATTGCTAAGGCTTTAGTCGATCATCCGGATGATGTGACCGTGAAGACCTTGGAGAAGGATCGACTTGTAGTGTATGAACTTAGTGTACATCCTGAGGATGTGGGCAAGATCATTGGCAAGCAGGGACGTATCGCCAAGGCGCTTCGCACTGTGGTTGCATCAGCAGCCGTTAAGATGGATAAACGGGTTACCGTAGACATCATATCTTAAAGATATACGAAAGTGGGTTAGGATGTATGTCCTAACCCTTTTTCGTACATGATGAAGATGATATGGAGCGGAGCCGATTATATGCAGGAGGAACACGATGCAGCAAATGTTTAATGTCGGGAAAATTGTGAATACACATGGAATTCGCGGTGAGCTAAAAATATTAACGACAACTGATTTTCTTGAGGATCGTTTTGCCAAAGGCAGCGAGCTATTGATTGTTCCAGCAGATGGCAAAGCACCGATTCCCGTAACTGTAGAAACAGCTCGTTTTCAAAAAAATATGGTTGTCGTAAAATTTAAGGAATATCACAACATCAATGATGTTGAGAAATATAAAGGTACTTTGTTAAAGGTCTCTGCTGAACGGTTAGGAGAATTGGAAGAAAACGAGTTTTACTTTCATGAAGTAGTCGGTATGGAAGTAGTAACGGAAGACGGAACTAAGCTCGGTGAGGTAAAAGAAATTTTGACACCGGGAGCGAATGATGTATGGGTAGTCCAAATGCCTAAAGGTAAGGAACTGCTATTGCCGTATATAGAGGATGTTATTTTGGATGTAAACGTGCGCGAAAAACGGGTTACAGTACGATTAATGGAAGGTCTGCTGTAATGCGGGTGGATGTACTGACCCTGTTTCCAGAGATGTTTGATGGCGTTTTTAATGCAAGCATTCTGGGAAAAGCAAGGGATAAGGGGATTGTATCACTGCAAGCGGTTAATTTTCGCCAGTATGCCGGCAACAAGCATGGGCAAGTGGATGATACGCCCTATGGTGGTGGAGGCGGCATGGTTTTGAAGCCAGACCCTATTTTTGCTGCCGTGGAAGCGCTGTTGGATAAATCAGAGCAATCAACATTTGAAGCTGCCGTTGAAGGTATTGGAGATGAAGATGCCGAACATAACGCAGACATAAAAACTCCGCGTATTATTTTGATGTGTCCACAAGGAGAGACTTTTACGCAAAAAAAAGCGGAAGAGCTTGCCAAAGAGGACCATCTTATTTTTATATGTGGACATTATGAGGGTTATGATGAGCGTATTCGAGAGCATCTGGTGACGGATGAGCTTTCGATCGGAGATTATGTATTGACTGGTGGCGAGCTACCAGCCATGGTCGTCATTGATAGTGTGACACGGTTGTTACCAGGAGTGTTGGGTAATGAAACGAGTGCGGTAACAGATTCGTTTAGTACAGGACTGTTGGAATACCCACATTATACTCGGCCTGCTGAGTTTCGGGGCTGGAAAGTGCCGGATGTACTCTTATCAGGGCATCATGTCAATATTGACTCTTGGAGACGACAAGAGGCGTTACGTCGTACGATGGAACGTCGACCGGACTTGCTGGAACAGGCTGAACTGACAAGCAGGGAGCGCGCGTGGATTGAGGAGCAGCACCAATTGGACAGTTCGAGGGACAAGCGATAAAGCACTATTAACATGAGTGGATTTGAAAGCAGGCAGGGACCTGTTTTATAATGAAGTCAATTAAATAATGTTTGGTCAAATCCCTTTTTGTTGTTGCAATGCGGTAACCTCCATGATACAATACATCTGTTGTGTGTAATACGGTGGTCCTCTGTGGATGATGAAGGAAACGGAAGAGTTTCCAGAAGAAACATGAACACCTGTACGGAAGGAGGGAGTCATAGATGAATATCGTCCAAGCGATTACTGAAGAACAACTGCGTAAAGATCTGCCTAACTTTCGTCCTGGTGACACTTTGAAAGTGCACGTGAAGGTTATCGAGGGAACTCGTGAGCGTATCCAGTTGTTTGAAGGTGTAGTAATTAAACGCCGTGGTGGTGGAATCAGTGAGACTTTTACAGTTCGTAAAATTTCTTACGGTGTAGGTGTGGAAAGAACTTTCCCGCTTCATTCCCCAAAAATCGATAAAATCGAAGTGGCTCGCCGTGGTAAAGTGCGTCGTGCGAAGCTTTATTATCTTCGTGAACTGCGCGGTAAAGCAGCGAGAATTAAAGAAATTCGTCGTTAATACAACGAATAACGAAAGGGGCTTGGTTACAAGCTCCTTTCGTTTTTTCTACGTACATAGGGAACTGTGGATTATTGACCGTAAAGAGAGGACAGTGAGCTATGGAGCAAGAAGTAGGACAAGGAGCTGTGCAGCAGCCAACTGATCAGGATGGTACGCCCAAGCGTAAACCAAAAAATGAGATTTTTGAGTGGCTCAAGGCCATCATTATTGCGTTAGTGCTTGTCTTTTTAATCCGCTGGCTTCTCTTTAAGCCTTTTATTGTGGATGGTCCGTCAATGCAGCCTAACTTTCATACCGGAGAACGCGTCATTGTAAATGAGATTTTGTATGATTTTCGTGCTCCTAAACCGGGTGAAGTGATTGTGTTCCATGTCCCGGAAGAAAAAAGAGACTTCATCAAGCGCGTCATTGCCGTTGCGGGTGATACGGTCAAGGTAGAAGGTGACACGATTACAGTAAATGGTAAGCCGATCCAAGAACCTTATCTCAAGGCTCCTTTGGAAGAAGCACATCAAAATGGCGAACTTTACAACAAGTTTACCAATTTTCCAAATGAAAAGTTTAAGAATGGAAAAGTGCCAGAAGGGCATATTTTTGTTATGGGCGATAACCGTTCCAATAGTACAGACAGTCGGATGATTGGATATATTGATTTGAAGGAAGTCGTGGGCCGGGCTGATGTCATTTTTTGGCCTGTGAAGGATATGCAGTGGATTAACCACTAGAAATAACTAATAAGCAGCATAGCTGCCGTAATCCTAACTATGACCCCAAGGGTGAAAGTAGGAGTTACGCTCAATGGGGTGATGACGGTGACGATTCAATGGTTTCCTGGTCATATGACCAGAGCGCGCCGCCAAATTGAAGCAAAATTAAAGCTGATTGATTTGGTTATTGAGCTGATTGATGCTCGGTTGCCGCTTTCCAGCCGAAATCCAATGATTGATGATATTTTGCAAGGCAAGCCGCGAATGATTATTTTGAACAAGGCAGATTTGGCGGACCCTGTAGTATCACAGCAATGGATTGCCTACTTTAAGGAACAGGGGCATGTAGCCTTTCCAGTAGATGCCACGACAGGGACGGGGCTCAAAGAAATTCCGGTTCAGGCCAAGCTGTTGCTTAAGGAAAAAATAGACCGGCAGATTTCGAAGGGAATGAATCCGCGTCCTATACGTGCTTTGATTGTCGGTATTCCGAATGTCGGCAAATCGACATTGATCAACCGAATGGCAGGACGTAATATTGCAGCTACGGGTGATCGCCCCGGAGTAACGAAGGCACAACAGTGGATCAAGACCGGAGAAATTGAATTGCTGGATACACCAGGTATTTTGTGGCCTAAATTTGAGGATCAGAACGTGGGCTATCGTCTAGCAGTTACAGGCGCGATCAAGGAAGAAATTTTAAATGTAGAGGACATTGCCTTTTTCGCGACAAAATATCTTGTTCAATATTATTGGGATGCCATGGCAGAACGTTTTGAGCTTACCGAACGCCCTGAGGATACAGAAAATCCAGATGATGTTGTGAACGTTATGGAGGCTATCGGACGTAAGCGTGGCTGTATTGTTAGTGGTGGACGTGTAGATCTCGAAAAGGCGTCAAAAATTATTTTGCGTGAGCTACGTGCAGGGAAGCTGGGACGATTCAGTTTAGAAGCACCATATTGATAGAGCTGGTACATCTGATACAGAACATTGCATTTTGTGGCAAGGAAGAACCTTCCCCATCTCTCCGGAGAGGAGGAAGGTTTTTTGGTATGTAAAGGTAGATAGAAAAGGGTTTTGAACAGTAGAGGTCTGTGGTAAGCTGAATTCAATTGTTAGAGCTACGGCATGATGAAGCTTAAACTACGTAAAGATGGGCAGGTATTGAATATGGAAGCTAAAGAGAACGCAGTAAAGGACATGCTGCACTATGAAAAAAAATGCTGGGAACAATCTTGTGAGCGGATTGCAGGTATTGACGAGGTAGGGCGTGGATGTCTGTTTGGAGATGTTGTGGCGGCAGCAGTCATTTTACCAGTTGGTGAGTTATTGGAGGGGGTAGACGATTCCAAAAAATTGACGGACAAGAAAAGAGAAGCCTACTACGAACTGATTATGGAGAAGGCGATTGCTGTAGGAGTTGGTCATGTAGACGCGCGGATGATTGATGAAATCAATATTAAACAAGCGGCTCGTTTAGCTATGAAAAAGGCTGTTGAGGCTTTACATGTGTCTCCTGATTATTTACTTGTGGATGCAGAAAAGGTAGATGTACCTATTCCTCAGCTATCCATCATTAAGGGAGATGCGAACAGTCAGTCTATTGCGGCAGCTTCTATCATTGCCAAGGTGACTCGTGATCGGCTATGCAAAGGTGAATGGGATGCGAAATATCCGGAATATGGGATTGGTATACATAAAGGTTATGCTACCAAGTTGCATAGAGAACAAATTTTGGCGCTAGGGCCTACAGAAATGCATAGACGCAGCTTTTTAGGCAATTTGTTGACTGAGCAACCAACGTTGTTTGATCTGTAGATACTTATTATGAATCAGGACAATACCGATATAAAGTATATCTAATATTACAGACCCTTTTGAGTAGGGGGAGAGTGAGAGGAGGGGCGATATGAACATCGGATCTGTATTCCGGGGATTACTTGGAGATGTGAAGGCGGGAGAGGCGAAAAAACTTGATATGCAGCCAGGCCAGGTCGTAAGAGGAGTCGTATTAAAGGTGTCTGAGGACGGCGACGAGGCTGTATTGCAAATACAGGGTTCTCAAGTCAGGGCAAAGCTGGAGACCCCTCTTCAACCTGGACAGACTGCAACGTTTCAGGTACAACCGGCTTCTTCCAGCGGAATGACTGTGCTTAAGCCTCTGAATGATGCTGCCAATATGCCACAGCAAACCGTAGCGCTGACAGACGTATTGGAATCGGTGGGACTGCCGGATACAGCTCAAAACAGGGAGCTTATACAGGCAATGCAAAAGAATGGTGTGCCGTTGACATCGGAAAATGCGGCTTCTTTGCAAGAAGCCTTGTCGAAGCAAAGCGGCAATGTACAATTGGGAACGTTTGTGCAGGCAGCGGCAGTTGCCTTTCAGCGGGGACTTCCATTAACGGCCGAAAGCATAAATGGATTGCGTCAAACAATGTTTGGGCCTCCTTTAAATGATTTGTTGTCATCGTTGGAGCAAGAACTTGAAGCGGTGTTAAAGCAGCAAGGACAGGGAACGCCTACTGACCGTTCAGTAGGGGAAGCAACCACAATAAAAAGCACTGACCGAACGTCAGTTAGTCCAACAGGCACTTCTTCTGTGGTGATTGCAGAGGGACAGGAAGGCCAAGCTTTAACATTGTCCAAGGATGCTTCTGCCTCTGCTGCTACAAAACAGGCAGAAACAGGACAACAAGTCACAGGCGGCAAGGAATTGTTAAAAGGGACTCAGGCAGCCAATCTCGCTGCTACAGTAAGCGAAGCGAGTGTTTTGGCTACAGATTCGGATACTTCGGCGGGATCTACTGCATTTGCATCCAACGGGACTGCTTCAGAAAAACCGCAAGCAGTTAGCGGGCGAGGAGCGACAGTGGTATTGGATGCTGGTGCCAATGCGCCTGAATCGGGCGCTGCTGATGCATTAAACGGCTCCCGCGTCAAAGCGGAGCAACAAC
The DNA here is from genome assembly GCF_019042715.1 of Paenibacillus sp. AK121. Classification (NCBI taxonomy): domain Bacteria; kingdom Bacillati; phylum Bacillota; class Bacilli; order Caryophanales; family Paenibacillaceae; genus Paenibacillus; species Paenibacillus sp. AK121. Next base: position 86,562 of record NZ_JAHPJM010000005.1, read on the forward strand.
AGCAAGCCACTGCGGCAGGTACGCAGCTTAAGGATGCCGATGGTGCTCCAACCCCGGCCACGGCAGAGTCTACGGGGACGAAGTCTGCCTTAAACGCAGTCACGGCAGACCGTCCTTCCGCACAGCAAGCCGCTGGCTCTACGCTACCATCCGCGACGAACAACGCTACTGTGCCAGAGGCGCCGCTCCAGCGGCTGCGCCTCCTGCTGCAAGAGCTACGTGCAGCAGTGCCACCCGAACTGAGCACGGCTGCGCCAGATCAGTCCTCAGCAGAGGTAGCGCAGCCAGCGGCTGGCGCTTCGCGGACTGCGGATGCCGCTGCTTCTCAGTCTGCGGCGCCCAGCATGCAGCTCAGCCCCACGGAGGATCCGTGGGTAGGCCGTGTGCTGAAGCTGCTCGGTGCAGAGCACGAGCAGCAGGTACACCGCTCGACTGCGCAGCTCGCGCAAGGGGCAGCGGCACGTACGGAGCCGCCTGAGGGAGTGTTGCAGACGCTGCCGGGTTTAGCGGCTACGACAGACAACTCCGTGACAGCGGCCGCAGACACCGTTAAAGGGGCGCTACTACAGCTAATGAGCAGCGACGACCTGCCGCCCGCTTTGAAAGAGGCGGCTCAGCAGGTTGTACAGCACCTGACAGGCCAGCAGCTGCTGCTAAATACAGACCGAACGGCGCCTTTTGCACAAGTGCACATGTTTATACCGTTTATTGGACCGGACGGTCGCGAAACAGCTACAATCCAGATTCAGTCCCGCCGTGGCAAGCGCGGAGAGCTGGATGCCTCCAACTGTCGACTTTGGTTTGATTTGGACATGAAGGGACTTGGTCCGACGCTGGTGGATGTGCAGGTTGTAGATCGGATTGTAAGTCTCAAGCTTCATAATGATCAGGAATGGGCGGCTTCGCTATTAACGAGTGGGCGTGAGTCCATTCGTACCGCGCTGGAGTCGCTAGGCTACCAACTTCTAACACTGCGTACCGAGCCTATGCCCACAAGGGCTGAACAGAGCAGCCCCGCCTCTTCAGAGGTACAAAGCTATGTGCCTCAGCCGTACAAAGGAGTCGATCTTAAAATATGAAAGAGCCCTTGGAATCTCCTTCTCCTTCCATGAAGAAGGCGGTCGCCCTTAAATATACACCTGGTGAGAGCGAAGCGCCGATCGTCGTTGCCAAGGGGAGCGGCCGCATTGCGGATAGCATTTTGGAAAAAGCCAAAGAACATGGTGTTCCTGTTCAGGAGGATGCTGCGCTGGTTGAAGTGCTGTCCAAACTTGATTTGGACGAGCAAATCCCTGCTGAACTCTATCAGTTGGTAGCAGAGGTGCTAACCTATATATATCAAATGGATCGGCTTGCTCCAAGGGATGACTGGTGATGGGAAATGAAATGAAGACTAGAGGCAAGGACCAGCGGAAAGCCAAAGGAGCGATGGGCGAAGAAGCCGCGGCTTTGTTTTTAGAAAACTTGGGTTATCGTATCTTGGAGCGCAATTGGCGATGCCGTAGTGGAGAAATAGATCTGATTGCCAAGCAGGAGCACATACTCGTATTTATTGAAGTACGTAGCCGAAGCAGCTCTAAATATGGAACACCAGCCGAATCAGTTACTGCACGTAAAATAACCCAGGTTCGCCAAACAGCCGCAGTATACTTGCATATGAACGGAATGGGAGAATCTCCAATCCGTTTTGATATGATTTCTGTACGATTATCTGCTGAAACGGCTGTTGTTACGGACCATTTTATAGATGCCTTTTAAAAAAGTAAGAACTTCTTTGGATGTTGGAACACAGGACTGAATTCATATGTACAGGTTGACAGAAAGGAAAGCTGCAGGTATATTTTATTGAGAATAGTTATCATTTTCATTCTATAATGAATATCTAGTCGTTGTACCTGTGAAGGAGGATTTACGTGACAAAGCATACCTTTAGTGAACATGTCATAGATGTAATTCAGGAACGCCGGACGATTAAACGATTTAAACCTGACTCTATCCCGGTAGATACGATTAAAGAACTACTGAACGTCGCTGTATGGGCTCCTAATCATAAAATGCGTGAGCCGTGGCGTTTTCTGTTGTTTGCTGGTGAGGGACGGAAAAAGCTTGCAAAAGCCATTGCAGCCGATATTGGTAAAGACAACAAGTTTGAGAGTGGAATTCTGCACAACCCGATTCAGCTTTTAGTGGTGATGGAAGAAGATCCGCGTCAAGCGGTTTGGGATGAGGATTTTGCAGCAGTCAGTGCGCTTGTTCAAAACTTTATGCTTGCTGCATGGAGCAAAGGGATCGGAACGTTTTGGGTGACAAAACCATTTCTGTATTCGCCTAAATTCCGTGATTGCTTGGGAATTCAACCAGGTGAGAAGGTAATTGGAATGATATATGCAGGCTATCCTGAAGTTATCCCGGAATCAAGACCACGTACTCCAGTAGCCGATAAGCTAACCTTAATTGACAAATAATCTGTCCGCAGATAAGCTTAGTTGAGGATTTGAAATTAGGGTTGAGAGCTAATTTAGAACATTATATTTGCAATAAATGAAGATTTGGAAGCACCTTTTTTCATATAGGCAATGATTCCCGAGAGGGACATTTCAATATGAGGAGAGGTGCTTTTTTGATATGTATGGAAAATTACATGAAGCTTGTCTATATGGATAGATGGCGTTCGGACCGGACGGCCAAGCGACCAATCAAAATTGTACTGCCAATGAACAAGTCATAATCCATTCCTATGACCATTATCCCAAGCAGAGCATATACCGTTGCGTGAGCAAGAAGCGCTGATCAGTAATAATGGAGGATTACAGCGATGTATTGGGTCAGCTACACGCCAAACGTGCGTTAGTTATCGCTGCAGCAAGAATGCATAATATTCTGCTGATCCATAAAAGCGTCAAATTTACGGTCAGCGGATCTTCTCCAATCGTGCAGCTCTCGGTAATTCTATTCGTTCTCACGGAGTTCCTTGATCTTCATTTGTAGCGTGGCAATCCGCTTGAGCAGCTCTCCGTCGTTTTTCGTTCGCTCACTTCAATCAAGTTTTAGACCATAGCCCTGACATCGCGGGGCTTTTTTTATTGCCTAGTGATAAAGATAGTCACTTTTTCCAATCCGTTTGTCTGTTTCGATTCTATAAAAACTAGCATATTCTATATTATCAAAAAAGAAGGGAAGTTGATTCGAATGGGAAAAGTAAATTCTTCTAGAAAAATTCTGAAACCTACGCGTCGCCTAAGAACTAAAGCAGGTACCGCATTCATTTTTAGTCTCAACAATGTAGGTCCGAATTTGTTCCAAAGTCGCTTGAACCTGGCTGGGTTTGTTAATTCCTCAAGTAGGGTACTTGTCTCGATCACGGAAATTGGTATTTTTGGCGGTCAAGTTAAGCCGTTTCAAGGAGCTGCTACCATGACGATCCATAACGTCGTTCCGCATGACGACGGTATAGTAATTGTACGTGGGAATACTGGCTGGGGTAGTCCCCTCAATATACGACTTTCAGTCGTGGTTTTCTAATCGTTCAGACCTGCTGAACGCACTTCTCACGGGTGAAAACTGAAAACTCCCGCCACTACGCGGAAATAAAATGTCGAATTCGGGCAGCGTACAGAGCAAAAAAAGTCCTGACATCTCAGGATTTTTTTTGTTCCTTCAATTTCTCATCAGACTTACCTAGCCTTCATTTTCTTCTCTTCGCGCCGACCCAAAGGGAGACGGCTTACTTGTCTTCTTTTTTAGAGTTACATCATCGTGGAAAGTAAACTCGACAATACATCGTTCCTGATAAATTTTAAATTGATAGTATTTATGAAATTATAAGAAAATCACAAATGTGCTTAATAGAGCCTACAAGAAAAAAAGTGATCTCCCGCCGAAAGGAAAACTGCTTAGTATCGCCAAATCTTTGATATTGCTTAGTTTTTCAATGCGTGACAATGTATCATGATATCCTTCTTATGGGACCGCCGGGTTGTTAAAAACGATGCTCATCCGCAGGAGAGCCCTTGGAACCTTCTTCTCCTTCCATGAAGAAGGCGGTCGCCCTTAAATATACGCCTGATGAGAGCAAAGCGCCGATCGTCGTTGCCAAGGGGAGCGGCCGCATTGCGGATAGCATTTTAGAAAAAGCCAAAGAACATGGTGTTCCTGTTCAGGAGGATGCTGCGCTAGTTGAAGTGCTGTCCAAGCTTGATTTGGGCGAGCCCCGGAATCAAGACCACGTACTCCAGCAGCCGATAAGCTAACCTTAATTGACAAATAATCTGTCGTCAGATAAGCTTAGTTGAGGTTGAAATTAGGGTTGAGAGCTAAATTTAGAACATTATATTTGCAATAAATGAAAATTTGGAAGCACCTTTTTTCATATAGGCAATGATTCCCACAGAGGGACATTTCAATATGAGGAGAGGTGCTTTTTTGATATGTATGGAAAATTACATGGAGCTTGTCTATATGGGATAGATGGCGTTCTGATCGAAGTTGAGACTGATTTGTCCAATGGCTTGCCTCAGACCGCGATTATCGGATTGCCGGATTCAGCGATTCGAGAGGCAGTAGAGCGTGTGAGAGCAGCAATCAAAAACTGCGGTTTCAAATATCCGTCCCAGCGTGTCACGATTAACTTAGCTCCTGCAGATTTGCGTAAGGAAGGCTCATCTTTCGATCTTGCTATCGCTTTAGGCTTGCTGACAACCAGTGGACAGGTTGTCTTACCAGTAGGGGAACGAACGCTGTTTATTGGCGAGCTGGCACTGGATGGCAGCATTCGTCCTGTAAATGGGGTGTTGTCTATGGTTGATCTGGCCAAGCGAGAAGGATTCGATTCCGTGCTGCTTCCTCAAGAAAACGCAAGCGAGGCTCGTCTAATTGCGGATATACGTATTTACGCTATACGCCATCTGGTGGATCTTATCCCGGTTAATGATCATGCACAAGGCACCCCGGACGGCCAAGTGACCAATCAAAATTGTACTGCCAGTGAACAAGTTATAATCCATTCCTATGACCATTTACCCCGAGCAGAGCACATACCGTTGTGTGAGCAAGAAGCGCTAATCAGTAATATGGAGGATTACAGCGATGTATTGGGTCAGCTACACGCCAAACGTGCGTTAGTTATCGCTGCAGCAGGAATGCATAATATTCTTCTTATGGGACCGCCGGGTGCTGGAAAAACGATGCTCATCCGCAGGTTGCCCTCGATCCTGCCGCCTTTGACTGAAAAGGAGTCGCTAGAAGTGACCAAGGTATACAGCGCAGCAGGAAAATGGAAGGACTCATCGACCCATCTCATGCATGTTCGTCCCTTCCGTGCGCCTCATCATACAATCTCTGCTGCTGGCTTGGTGGGCGGAGGAGGCATACCCAAACCAGGAGAAATCAGTCTTGCACACCGAGGGATTTTATTTCTGGATGAGTTGCCTGAGTTTAGCCGTCATGTACTAGAAGTGCTGCGGCAGCCTCTGGAAGACCACCATGTTACAATCAGTCGTTCACGTGCAGTGTTTAAGTATCCGGCGCATTTTTTACTTGCAGCTTCTTTGAATCCGTGTCACTGTGGCTTTTTCGGTAATAACACGGAACATCAGCGCTGTACCTGTTCACCTGCAGCAGTAGCTCGATACCGCTCACGTATTTCCGGTCCATTGCTGGATCGAATTGATCTTCAGCTTGAGGTATCACAACCGAAGGATTGGCGGGAGGAAAAAGGATCACTGTCGTCTGCTGATATGAGAAAGCAGGTGTTGGCTGCTCGAGCAATACAAATCCGCAGATACAGCAAGCTTCCTTTTTCATGGAATAGTGAGCTGTCCGGTCAGATGCTGCGTAAATATGCGGTTTTAGAACAAAATGCAGCGGAGTTGCTTGACCAGACGATGGATGCACTTGGTTTAAGCATGCGTGCGTATGATCGAATTCTCAAGCTGTCCCGCACCATTGCAGACTTACATGAGTCAGAGAAAATTACGACTTCACATGTGGCTGAAGCTATTCAATACCGCCAGATGGATAGAGCAAATTCCAATTTTCCCGAAATGTAAAAAGGCGATAAAATAGCAGATACAGTACATCATTTTTATGAAAAAGTTTTTCCAAAGGGTATGTATACGAGAGAAAACGGAAATAAGGACAAAAAAAAGCTCCAGGCAAAAAGACCTGGAGAAGCAAAAAAGATTATGACAATAGTGATTATACTATGAGTATATCAATTTCGTATATACGATTATGCATCATCTCCCATGTTACTTGATGGAAAAACAACAAGCCCCTCGACCAATACGGTTGAGGGGCTTGTTGTGAAATTTATTCTAACTCTATGTTACAAAACGTTCAGCTTGACTTCAATATTACCGCGGGTAGCGCGGGAGTATGGACATTGTTCGTGTGCGCCTTCCACCAGTTTTACCGCAGTTTCATGATCAACGCCTTTGACCAGAACGTCGAGGTTTACTCCGATTCCGAAGCCGCCGTCTTCGACTTTGCCAAAATGGACCGTAGCTGTGACTTCGGTACCTTCATGTTTAACACGTTGCATGCGAGCGACCATATTTAAAGCACTGTCAAAGCAAGCAGAATAGCCTGCTGCGAATAGCTGCTCTGGATTCGTACCTGTACCGCCGGCGCCACCCATTTCTTTTGGAGTATCAATATCTAAACGAAGTTCAGGGGAAGAAGACTCGATATAACCGTTACGTCCACCAACTGCTTTTACTGTTGTTTCATACATTTTTTGTTGAATGGTCATCATAATCCAATCACTGCCTCTCGCTCAATTTGTATTTTACACAATTTAATTTATCAAAATAATTATTTTTTGTAAAGTATTTTATGCAATTAGAATGTACTTTGCTATATAATGTGCTAAAATAATGACGAAAGTAGGTGACTAGACAGCATGGAAAACAATTCCAATGAACACGCGGCTTTGAAACTTGATAATCAGTTATGCTTTGCCATATATGCATGCTCCAGAGAGATTACAAAGCTGTACCAGCCTTATCTGGAAAAGCTTGGTGTAACGTACTCGCAATATTTGGTACTTATCGTGCTCTGGGAACGTGAAGAGTGTACAGTGAAGGAATTGGGTGAGGCGTTATATTTGGATTCCGGCACACTAACTCCACTATTAAAGAGGTTGCAGAATGCCGGGCTGATCGATCGGAAGCGTTCCACTCAAGATGAGCGTAAGGTGCTGATTTCTTTAACCACAGAGGGAAGAACGTTGCGGGATAAAGCCCTGTCTGTACCAGGATGCATACAGGAAAAAACAAGTATGACTCATGATCAATTTGGGTCACTTCTGCTTCAGTTTAATGATCTGCTCGATCGTGTTCATCAAGCGAATGTACAAATTGAAAAATCATAACAGGTACTTTCGGTTGCTCTTGTGAATTTACGGAATGAGTTGTTCTTAACTGAAAGAAAAAATGCTATTTAAAGTCTAATGAAATAAAGTGCCTCTCATGCGGATTAGGTAATCCCATTTTGTGGAGGTGCTTTTTTGTGTGAATTTGTATTAAAAAGCAAAATCCAATAATATCCAAACATTCGATTTTGGGAATGATAATGATATCAAAATACTGTAATTCATGAGGTTGAATTATAAGGAAAGCGTTTTAAAAACATGTTACAATGATGTAGGTTTAGTATAGATTTCCTTGTGAACCGCCCTTGTTGCAGTCATGTTGATAGGAGGATTCCAGAATGAATATCCATGAATATCAGGGTAAAGAAGTATTAAAGCAGTACGGAGTGGCTGTACCGAACGGCAAGGTTGCCTACACGGTGGAAGAAGCCGTTGCTGCGGCAGAATCGCTTGGAAGCGCTGTTACGGTCGTAAAAGCACAAATTCATGCTGGTGGACGCGGTAAAGCGGGTGGCGTAAAAGTTGCCAAAGGCTTGGATGAGGTGCGGACTATTGCTTCTGAAATTTTGGGTAAGGTGCTAGTGACACATCAGACCGGACCTGAAGGTAAAGAGGTCAAACGTCTTTTGATTGAGGAAGGCTGTGATATTCGCAAAGAATATTACGTAGGCGTTGTCGTGGATCGCGCGACTGGACGCATCGTATTGATGGCCTCCGAAGAAGGCGGTACGGAAATCGAGGAGGTGGCTGCGGCTACTCCGGAGAAGATTTTTAAAGCAGTTGTTGATCCAGCAATTGGGCTTCAGGTGCATCAAGCTCGTAAGCTGGCGTATGAGATTAATATTCCCAATGAGCTGGTGAATAAAGCGGTCAAGTTTATGCTGGCGCTTTACGAAGCTTTTGTGGACAAGGACTGTTCGATTGCAGAAATTAATCCCCTAGTCGTTACGGGTGATGGGAATGTACTGGCGCTGGATGCCAAATTGAATTTCGATTCTAATGCGTTGTTCCGTCACAAGGATATTTTGGAATTACGTGATTTGGATGAAGAAGATGAGAAGGAAATTGAGGCATCTAAATATGATCTAAGCTATATCGCTCTGGACGGAAATATTGGCTGTATGGTCAATGGTGCGGGGTTGGCAATGGCCACGATGGATATTATCAAATATTACGGTGGTGATCCGGCCAATTTCCTGGACGTTGGTGGCGGTGCAACGACGGAAAAAGTAACCGAAGCGTTCAAAATCATTTTGTCCGATCCGAAGGTAGAAGGTATTTTCGTCAACATTTTCGGCGGGATTATGCAGTGCGACATCATTGCGAACGGCGTCGTGGAGGCTGCCAGACAGTTGGGGCTGACTCGTCCGCTTGTTGTCCGTCTTGAAGGGACAAATGTTGAGCTCGGCAAACAGATTTTAGCGGAATCCGGTTTGAATATTGTGGCAGCCGATTCCATGGCCGATGGTGCCCAAAAAATCGTTGAACTTGTTCAATAGCCTGTTTGCATTCCGATATGCCGAATAAACGATAGGGGATGTGAAGATCGTGAGTATTTTGGTCGATAAGCATACAAAGGTGATTACACAGGGGATTACGGGAAAAACGGCGTTGTTCCATGCCAAAGGTGCACTTGATTACGGTACACAGATGGTAGGTGGCACCTCTCCAGGTAAGGGAGGCACCGAGGTAGAAATTACACTGGAAAACGGACAACAGGTCAAACTGCCAGTGTTTAACACAGTAAGCGAAGCCAAGGAAGCTACGGGCGCAACTGCTAGCGTCATTTATGTGCCGCCGGCTTTCGCAGCGGATTCCATTTTGGAGGCTGTGGATGCGGAACTGGACCTCGTGATTTGTATCACAGAGGGGATTCCGGTACTTGATATGATCAAGGTCAAACGTTTTATGGAAGGTAAAAAAACCGTTCTGATTGGCCCTAACTGTCCGGGCGTTATTACGCCAGGAGAGTGTAAGATTGGTATCATGCCAGGTTACATTCATCTGCCTGGTCATGTAGGCGTTGTGTCACGTAGTGGTACTTTGACCTATGAGGCAGTGCATCAGTTAACCACTCGAGGTATAGGTCAATCTTCAGCGGTTGGTATTGGCGGTGACCCGGTTAAAGGTTCGGAATTCATCGATATTTTACATCGCTTCAATGAGGACCCCAACACTCACGCTGTCATTATGATCGGAGAAATCGGTGGTACAGCTGAGGAAGAGGCTGCCGAGTGGATCAGGGATAATATGACGAAGCCAGTCGTTGGTTTTATCGGTGGTGTGACTGCGCCTCCAGGCAAACGGATGGGGCATGCAGGCGCCATTATTTCTGGCGGAAAAGGAACGGCAAAAGAGAAGATTGCAACGCTTGAAGCCTGCGGGATCAAGGTGGCACCGACTCCTTCCGAAATGGGCTCGACACTGGTAAGTGTGTTGGAAGCACGTGGCATTTTGAACTTGTGTACGACACATTAAATCGTGTTTCTTCATTAATATACAGGCTGTAAATCAACATCGAAATTTGCTGCTGGCTAGTGTATAATGAAAGAAAGGTAAGCAACCTTTTTATCTTCTGAAACAGGGGATGAAAAGGTTGCTTTTTTTTGCGTTGAGACAGGCTTGTCAGGGAAACGCTTGCAAAATGATCCGTTGTGCCACAAAATAAGGAAGGGTTCGCTCTTCCATGAATGGGGGAACCACAGTTTGGAAGAAAGATGGCTTTTATTAGGTCTACATGAGTTAGAGGGAATCGGAAGAAGAACTATTCAGCGTATTTGGTCGAGTGATTATCGATTGCATGAGCTACTGCATTTTAGCGAACAAAAGTGGATTGAGATAGGCTTAAGTCCCACACAGGCACGCATTGCGGCACAGTGTTACGATGAAGAATGGGTGCATGAACGATATCAGCGAATTCAATCCAGTGATATTGGTATGATAACTTATGTGGACGAAGATTACCCCTTATTAATGAAGGAAACAGTTGACCCTCCTTGGGTAATGTATACAAAAGGGGATAAATCACTTTTGCACACATGTTCTGTAGCCATGGTAGGAACTCGCGTTCCTACTGCGTATGGTCGTAGAGCAGCGGAGATACTAACAGAGGAATTATGTAATGCTGGGATTACAGTGGTTAGTGGATTGGCGAGAGGGATTGACAGTATTTGTCACGAAACAGCCCTGCGCCAGGGAGGCAACACGATTGGTGTACTTGGAACAGCAATTGACCAAATTTATCCTCCCCAAAATGCCTCTTTGTTTGCAGAGATGGCTAGTAAAGGTCTAATCGTATCGGAGTATCCTCCAGGTACGAGGTCTCATCCCGGGATGTTTCCACAACGTAATCGCATTATTGCCGGGTTAACGAAGGGGACGCTCGTTGTAGAAGCAGACGCTAGAAGCGGTTCCTTGATTACAGCGGATGCTGCGCTGGAGGCAAATCGAGATGTGTTTGCTGTTCCTGGACCCATTACGTCACCGAAGAGTAAAGGCACGCTGAACTTGATTAAGCAAGGAGCCAAAACGGTCACTGAAGCTTCGGATATTATTGAGGAGTATGAAGCAGATTTGCGTACAAGGCAGGTTTCTTCATACAATAGAGAACAGAGTCTTAATCTTAAGAAAGTCTCCAAAGCATCAGAAAGTGAGACTTCTGAGGAAAAGCGCGTAGTGCTGCTGCTGGAACAAGGAACCATGACACTGGATGAACTGCTTGATGCTACGGCATGGGATTTTGGACTTTTACACGCAGTTCTGTTATCGTTAATCATAAAAAAAAGGATCGCTCAGCTAGCGGGCACAAAATACAAGCTTATTTAGTCATTGTTTTTGTCAAATCCTTAGTTAGTAAATGCGTAAAATTCAATTTTAAACATAGGTGGAGGGAAATTAGCGTTTATTCGCATCGCGGATTCCTACTCCTTCCCCACTTCCTGAAATGTGTTGAATTTATAGCTCGTATTAACGAACTATAGCTCACCACATTTCAGGAAGTCTATCATATTCATGTGTGTAATTGAGAGGAGGAAGAGCCTATGGCGGATTCACTCGTCATCGTGGAATCGCCTTCCAAGGCGAAGACGATCGGCAAATACTTAGGCAGCAAATATATCGTCAAGGCTTCCATGGGTCATATCAGGGATTTACCTAAGAGCCAGATCGGTGTAGAGGTTGAAAATGATTTTAATCCCAAATATATTACCATTCGAGGTAAAGGCTCAATACTAAAAGAGTTAAAGGATGCCCGAAAAAAAGTAAAAAAAGTATATCTGGCGGCTGACCCGGATCGCGAAGGCGAGGCTATTGCTTGGCATCTGGCGCATGCGCTGGAACTGGACGATACGGCGGATTGTCGTGTGGTGTTTAATGAAATAACGAAGCAGGCTGTCAAAGATGCTTTTAAAACCCCCCGCAAGATCAACATGGATTTGGTCAATGCGCAGCAGGCACGACGGATATTGGATCGGCTTGTCGGTTATAAAATAAGTCCATTGCTCTGGAAAAAGGTAAAGAAGGGTCTGTCTGCTGGGCGTGTACAGTCGGTTGCAGTGAAAATTATTCTGGACCGGGAAAACGAGATCAATGAGTTTGTACCGGAAGAATACTGGACGATCACAGCTAAATTAGCTATTAAAGACAGCACTTTTGAAGCGAAATTCCATAAGCTACACGGCGAAAAGAAAGAGCTCTCTAGCGAAGCGGATGTACAAGAAGTGTTAGAAGCTATCGGAAAATCGTCTTACAAGGTGCGCGATGTGAAAGAGAAGGAGCGTTTACGCAATCCGTCTCCTCCATTCACAACAAGTTCCTTGCAGCAAGAGGCGGCTCGAAAGCTCAACTTCCGGGCATCTAAAACGATGTCTGTAGCGCAGCAGCTGTATGAGGGTGTGGATTTAGGAAAAGAAGGGACTGTGGGTCTGATTACGTATATGCGTACGGATTCCACACGGATCGCCACTTCGGCTCAAGAGGAAGCGAAAGAGGTCATCGTTCAAAAATATGGCGAAGATTTTGTGCCTGAAAGTCCTCGTCAGTATTCAAAAAAGTCGGCTAATGCTCAGGATGCGCATGAAGCGATTCGTCCAACCTCCGCCTTGCGTGATCCGGAAACTGTTAAGCCTTTTATGAGTAGAGATCAGTTCCGATTGTACAAACTGATATGGGAACGTTTTATGGCGAGTCAGATGGCTTCCGCTATTATGGATACTTTGTCCGTTGATATTGAAGCAGGCGAGGCGATATTCCGAGCAGCCGGTTCAAAGGTTCGCTTTCCAGGCTTCATGAAAGTGTATGTGGAGGGGAATGACGACGGTAAAACCGAAGAAGATAAACTGTTGCCGCCACTCCAACCCGGCGATAAGCTGAAAAAGGAATCGGTTGAACCAAAGCAGCATTTTACACAACCGCCTCCTCGCTATACGGAAGCACGACTGGTGAAGACGCTGGAGGAATTGGGTATAGGACGCCCGAGTACGTATGCACCGACGCTGGAAACCATTCAGAAGCGCGGTTACGTCGCTATTGAGGAGAAGAAATTCTTCCCTACCGAGCTGGGAGAGTTGGTCATCGAGCAGATGGAAGAATTTTTTCCAGAGATTCTGAATGTAGAATTTACAGCCAATATGGAAGGTGATCTTGACCACGTCGAAGAAGGCGAAGGTGATTGGGTCAAGGTGTTGAGTGACTTTTACGAGTCATTCGAGAAGCGTCTGGAAGTGGCTGAAGAAGAAATGAAAGAAATTGAAATTAAGGATGAAGTATCCGACGTCATCTGTGACAAGTGTGGCAGCCCCATGGTGTATAAGCTGGGCCGCTTTGGTAAATTTCTGGCCTGCTCTGCTTTCCCGGATTGTCGTAACACCAAGCCAATTGTCAAGGATATCGGGATGAATTGTCCTACATGCGGTGAGGGACATGTCGTCGAACGACGAAGTAAAAAAGGACGTGTCTTTTACGGATGTGACCGTTACCCAGAATGTGATTTTGTATCCTGGGATAAACCGTCCATTAAGCCTTGTCCAAGTTGCAGTGGCCTAATGGTCGAAAAACGTACTAAACAGGGAACGAAGCTCAACTGTACCGTCTGCGATCACAGCGAAATGCTGGAAGAGAGCGATGAGAGTGTAGAGACTTCTTAAGAACAAAGATAGCAGGGGGATTTAAAAGTGAGTGAACTACAAAAGGTAACGGTCATCGGAGCAGGTTTGGCGGGCAGCGAAGCTGCCTGGCAAATTGCAAGCCGTGGAGTGCCAGTTAAGTTATATGAAATGAGACCGGTTGTAAAAACACCCGCGCATCATACGGATAAATTTGCCGAATTAGTATGTAGTAATTCCTTGCGCGCGAACGGTCTGACGAATGCAGTAGGCGTACTGAAGGAAGAGATGAGAATATTAAACTCTTTGGTTCTGAGTGCGGCAGACCGCCATGCTGTTCCGGCTGGTGGGGCATTGGCAGTGGATCGTGATGGATTTTCCGGTCATATTACAGATACGCTTCATCAACATCCTTTGATCGAGGTCGTTAATGAAGAACTCCAGGAACTCCCGCAGGACGGTATCGTGGTCGTTGCAACGGGACCATTAACTTCTCCAGCTTTGTCAGAACAGATCAAAACGCTGATGGGAGAGGAATATTTTTATTTCTACGATGCGGCAGCTCCGATTGTAGAGAAGGACTCCATCGATATGAGCAAGGTCTATCTGGCTTCCCGTTATGATAAAGGAGAAGCAGCTTACTTAAATTGTCCCATGAACGAAGCGGAATTTGATGCTTTCTATGAGGCCTTGATTACTGCTGAGGTGGCACAAGTCAAGGAGTTCGAAAAAGAAATCTACTTCGAAGGATGTATGCCTATCGAAGTAATGATGCAACGTGGGAAACAAACGGCATTGTTTGGACCGATGAAGCCTGTAGGCCTCGTAAATCCACATACAGGAGAACTACCCTATGCAGTTGTTCAGCTTCGACAAGACAACGCTGCAGGTACGCTATATAATCTGGTTGGTTTCCAGACTCACCTCAAATGGGGGGAGCAAAAGCGTGTGTTTTCAATGATTCCGGGACTTGAAGAGGCAGAGTTTGTACGTTATGGCGTGATGCATCGCAATACCTTCATTAATTCTCCACAGCAGCTTCACCCAACTTATCAGTTCAAGGGAAGAAGTAATCTATTCTTTGCCGGACAAATGACTGGTGTAGAGGGTTATGTAGAGTCGGCGGCCTCAGGTCTGCTGGCTGGTATAAATGCGGCACGAGCAGCACGTGGGCAGGAAATGTTCGTATTTCCTGCGGAAACGACACTAGGCAGCATGGCACGATATATTACAACTGCTGATTTCAAACATTTCCAACCGATGAATGCAAACTTTGGTCTGCTTCCAAAGCTGGAGACACGCATTCGTAACAAAAAGGAAAAAAATGAAGCTCTCGCTAATCGCGCGTTGGAAAGTTTGCGCGGTTATATCAACCAAACGGGAGTTATGTCAACAGAAGTACAGGCATAAGGATGAAGGAAAAGGAGGAGCGCGTTATGGATATGTCCTTTCATGCTACCACCATCTGTGCTGTACGCCATAATGGCAAAGGAGCTATTGCGGGTGATGGGCAGGTAACGTTCGGCAACAGTGTTGTGATGAAGCAAACGGCTAAAAAAGTGCGCAGATTGTATCGTGGGCAGGTCGTTGCGGGATTTGCGGGTTCGGTGGCCGATGCTATCACATTGTTTGAAAAGTTTGAAAATAAGCTGGAGGAACATCACGGCAATCTTCAAAGGGCTGCTGTAGAACTGGCCAAAGACTGGCGGCAGGATCGTGTACTACGCAAGCTGGAAGCGCTGATGATTGTGATGGACTCATCCGGGATGCTGCTCATTTCTGGAGGCGGAGAAATTATTGAACCTGACGATGATGTGTTGGCCATTGGCTCAGGTGGTAATTTTGCATTGGCAGCTGCCCGTGCTTTCAAACGTCATGGCTCTGGTATGGAAGCAAAGGACATGGCACGGGAAGCGTTAGAGGTTGCTTCGGAAATATGTGTGTATACGAACAGTCAGATTATCGTGGAAGAATTGTAAGTCGGCTCTGAGTATTCAAGGGTGGAGGAGTGCAAAATGAATAATCAATCGTTGACGCCCAGACAAGTGGTATCCGAGCTGGATAAGTATATTGTCGGACAAAAGGAAGCTAAAAAATCAGTTGCTGTTGCCTTGCGTAATCGTTATCGGCGTAGTAAACTGCCGGATGATATTCGGGATGAAATTGTGCCTAAAAATATTTTGATGATCGGACCGACAGGTGTGGGTAAAACTGAAATTGCACGTAGACTTGCACGGCTCGTGGGAGCTCCTTTTGTCAAGGTAGAGGCCACCAAATTTACAGAAGTGGGTTACGTCGGTCGTGATGTAGAATCCATGGTGCGGGATCTAATGGAAACCTCTATCCGTATCGTCAAGTCGGAACGAACAGAGAATGTGAAAGACAAAGCGGAGGACATGGCAAATGAACGGATTGTCAATATCCTTGTACCTGCAGAAAAGTCAAATAAATCGCAACGTAATCCTTTTGAAATGCTGTTTGGCAATAACACAGGGACTTCGGTAGAAGAAGAACCACCACAACAGGACGGAACCTTAGCAGAGAAGCGACGCAAGGTTAAATTTGATCTGTTGTCCGGTAAGCTTGAGGATGATGTCATAGAGATTGATGTGGAGGATACCGCACCCAATATGCTCGATATGTTTGCTGGGCAAGGGAATGAACAAATGGGTATGAATATGCAGGAGATGTTCGGAAGTTTCCTTCCTAAGCGGACGAAGAAGCGCAAGCTACCAATCAAGGAAGCTCGCAAGGTACTGATTCAAGATGAAGCAGCCAAGTTGATCGATATGGATGATGTGATTCAGGAGTCTGTGAAGCGTGCTGAGCAATCCGGTATTATTTTTATTGATGAAATAGATAAGATTGCCAGCCAAGGCAAGGGAAGTGGCCCTGATGTGTCGAGAGAAGGAGTCCAGCGCGATATTTTACCTATTGTCGAGGGCTCTACCATTATGACCAAATACGGCCCGGTAAGAACAGACTACATTCTGTTTATTGCTGCTGGGGCTTTTCATGTGGCTAAACCGTCAGACCTGATCCCAGAGCTTCAAGGTCGTTTTCCAATCCGTGTGGAGCTAAGTAGTCTGACCTTGGATGAGTTTGTGTCGATATTGACGGAGCCTAAAAATGCGCTGACCAAGCAATACACCGAGTTGCTCCGCACCGAGGAAATAGAAGTCGAATTTTCTGCGGAAGCGATTCGTGAGATCGCTAGTATTGCCGAGTCCGTTAATCGCAACACCGAAAATATCGGCGCACGGCGTTTGCATACCATCTTAGAGAAGCTACTGGAGGATCTGTCATTTGAAGCCCCGGAGCTTACATTGGATCGTATGATCATTACCCCGGAATATGTGCGTGAGAAGCTGGGAGATATTGCCCAAAACAGGGACCTTAGTCAGTATATTTTATGAACAGGGTGTCTAAAAATAGGGTGTGTGGTCCAGAATAACACTATCTTGCACCGTCGTTTAGTCCTAGACACAGGTTAAGTTGATGATTTTTCTGTCTATTCCAAAAGTAGGACGTATAATCTTTTACAGGTGTAAAGTGCTAAGAAAACATTCATTTTCTTGAAAAAAACCTGAAAAATTTAACATTTTATGCATCTAAAGCCCTCTTTTTTAAAAAAGATAGGGCTTTTTTCTTATTGTAATTAGGTCCCAACTCTACGAAACTTAGAATATATGACAGAAAGTTAAGATTTTCTACTTAAGACCTAAAAGAAATGTATAATTATGAAATTTTATTGTCGAAAAAAAGTGAAAAATCTTGTTTTATTGAATCTTACTTTGGAGTAGACGCTGGAGGGAGGAGCTAAATGAATCTGCTGGGTGATGTAAGCTTTCAAAAGCTTCAGGCAGGTGTACAGGCGGCCAATACGAGACAACGTGTGATGGCCGATAATATTTCCAATGCGGATACCCCGTATTTCAAGCGTTCGGAGGTTTCATTTGAAGAACTGCTTCAGCAGCAAATGGGCGGTGATGTCACGCCACTGCGTGGAAAAGTAACCAATTCAAGACATTTTCAAATAGGACCTGTGAACTCCATTCCTGATGCCACGGTCACTAAAGATGGGTACTCAGTCATGAATAACAACATGAACAACGTAGATATAGACAGAGAAATGAGTCTTATGGCTGAAAATCAACTAAGATATAATACCTACATCCAAGAAATTAATGAGCGCATCAAAATGATGAGAACAGCGGTAGAAGGGAGATAGGACGAGGTGAAGATTAACAACGGCTTTGATATTAGTGCATCTGCTCTTACGGCCCAACGGTTGCGGATGGACGTTATATCGAGCAACATTGCCAACGCAGAGACAACTCGGGCGAAGGTGGAGAATGGACAAGCAATTCCATATCGAAGAAAAACGGTTGTTTTGGAGCCGAACCAATCTGGCTTTGCCGATGTTTTGAAGGCTCAAATGGAAGGAAGTAGTACAAGCGCCGCTGGCGTTAAAGTTTCGCAAATTCAGGAAGATCAGTCACCTTTGAAGCCAGTGTACAATCCGGGTCATCCGGACGCTGATAAAGATGGCTATGTATATATGCCTAATGTAGACATAATGAAAGAAATGGTCGACATGATTTCCGCAACACGCTCATACGAAGCCAATGTAACAGCTCTGAATGCTTCAAAGGCGATGGTTTCCAAAGCGCTTGAAATCGGTCGCTAAGTTCCAGGACTACTAACTACTTAATAGGGAGAGTAAAACATGATTCAGAACGCCATGTTTAACGTACAGACACCGGTAATACAGCAGATTCAATCGCCTAACAATGAGTTGACGAAAGCGACGCCTTCCGAATCCTTGAAGGATTTTGGCTCCTTCCTAAAGGATGCTCTCAATGAAGTAGGGCAGCAGGAAGCCGCTACACACCAGATGTCCGACCAATTCATGGCAGGCAAAGTTGATGTGGATCAGGTCATGATCACTTCACAACAAGCGCTGCTTTCCCTGCAGCTTACTACACAGGTCCGAAACAAAGCGATCGAAGCCTATCAGGAGATCATGCGTACACAGATGTAAAGTGAGGGTTTAGCAAAGTTTCGGATGGGGTGACGGAGTGAACGAGAGAATCGCCCAATACCGGGATAAGATTTCCGGGTATTGGAATAATTTCAGCAAAAAACAGAAGATATTACTTGTTTCGACATTAGCATTCATCATTATCGCCATTGTAGTGCTAACGATGCAGTTTACCAAAACTGAGTATGAAGTGGCCTTCCAGGATCTAAATGCAAATGATGCCGCTGGGGTCATTAAATATCTCGATTCTGCGGGTATACCGTATCAGCTTAATGCTGGTGGGACACAAATTTCAGTCCCAACCGCAAATGCAGATAAGGCGAAGGTAGATGTTGGGTCTCAAGGCCTGATACAGAAAGGGTCAATCGGCATGAGCGCCTTTGACCAGTCCTCCTCGGCCATAGGTATGACGGAGAACGAGTTCAATGTGAAGTACAATAACGCATTGAACGGCGAAGTACAGCAACTGTTGGAACGGATGGATGGTGTCCAAAGCTCCAAAGCTGTCATTAATATGCCAAAGGAAAATATCTTTGCCGGACTTGAAGAAAAGGACAAAGCATCTGCTTCGGTTCAAATGGAATTCGAACCTGGCTTTACCCCCAATCAACAAGCGATCGACGGATATTTTAACCTGGTAAAAACGGCTGTACCGAATTTGCCAGTAGAAAATATTACGATCACGAATAAGGAATATGAGTTGATTCCAACGGCCAAGGGCGGCCAAGGTGGACTCACAAGTGGTGTTCAGGAAAACATGGCTCTACAGAAGAAGTTTGAGAGCGATGTAAGGAATAATGTTCAACAATTTTTGTCGAAAATTGTTGGAGACGACAAGGTAAACGTGCTGGTTATGTCCCAGCTAAATTTCGACAAAGTAACATCAAAGGAACAAATGGTCACACCTGTTGACCAAACGAAAATGAAGGGTATTGAAATTAGTGCCCAACAAATCCAGGAAAGTTATACGGGTAGTAGTGGACAAACCGGAGGAGTTGCAGGGACAGGAACGCAGGATGTCCCGGGTTACCCTGGAGGAGCCAATTCCGGTAATACCAGCTCGGATAAGAGCTCAAGTACGATTAACTACGAAGTTAACCGAATTGCAAGGGATATTATCCAAAGTCCATACACTGTAAAAGATTTAACCATTAATGTAGCAGTTGAACCACCAACAGGTCAGCAAACGTTGGATACTGCAACTCAGACAGCAATTCAAAATATTTTGGTTAATATTGTAAGAGCATCACTGGCGAATTCCGGTACTACTTTTACAGACGCTGATTTGGCTAAAAAGGTTTCAGTGTTCTCGCAAGCTGCTCCGGCGCCTACGAGTACCAATACATTCTTTTCAGCTTCCAACCCGTGGATGTGGGGCATCGGAGCTGCAGTTCTGGCACTGTTGGCGGGTGTAATCTTCTTCATCGTACGCAGCCGTCGTAATCAGGAAGAAGAGTTGGATGAAGAATTGCAACTCATGCCAACGCCGACGGAATTCCCGTCCATTACCATGGAAAGTGTGACAAATGAAAGTCAAGTGCGTAAACAGCTTGAAAGTCTGGCGAAAAAGAAACCCGACGAATTCGTCAATCTGCTTCGTACATGGCTGGCTGACGAATAGAGGTGAGTTCATTGGCAAAGGCAAGCAGTCAAGGTTTAACGGGAAGACAGAAAGCAGCTATTCTTTTGATCACAATGGGGCCAGAAGTATCTGCTCAAATTTTCAAGCATTTGCGTGATGAAGAGATCGAGCAACTTACATTGGAAATTGCCAATGTACGGAAGGTCGATGCCATTGAAAAGGACTCCATTATGGCCGAGTTTCATCAAATTTGTCTGGCTCAGGAGTACATTTCCCAAGGCGGTATTAATTACGCTAAAGAAATATTGGAAAAAGCGCTTGGATCGCAAAAAGCAGTTGAGGTCATTAACCGTTTGACAGCGACATTACAGGTGAGACCTTTCGATTTTGCTCGTAAGGCTGATCCGAACCAAATATTGAATTTTATACAAAATGAGAATCCGCAAACCATTGCTCTCGTGCTTTCATACTTGCAGTTTGAGCAAGCGGCGGCAATTCTATCGTCCTTACCACAGGAAAAGCAGGCAGATGTGGCCCGGCGTGTTGCTGTCATGGACAGTACATCTCCGGAGGTCATCTCTCAAGTGGAGAGAGTATTGGAGCAAAAGCTCTCGGCAACTGCAACGCAGGATTACACGAATGCAGGTGGTATCGAGTCTATCGTTCAGATTTTGAATGGCGTAGACCGCGGAACCGAGCGTACAATTCTCGACTCGCTTGAAATTCAAGACCCTGAACTGGCTGAGGAAATCAAGAAAAGAATGTTCGTATTCGAGGATATTGTCAATGTGGACAACCGGTCCATTCAACGCATTATCCGCGATATCGACAATGCAGACTTGCAATTGGCACTTAAAGTGTCCAGTGAAGAAGTACGCGATGTGATTTTCCGAAATATGTCGAAACGTATGGCAGAAACCTTCAAAGAGGAAATGGAGTACATGGGACCGGTGCGGCTGCGTGATGTGGAAGAAGCACAAACACGTATCGTTTCAACGATCCGCAGATTGGAAGAGGCCGGTGAGATTATAATCGCACGCGGCGGAGGAGATGACATCATTGTCTAACTTGATTAAATCTTTCCAATATGTGCCTGTAGAGGCTTTGAAAACGATTGATGTGGCACATACGTACGTGCCAGAAACGACGGATGAAGAAATCACAACTGAATATGCGGAGCCAGAGCCTCAGCGAGATTATGAGGCAGAACGGCTCCGAGATGAAATGTTGAATGATGCTAAGGACTTTGCCGAACGTCAGGTACGCGAGGCGGCTGAAGAAGCGGAACGAATGCTTCAGGAAGCACAGCAGCAGATTGAAGATTGGTGGCAGGAACGACGCGAGCATGACGATCAGTTGATTCAGTCGACAAAAGCAGATGGATTTCAACAAGGATATGAAGAAGGCCAGAAGCTGGCTGAGGCTGAGCTTCAGACGAAATCGGAGCAGATGATGGAAGAAGCACAAGATATTCTGCGTCAGGCCTATGAGATTAAGGAACAACTGATTCAGGAAGCAGAGCCTTTTCTGGTTGAACTGAGTAGTGCGATTGCCGAGAAGGTCATTGAAAAACAGCTTAGTCTTGAACCGGAATATACAATTGAGTTAATTCGCAAAAATTTGGCTCGTAAGCGAGAAAAAGGAATCATTACATTGTGTGTGTCGCCTCAGCATTTCGCATTTGTGCAAGGTGCGCGGGAAGAATTGTCATTAACTGTCGATTCGCAGGCAGAACTGCAAATTATTCCTGATGGTACCGTAAAGGATCGCGGTTGCGTCATCCGTTCTTCCTTTGGAAGCGTGGACGCCCGGATCGATACGCAATTAGCTGAGATTAAAAAGGAACTACTGCGTCTGGCACATGAAAATGAGGAGCGAAGACATGAAGGGGCTTAATGCGCAGCGCTACATGGATCATTTGCGACAGCTGGACCCCGTTCGGGTGAATGGCAAGGTTACACAGGTTATCGGCTTGATGGTTGAATCGGAAGGTCCGGACGCGAGTATCGGGGATGTTTGTTATATTTATCCAGGCAAAGCGGCAAAGCCATTGCAGGCAGAGGTTGTTGGCTTCAGAGACAATAAAGTGCTTCTGATGCCACTTGGAGAACTACAATCCATTGGTCCTGGTTGTGATGTCGTAGGAACAGGGAAGCCACTGAATGTGCAGGTTGGTTCGGAGCTGTTAGGCAAAGTGCTGGATGGTTTGGGTCAGCCTTTGGACGGATCACTGATTCCCTCGCGAATGGCGAGATATTCAACCTTCAATATACCGTCCAATCCGCTGAATCGTCCGCGTGTGCAGGAACCCATAAGTATCGGAGTACGTGCAATTGACGGGTTGCTTACGATTGGCAAAGGACAACGGGTTGGTATTTTTGCGGGTTCGGGTGTAGGTAAGAGTACTTTGATGGGTATGATTGCCCGTAATACGGAAGCAGATGTGAACGTAATTGCCTTGATCGGAGAACGTGGACGCGAGGTGCTGGACTTTATTGAACGGGATTTGGGTCCTGAGGGACTAGAACGCTCTGTAGTCATTGTGGCAACTTCCGACCAACCTGCGTTGATCCGCATTAAGGGTGCACTTATTGCAACGACGATAGCGGAATATTTTCGGGATCGCGGGTTGAATGTCATGTTAATGATGGATTCAGTTACCCGATATGCGATGGCCCAGCGTGAAGTCGGTCTAGCGGTGGGTGAGCCACCAGCAATGAGAGGGTACACTCCATCTGTGTTTGCTAGTCTGCCTAAGCTTCTGGAACGCGCAGGGACAGGTCCTACTGGCTCCATAACTGCTTTTTATACAGTGCTGGTTGATGGTGACGACATGAACGAGCCCATCGCGGATGCGGTGCGCGGGATATTGGATGGACACATTGTCTTGAACCGTGGGATTGCGAACAAAGGACATTTTCCCGCAATTGATGTGTTAGCAAGTATTAGCCGGGTCATGAAGGACATTGCACCACGAGATCAGATAGACGCTGCCGAAAACATTAAGCGCTTGATGGCCATTTACAAAGATTCAGAGGACCTGATTAACATTGGGGCTTATCAACAGGGTTCGAATGCAGAAATTGACGAATCTATGGAGCGCATACGGGATATATGGGATTTTACAAGACAAAGAACCGATGAAAAGGCTGAGCTGGACGAAGTACGAGAACGTTTGATTTCTGAATTTACGAGGAGATGAAGGTTGAACGATGAGATTTCAGTATTCCTTTCAAAAAGTTGTAGACTTGAAAACGAACGAAAAGTCACAGGCCGAATGGCTGCTTTCCAGTGCTGTTGGACAATTGCAGGTTGAGGAGCAGACATTAACACAGCTTATAGGCGAAAGGAATCGGGTCATATCAGCCATTCAAAAGGCTGCCGAAGATTGCGCGCCACTCTCTAGCATTCAGGAATTACAAGCTTATGTCAATCATCTGGACCAATGTATTACACGCAAGCATAGGGATGTTCAATATGCGCAGCAAAATGTGCAAAGCAAACAAACCGTTTTGACCGATAAAATGCTGGATGAACAAGTTTGGCTGAAAGCAAGAGAGAAGGCCAACGTGAAATTCCAACAGGAAATGCTCCTGCGCGAGCAGAATGAGCTGGATGAAATGGCTTCCGTGCGATTTGCCATGAAAGCCCGGTAAGCGGAACGTCATAGGATACGCATATCAGCTGCCTGAGGAGGAAGACGATGGCACAGAAGTTAGCAGAAAATGAACTGGATATGGATTTAGGAAAAGAATCAGGCGGGGGATTTGAGCGGTTTATGTTTTTCCTGATTCCGATTGTTTTCACAATCGTTCTGGTCGGGGTCTTGCTTACACTGTTCAATATGGACTTCAGAAGCGAAATGATCTCATTAGGGAACAAAATACCAATTGTTAAAAATTGGATTCCCGAACCGAAGGATAAGGCAACCCAGACAAAAGAGGCAGATCAGAAGGCACAGTCTGAAAGTTCTGAAGCAACCATTCAACAGTTAAAAGCGGATTTAGCTAAGCAGACGGAAGAACTTAAAAAGGCTACCGCTGCTAAGACGACACAAGATAAAAAGGTTACTGAACTTCAAAATCAGGTCAATACACTGCAAACGCAACAGGAACAACAGTCGCAGACGGGTCAACAGGGACAGGTCGGGCAGCAGGGACAAGCAGGTACGCAAACTACAGACGGAACAACAAATGAAGATCCTTATGTAAAACAGACCAGAGAACTTGCCAGCATGTATGAAGGAATGACGGCAAGTAAAGCTGCACCGATCATGGAGAATCTGACCACGGAAGAGACCGTACAGCTCTTAAGCTACATGGACCCTGCCAACAGTGCGAAGATTTTGCAAAAGATGGACGCTAAAAAAGCAGCAGATATTACGATGGCTCTGAAAAACGTAACGCCATCTACGGATTTATCGGTAGTTGCGTTGCAGTCTCGTCTGAAAAAGGATCAAGGTACTACCGCCGGAACGACGAGTAAAAGTCTGCAAAGCACTCAAATCAGTAGCACATTTGCTTCCATGGACAAGAAAAGCGGTGCCGAACTTATTTTACAAACTTACAAAATCAGTCCGGATAAGGCATTAAACATATTAAATACAGTAGATGATTCGACACGTGCTTCTTTACTGCAATATATGTCTGCCAAGGATGCAGGTCAGACCGCGAAAATTTTGAATAAATTGATGGGGAGTAAGTAATTTGAATTGAAGGGAGGTGAAAAATATATGACCCTTATTTCTCAAAGTGTATCTCTTAGCTCTAGTCAAACAGCTAGCAGTGCGACAGCATCAACAACAAGTACAGCCACGGCTGCTGGAGCAACCACGGGTGCCTTTAATCAAACACTGACGCAAATGATGACAGGCGGGCAAACGGGCTCAGCAGGAACAGATGCAAATGGTTCTCCATTAGTTATGGTACTACCACTTATTGCAAGCGGAGAATCCACGGAAACTCCAACCGAGCCGCTGGTTGAAACATTAGCTCCTTTGCTGCAAAATCTCGAGAAATTGGATGATCAGGTAGTTGCCGATCCTGCGCTGCTTGCAACTCTGCAATCGTGGATTCAGCAAGTACAACAGTTTTTGCAAGGCAATGGAACAAATCAACAGGCAGATGGTGGGGAAACGGCAGAGGCTACAGGCTTGACAGCTTTGGCAGCTAATCCGGCAACTCTTCGGTTTGCATTGCAGGACGCTTTGTCACAACTTGCCAATGTAGCAGAACAGGCTTCGGGAGACCAAAAGACTAAGGTGACACAGTTACTACAATCGCTGCAAGGCGCAACGGCTGGGACGGGAGCTATTTCCGATGAGCAGTGGCATGGAGTATTGAAAGCTGTGGAACTTGCTGATAGTGGAGATTCACAAGCGGCCCAGCCTTCTGCACAACGAGCAAATGGTGCTCAGACGTTAACTGCAGCAACTACAAACAAACAGGTTACTCCTCAGCAGCAAGCAAGTCAGGGTGAAACTAGCCAGCAAGGCTCAGAAGGACAGCGTTCATCAACGAATCTTCTCGTTCAGTCCGCAGTTAAACCTACTGTAACGGATGAAGCAGGTACATTCGTAGATGCAGCTGAGCAAGCGGATCCGGCATCAACTGATAATCAGACTCCAGTGATCACGACTGCGGGGCAGCTTTCAGTACAAGCGCAGGGAACAACACCTTCGGCTCCAGCTCAACCCGTCGTACATGTACGGCAATTTGCCAAGGAGATGACTGAGTTTGTAGTACAGAAACTTGATATTGTAAAGCACACTGGTTTGACAGAAGCGACCATCATGCTTCGTCCAGATCATCTGGGCCAGCTGGAGGTTAAGCTAACGATGCAAAATGGTCATCTGGTTGCCCAGTTCATGACTGAGCATAGCGGAGCGAAGGATTTGCTGGAACAGCAAATGTCGCAGTTGCGCACGAGTCTTCAGAGCCAAGGTATTCAAGTGGATAAAGTAGAAGTTACGCACAATGAGTCGCTATCCTCCCATATGTATCAGGATGGACGTGGATCTGGGGCTAATCAGCAGCAATCCAACCAACGTTCTAAAGCTCGAGGTAGAGAAGAGAGCGAGGATGCTGTGAAGGTAGCTGAAATGACAGAAGAGCTTCGTAACTGGACAGCAGAACAACGCGCAGATGACATGAATCGGACAGGCTCCTTTACAGCACAAGCGTAATGATGGAGGTGAGAACACAATGACGACTACAGACAGCAATGTATCCACCAGTAACGTCTGGCCGAATTACAATGTGAATAATGTCAAAACAGCAAGTGCCAAGGATACTAAAACGATGGGTAAAGATCAATTTTTAAAAATCTTGATCACTCAACTACAAAATCAGGATCCAATGCAGCCTTTGGAGGATAAAGAATTTATCGCCCAAATGGCACAGTTTTCCTCGGTGGAACAACTGATGAACATTTCTACGCAGTTGAATGCATTGGGACAGTCTTTGGGTACAGCTTCTGGTTTAATAGGAAAAGAAGTCAGTTGGATTGAGCCGGGGAAAAAAGATTCCATTACAGGTGAGACAGGCGCAGGTACGGTGAAAAGTGGAATCGTAGATTCCATCGTTATTCGCGACGGTGTGCAGTATGCCAAAATGGGAGCGGCTGAGGTGGCATTAAAAGATGTAACATCAGTGAGTCAGGCTAATACAACGATTCCCGCTACAAATACATCGGATACTTCATCTTCTTCCTCTACTGGAAGCGGTGAGAACTCATGAATGACAGGATAACGGTCGGACGCCTTTTTCCTACCAACGTTCCCCCGGCAGCGATTTCTCAAAACCGATTAAATTCGGTAACAAAGGATACCAAACCATTTGGTCAGGTGTTGCAGGAACAGGTGCTCAAGCTCAGCAACCATGCCGCCAAGCGACTGGAGCAGCGAGGAATAGAGTTGAGAAGTGACCAAATGGCGAAAATTAACTCTGCTGTGGATAAGGCTGCTGCCAAAGGCGCTAAAGAATCTTTGATTTTAATGCAGGATATGGCTTTGATTGTTAGTGTGCCTAATCGAACAGTTGTTACCGCGATGGATAAGAAGTCCATGGAGGATAACGTATTTACGCAGATAGATAGTGCTGTAATTATTTCATAAAAAAATATACGAAGTGGCTGGCCCGAATAGGAAAGCCATGAAAAAGCCGCGGATCGACTGATGCGGTCAACTAAGCAAGCAATCAGAGGAGGATTTATACTCAATGTTGAGATCAATGTATTCAGGTGTATCGGGCATGAAGGGCTTTCAAACAAAGCTGGACGTTATCGGTAACAACATTGCAAACGTAAATACTACAGGCTTCAAGTCCAGCCGAGTAATGTTCAAGGATATTTTGAGCCAAACCAGCTCGGGCGCAAGTGCACCTGATGCTACGACAACTGCAGGTCAAAATGCCAAGCAGGTAGGTCTAGGGGTGTCCGTCAGCTCGATTGATACGATGCATCTCCCAGGTAGTGCAATGACTACCAATAATCCAACGGATTTGCGGATTAACGGTGACGGTTTTTTCCTGATCAAAATGAATGATGCACAGGAAGTCCCTTATCTGACTCGTGCGGGTGATTTTCACGTAGACGCAAACCGAAATCTGGTGACTTCCGATGGATTTTTTGTAGGGGATGCAGGTGGCGACCCAATCACACTTGCTGACAACGTTACATCGTTCTCCATCTCGCAGGACGGCACGATTGTACAGCAATTAGATGATGGTACAGTAGATAATGGCACGCAAATTGGTATAGCCAGAGTTACTAACCCGGAAGGTTTGGAGAAAATTGGAGGCAGCCTGTATCGTACAACGGTCAACTCCAACATTGATGCACTTGAGCCTGGAGCAGCCAACTCAGAGGGGCGTGGAGCTATCATCGCGGGTCAGCTGGAAATGTCCAACGTTGACTTGACAGGCGAATTTACCGAAATGATCGTAGCTCAGCGTGGATTCCAAGCGAACTCGCGTATCATTACGACTTCGGATGAAGTGCTTCAGGAAGTTGTAAACTTGAAACGATAATCTCATTTAAACGCGGAGGAGTAGAGGCTCCTCCGCACCTATCAGGAGGTTGGTGTTACGATGATCCCGTTAACGCGGCTGAACGGCTCGCCTATGTGGCTTAATGCGCTGCTCATTGAGACTGTGGAGGAAACACCGGATACATACGTCACTTTGGTGACGGGGAAACGGTTGATTGTATTGGAAAAAGCGGCAGATGTCGTCTCCTTGATCAAGGGTTACAGCCGTGAAATCGGCATGCATGCCGCCACGATAAAAGTGCAACAAATGGAGGAAGACGAATGAAGAAGATGCTGCCATGGCTCATTACAATTTTACTCGCGATTACTTTGATTGCAGGCGCGGCCTTTGTACTTATACCAGCGCTTAGCGGGAAGAAGTCGGAAGTCATATCGAATGCGCAAGCCGCTCAAGCAGAACAACTTCCAAGATTGTCAGCAGATGAATTGGTGGAAGTAAGCTCTGAAATTACCGGTATCAAAACAAATTTGGCAGACGCAGATTACATTGTGCAGATGAATCTTGCTTTTCAATTGAACGATGCCAAAGCCAAAGAAGCTTTTGAAAAAATCAAGGACATTAGTATTAAGCCTATCGTTATTCAATTACTTGCAGACACCAAACCTGATGAGCTCAGAACGGCTAAAGGCCGGGATCAGTTCAGTGACAAGCTGACGGATCTCATCAATAAGTCGCTCCCTGAAGGTCACCTGGGGAACGCCAAAATTACAGACTTTTTGCTGGCAGCCATTTGATTCCAGGTGATCTTGTCAGGAACACGTAAGGGGGTGAATAACATTGGTGGATGTACTGTCACAAGGGGAAATTGATGCCCTTTTAGCAGCTCTCTCGTCCGGTGAAATGGATGCGGAAGAACTCAAAAAGGAAGAAACCCAAAAGAAAGTTCGCGCTTATGATTTCAAGAGGGCGCTTAGGTTTTCCAAGGACCATATACGAAGTCTGACGCGGATACACGAGAACTTTGCACGGTATCTGACCACTTATTTTTCAGCACAGCTTCGTACTTTCGTCCAGATTAATGTCGTTCAGGTGGAGCAGCTTCCATATGATGAATTCATTCGCTCCATTCCGAAAATGACCATTCTAAACATTTTTGAAGCTGAACCACTGGAAGGCCGAATGGTGCTTGAGGTTCACCCGAACGTAGCTTATGCCATGCTGGACAGGCTTCTCGGAGGAACAGGTTCGGCACCAACCAAGGTTACCGCGTTGACCGAAATCGAGACGACGATCATGGAGCGAATTTTCAGCCGTACCTTTGATAGCCTGCAAGAGGCTTGGAAAACGGTACTCGACATTGAACCACGTCTAGAGGCTATGGAAACAAATCCGCAGTTCATGCAGATTGTTTCGCCGAATGAGACGATTGCTCTGATTTCGCTTAGCACCAAAATTGGTGATACCACAGGGATGATTAACCTCTGTATCCCGCACGTGGTATTGGAACCTATTATGGCCAGACTGTCCACGCACCAGTGGTTTACATCCGAAAAGAAATCAAGGGCGCCTGAAGAGATAGACGCCTTGAGATTACGGGTCACCAAAGCAGAGCTTCCTATTATTGCGGAGTTGGGTGAATCCCGGATAAATGTAGCTGAGTTTTTGGGCCTTTCGGTAGGGGATGTCATTTCATTGAACAAGCCAGTCAAAGAAGGACTATCCATCCGGGTAGGCGAGAAATTGAAGTTTATGGGAAGTCCCGGCATGGTAAGAGATCGTGTTGCCGTACAAATTGATGAAATTGTCAACGAAGGAGTTGAAGAAATTGACGAGTAAAGACTATTTGTCCCAGGAGGAAATTGATGCCTTGCTGAAACAGTCTGAAGCGGGGACGGATTCTACTCCCGCAGGCAAGACCGTTGACGATTTTCTGACTTCTCTGGAGCAGGATGCTCTCGGGGAAATCGGTAATATAACGTTCGGCAGCGCAGCTACGGCTCTTTCCACACTGCTCGGTCAAAAGGTGGATATTACGACACCTAAAGTTTCAATTATTACACGTTCTGAATTTGAAACTGCATTTCCAAAGCCGCACGTAGCCGTACATGTAAATTATGTCGATGGATTTGAAGGCATTAACTCGCTTGTAATTAAAAAGCGTGATGCGCAGGTTATAGCGGATTTAATGCTTGGTGGTGAAGGAAATCCGGCAGATGAAGAATTGAATGAAATTCACATCAGTGCCGTGCAGGAAGCGATGAACCAGATGATGGGATCGTCTGCGACCTCTATGTCTACCATGTTTAATCGTTTTGTTAATATCTCTCCACCAGGGATTGATATTTTGGATCCTCTGCACGGTGATGGAGTATCCAGCCTGCCAGATGAAGAGACGCTGATCACAGTATCCTTCAGGTTATTGATTGGAGATCTAATTGACTCTACACTGATGCAACTGTTACCTGTTAATTTCGCCAAAAAGATGGTGAGCATCTTAATGAATGGCGGAGAGGATGACGAGCAACCGCAAGCGTCCGCACAGCAGGCAGCTGCAACAGCTGCTCCCGAAGCGCCGACACAAGCTAGTACTCCGCAGCCACCGTCTGCACCAGCCTACCAACAGCCGCCTGCAGCCGCGCAGGCGCCGCAAGATGCAGGCTATGGGCAACAACCGCCAATGTATCCTCAAGATCCGGGATATGGGCAGCAGGGCGCTCCAGGGTATGGAACGCCGGGATATGGAATGCCAGCA
The DNA here is from genome assembly GCF_019042715.1 of Paenibacillus sp. AK121. NCBI lineage: Bacteria > Bacillati > Bacillota > Bacilli > Caryophanales > Paenibacillaceae > Paenibacillus > Paenibacillus sp. AK121. Next base: position 117,401 of record NZ_JAHPJM010000005.1, read on the forward strand.
GGTGTGCCGCCGCAAGTGCCTTATGGAACACCTCATCATTACGGGGCTGTACCGCCGGGACGTAATGTAAATGTGCAGCCTGTACAATTTTCTAACTTGCAGTCCGGTGGATTTCCGCAAGTGGATGAAAACAATTTAAATTTATTGATGGACATTCCCCTTAGAGTCACCGTAGAATTAGGAAGGACCCAAAAGCAAATTAAAGATATTCTGGAGCTCTCACAAGGTTCAATTATTGAACTGGACAAGCTTGCCGGGGAGCCGGTGGACATTATGGTTAACAACAAACTGATTGCCAAGGGCGAGGTTGTCGTAATCGACGAGAACTTTGGCGTGCGTGTAACGGATATTGTAAGCCAATGGGACCGAATTCAAAAATTACAATAAAAGCATAATTTAGGGAGGATTTATTTCAGATGGCAAACCGTATTTTGATCGTGGACGATGCTGCATTTATGAGAATGATGATTCGGGACATCCTGTCCAAAAATGGATTTGAAGTAGTAGGAGAGGCCCAGGATGGATCACAGGCCATTGAAAAATTCAAGGAGCTTCGTCCTGACCTGATTACGATGGATATCACGATGCCTGAGATGGACGGCATTGCCGCTCTGAAGGAAATCAAACAAATTGACCCGAACGCAAAGGTTATCATGTGTTCCGCGATGGGTCAGCAAGCTATGGTAATTGATGCCATTCAAGCTGGCGCAAAAGATTTTATCGTTAAGCCATTCCAATCGGATCGGGTTATCGAAGCCATCAACAAGACACTGGGTGTGTAAGGCGCATCCAGTATGGATACACAACAGGGTGCCTCTGACGCTTTGAGTACATCTAGCAATATAGGAAACATTGCTTGGGTCCTTTTCGTGCTAATCTTTATCATCGTACTGATCGTGTACTTGATACGGTTTTTGAGTAAAAGAAATCAGAGCTGGTTTAGCAACCGCTCCGTTCGCATACTGGGAGGCGTGGGGCTTGGCCCCAATAAATCCCTTCAGCTTGTTGAAGTTGGTAGCAGTGTGTACCTCATTGGTGTGGGAGAAGATATCCGGCTTGTTGACAAAGTATCCGATCCTGAAGAAGTGGAGCAAATTTTGGCCGCACTGGAGCAGGAAGCTTCTCTGCAGCGCGGCCCAATTGCCCCGCTATTCGCTAAAATTGCGGATAAGCTTCGCCGGAACAACGCGGCACAGCAGCAGCAAACTGAAGAGGAAACATCTTTTCATGAGATGTTTGAATCCAAGCTTCGGCAGATGCCGAATCGCAAGGATAAACTTGAAAAGTTGCGCAATGAGGAGAATACTACAGATCGGTCGGGAGATTCATGAGAAAAAAGATTATACTAGCATGTTTGCTGCTTGTCTTGTTCAGCTTCATTTCGGTGACGGCGGCCTCTGCGGAACCGATTCCGAACATTGATATTCAAGTCGGCAATTCGGACAAAGGACAGCCCGGTGCCACCTCGCTGTCTATTATTTTACTTATTACTGTCATTAGTGTAGCGCCCGCGTTGCTTGTACTTATGACGAGTTTTACGCGTATCGTGATTGTACTTGGCTTTGTGCGAACTTCACTGGGAACTCAGCAGATGCCGCCCAATCAGGTGCTTGTTGGACTGGCCTTGTTTCTCACCTTATTTATTATGGCGCCGACCTTCTCAGCTATGAACGAAACTGCGCTTCAGCCGTATCTCAAGGGGGATATAACACAGTCTCAGGCACTAGATAAGGCATCAGTACCGATTAAGACTTTTATGTTCTCTCATACACGTGAGAAGGATCTACTACTCTTTATGAAATACACCAAGATGGAAAAACCAAAAAACTATCAAGATATTCCACTAACGGTGATGGTTCCGGCATATGCAATCAGTGAGTTGAAAACAGCATTTCAGATGGGCTTTATGATTTTTATACCCTTTTTAGTTATAGACATTGTAGTGGCGAGTACACTCATGGCTATGGGGATGATGATGCTACCACCGGTAATGATCTCGCTTCCTTTTAAAATACTGCTCTTTGTACTTGTAGATGGTTGGTATTTGGTAGTCAAATCATTACTTCTGAGTTTTAATACATGAATACTTTCTGCAAGGACAGCAATCAAGGAGGACGGCAATGACTTCGGAGTTTATTATTTCCCTGGCTGGGCAAGCGGTGTACATTGTACTCAAGGTGAGTGCTCCGATGCTGATATTGGGGCTAGTCGTGGGTTTGATCATCAGTATTTTTCAAGCAACAACCCAAATTCAGGAGCAGACACTGGCCTTTGTTCCGAAGATTGTCGCCGTATTGCTGGCATTGCTTTTGTTCGGACCCTGGATATTGACCTCATTAGTGGACTTTACGTATAACATTCTGGACAATTTGTACAAATATATAGGTTAGGCTGAAAGTTATGAACATATTGTTGCAGAGTTTTCCTGTTTTTTTGCTGATTTTTTGTCGGATTACCTCGTTTTTTGTAGTAGCCCCCATTTTTTCAACCCGAGGGGTACCTAATATCTTTAAGGTGGGAATTTCAGGATTTCTAGCTTTGGTCGTGTATCTTACTTATGGTACACATCAACAGGTGCCGACCGATGTAGCGTATGTGCTGTTAGTAGGGCGTGAGGTGCTGATTGGGTTGTTGCTGGGGTTTACTGCATATTTCTTTATGACAGCGATCCAAACTGCAGGTTCTTTTATTGATCTTCAGGTGGGCTTCGGGATGGCCAATGTGCTTGATCCTATGACAGGAGCTTCATCGCCTTTGACAGGAAATTTTAAGTTTGCTATAGCTGTATTGTTTTTTTTGAGCATAAACGGGCACCATCATCTGCTAAATGCTATTTTATACAGTTATGACTGGGTACCGCTGACCAATGATTTTTTTATAAAGTTGTATGGTGGCAGTGTAACCGAATTTCTGGTGCGTTCTTTTGCGGAATCATTTATGTTAGCCTTTCAAATTGCTGCTCCTATAGTAGTAGCTACCTTTTTAACGGATGTGGGACTTGGCTTTTTAGCTAAAACAGCACCGCAGTTTAACATTTTTGTCATTGGTGTGCCGCTCAAAATTTTTGTTGGATTGTTCATGTTACTGCTTCTCATGCCAAGTTTTGCTTTTATATTCGAAAGATTGTTTTCTGTGATGTTCGAATCCATGCGCAACTTGTTGGATATTATGGGTAATCGTCCTTAATGTCTGGTCTGGAGGAACGTAGTTTGTCATTTAAATATGCTATGAACCTGCAGTTGTTCTCAGGGGAAAAAACGGAAAAAGCTACACCCAAGAAGAAACAGGATGCAAGACAAAAAGGGCAGGTTGCCAAGAGCATGGAGTTGCCCGCTGCTGGTGTCCTGCTGGTTACGTTTTTTTGCCTCATGATTTTCGGCGGGTATTTTAAGGATCATGCGGTCCGCTTGTTTCGGGATATTTTTGTGAATCGGCTGTCTATGGAAGTAACACCGAATACAACGCTGCTGATGATGGGTGAGTATGGTGTGCAAATCTTAATTATGCTGGCTCCTATTTTTATTGGTGCCATTGTTATCGGGGTAGTGGCAAATTACATGCAGGTGGGTTTTTTATTGGTTGGAGAGGGTATTACACCCAAATTTAGCAAAATTGACCCCATTAAAGGCTTCAAAAATATTTTTGCCATGAGGTCATTGGTTGAATTCCTGAAATCCGTTTTAAAAATGACTGTAATTGGTTATCTGGTGTACAGCGTACTCTGGAAAACAAAGGCTGACCTACCCAAACTAGCTGAAATGTCGGGCGACCAGATGTTGAGTTTTACAGCTTCCTTAACAATGGAACTAGGACTCAAAATTGGTGTGGTGCTGTTCATTTTAGCGATATTGGATTATATGTATCAACGTTATGAGCATGAGAAAAATCTGAAAATGTCCAAACAGGACATCAAGGATGAGTACAAGAAAATGGAGGGTGACCCGCTAATCAAAGGGAAAATTCGCGAGCGGCAGCGCCGTATGGCTATGCAGCGTATGATGCAGGAGGTTCCTAATGCAGATGTCATCATCACCAACCCTACGCACTTTGCTGTGGCTTTGAAATATGACGGTTCGGAGATGGAAGCGCCGCAGATTATTGCGAAAGGACAAGATTATGTCGCGCTCCGAATTAAAGAAATTGCCAAGCAAAACGGCGTTATAACGATGGAAAACAAGCCGCTGGCGCGGGCGCTGTTTCAAAGAGCCGAAATCGGGGATGCGATACCAGCTGATCTTTTTCAGGCCGTTGCCGAAGTGCTGGCGTATGTATATAAATTAAAAGGTAAAGTGAAATAAAGGGATCGGAGGCCAAGAGACCCGTGAAAATAAAAGAAATAACCGTCCTTGCAGGCGTCATCGGTATCGTTCTTATGATGATTCTCCCGATCCCTTCATGGCTGCTGGATGTTCTACTCGTCATTAATATTTCTATTGCATTGATGATTTTACTTGTTTCAATGAATACGAAGGAAGCTTTACAGTTCTCTATCTTTCCTTCATTGCTGCTCATTACAACGCTGTTTCGTTTGGCGCTCAACATTTCTACGACCAAACTTATTTTAGGTGAGGGTCATGCCGGCGAAGTAGTTGCTACGTTTGGTAGCTGGATTGCAGGCGGCCAAATTGCCGTTGGCTTTGTTGTCTTTCTCATTCTTGTGGTCGTACAGTTCATTGTTATCACCAAAGGATCGGAGCGGGTAGCAGAAGTGGGCGCACGCTTTACATTGGATGCGATGCCAGGTAAACAAATGAGTATTGATGCTGATTTGAATGCAGGTCTGATTAATGAGCAGCAAGCCCGTGAACGACGCAGTAAAATCGAACGGGAAGCGGATTTTTACGGAGCAATGGATGGTGCGAGTAAATTCGTTAAAGGCGATGCGATCGCCAGTATTATCATTTTGATCATTAACCTGGTGGGCGGCTTTATTATCGGTATGGCCGTTCAGGGAAAAGGATTTCAAGAAGCGCTGTCAACGTATTCTGTTCTCACGATCGGTGATGGATTGGTCAGCCAGATTCCCGCGCTGCTCATATCCACGGCATCAGGCTTGATTGTTACGCGGGCTACGTCGGATGGCAACTTAGCAGAAGATTTAACCGGACAGCTCTTTTCATATCCAAAATTGATCTACATAGTGGCTGCCACCATTGCATTATTGGGCCTTTTCACGCCTATTCATATCATTACAACTCTTCCACTTGCGATTCTATTGTTTTTTGCAGCCCGAAGAATGCAGGGCAATATGGAACGCAAGCAAATTGCTGATGAACAGCTGGAGGAGGAGCAACAAATCGAAGAGGTGCGTAGTCCGGAAAGTGTCATTAACTTGCTTCAAGTAGATCCGATTGAATTTGAATTTGGGTACGGGTTGATTCCTTTGGCGGATACACAGCAAGGCGGTGATTTACTGGATCGTATTATTATGATTCGCCGTCAATGCGCCTTGGAGCTGGGGTTGGTTGTGCCGGTCATTCGTATTCGGGACAACATTCAGCTCAAGCCTAACGAATATGTAATTAAAATTAAAGGCAATACGGTAGGCGGCGGAGAACTGTTGTTGAATCATTATCTGGCTATGAGTCCGGGATACGACGACGACTCTATTACAGGGATTGAAACGACAGAACCGGCTTTCGGATTGCCTGCACTCTGGATTGACGAGAACACCAAGGATGTTGCTGAGCTGTCAGGTTATACGGTAGTTGATCCACCTTCAGTTGTAGCTACTCATCTAACAGAGACGATCAAGAAACATGCCCATGAGTTGCTTGGCAGACAGGAAACACGTTCGCTGGTTGACAATCTCAAAGAGAATTACCCAGTGCTGGTGGACGACCTTATTCCTTCTGTGCTTGCGATTGGGGACGTACAAAAAGTGTTGGCCAAGCTGTTGAAAGAAAAAATCTCTATACGCGATATGGTGACTATATTCGAGACACTGGCTGACTATGGTACTTATACAAAAGATCCAGACGTGCTGACTGAATATGTTCGCCAAGCGTTATCACGTCAGATTACGCAGCAATTTGCACAGCAGGGAGAAACGTTGCGCGTTATTACCGTGGGACCAGGATTGGAGAAGAAAATTGCTGAGAGTGTGCAGCAGTCGGAGCAAGGTAGCTATTTGGCTCTTGATCCGGTGTCAACGCAAACGGTGTATCAAAGGATGATGGAGCAAATCAATCGTCTCATTCAATCTGGACAGCAGCCTATTGTGTTAACGTCACCGACAATACGTATGTATTTGCGGCAAGTGATGGAGCGGACGATGCAGGATGTCCCGGTGCTGTCGTACAGTGAGCTGGAGCCGAACGTTGAAATTCAAAGTGTCGGGGTGGTGAACTTATGAGGGTGAAACGATATGTAGTGGATACCATGCCAGAAGCCATGCTGCAAATCAGGGGTGACTTAGGAACAGATGCCGTCATTTTAAGTACAAAGGAAGTGAAGGTCGGCGGTTTTATGGGGATGTTCAGTAAAAAGAAAATTGAAGTGGTTGCTGCAGTTGAGGAGCAGCAACCTCCAAAGCCTCGGCGGGCTGAACGCTCGTCACACCAGCTTGCCCAGGCTTCTTCGCCTCTAATGAACACCCCTGAGAAGCCGGAAAAACCATTAGTCCCTGTGGTCCCCAGACAAGCAGCTCCAGAAGCTTATCGACGGGTTACACAACAGATAGCCGGTAGTTCCAAAGAAGGACAAGCTGAATTAACGGTTAATACAGAACAAGCTGCATCAGCAACTGAGCATTTGTCGCCTAGGTCTGCTAATAACCTGGAGACTATATCTCAGGCATTTGATCAAGAAGTATTGCTTTCGAACCTGAAATCATCCAGTGAGCTGCATAAACGGCCAATCGAAGCAAGTGTTCCAGACAAGAGTGGAGCTGAGGAAAATCAGGCTTTGCTTAATGAATTACGGGAAATGAAAGCGATGATGACTCGGTTTTCCAGAAACTCTTCGATGGAAAGTACTTGGCCGGAGGCGCTGCAAGAGATTTGTGAGCATGTATTGGAACAGGAAGTGGAACGTGATTTACTGGAATATTGGATCGAACAGGTATATGTGCGTCGAAGTGAGCACCCTTTTGCACCTGAAACTTTTGATTGGGAGCAAGCCTTTCGTGAGGAAGTGACCAGTTTTATACAGACAAGACTGGATAAAGGAATTTCCCAAGACACCAAAATTGTGTATGTTGCAGGCCCTACCGGAGTAGGAAAAACGACAACCATTGCGAAGTTGGCTGCGGAACAGTTGTTCAAGCATCATCGCAAAGTTGGATTTATTACTTCTGACACGTACCGAATTTCAGCCGTCGAGCAACTGCGTACATATGCAACGATTTTAAATGTACCGCTTGAAGTTGTGCAATCTCCCGGTGACGTCCAAAGAGCTATCCAACGTCTGGAGCATTGTGACTTGATCCTCATGGATACTGCAGGGCGAAATTATCGTAATGAACTGCTTGTATCAGAGCTGCAAAGTCTGCTTTCACCTATTAATGAAAGTGAGACGTATCTGGTACTCAGCCTGACATCCAAAAGCAGGGATATGCTTAATATAACTGGACATTTCAGTAAGTTTGGTCTTGGTAAGGTTGTATTTACCAAGATGGATGAGACAGGCAGTTGTGGCGGAATGTTTAATCTTTTGCACCAGTTTCCGATGCAGTTGGCCTATATTACTAATGGACAAAATGTTCCTGACGACCTGCTTCATCCCGATGCAGAAATGGTGACAAATATGCTGCTTGGAGCCCAAGGATCACCAGAAGTTATCGGAGATTCCATATGAGTGATCAAGCCCAATCACTTAGACAGATGGCCCCATCCTTAGAAAAATATCGATTACCCCCACGTAATCGTCACGCAAAAATTATAACGATTACCAGTGGTAAAGGCGGGGTGGGCAAATCCAATTTTACGCTGAACTTTGCTTTGGCCCTGCAATCTCTTGGTCGAAAGGTACTTGTGTTTGATGCTGACATCGGTATGGCTAATATTGATGTGTTGATGGGGGCCCACTCACAATACAATCTTCTTCATCTGTTAAAACGTGAAAAATCCATTGATGAAATTATTCAAACGGGTATAGGTGGTTTGCCTTATATTGCCGGAGGTTCAGGCTTAAGCGAACTGTTTGCCTTATCAGATGAGAATCTGAATTATTTTGCCGAAGAAGTAGAAAAAATGGCAGCAGACATGGATTATATCCTTTTTGATACAGGTGCAGGTTTATCCAAGGAAAATCTTAAATTTATCACTTCAGCTGACGAATGTATGGTAATAACCACCCCAGAGCCGACGTCCTTAACAGATGCGTATGCACTAATTAAAGTCGTGAACGGGTTGCAGAAAGATACGGTATTCAAAATTATAGTCAATCGTGCCGATAACGATAATGAGGCCCGTCAAGTTGCTGATAAGATCGCACTTGTTGCGAAACGCTTTTTGGAGATCGAAATCCCGCTGCTTGGACATATCAGTGACGATACTCATGTCATGCAGGCAGTCAAAAGACAAATACCTTTTATGGTTGCTTTTCCGGGATGTACGGCTTCAAGAGATGTACTGAATCTGGCACACCGTTTTGCAGCAATGCCACAGGTTCCACAATCAGGTGCATTGAGTGGAATTAAAGGATTTATGCAAAAATGGTTGCGGCGTTCTATGCATTGATTTTTGATGAGAGGAAACAGGGGTGTTTAACATGTGTGCTTACCGGGTGCTGGTTGTAGATGATTCGGCCTTTATGCGCAAAATTATTACAGATCTAATTGTAAGGGATGAGTCGTTCAACATCGTAGGTACAGCCGCCAATGGCAGAGAGGCTGTAGAGAAAGTGAAAGAATTGCAGCCTGATTTGGTCACCATGGATGTCGAAATGCCTGAAATGAATGGTCTTGAAGCGTTGCCACTGATTATGGCAGCCCATCCGCTACCTGTCATTATGCTGTCAGGCATCAATGAACAAGGCATGAAGGAGACCATCATGGCTTTGGAGGCAGGGGCTTTTGATTTTATAAGAAAGCCTTCCATTGCTCATGCGCAAGATATTGAGCAGGTGAGCAAGGCATTGCTCGAACAGATGCATACTGCTATGCAAGCAGTACGCAGCCGCTTGGAGCGCAAGGAAGCTAATGAACGCAAAGCTGCATTGGAACAAGCGAAAAAAACGCCAATGGAAAAGCCACCTGGACAGGCTGTGACTGAGAAACGAGCTGGAAGTCAAGCTTCGGCAGACAAGCCTCCTGTTGTTCCGCTTGCTTCTCCACCTGCTGCATCGGCTCAGCCAAAGAAAGATGCTGGGAAGTCCGTCCCAACAGCTGCCAAGCAGGAAACTAAAAAACAGCTGTCTGGAACAGCTGCTACAGCTGATCGCATAGACAAGCCAGCTGTTCAGCCAAGGAAACCAGTGCAAGCACCTCATGTGCAGAAGAAAGAAGACTTGTCCATGGGTACGGGAATAACGTCGGGACAACTGAAGAGCTCTGAGCCGACCGCTGGCAAATCGATGCAGGGTAAGGATAAAGCAGGGTTGGTCAAGCCGGAATCACGGAAGACGGTAACTTCATCAGCTTCTTCCACTCCTGCGGCTACAACGCCTCCAGTAACAGCACCTACAGTTCCAGCCGCACCAAAGGGATTGTCACTTAAAAAAGGTGTACACACGTCCAGCTTTCGAAAACTGGTGGCGGTCGGATGTTCTACGGGCGGACCACGGGCGCTGAAGACGCTGTTGGAGCGCATCCCTGGGGATTTTCCAGCTCCAATCGTTATCGTTCAGCATATGCCGCCAAACTTCACTCGTTCGCTAGCCCAACGGTTGAATACGTTGAGTCCACTACGAGTGGTGGAGGCTGAGCAGGGGATGACGCTGGAGACGGGAACAGCCTACATCGCTCCAGGGGGATATCAGCTAAGAATTGTGCCTGGAGCCGGTGGTAAATACACTGTGTCACTGAAGATGGAGGAGGCTCGCAATGGTCACCGTCCTTCCGTAGATACGATGTTCGAATCACTGCTCTCGTTAACCTCGCTGGAAAGACATCTAGTATTGCTTACTGGAATGGGGAGCGACGGGGCTAAAATGATGAAAAAGCTTTATGACGCTGGGGTTCAATCCACATTTGCTGAAAATGAGGAGACTTGTGTAGTGTACGGAATGCCCCGCTCAGCAGTTGAATTAAAATGTGTGCGCCACCTTCTGCCAATGCAGGAGATCGCCCCCAAGCTTGTACAAGTTGTGAAATAATCGGAGTGTAACTCATGGAGGAGGTGTCTCACAATGGACATGAACCAATATTTAAACATGTTTATTGATGAGTCGAATGATCATCTGCAATCTCTTAACGAAAATATGCTTCAACTGGAAAGCAACCCAACCGATCTAGGCATCGTTCAGGTGATTTTCCGTTCTGCCCATACCCTCAAAGGAATGGCTGCTACGATGGGGTTTGAAGACCTGGCATCGCTCACTCACCAAATGGAAAACGTTCTTGATCTGGTACGTAACAACAAGCTGGCGATGCATGAATTTATATTCGATACCTTATTTAAAGGTTTGGATGCCCTGGAATCCATGGTGCAGCACATTACAGAGGGAGGCGATGGAAAAGCGGATGTCTCCTCTATTGTATCTTCATTACAATCCATCGTGAGCGGGGATTTCTTAAAGTCCGGCTCAAATGCCGCCGCTGAGGAGTCTCCTTCTGCAAAAGCGGGCACTAACGATAGTGCTGGATTGGTTTTGGACCAATTCCAGTATTCTGTACTGGAGCAATCGATTTCAGAAGGGCATCGTGTTCACTATATACAGGTAACAATCAGTTCAGAGAGCCAGCTGAAGGCAGCACGTGCCTTTATGGTATTTAACACATTGGAAAACTCTGGTGAAATTGTCAAGGCCTATCCATCCGTACAGGATATCGAGCAGGAAAAATTCGAACAAAGCTTCTCGTTATATTACATAACGCAGAAAGAAGTTGGGGAGCTGGAAAAGGAAATCGCGGGTATCTCTGAAATTGACACTGTCTCAGTGGTACAACTGGATCAGGAATCCCTTAAACAAATGAGCGAAGTTAATGCTGGACTCGCTGAGACAGCGGCGGTACAGGAAGCACCTGTTGCCGTGCAGCCAACCGCTCCATCCCAGCCGCAGTCTCCAGCTGCGGCCTCTGTCGCCAAGCCAGCCGCAGGTAAAGCGCCAGTAGCCAAGACGGCTGCTCCTACGCACAACCGTACGATTCGCGTAGATATTGAACGTCTGGATGTACTTATGAATTTATTCAGCGAGTTGCTCATTGACCGTGTGCGTTTAGAACAGTTAGCCAGTGAGGCTTCCAATCCAGCACTGACAGAAACGGTTGAGCATATGAGTCGTGTGAGCAGTGATTTGCAAAATGTTGTTCTTAAATTGCGGATGGTACCTGTAGATACTGTTTTCAACCGTTTCCCGCGTATGGTTCGCGATCTGGCCAAGTCGCTGGATAAAAAACTGGAATTGGTTATTACTGGAGCAGAGACTGAAATGGATCGGACTGTTATCGACGAAATTGGCGATCCTCTGGTGCATTTGCTTCGTAACTCCGTGGATCATGGCATCGAGTCAGTGGCCGACCGGATTGCAGCTGGCAAACCAGAAACTGGAACGGTTCAACTGCGTGCTTTTCATAGCGGTAATAACGTATTTATCGAGATTGAGGATGATGGGAACGGGATTAACCGTGAAAAGGTACTAAACAGTGCTATTTCCAAAGGGATTTTGACAGCAGAACAAGCAGCTTCAATGACCGACGAGGAAGCTTATCAAGTATTGTTTGCTCCAGGCTTTAGTACAGCTGCAGTCATTTCAGACGTATCAGGACGCGGTGTCGGTCTGGATGTTGTTAAATCCAAAATCACTGCTTTGGGTGGTAATGTTACGGTTCACTCCACATTGGGCCAAGGCACTAATTTCTCTGTACAATTGCCGCTGACTCTATCCATTATTGCAGCCATGATGATACAGATCGGTTCAGAAAAATATGCGATTCCTTTGTCTTCCATTGTGGAAACTGCGATCGTCAAACGTAAGCAAATCCGTTCTGTGCATGGCAATAAGATGATTGCTTTCCGCGATTCTCATATCCCGCTTATCTCCTTGAGTCAGCTGTTTGAGGTACCGGACTTCAACGAAGATGAAGAAGAAGAGACAGAGGTCGTGGTCATCCGTAAGGGAGACCGTCTGGCAGCTCTTTCCGTACAGGACTTTTTGGGACAAAGTGAAATCGTCCTTAAAAATCTGGGCAAGTATCTTCCAAACATCCAAGGAATTTCAGGTGCTACGATTCTGGGTGACGGTCAGGTTGCTTTGATCATTGACCCGAATGTTTTCATTAAATAATGTCTTCATTAAAAATGAAAGAAATGTGAGATTGCTGACATCAATAAGGAGGGTTTTTAGACATGGGAGAAGAAATTAAAGTTATCGTATTTAAGCTTGGTGAAGAAGAATACGGTGTTGAAGTAGAAAAAGTCCAATCTATTGAACGCATGGTGCCGATTACACGAGTTCCGAGAACTTACGATTTTGTTAAAGGCGTATTCAACATGAGAGGCGTGGTTATTCCGGTTATTGATCTTCGTGGCCGTTTTGGATTACCTGAAGCCGAGTATACCGATCAAACCCGTATTATTATCGTTGCTGTGGGCGAGATGCAAGTCGGCTTTATCGTGGATTCAGCGAATGACGTGATTGACCTGAATACTGACAACATTGAGACACCACCGGAAGTAGTCGGCGGAGTTAAGGCGAAATACCTTCGCGGAGTTGCTAAAATTGGTGAAGAACGTCTGCTGATCATGCTCAACTTGTCCGAAGTTTTGAACCGTAGCGAGATGAACCAATTAGAAGGCTTAGAGGATTAATATATGGAAAATCTGGGAAATCTCGAAGACTTCAAGTTGGATGTATTGAAAGAAGTCGGCAACATTGGCTCGGGGAACGCTGCTACAGCGCTCTCCCGGCTTCTCAATAAACCGATCGACATGGGTGTGCCCAAAGTGCAAATGCTGCCTTTTGAGGAAATTGCGGACAAAGTCGGCGGAAATGAACAGCTTGTTGTTGCAATATTTTTTAGGGTCGAAGGGGAAGCACCTGGTAATCTATTCTTCATATTGCAACCTCAGGCGGCAAAAAGCTTACTATCCCGTTTGGCGAATATTCCTTCGGATGACGAAGATAGCTTTAACGAGATGGAGCATTCAGCCCTGTCGGAGATCGGTAATATTTTAGCAGGCTCCTACCTTTCTTCGTTGGCGGATTTCACACGTTTATCCATGTACCCGACAGTCCCTGCGCTGGCACTGGATATGGCAGGAGCTATTCTCAGCTACGGACTGCTGCAGTTTGGGCAAATGGGGGATGCTGCTTTATTGATTGACACATCGTTTCTGGAAGGGCAGAATCAGATTGAGGGTCAATTTTTCCTGATTCCTGATCCAGAATCGTTCGGGAAAATCTTTAGGTCGTTAGGAGTCCCGATGAACGATGATTGAGGATAAAAGCATCATTAAAGTCGGCATGGCAGATTTAAATGTTACTAGCAACCCGAACTCGATTCGCACGACAGGACTTGGCTCCTGCGTCGGATTGACCCTCTATGATCCTCATTTGAAGCTGGCAGGCATGGCACATGTGATGTTACCGTCCTCGGATATTGCCCGTGAAGGGCAGCTGAATATTGCCAAATATGCGGATACCGCATTGCCAGAGTTGTTGGAGCGAATGTTGAAACTGGGTGCTGAGCGGCGCAGACTGATTGCCAAAATGGCAGGAGGAGCGCAGATGTTTGCCTTTGCCGGTAGTGGAGACACCATGCGGATTGGCCCGCGCAATGTAGAATCCTGTAAGGAAATGCTTGTAGATCTGGGCATTCCTTTGATTGCGGAAGATACAGGTGGCAATTATGGACGAACGATTGAGTTGGACTCTGAAACTGGCGTTTTGAATATTCGAAGCGTACAAAAAGGTGTAAAGGAATTATAAACATGTTATTTGGTAGCTTACGCATTAATCTTTGGTCTGGAGTAGTCGGATTTATTCTGACTTTTGTGTTGTCCGTTGGCAGCAATCTGCTGACCACGAGCTTAATTCGTGGCTTAATCGCCTTCGTTTTTTGGTTCCTACTTGCATTTGTGCTGCGCTGGACACTGAGTGTAGTGGCGCGGCCAGATTTGGGGAATGCCCAAGACCGGGCAAGCTCTCAGGTAGACGGCGTAGGGGGAAATCTGGACCTGACGACACCAGACGAAAATGAAAACCTGAATGAATTGCTAAAACCGAAACCAGACCAGACGGACGAGGGGAATAATGGTTTCGCACCTTTAAACCCACCTAAGCTGGTTTCCAACAAGGACCCTGAAGAATTGGCCAAGGCCGTTCGTCACCTGACAGACAAATAAGGAGGGTGAAGCCGATGAACGAGCGAAAAGCCGCTCATTTGAACCATTCCGACCTGTGGGAGCAATGGAAAGAACACGGTGACAAGGAAGCGAAGAAACAGTTAATTGAAAAGTATCTTCATATTGTGGAGTATGTGTCGGGCCGTCTTGCAGTAGGCTTACCTAAAAATGTATCCAAGGATGATCTGGCGAGCAACGGTGTTATGGGTTTGATTGATGCTTTAGAGAAATTTGATTATGAGCGTGGTTTGCAGTTTGAGACTTATGCTTCTTGGCGTGTTCGTGGAGCAATTTTGGATGGCCTTCGTCAAGGAGATTGGGTTCCTCGTTCAGTTAGGGAAAAAGCGAAAAAAATCGAAGACGCCTACCAGCATCTAGAACAAAGATATTTACGCACAGTAAGCGACGAAGAGATGAGTCATTATTTGGACGTCTCCGAGAAAGAGTTTCAAAGTATGATCCAGGAGGTCGCCGTGATGTCGATTGTTTCACTGGAGGACCCGATCCGCGAAGAAGAGTCGGAAACACGGCTTTCCCTGTTGGTGGACGAAAAGGCGAAAAATCCGGACCATAAGGTCAATGAATTCACACTTCGTGATGCCTTGGCACAAGGCATTGATAAATTAACTGAAAAAGAGCGTATCGTTGTTTCTTTATTGTATTACGAGGATCTGTCACTCAGCGAAATTGCTGAGGTCATGTCACTTTCTCCTTCGCGAATTTCTCAGTTGCATTCCAAAGCAATATTACGTCTGAGAGCGACACTGGACAAACAACGGGATTTGCTAATGCGTAAAGATTAACGTACGGGAGGTTACAGTAACAGTTAGACGGAAGGAGCACCCATGTGGAGAAGCAGTATGCTTTGGATCAGTTTTTAAAAGTGGTTGTCTCACCTGACAAACAATCCGCCTACTTGGAGTTTGCCAAACGTGAAGAAGGCTTTGCCTGTTCTGTGCAAGAATTAGAACGTTTTCTAAGCAACCAAAAAATATCCTACGGTGTAATTACCGATGCAATTCGCACATTTGTGGCAAATCCGGAAGATCATTTCTTCGGGAAATTACTGATTGCTCAGGGAAAGCAGCCGATTCATGGTACAGATGGGAAAATAAATCTGGCCGATATTGTGACCGGTGAAGATGCACATAAGCCACTTGAAACTGTGGATGGACGGGTGGATTATAAAGAATTAACTCGTTTAAGAAATGTAAAACGTGGACAACTGATTGCCGAACGGGTGGATCCTCTGCCGGGTGTACCAGGGATTGCTGTAACCGGAGAGGAAATTCCTTTTCTTCCAGGTAAAGAGGCGCGTTTTAAAGTTGGCAAAAATGTAGTGATCCATCCGGAAGGCGTTGCGATGTATGCGGCTATTGATGGTTTAGTGACTACAACTGAAAAGGGCAAGCTTAATGTGTTCCCTGTGTATGAAGTGAACGGGGATGTCGATTATAGCGTCGGTAACATTGATTTTGTTGGAACCGTCGTCATTCGCGGGAATGTCTTGACAGGTTTTCGCGTTCGGGCGGCTGGTGACATTCGTGTCATTGGCGGTGTGGAAGGCGCTGAAATTGAGGCGGATGGCTCAGTGGAAATCAGCGGGGGTATTATCGGATACCATAAAGGATTCGTGAAAGCTGCACAAAATGTGAAATGCTCGTTTATACAAGATGGTAACGTGATCGCGGGAGCCGATGTACTTGTATCCCAGAGTATCATGCATTCCCAGATCAAAGCGAGTAATAATGTAATCTGCGAAGGGACAAAAGGGCTTATCGTAGGTGGCAGTGTACAAGCTGGTAAAAAGGTAGTGGCTCGTACCGTCGGTAATACGATGTCCACAGCTACCAATATCGAAGTGGGTGTGCTTCCCGAACTGCGTGATGAGCTGACAGAACTCCGCGCACGATTGAAGCAGCAGACAGACAGCCAGGATAAAACGAACAAGGCTCTCACAATATTGGATCAGCTAGCGGCTGCCGGTCAGCTCGCACCTGATAGAATGGCTATGCGAATCAAGCTGACATCTACTAAAAAATCCAATGAACAGGAACTTTTGGAAACCAAGTCCAGAATGCTTGAAATAGAACGAACTTTAGAAGATACGAGCCGCGCCCGGGTAGAAGTGAAAAATGTGATTTATGGTGGCTCTAAGATAGTTATCGGCAGATATACAAAATTTATTAAAGATTCTTTGGAAAGAATGGCGTTTTATTACCATGAGGGAGATATCAGCATGTCCTCCTACATGTAATTCATTACACTGATAATAATTCAATTTATTATATTTCTTGGTAGTCTGATACGGATGCCCAATCGGAAAGGGTGTGGTCCAATGAGCTTGAAGGCTGTTGAATTGCAAATTGCTGTACCTCGCACTAGTGAAGCAGGGAAATACCATAGTGAGTCTCAGCAGCGACCGATGAATGACCAGGCATTACTTGGACAAAAGACTGCGCTGGAGACGGAGAACATGCGTCAGCGAAGCGGTGCCATAGACCAGTCTGCAGAAACATTCGTCGGTGAGAGGCAAACAGGTGAGCAGAGCAGAGATTCTTCCCAGCAGAGTCGCTCCCGCTCAGATGAGACTGAGCTGCCTAAGGAGCATCCGGCAGAGCATCCGTATAAGGGACATCATATTGATTTTTCGCTCTGATCCGATGGGTGGAGAAGCGTTATAAAAGGAGACGATGGGCAGTGGATCAACCATGGATTTATATTGTTCTGCTGGGAGCCGCAGCTGTTGTCTACGCCTGGCTTATGCCAAAGCGCCAGCCAAGCCGGGGAACAGAAGAGGCCGTCGTTCAAAAGGTTGAGGCTACATTGGAGCAATATATGGCCGATATTGAAAACGACAATGACGAGTTGATTGAACTCGTATCTGGTATGAAGCAGGAGCACGCGGTTAAGCAGGCAGCATTACAGGAGCAAGTAGCTGAGCTTCGGAATCGTATTGTGGAGCTTGAGCGTCAGGCAATGCTTGCGACCATCTCTATGCCAAACTCAGATTCAGAAGCTTCTATCGTAACTTTGGAGGAGCAAACGGCATTGCAAGAGCCTCAAACTGAGCAGGAACAAGAGTCCATCCGAGATCGTTATCAAGAGTTGTTCGCGATGCATGAGCAAGGCAAGTCGGTGGATTATATAGCCAAGCAATCAGGCATCCAGCGAGGCGAAGTACAGCTCATATTACAACTCGCGGAACGGGAGGATGTGACATGATCAAAAACCGCTCATTTATGTTAGGCATGGGTACGGGGCTTATAATGGGGGCATTGTTGTTGCAACTGGCAATAATTGGTCAGGGGCAGTCGCAGCAATCTTCGACAGACCCGAAAAACATGACGCGAGAACAACTAGAGAAGGCAGCAGCCGAGTTAAATCTTCAGATCAGTGACAGTTCTGATCCGAAAATGACAGAAGAGGAATGGCGCAATAAGCTGATCAAGGAAGGCAACAAGACTCCCGTTGCACCTCAAAAGGCTAAACCAGCTCAAACGCCTTCAACACCAAAGGTACCTGCAAACAGCACATCCTCGGCTGCTTCTAAGCCTTCGACTAGCACGTCGGTACCACAAAGTCCGAACAAGCCACAAACTCAAAGAGCTGGCACTACAACCACTCCCGATATTCCCAAGCAGCCTGCCACCCCACAAGTGCAATATAGCATTGCATCGGGGAGTAATTTAAGAAGTGTGGCATCTGGATTGGAACGGGCTGGAGTCGTATCGGATGCTAGTGCATTTGAGGCAGCAGCTAAGGCTAAAAAAATCAATACCAAAATTCGTACAGGCACCTATCAGTTTGTTAAAGGTGAGGATTTCAGTTCTATTATTACTAAAATAACGAAGAAGCCGTCCAACTGACCTAATCGGGAAGAGGACGGCTTTTTATTTTTTTCGATGCGAATAAAGAATTTTCTTAGTGTTTAGTTCAAAAGCGGGAATGACCCCCCATAATGGCTTACAACATAGTCTATTGCAATTCAGAGCTAGTGGACATAAAAAAAGACCCCTGAAGAATTCAAAGGTCATCTCATGGCGGCTTACACCAAGATGTATTGTTAAAACTGCCCTCAATCCGGATCAATGTAGCTCTAGCGAGGAGGGGGGATTATCGCCTTAATTCTCGGGTATAAATATTTGCCGAAATCCGGCCGTCATGAGGCGCCGAATCTGGACGTCATCGGCATGTGCCTCGCGCCGATCGCCTTCTCCATGCTGGCGTATGGTGTAAGCGAAGGCGGCACCAGCTGGTCCAAGGCTTCGACGATCACGGGCTTGACCATCGGCGGCATTGCGCTCATCCTTTTCATCTTCGTGGAACTGGCACAGAAGCAGCCGCTGCTGGAGCTGAAGGCGTTCAAATCGTCTGATTTTACACGCAGCATCATCTTGACGTGGATCGTACAGCTCGCGTTGTTCGGCGCAATGCTGATCGTACCGCTGTACCTGCAAGGCGTCATGCACTACACCGCCCTTGAAACCGGCTGAATCCTGATGCCTTATGCGTTATGCGCCGGAATCGGCAACCCGATCAGCGGCCGGCTGTTCGACAAAATCGGCGCGCGTCCGCTCGCCTTCGCCGGTCTTGCCGTCCTATCCATTTCTCTATTCATCTTGTCCAATATATCTGTGGATCCTTCGCTCTGAGTTATTATCTTATGCATCTGCACCATGGGTCTCGGAATGGGCTTCTCCATGATGCCGCTCAACACGCATGTTCTTAACTCTGCACCTCACCGCCTGGTGAGCCGAGTCACACCATTGACAACAGCAGCTCAGTAAGTTGTTCTCTCGTTGCGGTCGTGGGTCTGACGGGTTATCTGCCGTCGCAAATCACTTCCCACACCGCAAATGCGGGAGCGGACGCGAATCCGCTGAATGCTGTCGTTACGGGTTATGGCGATACGTTTTTCCTATCCGCGTGCCTTACGGCTGCGGCTGTAGCACTGTCGCTCCTTTTGCGTAAACCGCAGCAGCAGGAAGAAGGTACCGCCGACGGGGACAACCCGGACCCGGCGATGATGGGTCACTAATCGCGAATCGGTATGATTTTATTCGTGTGCAAAAAGCCTTGGCCGTTAGTCGGTCAAGGCTTTTTGCTGGTACGCCCAGCATGGCGTCATCTATATATAAAAGACTAGCACAGATGCGGCTAATAGGGCACATATTGGAACTATCCTGCCCGTTCAATGCAGTGCGAGAGTCTAACACTTTATTTTCACAAACATTTTGCTAAGAAGCCAGGCAGATGGAAGTGTACAGGACGTTTTTCACACGGTTTCGACTATTGTCGAAAAGCTGGTTGCAACGCTGCAAGTGTTATGGTATATTAATTGACGGTGTTAAAAACGCACGTCGGTTAATTTTATGGAGGGTGCTTCCAATAGGAAGTCTTTATAAAAAATGATGTCGGCGGAGGACACACAAAAAAACCAAACTTAGGAGGTGCGTGAAGATGGCAGTAATCTCCATGAAACAGCTTTTGGAAGCTGGGGTTCACTTTGGTCACCAAACACGTCGCTGGAACCCGAAAATGGATCGTTATATCTTCACTGAAAGAAACGGTATTTACATCATTGACTTGCAAAAGACAGTGAAAAAGGTTGAGGAAGCTTACAACTTCGTAAAAAGCATTGCAGCTGAGAATGGTACAATCCTGTTCGTAGGCACGAAGAAACAAGCACAAGATTCCGTTAAAGAAGAAGCAGCTCGCGCTGGTCAATTCTACATCAACCAACGCTGGTTGGGTGGTACACTGACTAACTTCCAAACCATTCAAAAACGTATTGATCGTTTGAAACAATTGGAAGCTTGGGAAGAAGATGGTACATTTGCTGTTCTTCCTAAAAAAGAAGTTATCATTCTTCGCAAAGAAAAAGATCGTCTTGAAAAATTCTTGGGTGGTATCAAAAACATGAAGGGCCTTCCAAGTGCTCTGTTCATCATTGATCCGCGCAAAGAACGTATCGCGGTTGCTGAAGCTCGCAAATTGGGTATCCCAATCGTAGGTATCGTTGATACAAACTGCGATCCAGACGAAATCGACTATGTTATCCCAGGTAATGACGACGCGATCCGCGCTGTTAAATTGCTGACAGGTAAAATGGCTGATGCAGTTATGGAAGCTAACCAAGGCGAAGAAACTACAGCATAATATTTCCGATCGGAAATACCTATACGAATTAAATGAAAAGGGTGGTTGGTAGGTGGAAAACCTCTCACTACCCTTTTTTTAAGGAATAAAGCTCGTATATACCACTGAAAATTAAATTTGGAGGGAAATAATATGGCAGTTAATGCTAGCGCAGTAAAAGAGCTTCGTGAAAAAACAGGCGCAGGAATGCTGGATTGTAAAAAAGCGCTTGAAGAAGCAAATGGTGATTTGACAAAAGCGGTTGAAGTTCTGCGTGAAAAAGGACTTGCAGCTGCAGCCAACAAAGCAGGCCGTATTGCTACTGAAGGCGTTGTTGAATCCTACATCCATGCTGGCGGCCGTATCGGCGTGCTGGTAGAAGTAAACTGCGAAACAGACTTCGTAGCGAAAACTGACCAGTTCAAAGATTTTGTTCGTGACATTGCAATGCATATCGCTGCATCGAACCCTCGTTATGTTCGTCGCGAAGAAGTGCCACAGGAAGAGATTGAAAAAGAAAAAGAAATCCTGAAAGCACAAGCTTTGAACGAAGGTAAACCAGAAAAAATCGTTGAAAAAATGGTTGAAGGCCGCATCGGTAAATTCTACGAAGAATTCTGCTTGCTGGAGCAATCTTTCATTAAAGATCCAGACAAAACAATCTCCACACTGATCAACGAGAAAATCAGTACGATTGGTGAAAACATCTCCGTACGCCGCTTTGTTCGTTTCGAACTGGGTGAAGGTCTGGAGAAAAAAGAAGACAACTTCTACGAAGAAGTTATGTCCCAAGTGAAACAATAATTACCAACGATCGGTAAATGCATATGAATAAACAGAAATGGAACACATCAGTGTTCCATTTCTTGCAACAGGACACCTATCCTGTTACATAAATAATATATGAAATTGGAGGGTGATCATTTGGAAAAACCTGTATTTAAACGTGTTGTTCTGAAAGTTAGTGGGGAGTCGCTGTCAGGTCCTAACGGTTACGGTATTGATGCGGATACAATTGCGTCGATTGCTGAACAAGTTAAGGACGTGGTGGAACTAGGAGTAGAAGTTGCTATTGTGTGCGGAGGCGGTAATATCTGGCGTGGTATTGCTGGAAGTGCCAATGGGATTGACCGGGCAACGGCAGATTACATGGGCATGCTTGCAACCGTGATGAACTCATTGGCTCTACAGGATGCTTTGGAACAGATTGAAGTGCCTACGCGTGTACAAACGTCCATCGCAATGCAACAGATTGCAGAACCTTACATTCGCCGTAGAGCTATTCGTCATCTGGAAAAAGGTCGGGTCGTAATTTTTGCTGCAGGTACGGGTAATCCGTTCTTCTCGACTGATACTACAGCTGCTTTGCGTGCCGCTGAGATCGAAGCAGAAGTAATTCTGATGGCTAAAAATAAAGTAGATGGTGTGTACTCCGCCGATCCGTTTAAAGATAGCACAGCTGAAAAATATGAGCAGCTCACGTATTTGGATGTGCTTAACAAAAATCTCGGTGTCATGGATTCTACAGCTTCCTCGCTGTGCATGGATAACAATATTCCGTTGATTGTCTTTGCTATTACAGAGCAAGGTAACATTAAACGTGTCGTACTGGGTGAAAAAATTGGTACGATCGTCAAAGGGAGTGTAAATTAATGCCACAATCTGTGAAAAAGAGCGCTGAAGAGCGCATGCAAAAAGCAATCCAGGCATTGCAACGTGATCTTGCATCTTTGCGTGCAGGACGGGCAACACCAGCATTACTGGACCGTGTGCAGGTTGAATATTACGGCGCAATGACTCCAGTCAATCAGCTGGCGAATATCAATACACCTGACAGTCGGACCTTGATGATTCAGCCTTGGGACAAATCTTCTTTGGCTGATATCGAACGCGCTATCCAAAAATCCGATTTGGGTTTGACACCTTCGAATGATGGTAACACCATTCGTCTGAGTATTCCTGCTTTAACGGAGGAGCGCAGAACTGATTTGGTGAAGCTGACGAAAAAGAGCGGTGAAGAAGCGAAAATCGCTATTCGTAACATTCGTCGTGATGCAAACGATGATATTAAAAAAATGGAGAAAAGTGATATTTCCGAGGACGAATCTCGTAAGCATCAGGAAGATATCCAGAAGACGACTGATAAGTTTATCGCTGAAGTGGATAAAGTTTTAGCTGCAAAAGAAAAAGAAATTATGGAAGTTTAAAAAGATTGGCAGCCCCTCCCTTACGGTGGGGTTTGTCTCTTTTCAAGCCTGAGGCACATTTTCAGAGAATGCTGGAGGAACTGGAATGATCAAACGGGTTCGGTCTTGGTGGAACGGGGAACAAAAACAGCAAACACCGGCCATTTCAAAAGACAATATTCCGCAGCATGTTGCTGTCATCATGGATGGGAACGGCAGATGGGCCAAACGGATTGGAATGCCGCGGATTGTAGGGCATCAAAATGGAATGAAGGCAGTGAAACGCACAGCAATTGCAGCGGATGAACTGGGTATTAAGTATTTAACTTTATTTGCTTTTTCAACTGAGAATTGGACGCGTCCAAAGGACGAAGTTGATTTTCTAATGAAACTGCCTCAAGAATTTTTGGCAATTGAGCTGGATGAGCTGATTGAAAAAAATGTGCAAGTGCGTATGATGGGGAATAAGGAACATTTACCTTCCCATACCGTTGAAGCGCTGACTGAAGCGACTCGACGTACTGAAAATAATACCGGACTTGTACTTAATTTTGCATTAAATTATGGAAGTCGGTTGGAAATCACAGAGTGCATGCAAGCATTGGGCCGACAAATTGAGGATGGAAAGCTGAAGCCGGAAGATATAACATCTGAGCTAATTGGCAACACGTTGCTTTCTACTGGTATGCCAGATCCTGATTTATTGATTCGAACAAGCGGGGAACTTAGACTCAGTAATTTTATGCTTTGGCAGCTTGCATATAGTGAGTTGTGGTTTACTGATATTTATTGGCCCGAGTTTAAAAAAGAGCATTTATACGAAGCAGTGATCGAATATCAGAAAAGATCACGACGGTATGGCGGACTGAAGTAAATGGAGGATGAAAGCCGTTGAGACAGAGATTAATTACCGGTATTCTGGCAGGCATATTCTTTTTGGCAATGGTCCTGTGGGGCGGCTTGGCCTACCATTTGCTTATATTGGTGATGGCCCTAATCGGATTTTATGAGTTCGCACGAATGACGCAGGTATCTCCTTTTGGAGGTACGGCAATGCTTGGCTACGTAAGCATATTAGCATTTGTATTCCCATATCAATCTTTGGGTTTACACTCACCGCTATCCTTTGCCAGTTTGCTTTGGTTGGTAATGATAGTGTTTATGATGATCACGGTAGGAACGAAAAATAAAATCCCAATTCAAACGGTAGCTATACTATTTCTTGGTACTGTATATATAGGATTTGGATTTTCGTATATTGCGGAATCACGTCATATGGAACATGGACTGTTATGGACTTTTTTGTTGTTGTCTTGTATTTGGGCAAGTGATGCAGGGGCATATTTTGTAGGCAAAATGGTAGGAAAGACGAAGCTATGGCCTGCGATTAGTCCAAACAAAACGGTCGAAGGGTCCATTGGCGGAGTTGTTTTAGCTTTGGTTATAGCTCTGGTATTCGCTGGATTATCAGGTGGACTGCTGCCCTGGGGTAAAGCCTTCGGCATCGGTTTGTCATGTGCTGTTGTGGGACAACTGGGCGATTTGGTACAATCTGCATACAAACGAGTGTACGGCATTAAAGATTCTGGTAATCTGCTGCCAGGACACGGTGGTATACTAGACCGCTGCGACAGCTGGATTGTCGTTTTTCCATTTGTACATATGCTGATGCTGCTTCCATGAGTCTGGTATTACAACTTATGCTCAGGATCAACCTTTATGTTGTTCATCCTGCGCTATTAGAAGGATGGTAGCAGTTGCATAGTTGCCTGGGTAACAAACAATGAGCTCCTGATAAAAGTGATTTTCAGGATAGGAAGGTGCATCATGAAAAGAATTACGGTACTTGGTTCAACCGGCTCTATTGGAACTCAAACGCTGGATGTGGTGTCCATGCACCCAGATCAGTTCACTGTTGAGGCTTTAGCAGGCGGCTCCAATATAAAGTTACTTGCTGAGCAAGCACATCTCTATCAACCTAAAAAAGTGTCTGTTGGTACTCAGCAGTTAGCAGATGAAATTCGTCCTTTACTGCCTTCTGGAATCGAACTACACTGGGGAAATGAAGGACTCGTTGAGCTGGCCGCGAACACAGAGGCGGATATGGTTGTGACGGCTGTAATGGGCAGTGTCGGATTGCACTCCACGCTGGCCGCGATTGAGGCTGGAAAACAGATCGGTTTGGCCAACAAAGAAACACTGGTTACTGCTGGTCATCTGGTCACTGCGCGAGCTCGGGCGAAAGGAGTGCCGTTGCTGCCGATTGACAGTGAGCATTCAGCTATTTTCCAATGCTTGAATGGTGAGCGTATGAAAGATGTGGCACATATTACCCTCACAGCATCAGGCGGTTCTTTTCGAGATTTGACAAGAGAACAGCTGCGTGAAGTTACCGTGGAAGATGCACTTAAGCATCCTAATTGGTCAATGGGGGCCAAAATTACAATTGATTCAGCAACGATGGTAAACAAAGGGCTGGAAGTCATTGAGGCACATTGGCTGTTCGGACTTAGCTATGAGCAGATCCATGTGCTGCTTCATCCGGAAAGCATTATTCACTCCTACGTCGAGTTTCAGGATACAAGCATTGTTGCTCAACTTGGGAACCCGGACATGAGAGTACCCATTCAATATGCATTGACTTATCCTGAGCGGATGAAGTCTCCGGCAAAGCCTCTGTCACTGGCTGAAGTGGGAAAACTCCACTTTAAGGAAATGGATTTTAATCGTTTTCCTTGTTTAAGGCTTGCCTTCGAATGTGGTAAAATGGGTGGTACAGCACCGACCGCATTTAATGCTGCTAATGAGATTGCTGTTGCCCGTTTCTTGCGTGGAGAAATTTCTTTTCTGCATATTGAAGCTATTATTGAACAGGTGCTCGAACAGCATGTCAATATGGCTGATCCTGATTTGTCTGCGATTGAAACCTGTGACCGCGAAACTCGTAGTATAGCTGCGAGGTTGTAGGCTAATGTTGGGGTCAAGAACGAATTGTGATTCTCTTGTGCGGGTTCGGAGAATAATGATAATCTAGGAAGACAAACTTGATCTCATTGAAAGGGGGACGGAAACGATTGGAAACGATTCAAATAGTGTTGATGACGGTGCTCATGTTTTTCGTCATAGTGACGGTGCATGAATGGGGGCATTATTATTTTGCCAAACGCGCCGGGATTCTGGTACGGGAGTTTGCGATCGGTTTCGGTCCGAAACTGTTCTCTTATAAAAGAAACGAGACACGATTTACACTACGGTTGCTGCCGTTCGGTGGTTTTGCCCGCATGGCGGGAGAGGATCCGGAGGTCAATGAAATTGAAACCGGACAAACGATTGCTGTACGCGTAACAGATGGCGTCGTTAAGACCATCTATTTGGACCAACTGGATAACCGCAAGAATGTTGTGCGCGGTGAAGTGTTGGATATTGATCTGGAACAAGCGCTAACTGTAAAATTAGATGTGGATGGCGAAGATCAGCAATATACTGTGCACCCACAAGCGATGATGGTAACCAAAGGACAATCCATTCAAATTGCACCGAAGGATCGACAGTATGGGAGTAAAACAGTGGGACAGCGTGCGATGGCTATATTTGCTGGACCACTGATGAATTTTATTCTTGCCTTTATTCTGTTTGGTCTGCATATCCAGATGGTTGGCATACAAGTGGACAACCCAACTTATGTTCAAATTAGTGAAATTACAGCGGGTATGCCTGCTGCTGAAGCTGATTTGCATAAGGGAGATATCATTGAATCGGTGAACGGAGTTGCAATTGGTGCGAATGTTGAAAACATGATCAAGCTGATTGCAGATTCTCAAGACAAGCCGATGAAGTGGACAGTTCGCCGTGATGATAAAACCTTTGATCTTACCATTACACCTCGTGCAATGGAAGGACAAAAGGGTGGCAAGGTGGGCATTGTGCCTGAACTTCCAAAACGCCAAGCAGGTGTTGGGGAAACATTCAAATTTGCCGGACAATCCATGGTCAGAACGACAGATATTATTTTTCAAGGATTTAGCCAGCTTATCCAACGTTTTTCTATCAATGACCTGGGAGGCCCCGTACGTACTTTTGAAGTGACGGGACAAATTGCTAAGCAAGGCATTGAGCAGTTGACATATTGGACTGCGATCATGAGTCTTTATCTGGGGATATTCAATCTATTGCCTATTCCGGCTTTGGATGGAAGTAGACTTGTTTTCCTTGGGGTTGAGGCGGTAAGAGGACGTCCTGTTGATCCGAGCAGGGAAGGAATGGTCCATTTCGTTGGTTTTGCTATGCTATTCCTACTTATGATTGCGGTCACGTATAACGATATTTTACGCTTAATTAATGGTTAATTAGAGACGGACATTATAAAAATGGTCTGTATGGGAGGACATGCATTTCTATGTCGAACGATAAACAGTTTGTCGAGGAAATCACGCCGCAGAGCGAAGATTTTTCCCGATGGTATATTGATGTTATTAAAAAAGCAGAACTGATGGATTACTCGCCGGTTCGCGGGTGTATTGTATTCCGTCCCGATGGTTTTGAGATTTGGGAGCACATTAAGGAAGCTATGGACGTACGTTTCAGAGAAACGGGACATCGCAATGCTTATTTTCCAATGTTTATCCCAGAAAGCTTTTTCCAAAAAGAAAAAGAGCATGTGGAGGGATTTAATCCTGAACTGCCATGGGTGACTGAGGCTGGTGGGGAAAAGCTGGAAGAACGTCTCGCAATCCGTCCAACTTCGGAAACCATGATCGGTCATATGTACTCCAAATGGATTCAATCCTATCGTGATCTGCCTGTGCTCATTAACCAATGGGCTAATGTGGTGCGTTGGGAAAAACGTACGCTGCCTTTCTTGCGAACAAGTGAATTTTTGTGGCAAGAAGGTCACACAGCTCATGAAACAGAAGAAGAAGCACGTGAAGAAACGATGAAAATGCTGGAAGTTTATCGTGAGGTCATCGAGGAAGTTCTAGCTATTCCGGTTATAACTGGACAGAAAACACCTTCTGAAAAGTTCGCAGGTGCGAAGGATACATTTTCACTGGAAGCGATGATGAGAGATGGACGTGCGGTACAAGCTGGAACATCCCACTATATGGGAACTAACTTTGCCGTAGCATTTGACATTAAATATTTGAGTCGTGAAAACAACCTGGAATTCGCGCATACGACATCTTGGGGAACAAGTACACGTTTGATCGGTGCATTAATTATGGTCCATGGAGATGACCGTGGTCTTGCACTGCCTCCTAAAGTGGCACCTACTCAGGTTATTATGGTTCCTATTGGACCACCTAAGAAACGTGATGCAGTTATCGCTCGTGCAGATGAATTGTTTGCTGAGTTGAAACAAGCGGGTGTCCGTGTTAAAATGGACGACCGCAGTGATGTAAGTCCAGGCTGGAAATTTAATGAATATGAAATGCGCGGTGTACCGGTTCGTCTGGAGATCGGACCTCGTGATATGGAAAACGGTGTCTGTGTTCTTGTATCCCGTATCAGCGGTGAGAAAAAAATTGTACAACAGGACAATCTGCTTGAAGAAGTACACGCGATGCTCGCACAGGTACAACAAGAGATGTTTGACCGTGCGAAGAACTTCATGGAAGAAAACTTCTATTCCGTCGATACGTTGGATGAAATGAAGACTCTCATGGAAGAAAAACGTGGCTTTACTTTGGCTGGTTGGTGCGGATCTGAAGAATGTGAAGACAAAGTTAAAGAAGTGACAGGCGCTACAAGCCGTAACATACCGTTTAAAACAACTGAGCAAAAGACCACATGTTTGTGCTGTGGCAAACCAGCCAAGCATACAGTAGTGTTCGCACGGGCGTACTAATAAAGAAGAGCAATACCCTATACTTACTTCATTCTCTTCGCCAACAGGAATAGCTGTTACTGGATAATATTCCGGACTATCTATATCGTTGTGATGAGGGTTGAAGAAGGCTACGAAAAGCTTTTGCGGTCGGAGATGTTTTAGACGCAGAAGCTTTTCATGTTTTCAGAATGGTAGATTGGAAATTGGGGGGAGAGCCATGGGCGGAGCTGAAGAAAAGAGAAAGCGGCTGGAGCTGCTGATGAAGCAGGTTGTAATGCCGGCGGGAGTGGTTGATCCTTATTTTTTGGACGGTTGGATTGATCAGGTTGAGATTAGCCGTACCAACAAGGATTGGAATATCACTATTGCCAAAGAGACACTGGTCCCCGCTCAGGTGTATCGTACGTTCTGTATTCAAGTACAGGAAAAAATGAGCCATATCGCTAAAATCACATTCCGCTTTCAGTACAGTGAGCAGGTTCAACCTGGTGATATTATCGGTGAATACTGGAAGCTTTTTTTAGAGTGGGTGCACCGTGAAATTCCATCTGTTAACGGTTGGATGAACCGGGCTGTGCATGAGTGGGAAGACGGTCTATTATTACTAACAATGAGCGATAGTATGTCATTGGAACTGGCGCGCAAAAAGCAGATAGATCAAGCTATTATTAAGTTTTACGATAAATATTTTGGGATCTCTATGCGCATTAAAGTCCAGGTGGGTGAAAGTAACCAGGAGGCATTACAGGAATTCCAGGAAAAGAAGATGCAAGAAGAACGCGAAGTTATTCAGCAGATGATGGAAAGTATGGAATCCGAGATGCCGCCTTTGGAAGAAGAAGAAGGAGACGTACGGCTTCAATTTGGTTATGACATCAAAGAACCGGCTATTCCGATGCAAGAGATTCAGGACGAAGAAAAGAAAGTCACCCTACAAGGAACAATCTTCGGTTTGGACAGTAAAGAATTGCGCAATGGCAGTACATTGTTTACGTATTATTTGACCGACTTTAGTGATTCCCTGCAAATGAAAATGTTTGCTAAAACTAAAGAAGATCTAAAAATTCTCAGTCTGTTGGCTAATGGTAAATGGGTCAAAGTGCGGGGAAGAGTTGAATATGACCGTTTTATGCAAATTCCCGAGCTGGTTATGATTCCTTCCGATCTAGTTGAAGTACAGGCTCCACCCGGACGTAAGGATAATGCAGCGGAAAAACGGGTTGAGTTTCATCTGCACACAAAGATGAGTGCAATGGATGCTGTCGCCTCGATTGATCAATATGTCAAAACAGCCGCCAAATGGGGGCACAAGGCGATTGCGGTCACCGATCATGGCGGTGTGCAATGCTACCCTGATGCCGCTAAGGCTGCAAAGAAAAATGGCATTAAGATGATCTACGGTGTTGAGGCCAATGTGGTTAATGATGCTGTTGAGGTTGTAATGCAGGCACAGCCATTAAATTTGAAAACAGCGACTTATGTCGTTTTTGATATTGAAACCACCGGTCTATCAGTTACACAAAATAAAATCATAGAGATTGCTGCTGTTAAAATGCATGAGGGCAAGGAAATTGATCGTTATGCAACCTTTGTCAATCCGCATGAACGTATACCATACAACATTCAGCAACTGACCAACATTAACGATGAAATGGTCAAGGATGCGCCGGATGTGGAACCTGTTATGAAGGAGTTCGTAGCTTTTGCTGGCGATGCTGTATTGGTTGCCCATAATGCGCGGTTTGATATCGGCTTTATCCAGGCCACCCTTCGAAAGATGGGTTTGCCCGAAATGACCAATCCGGTACTGGATACGCTCGAACTGGCTCGTTTACTGTTTCCAACAATGAAAAACCATCGTCTGAATACGTTGACGAGCAAATATAAAGTGGCACTAGAAAGTCATCACCGTGCTATTGACGATACAGTCGCACTGACTGAAGTGCTGAATGGCTTGCTGAATGATGCGGAACAAATTAAGGGATTAAAAATGCTCGATCGTCTGAATGATTATGTAGGTAAGGATCTATCGACTGTTCGTCCTTTCCACTGCTGCATTTATGCTCTCAATCCGGTTGGTAAAAAAAATCTGTACAAGCTGGTTTCCATGTCTCATACCGAATATTTCAAGCGTGTGCCTTGTATTCCTAAATCGAAATTGTCTGAGATGAGAGACGGATTGCTTATTATTTCTGGCTGTGAAAAAGGAGAATTCTTCGAGGCTGTGTTGAACAAGTCCGAGGAAGAAGCCGAGGAGATTGCACAGTTTTATGATGTGCTGGAGATTCAACCTTTGACGATGTATATGCATCTGGTGGAAAAGCAGCTTGTAAGCGGGCCTGATGCACTAAAAACGGCCATTCGCAAAGTATGCGACATAGGAAAACGCCTTGATAAGCCCGTAATTGCTACAGGCAATGTTCACTATTTGGAAACTCGCGATAAGCTGTACCGTGATATTACTATTCATGGCATTACTGGTTTTAGCCCGCTAAAGGACATCCGAAAGCCAGATGCTCATTTGCGGACAACGGATGAAATGCTGGCAGAGTTCGAGTTTTTGGGTGAGGAAAAAGCGTATGAAGTCGTTGTGAAAAACACTAGTGAGCTGGCAGAGCGTTTTGAAGAACTGGAACTGTTCCCCGACAAGCTTTTTACGCCATTGCTGGACGGAGCAGACGAGGAAATTCGTAATACATGCTATGAGACGGCTCGATCCATTTATGGTGAATCCTTACCTGAGGTTGTTGTAGCTCGCCTTGAAAAAGAATTGGAACCTATTATTAAATATGGTTTCTCCGCTAACTATCTCATTTCTGAACGTCTGGTTAAAAAGTCTAATCAGGATGGATACTTGGTAGGTTCACGGGGTTCTGTTGGTTCTTCTGTAGTTGCTACTTTTCTCGGTATTTCTGAGGTAAATCCACTGCCCGCCCATTATATTTGCGGTAATTCTGAATGTAGACACAGCGAATGGTTTTTGGATGGAAGTGTGCCGAGCGGTTTTGACTTGCCAGATAAAAACTGTCCGAATTGCGGTGGCAAGCTCAAGGGTGAGGGACAGGATATACCTTTTGAAACGTTCCTCGGTTTTAAAGGAGATAAAGTTCCCGATATTGACTTGAACTTCTCTGGTGAATATCAACCTGTTGCCCATAACTATACAAAAGTACTGTTTGGTGAAAAAAGTGTTTTCCGTGCAGGAACCATTGGTACAGTTGCTGAGAAAACGGCGTTTGGCTTTGCCAAAAAATATGAAGAGGCACATCATAAAAAATGGCGTGGAGCCGAGCTGAACAGGTTGGCTTCTGGTTGTACGGGTGTAAAACGTAGTACCGGACAGCATCCGGGCGGGATCGTTGTTGTTCCCGATTATATTGAGGTCGAGGACATTACACCGGTGCAGTATCCGGCTGATGATACGAGCTCGGAATGGAAAACGACGCATTTTGATTATCACGCTTTTGATGCGAACTTACTCAAGCTCGATATTCTGGGCCATGATGATCCGACCATGATGAGAATGCTTCAGGATTTGACCGGGGTTGACCCTACGACCATTCCAATGAATGATCCCAAGGTGATGAGCATGTTCAATTCCACGGAGGCACTCGGTGTAACACCGCAGCAGATTCGCACGCCTGTCGCCACCTATGGTGTACCAGAGATGGGGACAAAATTTGTACGCCAGATGCTGGTAGAGTCGCAGCCGAGTTCTTTTGCCGATTTACTGCAAATATCCGGTTTGTCTCACGGGACGGGTGTATGGCTAGGGAATGCACAAGAGTTGATTAAAAATAATACATGTAACATCAAGACCGTAATTGGTTGTCGGGATGATATCATGCTGTTTTTGATTTACAAGGCGGGGATGGATGCAGGTCTGGCCTTTAAAATTACGGAGAGCGTACGTAAAGGTAAAGGACTTAGTGCCGAATGGATTGAAGAAATGAAAAAATGCAAGGTGCCGCAGTGGTACATTGATTCCTGTCTAAAAATCCAGTACATGTTCCCGAAGGCGCATGCTGCAGCCTATGTTATTTCAGCCGTGCGTACAGCATATTTCAAGCTGTATCATCCGATCGAGTATTATGCAACTTACTTCTCAGTACGTGCAGCCGATTTTGATATTGACCTGTGCTGTCAGGGGTATGATGCGATCGCACGGAAGATTGTCGAAATTGAGCAGCTTGGTTTTCAGGCGCCACCTAAAGAAAAAGGGATGCTTCCAATCCTGGAGATGGCTTTGGAAATGACGGCTCGCGGGTTTAGCTTTAAATCCATTGATTTGTACCGTTCCGAAGCTACTCGTTTCAAAGTGGACGGGGACTCGCTCATTCCTCCGTTCGGAGCTCTTCAGGGTATTGGAGATAATGCAGCACGTAACATCGCAGCTGCCCGTGAACAAGGTGAATTTTTGTCCGTTGAGGATTTTCAACAGAAATCGAAGGCTAGTAAAACGATTGTCGAAATGCTGTCCCAGATGGGATGCTTTCGAGGTCTGCCAGAGAGTAATCAGTTGTCTCTGTTTTAATCTGAACCATAGTAGTCAAGCTCTGGCACTTGTCACATAACTACGGTTATGTTATAATTTTTTTGGTAATCATGGAGATAAAACCGTTGCTAAAAGAGTGGGGAAACCCACTCTTTACTGTTTGATATACAGGTACAACGTGAAAAAAAGGTTATTTTTGGGCAGGCAACCGGTACGCCGGTTTATTTGCAGTGAGCCCAAAATGAACATTACATCAAATGAAAATGAAAATGCCGGTGATGGAGAAGCATTGCCCACGGCAAGAGGGTATCTCTTTTTCACCACAGGAAAGTTCACTTTTGGAGGTTATAATCTTTGAGCACACCAAAGATCAAATCAGTAGTAGAAGAAATGGCCCAACCTTACCTCGATGAGCATGGTTTTGAACTGGTCGATGTCGAGTATGTCAAAGAGGGTAGCAATTGGTTTCTTCGCGTTTTTGTAGATAAAGACGGAGGAATTGATCTGGACGACTGTAGTATGATCAGTGAATATTTGGGTCAAAAGCTGGATGAAAATGACCCTGTTTCTACAGCATATTTTCTGGAAGTGTCTTCACCAGGCGCCGAAAGACCGCTGAAAAAAGCGGAGGATGTCACTAAAGCGGTAGGCAAAAACGTATTCGTTACTACATACGAGCCGATTAACGGTCTGAAGGAATTCGAAGGCCGTTTGCTTTCTTTTGAAGATGGGGAACTTACCGTCCAAAGCGGACAAAAGAAGCATACCATACCTTATGACAAGGTAGCTGGTGCAAGGCTCGCGATCATATTTTAATTCAGATTTGATTGTTGCTGTTTGACATGTACTACATGTTTTTTTGCCTCGTGTGCCGACCAGTACGCAGGTGCCATCATTTGAAAGGGGGAGCAGTAATCCATGAGTATGGATTTTATTGAAGCAATGAACGAGTTGGAAAGAGAAAAGGGGATCAGTAAGGACGTGCTGTTTGAGGCCATTGAAGCAGCCCTGATTTCCAGCTACAAACGGAATTTCAATACCGCACAAAACGTGCGTGTTGATATGAACCGCAACTCGGGAGTCATTAAGGTATATGCCCGCAAGCTGATTGTTGAGGAGGTATTGGACCCTCGCACCGAGATTTCGTTGCCAGCAGCCCGTGAGATCAACCCACATTTTCAGTTGGAGGATATCGCTGAAATTGAAGTCACACCACGTGATTTTGGACGGATTGCTGCACAAACAGCGAAGCAGGTTGTGACTCAGCGCATTCGCGAAGCGGAACGGGGATTGATCTACAACAAGTTTGTGGACAAGGAAGAGGATATTGTAACAGGAACTGTACAGCGCCAAGACCCACGTAATATTTATATTGATCTTGGCAAGGTGGAAGCAGTTCTTCCGTTGAGCGAACTGATGCCTAATGAGAAATTTAACCATTTGGATCGGATTAAGGCTTATATTACCAAGGTGGAGAACACAACCAAAGGACCGCAAATTATGCTGTCCCGATCACATCCGGGTCTGCTTAAGCGTTTGTTCGAACTCGAAGTACCTGAAATTTTTGACGGTGTTGTAGAGATTCGTTCCGTAGCGCGTGAAGCAGGCTTCCGTTCTAAGATCGCAGTTCATTCTCGTAACGCCGAGGTTGATCCGGTAGGTTCTTGTGTGGGACCAAGAGGAACGCGGGTGCAGACCATTGTAAACGAGCTGCGTGGCGAAAAAATCGACATTGTACGCTATTCTGATAATGTTGATGAATACGTGGCTAATGCTTTGAGTCCGTCCAAGGTGCTTGAAGTACAGGTATTTGAAGAAGAGAAAATGGCTCGCGTTATAGTACCTGATTATCAACTTTCTCTAGCTATTGGTATCAAAGGGCAAAATGCTCGCCTTGCTGCTAAGCTTACTGGCTGGAAAATTGATATTAAGAGTGAAACACAGGCGGAGGAAGAGCTCGGCAGACCGAGAACATCCACCGATGAAATGCATCAGGATTCCGTTTCTGTAGATTAAGCGGAGTGTAGGGGGGTTAATGCATGAAACAGAGAAAGATACCTTTGCGCAAATGTGTCGCCTGTCATGAAATGATGCCAAAGAAACAGTTAATCCGTGTCGTCAAAACCCCTGAAGACGAAGTGATGATTGACTTGACTGGCAAAAAGTCGGGACGCGGCGCTTACTTGTGCGGCAAAGCCGCCTGCTTCAAGCTGGCTCAAAAGAGCAAGGCACTGGATCGAGCATTGAAGCACTCGGTCCATCCTGATATTTATGAGCAGCTAAGTCGTGATTTTGCTGCCGTCGAGGAAGAATTCCTGGCGGCACAAGGCAGCGTGCAGGATGAATAAGGCGCTGTCTGGATTGGGGCTTGCCATGAGAGCTGGCAAGCTGCTAACAGGTGATGAGATCGTTTATAAAGCGATCAGGTCTTCAGAAGCCAAGCTGGTCATTCTTGCGAAAGATGCTTCAATGAATACTCAAAAGAAATTCCGCGACAAATGCGGGACGTACAAAATCCCCTTATTGATAGGATTTGACCGGGAAAGCTTGGGAAGCAGCATCGGCAAACCTGAACGGGTCGTGCTGGCTGTGACGGATCAAGGATTCGCGAAATTGATCATGAAACATGCGGGGATAATGTCGGAGGTGGAGTATATTGAGTAAACAAGAAAGCAAAGACAAAGTGCGGGTATACGAATACGCCAAATCGTTGAACATGAGCAGCAAAGAAATTATCACCATTCTTAAACGGCTGGATATTCCCGTAAACAACCATATGAGCGTCATGGAACATGATGCCGTAGGTAAAGTGGAAAACTTTTTTAAGAATATTAAATCCAATGCTGCGGTCAAGCAAGGCGAAGCAGGCACGGCGCAAGTAAGCTCGAATCAGACCGGTTCAAGCCAGAATAGTAATCATTCAACGGAGCAAACCAAAAATCAACAGGAAAAGCAGGTAAGTATGAATAGGACAAACAACAACCAAAACAGTAACCGAAGTAGCGCTCCAAAAGCGCAAAGCAGTCAGCAGGGCGGTCAAAACCGCAGTCAACAAGGTTCTAGTAGACCAAGCGGCCAGCAAGGCACTCAGAACCGCAGTAATGGTCAACAGCAGGGAGGACAACAGCGTACCGGTAGCAATAACACAGGTTCGCGTCCTCAGGGAAGCAGCCAGGGTGGTGCGGCAGTAAGAACTTCTTCTTCCGCAGGAAGCAACAATTCCAACCGCAGTGGTGGCAACCGTACAGGTGGTAACTCCAACAACAGCGGTAACCGTTTCGGTCAAGGACGTTTTGACGATAACCGTCAAGGCGGAGGACGGGGTGGTAACGGTGGCCGTGGAGGAAACAACCGCGGTGGAAACAATCGTGGCGGCAAATTCAACAACCGTGGTAAAGGTCAACAACAGGAGCGTCGCGAGAAAATTGACAACACGCCTAAGAAAATTATTGTGCGTGGTGAGATGACTGTAGGTGAAACAGCCAAGCTTCTTCATAAGGATGCGTCAGAAGTCATCAAGAAGCTGATTATGCTCGGAACAATGGCGACCATCAACCAAGAACTGGATATGGATACCATTCTCTTGCTTGCTGGTGACTTTGGCGTCGAGGTAGAAGTGAAAATCCCAGTGGAAGAAGATCGTTTTGAAACTGTGGAAGAAAATGATGATCCAGCGGATTTGAGAACACGTCCACCGGTTGTAACCATTATGGGTCACGTCGATCATGGTAAAACAACTTTGCTGGATGCCATTCGCTCCACAAATGTAACAGGTGGCGAAGCTGGTGGTATTACACAGCACATTGGTGCATACCAAGTTGAAATTAACAGCAAAAAAATCACTTTCTTAGATACACCGGGTCACGAAGCCTTTACCGCTATGCGTGCACGTGGTGCTCAAGTAACAGATATGACGATTATTGTGGTTGCAGCTGATGACGGTGTTATGCCACAAACGGTTGAAGCCATTAGCCATGCAAAAGCAGCAGGTCTACCAATAATCGTTGCTGTAAACAAGATCGACAAACCGGATGCCAACCCGGACAAAGTAAAGCAGGAACTTACAGAATATGAATTGGTGCCCGAAGAGTGGGGCGGCGATACAATTTTCGTCAACGTTTCCGCTAAACAAAGAATGGGTCTGGAAGACTTGCTCGAAATGATCCTGCTCGTAGCTGAAGTGAATGAGTACAAAGCGAACCCTGATAAACGGGCACGTGGTACTATTATTGAGGCTGAGCTGGATAAAGGTCGCGGTTCTGTAGCCCGTATTCTCGTTCAAAACGGGACACTGAAAGTCGGCGACGCATTCGTAGCAGGTAACTGCTTCGGACGTGTACGTGCCATGGTCAACGATAAAGGCCGTCGTCTTAAGGAAGCAGGTCCTTCCACACCAGTTGAAATTACTGGTTTGACAGAAGTTCCACTTGCAGGCGATCCGTTCATGGTGTTTGAGGATGAGCGTAAAGCTCGTGCTATCGCTGATAAACGTGCGATTACACAACGTCAATCCGATCTGGGCAGTAATACCCGCGTAACGCTGGATGACCTGTTCCAACACATCAAGGATGGCGAGATGAAGGATCTGAATGTCATTATTAAGGGTGACGTACAAGGTTCTGTCGAAGCGCTGAAAGGCTCCTTGAACAAGATTGAAGTTGAAGGTGTACGCGTCAAAATCCTTCACAGTGGTGCAGGTGCAATCACCGAATCCGATATTATTTTGGCTGCGGCATCCAATGCCATTGTTATTGGCTTTAACGTTCGTCCTGATAATCAGGCGAAATCTACAGCAGAAGCTGAAAAAGTGGACATTCGTCTACATCGAGTCATTTACAATGTCATTGAAGAAATCGAGCAGGCTATGAAAGGCATGCTGGACCCTGAATATAAAGAAAATGTGATTGGTCACGCTGAAGTTCGTAACGTGTTTAAAGTTACTAAAGTCGGTACGATTGCTGGTTGTATGGTAACGTCTGGTAAAATTACTCGTTCAGCAGAAGCACGTCTGATCCGTGACGGTATCGTTATTTTTGAAGGTAAAATCGACTCACTGAAACGCTTTAAGGACGACGCAAAAGAAGTTGCCCAAGGTTACGAATGTGGTATCACCCTTGATGGTTATAATGATGTTAAGGAATCCGACATTATTGAAGCGTTCGTCATGGAAACAGTGGAGCGCTAACGGCAGAGAGGTGAGCACCCATGGCTAAAATACGTACAGGTCGAGTTGGCGAACAGATTAAGAAAGAACTAAGCCTACTCATACAGACCGAATTAAAAGACCCACGTATCGGTTTTATTACGGTGACTGGTGTCGATGTCACAAACGATTTGTCCCAAGCGAAAGTATACTTGAGCGTACTTGGAGATGAAGAACAAAAAACTTCTTCTCTAAAGGCGCTGGACAAAGCGAACGGTTATCTTCGTTCTGAACTTGGCAAACGGATACGGCTTCGCCATATTCCTGAGCTGATTTTCAAAATTGACGAATCTATTGCTTATGGCAGCCGAATTGAAAAGCTGTTGAGTGATATCGACAAGGATGAGAAATAGGTTTTTGTTAGTCTGAAGAACCATGAACTGAATGTAAAGGAGACGGCAATGCATACCTATGAACAGGCGCTTCAACAAGCGAAGGAATTTATTCTGGAGCATGATGATTACCTGATCGTATCGCATGTACAGCCGGACGGAGACGCAGTCAGCTCCACCGTAACGGTGGGCTGGCTTCTCTCATGTCTGGGGAAGAAATTTACCATGCTGAATGAGGGACCTATTCCTAAACGCATGGATTTTTTATGGCATGCCGATGAGATTATGGATATGAGTCAACAACCGCCAGAACGGAAATACAACCGAATCATTTGTGTAGATTGTGCGGATTACCGTCGTGTTGGTTTGACAGAGCAGTTTTTTACGGAAGATGCCATTATTCTGAATATTGATCATCATCCAACGAACGACGCTTATGGTGCGATTAATGTGATTAAGTCAGATGCTGCGGCAACAGCGGAAATTCTTTTTGATTTATTGGAAAAGTTTGCAGTAACTTGGGATGTAGAAGTAGCAACAGCTGTATATACAGGGTTGTTAACGGATACGGGAGGCTTCCGCTACTCCAACACTTCACCGAAAGTGATGTCTACGGTATCGCAACTACTTGCTTATGGTGTTGATGGCCCATTTTTGTCCGAGAAATTGCTTGAGGAAATGACATTTCCCCAAATGAAAGTGCTGACCAAAGCATTGCAAACGCTCACGATGTCGGAGGATGGTAAAGTTGCTTGGGTCGTTGTAACACCTGATGATATGACGGAATGCGGTGCTGTAAATGAGGACTTGGAAGGTATCGTGAATTATCCAAGAAATATTCGTGGGGTTGAAGTAGGCATTTTCTTTAAAGTTATTAATGATCAAGCGACCAAGGCAAGTTTGAGATCGGCAGGGAACGTTGATGTAGCTGCGCTCGCCCAATCGTTCGGGGGCGGTGGTCATGTACGTGCGGCTGGCTGTCGGCTAGAGGGTAAGCTAGAAGATATCATTGAGACCGTTGTAGGGCGGGTGAAGTCTGAGCTATGAACCCAATAAAGAAGGGACAGGCAACTTGGGAAGGTGTTCTACCTGTCTATAAACCTGCTGGATTTACTTCTCACGATGTCGTGGCCAAGGCTCGCCGTTTACTGGGGATGAAGCGAATCGGACATACTGGGACGCTAGATCCGCAGGTAACTGGTGTTCTGCCCTTGTGTCTGGGACGCGCCACCCGAGTGGTGGAGTACATGCAAGAGCGGCCCAAGGAATACCGGGCTACACTGCGATTAGGCATTGCCACTGATACCGAAGACCTGACTGGGACAATTACAGAAGAGAGCGAACGTCCGGTTGAGGTTACCGAAATGGAAGCCAAAGCGGTTCTGGAACGTTTCGTTGGTACGATCTCCCAAGTCCCACCCATGTACTCTGCTCTCAAAATAGATGGAAAACGTCTATACGAGCTGGCTCGAGAAGGCAAAACTGTGGAGCGTAAAAGCCGTGAAGTGAGCATTTATGAGCTGGAAATGACAGGATTTGCGAAGATGGGGTCGCATGTGGATATTTCTTTTCGTGCTTTGTGCTCCAAAGGTACTTATATCCGTACACTATGTGTTGATATTGGCCGTGAATTGGGATATCCTTCAACAATGGTTAAGCTGGAGCGAACCATGTCTGCGGGAATTTCTGCGGAACATTGTTTAACATTTGAAGAAATTGAGCGCTATGTAGCCGAGGGTAGCCTGGGTGAGCGGCTTATCGCCACCGATAAAGCGATTGACTATATGCCTGAGCATACAGTGGCTGAAGCTAAGGCAGCTGCGGCTCTGCAAGGCCAACGCCTGTCGCTGAGTATGATTACACCACCAGTGACAGACAACCAACCTTTCCGATTATATAAAGAGGATAAAACGTTTTTAGGCATATATGGACGGGATGAATCAGGTGCAATCGCCCCAATTAAAGTTTTTTTAAGTTTATAGAATTTATAAAATTACAGCGGTGCTGAACCATACTATAAACGCCAGAAATCTTCCCCAAGGCACGGCTTGGCTTCCGTGAAATTATGCTGATAGACGTTTTTCACCTTGAATTGTGCTATAATTTTTGACGAAGTTAGTCAAATGATGTGAAATGCAGGTGAATGAATATGATTACCGTATCGTTATCTTATCCTTTGAGTGATGAGTTATTGCAGCAATGGGGACGTCCACAAGTCACGGCGATCGGCCAGTTCGACGGCCTTCATCTGGGACATGCAAGCGTAATACGTAAGGCTGTCGCGCTCGCTCATGAACAGAATGTGCCAGTATCTGTCATGACATTTCACCCTCATCCGAAGGAAGTCATGAAAAAAGGCGATTATGAAGGTTATTTAACACCGCTTGCGGATAAGCAGACTATTCTGTCCGATATGGGTGT
Source organism: Paenibacillus sp. AK121 (assembly GCF_019042715.1). Lineage (NCBI taxonomy): Bacteria > Bacillati > Bacillota > Bacilli > Caryophanales > Paenibacillaceae > Paenibacillus > Paenibacillus sp. AK121. Next base: position 158,453 of record NZ_JAHPJM010000005.1, read on the forward strand.
GGATGTACTTTATATTTTAAGTTTTAACGAAGAGTTTTCCAAGGTTAGCCCGGAGGCTTTTATAACAGACGTGCTGCTTCCATTACAAATTCGAACGGCGGTAGTAGGTTTTGATTTTAGGTTTGGCCACCGGGGAGCTGGGCATGAGGATACGCTTCGGAAGCTGGGAGGGCAGCTGATGTCTGTTTACACTGTACCACCGTTCGAACTGGATGGGGATAAGGTAAGCAGCTCCGGCATTCGCCGTGCTTTACAGACGGGGGATTTAGCACATGCGTCGCGCTGGTTGGGACGCCCTTATCGTATCCAGGGTACTGTGATGGATGGAGAGAAGCGCGGACGCACAATTGGTTTTCCGACAGCTAATCTCAAGCTGAATGATTCATATGTCATTCCAGTTAAGGGTGTGTACGCTGTACGGGCGCTCGTGGGTGATCATTGGATAAATGGTGTAATGAATGTAGGAGTTAAGCCTACGTTTCATGAAGGTGTGCTGAATCCGTCGTTTGAGGTACATCTTTTTGATTTTAATCAACAAATTTATGGGGAGCCTGTGCTCGTTGAGCTTCACCATTACATCCGTCCTGAACGCAAATTCTCTTCAGTGGATGAGCTGATCAGCCAAATTGGCAATGACGCACAAACGGCTAAAAAGCTGTTGGGCTAATTTATTTACATAAGACAGGCGCTGTGTTATACTGACTTATGTTGTGTAAACAACGATGAACCTTAGCTTGGTTGTCCGCTTTCACCGGCGGTTACGAGGCTAATGGCGATTATAATGAAGGAGGTGAACAGGATGGCATTGACTCAAGAGCGTAAACAGCAATTGATCGAGGAGTACAAAACTCATGAATCCGATACAGGATCACCTGAGGTACAAATCGCTATCCTTACTGAAAACATCGTCAACTTGCAAAGTCACTTTCGTTCGCACAAGAAAGACCATCACTCCCGCCGCGGGTTGTTGAAAATGGTCGGTCAGCGTCGTAAACTTTTGGCTTACCTGAAGAAGACTGATGTTAAACGTTACAGTGCGTTGATCGAGCGTCTCGGACTGCGTCGTTAATTTTCAGACATGTAATGAGAAAAGAAGCCTGGTTGTTCACCGCTTGTCCCTGCTAAGGCGACGGCGGACAGCAGCCGGGTTCTTTTTTGAAATGAGGAATCTTTTTTTGAATTACATATCCTATTTTGTCTGTGAGCTTCTTATGAATAAGACCTGCGCAGGAAATACTGGATGTGTATAGAACTTTTACAATGAAATGAAATGGAGGGATACCATGGAGCAACGCGTAGAAATGCAACTCGGCGGAAGAAAGCTGGTGCTTGAAACAGGACGTCTTGCAAAACAAGCCAATGCGGCAGTTAAGGTGAGTTACGGAGAAACAGTTGTGCTGTGTACTGTGACCGCTTCCCGTGAACCGAAAGATTTGGACTTTTTTCCGCTGACCGTGAACTATGAGGAAAGATTGTATGCTGTGGGGAAAATTCCTGGCGGATTTATTAAGCGTGAAGGACGCCCGAGTCAAAAGGCGATTTTATCCAGTCGTTTGACAGACCGTCCAATTCGCCCATTGTTCCCTGAAGGTTTCCGTAATGATGTGCAGGTGTTAAACCTAGTCATGAGTGTTGATCAGGATTGTGAACCTGAAATTGCAGCCATGATTGGAACCTCGGCAGCACTCAGTATTTCGGATGTTCCTTTTAACGGTCCAATTGGCGGGGTTGCTGTAGGTCGTGTAAACGGACAATTTGTAATTAATCCAGATATTGCACAGCAGAACGCGAGCGATCTGTATCTCGTTGTAGCTGGAACAAAAGATGCCATTATGATGGTAGAAGCAGAAGGCGATGAGATTCCAGAGGAAGTTATGCTCGAAGCTATTATGTTCGGACATGATGAAATTAAGAACATTGTGGCAGTTATTGAACAATTGGTGCAAGTAGCAGGTAAAGAGAAAATGCAGGTTAAGCTGCATGCTGTTGATGAAAAAGTGAACAGTGAAGTACGTGCTTATGCAGCTGATCGTTTGGTGGAAGCTGTTAAAATTGCAGAAAAACATGCCCGTCAAGAGGCGATTGATGCCGTTAATGAAGAGACCGTTGCCCATTTTGAAGCACAATACATAGAGACACCTGAGCTTTTGAGTGATGTGAGCGAAGTTCTCTATGATATCGTTAAGGAAGAAGTCCGTCGTCTGATTACGCATGATAAAGTGCGTCCTGATGGTCGTAAGCTTGACGAAATTCGTCCAATTGAAAGTGACACTAGCATTTTGCCGCGTACGCACGGTTCAGGCTTATTTACACGCGGGCAAACGCAGGCGCTTAGCGTTTGTACTCTTGGTGCTCTAGGGGATGTACAAATTCTAGACGGTATTGATCTGGAAGAAACCAAACGCTTCATGCATCATTACAATTTCCCTCCATTCAGCGTAGGTGAGGCTCGTCCTTTGCGCGCGCCAGGTCGTCGTGAAATCGGACATGGTGCTCTTGGTGAGCGTGCGCTTTCCAAAGTAATTCCTTCCGAAACTGAATTTCCGTACACGATCCGTCTGGTTTCCGAAGTACTGGAATCGAATGGATCGACCTCACAAGCTAGTATTTGTGCAAGCACACTGGCTATGATGGATGCAGGTGTACCAATTAAAGCTCCAGTTGCAGGTGTGGCCATGGGATTGATTAAGGATGGAGATCATGTTTCCGTACTGACAGATATCCAAGGTATGGAAGATCATCTGGGCGATATGGACTTCAAAGTTGCTGGTACAGCGGAAGGCGTAACTGCCATTCAAATGGATATTAAAATTGACGGTATTGACCGCAATATTTTACAGGATGCGCTCAAGCAAGCCAGAGAAGGACGTTTGTTCATTCTTGGCAAAATGATGGAAGCGATCCAGAAGCCACGTGAGCAATTGTCTCCGTACGCTCCAAAAATTATGACAATGCACATTAACCCGGACAAAATCCGTGATGTTATTGGAGCTGGTGGTAAAATCATCAACAAGATCATCGAAGAAACCGGCGTGAAAATCGATATTGAACAAGATGGTCGTGTGTTCATCGCTTCTACAAATCAAGAGATGAATGAGAAGGCGCGTTCCATTATTGAAGGTATCGTAAAAGAAGTCGTGGTCGGCGAGATTTACATCGGTACAGTCAAACGAATTGAAAAATTCGGCGCATTTGTTGAAATTTTACCGGGTAAAGATGGTCTGGTTCATATTTCTCAACTTTCTACTGAGCGTGTAGCCAAAGTTGAAGATGTCATTGCTATTGGTGATACGATTACGGTGAAAGTAACTGAAATCGATCAGCAAGGTCGCGTCAATTTGTCCCGTAAGGCAGTACTGACGGCTGAAGCTCCTGCTAAGTCCTAGGTTGTGAGACCGCAAACTACTGAAATAGGGAGTCTATACGTTTGTACAGAATAAGGGATTTGAATAGCATAAATTAAGCTTTTGGAAAGAGGCAGAGCTACGTTTCTGGCTCTTTTTTCATACATATGCACAAGCTGCACCCAAGTGGGCTTCTATAGCTTACTACGTCATAGATCTTGTCCTCCCCGCATACAATGTGGACAAACGAGCGGGAGGATGAAGGAATGATGAGTAGGGTGAAACGAGCGGTGTGGGTGGTAGCCACTTTAGCCGTCACACTGGTAATCGGGCAGTTTAGCGGGGTTCGTGACTACGCTAGTCAATTACGCAATGGAAACGCTACAGGAGCCGAAGAGCTTGAAGCTACACCCACGATGGCGGTGACAGCTTTGCCTGATAATGCGCTTATGCAGCGACTAAGGACAGAAGCAGCACGTCAGCGGAGAGAACCAGTTGATGCCAAGGTCGACAGGGTATGGAAGGCTATTCCAGGTTATAACGGACTGGAGGTCGATTTGGATGCTACCTATCGCAAAGCCATTGAAGCTCCAGATCGGCCTATTCAATATGTATATCGCCAATTGGCACCCAAAATACATTTAAATCAACTGGGGAATGTCCCAATTTACAGGGGCAATCCTGAAAAACCGATGGTATCCTTCATGATCAATGTAGCATGGGGGAATGAGTTTATCGTGCCTATACTGAATACATTGGATCAGGAGAGGGTTAAGGCTACATTTTTTCTTGATGGAAGTTGGCTGAAGAAAAATCCTGAACTTGCCAAGGAAATTCAAAGAAGAGGGCATGAGCTTTCGAATCATGCTTATTCTCATCCCAATATGAGTCGTTTGAGCCGAGCCAGAGCCGTACAAGAAATCGAAAAGACGGAAATGCTTCTTCAAGAAACTTTGGGTGTCAAAAATAATTGGTTTGCCCCTCCATCGGGGGATTTTAATCAACAAACAGTGGATATAGCCGCAGAGCATGGACTCAAAACTGTGTTGTGGACATTGGACACCGTAGATTGGAAACATCCGTCACCGGAATCGGTGGTTCATAAAATCAACAGCAAGGTTGAGTCAGGCTCCCTGATATTGATGCACCCAACAGATTCTTCGGCTGCTGCTCTCAAAGGTATGATTCATGCCATTCGTAGTAAAGGACTTGTGCTTGGAACTGTCAGTCAGACGCTTTCCCCTGATCGGCAGCTACCAGCTCCGGTTGAGTGAACGTCTTTTTTCTGTTAGGATTGAACATTATGGCAAAGTATGCAATTCAGTTTAGGAGGGCCAAGCGTGGAAAGAATTCAACTCAAAAACGGCCTAAGAGTGGTCATCGAAAAAATTCCAACCGTGCGTTCTGTTTCTTTCGGCATCTGGGTTAAAACCGGTTCCCGGAACGAAACACCGGACAATAGCGGTATTTCTCATTTTATTGAACACATGCTTTTCAAAGGAACAGAGCGTTTTAGTGCTAAAGAAATCGCTGAGCAATTCGATGCCATCGGAGGAAATGTTAATGCTTTCACTTCGAAGGAATATACGTGCTATTATGCGAAAGTGCTAGATGAGCATCTACCGATCGCAGTCGATGTACTGTCTGATATGTTCTTTAATTCCAAATTGGATCAGGAAGAGCTCGCAAAAGAGAAAAATGTGATTTTGGAGGAAATCTCCATGTACGAGGACACACCGGATGATATGGTGCACGATCTTGTATCTCGGGCAGCCTATGGCGAACACCCACTGGCTTATCCGATTCTCGGAACCGAAGATCACCTGCTAGCTATGGATAGCTCACATCTCAGCCATTATATGAAGGAGCACTATACAATCGACAATACAGTTATCAGTGTAGCTGGTAATGTTGACGATCGTCTTGTAGAATTGCTGGAGCAACATTTTGGGCATTTCGATAATCACGGAACCGTTTCGCCACTGACAGTACCTGCGTTTAACGGTCAGCTCTTGTACCATGAGAAAGCAACGGAGCAGAATCATATTTGTCTATCTCTGCCTGGATTTGCAATAGGCGACGATCTCCAGTATGCTATGGTTTTGCTGAATAACGCGATCGGCGGGGGCATGAGCTCACGTTTATTTCAGGAAATTCGTGAAAAACGCGGACTGGCTTATTCGGTCTATTCCTATCATAGCTCCCATGCCGATAGTGGAATGTTCACAATCTATGCAGGTACCGCTCCTAAGCAAACAAAGGATGTGCTCGATTTGACGCTGGAGCTGTTACGAGATGTGGCTATCAATGGTTTGGACGCTAATGAGCTTCGTAAAGGCAAGGAGCAGCTAAAAGGAAGTCTGATCTTAAGCCTTGAGAGTACGGGTAGCCGGATGAACCGTCTTGGAAAAAATGAGTTAATGTTGGGTCAGCATTATACGCTGGATCAAATGATCGAACACATCGAACAAGTGACGGCTGATGATGTGAACAAAGTGCTGGATCTGATGTTTTCGGAGCCGTTTGCTCTGTCAATGGTCGGAGCGAGCGATTCAGCGGTTAAGGATATGAGGAGGGACTATTTTGTTAACTTACGTTGAAATTAACAGACTCGGGGGCAATGAAGATATTGAGCTCCCCCGCAAAATGTCAGAGCTTGCATCGGGATTTGACTTGTATGCAGCAGTACAGGAGGATTTGGTTCTGGAACCTGGCAAACGTTGTCTCATTCCAACTGGATTTGCAATAGCTATGCCAGCAGGATTAGAGGCACAAATCCGTCCGCGTAGTGGACTGGCTCTCAAGCATGGTATTACTTGTCTTAACACGCCTGGAACGATTGATGCAGATTATCGTGGAGAGATTAAGGTGCTTCTTATCAATTTAGGCGAGGAACCGTTCACCATTACGCGCAATGAGCGAATTGCACAAATGGTATTTCAGGTTGTGCCTGAGGTGGAGTTAAAACAAGTAGACCATTTGTCTGAAACTGTGCGCGGTGCTGGAGGCTTTGGTCATACAGGACGCTGAGTCTACGGTTCACTTGCATGCAGTGTAATACAATTGTCCAATTTGTAGGAAGCTTCAATATTACTCGCTTAAGAGTAAGCATACACATAAAAGTCGTTCCGTAGAGGGGCGGCTTTTTTTGTGTTTTTTCACCCCTTCCCGGGCATCTGCATAGAATAAAAGCATATCGTGTCTCGGAAAGGAGTGATCCGGATGCTAACAGGAATGCGCATCGTTGTTTTGGGTGGCGATGCGAGGCAGCTTGAGGTAATCCGCAAATGTGTCGACATGGATGCTACTGTCACTGTGGTCGGCTTTGACAAGCTCGAAGTACCACTCAAAGGAGTCACATTAGAGCCATTGTCTGTCAAGCTGCTGGAATCGTCAGACGCACTGATTCTGCCAGTGGTGGGATGCGATGAGGAAGGCAACGTGAATGCACTTTTCGGAGCACAAAAGCTCCAGTTTCTGAATGAGCATGCTGCTGCTCTTCCACCGCATTGCGTTGTATATACAGGGATGGCGCGAGCGTACTTAAAAGAAATTTGTACCAGGCATGAATTGAAGCTGGTTGAGCTGCTGGAGAGAGATGATGTGGCCATATACAATTCTATACCTACGGCTGAAGGCGCACTGATGATGGCAATTCAGCATACTGATTTTACGATCCATGGTGCAGATTGTATGGTTCTAGGCATGGGACGGACTGGATTTACCATGGCAAGGGCACTACAGGGGTTGGGAGCCAAAGTGAAAGTTGGAGTACGGCGGGCGGAGGATGCAGCGAGAGCCGTGGAGATGGGTTGGAAGCCTTTTATGACAAGGGATTTAGCGAATGAGACAAAGGGAGTTGACTTGATTTTTAATACGATACCCTCTATGATTATCACAGCGCAAATTCTGTCTAAATTGCCACTGAGTACCGTGATTATAGATCTTGCTTCCGCCCCGGGCGGTTGTGATTTCCGGTATGCGGAAAAGCGTGGAATTACGGCTATGCTTGCCCCCGGTCTTCCCGGTATTGTTGCTCCCAAAACTGCTGGTACCATTATAGCGAATACGCTGGTGCAGTTGTTAATGGAAGATAATCCTGATCGGGGGGATGCACAATGAGTTGGCAAGGGAAAACGGTAGGTTATGCTATTACAGGCTCACATTGCACATTTGAAGAGGTAATGCCTGTTATACAGCGCTTTGTTGATGAGGGTGCGAAGGTCGTTCCCATTATATCCAATACCGTACTAACAACGGATACTCGCTTCGGTACTTCGCAAAGTTGGCAAAAACAGTTGAAAGATATAACAGGGAATGATATCATTTCTACAATTGTGGAGGCTGAGCCACTGGGACCCTCCCAAATGCTCGATGTGCTGGTGATTGCACCTTTGACGGGGAATTCGATGAGCAAGTTAGCGAATGCGATGACGGACAGTCCGGTTTTGATGGCTGCCAAGGCGCAATTACGCAACGGCCGTCCACTTCTTTTAGCCATATCTACTAATGATGGACTTGGTCTAAATGCTGCCAATATCGCCAAGTTACTAGTAGCCAAGAACATCTTTTTTGTGCCGTTCGGACAGGATAATCCAGTTAAAAAGCCGAACTCGCTTGTAGCCAATATGGAATTGATTCCGGAGGCTGCCTATGAAGCATTGCAGGGCAGGCAGATTCAGCCGATGATTGTGGAACGCAAGACCCCATGAAGTACTATAATTAACTGCTGAGCATCCCTCGCCTAGAAGATGATTCGATAATCCATCGGGTCTAATTTCTTGTTGGCGGTGGATGCTTTCAGAATAAAAAATGGTTTTTAGTCGAGAAGGGGAGATACACCAGATGAGCAATAGAAAGTTTAATGTAGCTGTCGTTGGAGCGACAGGCGCTGTAGGGGAACAGATCGTAAATCTACTGGAAAAACGCGATTTTCCTGTGGACAAAATCAAATTTCTTTCTTCGCCTCGTTCTGCCGGCACGTTAATTAGCTTTAAAGGTCAGCAGATTCCAGTAGAGATTGCTACCCCCGACAGCTTTGAAGGAATCGACATTGCTTTGTTTAGTGCAGGCGGAGACGTGAGTAAGGAACTGGCGCCGCATGCTGTTCGTCATGGGGCAGTTTGCATTGACAACACCAACGCATTCCGAATGGAACCGACAGCTCCTCTTGTAGTACCTGAGGTGAACAGCGACAAAATTGCCGAGCATCAGGGAATTATCGCGAACCCGAACTGCTCCACCATTCAGATGGTAGCTGCTTTGAAACCATTATATGATCAGTATGGCATTTCTCGTATCATAGTATCCACGTACCAGGCCGTTTCCGGCGCTGGAAGCCGTGCTATTGATGAATTGAATCGTCAAAGCGCAGCCATTCTTAACGGTGATGAAGTTCAGCCAGATTTGCTGCCGGTAGGTTCGTTGCCAGTAAAGCATCAGATTGCTTTCAATGCTATTCCGCAAATTGATAAATTCCAGGATAATGGTTATACACTGGAAGAAATGAAAATGGTACGCGAAACGAAAAAAATACTAGGTGACGATTCTGTAGACGTAACGGCAACGTGCGTTCGTATTCCTGTTGTATATGGTCACTCGGAATCTGTCTATGTAGAGCTTAAAAATGATTATGATCTAGAAGAAGTTCGTAATCTGCTGGCTTCCGCACCTGGAGTAACGCTGGTAGACGATCCTACTGCCCAGCTTTATCCGTTGGCATCCGAAGCTGCAGGAAAACCTGACGTATTCGTAGGGCGTGTACGTCGTGATTTGGGCAATAGCCGTGGATTGAATTTGTGGGTCGTATCCGACAATCTGCTCAAGGGAGCGGCATGGAACGCGGTGCAAATCGCGGAAATTATTGCTGCAAAGGCGGAGTAACGTTCCTAAAGCAGGGAGTAATATGGGGGAAAAATAATGGGTATTTTGGTGCAAAAATTTGGGGGAACCTCGCTGTCCACACCTGAAGCGCGTCAACTTGTGCTGGCACATGTGAAGCGGGAGCTGGAACAAAATCTTCAATTGGTTGTTGTTGTGTCGGCCATGGGGAGAAAAGGAGAGCCCTATGCAACGGACACGCTGCTGGATTGGGCGGCTTCTAACGGTGACAGTCTTCCTAAGCGCGAGCGGGATTTACTGCTGTGCTGTGGTGAAATCATTTCTGCCGCTACGTTATGCAGCCTGATGGAGAAGGAAGGTATTCCTGCTACGGTGCTGACTGGAGCACAGGCAGGCTTTATTACGGATGATCAATATGGCAATGCTCGCATTTTGGATATCAAGCCAGACCGGATTGTGGAAGAGCTGAACCAAGGCAGAGTTGTCATTGTGACAGGTTTTCAGGGACAAACTGCTGATGGTGATATGACTACCCTTGGTCGGGGAGGCAGCGATACGTCAGCTACGGCGCTGGGGGCTGCTCTACATGCAGATATGGTGGATATTTATACAGATGTGAATGGTATATTAACCGCTGATCCGCGTATTGTGGAAAATGCGAAGCCGCTTGCACATGTTAGCTATACAGAAATTTGTAATATGGCTCATCAGGGAGCCAAGGTGATCCATCCTCGTGCTGTTGAAATCGCCATGCAGGCGAATATTCCGGTACGGGTTCGCTCAACCTTCTCCGAAGGAGAGGGGACGTTGGTTACCCACCCAGAAGGCTTTAAAGACGTGCAGGCAGATATCGTAGACCGTTTCGTGACCGGTATTGCGTATGTCGGCAATGTTACTCAAATTACTGTTGAATTAAAGTCAGGTTTGGAGCACTTGCAATTACAAGTGTTCAAATCTATGGCTGAACATGGAATCAGCGTTGATTTTATTAACGTAACTCCATCAGGGGCGGTTTATACCGTATTTGATAATGATGGAAGCAAAGCGGTTGAAGTACTTAACGGTTTAGGACTAGAGCCTAAGATACTGGCCGGATGTGCTAAAGTTTCGGTCATAGGCGGTGGTATCAACGGGGTACCAGGTATTATGGCGACAATTGTGGAGGCATTGACAGAATCAGACGTACAGATCCTTCAATCGGCAGATTCCAACACCACGATCTGGGTACTTGTTAAAAAGGAAGATATGGTGCAGGCTGTACGCGCATTGCATAATAAATTTGAACTCCATCAATAGGCGCATTGTCCGTGCTCGGACTTGCAAAAAAAGGAGGCAGCATGGTGAACTTCGGCAGATTGATTACCGCAATGGTGACACCTTTTGATCAGCAAGGAGAGATTGACTGGACTGCATTGTCCTCGTTGATTGATTACTTAATAGAAGAACAGCATTCAGAGTCACTTGTTGTATCTGGAACAACAGGGGAGTCTCCTACCCTGAGCGATGATGAAAAAATTAAGTTGTTTGCATTTGTTGTAGAAAAAGCAGCTGGGCGATGTAAAATTATTGCCGGGACGGGAAGCAATAATACACGTCATTCCATCCATCTCACCCGTGCTGCGGAGCAGGCGGGAGCAGACGGTGTGCTGCTGGTAGTGCCATATTATAATAAACCGAATCAGGAAGGGATGTATCAGCATTTCAAAAGTATTGCAAACTCCACATCCCTTCCAGCTATACTGTATAATGTTCCAAGCCGTACCGGAGCCAGCCTGACAGCTGAAACGACACTGCGACTTGCACAAATTCCGAACATTGTAGGAACCAAAGAATGTGCATCACTTGCACAGGTCACACAGATTGCAGCGGCAGCACCAGAAGGCTTTCTGGTTTATTCCGGGGATGATGCATCTGGACTGCCAGCCATGGCTGTAGGTGCTTATGGCATTATCAGCGTAGCGAGCCACGTGGTAGGTGCAGAAATGAAGCGGATGTTGGATTCATTTGTAGGGGGACGCGCGCAGGAGGCAGCCAAACTGCATCAGCAGTTGTTCCCGATTTTTAAGGGCATGTTCGGCTGTCCTCATCCTCTACCTAATCCGGTGGCTGTAAAGTATGCATTAGAATTACGAGGGATTAAGGTAGGTTCAGTTCGGTTGCCGCTTATTCCTCCTACCGAAGATGAAGCGAAGTTTATTAAGAATTTATTTACCCGCTAAAAAGAAATTAGCTGTAAGATGTTTATAAATATAAGGAGTACCCTTGTTAAGGGCAGTCGGTAGGTGCAACACCGACTCGGTTATTGTCTGACAAGGTCCTCTGGCATGAAGGGCGTTCTTATAGAACGTCCTTTTTGCTATGCTGTTAATCAGGTATGTAGATAAAATGACACTTACTTATGGTTTGGGAAGGCAATGGGAAACCTAGCGTAACGAACAGGATGACTTGTTTTTTCGTATTTTAATCATGTATAATGGGGTCAAGTGACTGGGTGCGGTATTTTTTTGAAAATTAAATAACAAATCAAGGTACGACGTCCAACTACCATAGGAGGTTTAGATTCATTTGTCTAAAAAAACAAACAACGATAAATTGATGATTTTCGCTTTGGGCGGCGTCGGTGAAATCGGGAAAAATATGTATGTCGTTCAATACGGCAATGACATTGTCGTGGTGGATTCCGGTCTGAAATTTCCGGAAGAGGACATGCTTGGCATCGATATCGTTATTCCTGATATTTCCTACCTTACAGAGAACCGCGACAAAGTAAGAGGCATTGTGCTGACTCATGGTCACGAGGACCATATTGGCGGTTTGCCTTACGTGCTGAAACATTTGAATGTACCTGTATATGGTACCAAATTGACGCTGGGACTGGTGGAAAACAAGCTGAAGGAAGCGAATCTGCTTGGTGAAACCAAACGTATTTTGATCAATGCTGATTCCGAAATCAAACTGGGCTCCACATTGAAAGTAACATTCTTCAAAACCAACCATAGTATTCCTGATTCAGTAGGTGTTTGCATTGATACTCCTGAAGGCGCTGTTGTTCATACAGGAGACTTCAAATTTGATCATACTCCGGTGAACGGACAATATGCAGATTTGCAGCGTATGGCTGAGATTGGCACACGTGGCGTATTGGCTCTATTGTCAGACAGTACCAATGCCGAAAAACCGGGCTTTACACCTTCGGAAAAGAGCGTTGGCATTGTGTTGGAAGATATTTTCCGCAAGTCGAGACAGCGTGTGGTCGTAGCCACTTTTGCTTCGAACGTACATCGCATTCAGCAGGTCATTAATGCTGCTGAGGCAACCGGACGCAAAGTAACGGTGATTGGTCGCAGCATGGTTAATGTCGTAGGTATTGCTTCTGATTTGGGCTACTTGGAAATTCCAGATGGAATGCTGATTGAGCCTGAAGAAGTGGGCAAAATGTCAGCGGATCGCGTAGTTATTCTCTGCACAGGTAGTCAAGGTGAACCGATGTCCGCTTTGACAAGAATGGCTCGTTCTACGCATCGTAAGGTAGATATTCTTCCAGGGGACTCAGTGATCATCGCAGCTACTCCGGTACCAGGTAATGAAAAATATGTTGGACGCACTATTGATGAGCTGTTCCGTCTGGGTGCCAATGTATACTACAGCGCAGCTAATCCTGGTATACACGTTTCTGGACACGGCAGCCAGGAAGAACTCAAGCTGATGCTGAATCTGATGAAACCAAAATTCTTCTTGCCAATTCACGGTGAGTTCAGAATGCAACGTCGTCACGCTCTTCTGGCTGAAGGAGTGGGTATCGAGCCTGAAAATATCTTTATCACGGATATCGGTGAAGTCATTGAAATTCAGAATGGCGGAGCACGCAGAGCTGGTAAAGTTACAGCAGGTAACGTACTGATCGATGGACTAGGTGTAGGAGATGTAGGAAATATCGTGTTGCGCGACCGCAAATTGTTGTCACAGGACGGTATTTTGGTAGTGGTTGTCACACTGAGCAAGCAAGATGGCACGATTAAGTCAGGCCCAGATATCATTTCCCGTGGTTTCGTGTATGTTCGTGAATCAGAAGGTTTGCTAGATGAAGCAAATCGTATTGTTTCAAGTACACTGCATAAGCTCATGAGTGAAAATGTAAATGAATGGGCTTCCCTGAAGACAAATGTCAAGGATGCACTGGGTCGCTTCTTGTATGAGCAAACTCGTCGCAGACCGATGATTCTGCCAATTATAATGGAAGTGTGATTCGATTGAAATATGTTCAAAAACTTGAATTAAAAACTTAAGTCACAGGCACACAGTCGCCTCTCTTCCCGCAGGAAATATTGGACGGTTTCCGCGGAAAGAGAGGCTTTTTTTGATTTTAGGGTCGAGGAAAGGCATGGAGGTGGGTATAAAATATTCCATTTCCATCCCATACTATAGGGTGAAGACGGGGCACATAGATGCGTATAGCGAAAGGAAGATCACCCATATGGAACATTACAGCAATTTATCTTCTGGCAACGAGGAAACGGAAGCGCCAGAACAACCAGAGGTTGGACAAAGACCCGTTTTACCTGCTATGGAGGCTTTACAGCAGCTGGGTCAAACCTCCATGCCCGGAAGCGAGTCCAATATTTTTTGTATGACGATTATCGGTCAGATTGAAGGACACCTCATCTTACCGCCTCAAAACAAAACAACAAAATATGAGCATATTATTCCGCAGTTGGTAGCGGCAGAGCAAAACCCACGTATCGAAGGATTAATGATTTTGCTGAATACAGTTGGTGGTGATGTAGAGGCAGGACTGGCTATTGCAGAAATGATCGCATCGATGAGTAAACCAACAGTGACCATTGTTATAGGAGGTGGACATAGCATCGGTGTGCCGATTGCTGTATCTTCTACGTATTCTTATATTGCCGAGAGTGCGACGATGACCATTCATCCAATTCGTATGAGCGGCCTGGTCATCGGAGTCCCACAGACTTTTGAATATATGGAAAAAATGCAGGAGCGTGTCGTCCGCTTCGTCGTTTCTCATTCTCGCATTACAGAAGAGCGGTTTAAGGAACTGATGTTCAAAACTGGTGAATTAAACCGCGACATTGGTACAGCGGTCGGAGGAATTGATGCAGTAAAATACGGTTTGATGGATGCGGTTGGTGGTATAGGAGAGGCGCTGAAACAGTTGAATACCATCATTGAGACGCGCCGTCAGCAGAACGGCATGACAGGGACTCCACAGCAGACTCCATATGCCCCTTTTTCACCCAATGCTACAGGCATCCCTACAGGAACCCCTTCAAGTGAGCACAGTAAGGAGCTACCCCAATGACATTATATACTGTAATGCCAATGGAATTGGTGTGGGAAGGGATGTGGAAGGAAGGAGAGGAGCTTGTAGAGGTCCGGGTAGACGGTCTGCTTATGCAGGTACAGCCGCTTGAAAGTCGTCGGGGGATCATAGTAAGGCTGTTGGATTGTCCGTTGGAAGCCTACCTCAATCCTCGTTATGGACCAGGTCAGGTCATCGAGTGGTCATAGAAGCTGTCGAATAGTACAGAAATAGGTCATTTGCTGCTGAAAAAGAACATATGTGCGGATAGCGAGTGACGTGGTATAATATTCTTCTGGGGGGTGACCTTGTATGTCCAGAAGAAGAAAAAGAAAAAAGAAAGCCATATTTGGTGGAGTTTTAAAATATGAAATTTACGGCATTATGCTGATTACATTGGCGGTCATTGCGTTGTCGGGTGAAGCGGCGGTTGGTCGGTCGCTATCCAAGATGTTTGGGCTTGTACTGGGGAAATTCTATTTTGTGATCCCCCTGATTGGCATTTATTATGGTCTGATGGTGATGATTCACCGCAAGTGGCCGAACCAGTGGAACTCACGGAAGACGGGTTTGCTGTTGTTGGTATTTGCCTTTACACTTATGAGTTCTATTTCATCTATGGAGCAGCGTTTGGGACCGATCAACGCGCTTCAGCCGGGCGGAGTGATGACCCAGATACATATAGATATGCGTGAGCAGTTGCTGTCGCCTGATCAGCAAGGCCATACCTCCATGCTGAATAAGGATATTAGCGGGGGCTACGTTGGCGCATTACAGCTTACCGTTCTGTTGTGGCTGTTTGGTCTCACAGGAGCTAAGCTGATCATGATTGTCATGTTCGTCATTTGTTTTATGCTGATGACTCAACTGTCTTATGTCGATTTAGTGCGGATTGTAAAGACCAAACTGCTGACAGCCGGGGGAAGCGTGCGGAAAAAATGGACTGGAAAAGCCACTCCGCTTTCTGCATCAAGCAAGGGCAGCGGAAATAGAAAACCCAAATCTGAGCCTATTCCTGCCTATGAGGAGGATATGGATGATGACTTTGATGAAATGCAGCCTGCAGCACGCAAGCAGCCCATTTTCTTTCAGTTGTTTGGCCTTAAAAATACAGATAAGGCGGACAAGGAAGAGCAACCTGCCCATGTGGATGAAGATGAACATGATCTTCTATATGAGGCTGGGGACGTGCAGCCTCAGTGGAGAAATGGCAATCAGGGAGAAGAACTGTCTGACGTGATCGAACACGCTGAACAGGAAGCCTCAATTCCGGTAAAAAGATCGCCAATCATTAGGGACTTCTTCGAACAAGTGAAAAATGAGGAAAAAAGATCAGAGGCTGAACTTGAAGACTCCCTGACAGGTGGAGTGCGGAACGATTCCATTATTGATGAACACCTGGATAGTAATTTTATGGATGCTGATGCGGATATGAATAGAAATGATTCGGCAACAATCCATGGGACATCAGAAGAAGCTCAGGAACTGGCTCAGACGATTGCTAACGGGGTGACAGGCGAAGAAGCTGAAGGGACCAATGTAGCTATTCCAGCTCCACCACCGCCTAAGCCGTACAAGCTCCCATCGTTTCGTTTGCTTGCCAAACCGCAAAATGCAGGCAAAGGCATGGGACAAAAGGATTACATGCAAACAGCACGCAAGCTGGAGGCCACGCTGGAGAGCTTCGGTGTTCGGGCGAAAGTGCTGGAGGTTGTACGTGGTCCAGCCGTCACACGCTATGAAATCCAGCCAGACATTGGTGTGAAGGTTAGCCGGATTGTGAGTCTAACGGATGACATTGCACTTGCGCTTGCTGCAAAGGATATCCGTATGGAGGCACCTATTCCCGGCAAGTCCGCCATAGGGATAGAAGTTCCGAATAATGAAGTTTCTATCGTAACCATGCGTGAGGTAATGGAGACGACAGTTTTCCAGGAATCAGTTTCCAATTTGTCGATTGCATTTGGACGTGATATTGCAGGACAAACGATTGTCGGTAATTTAGCCAAGATGCCCCATCTGCTTGTAGCTGGAGCTACGGGTTCAGGTAAATCGGTGTGTATCAATGGGATCATCACGAGTATTTTGTACAAAGCGAAACCGGATGAAGTGAAATTTCTGATGGTCGATCCCAAGATGGTAGAGTTGAACGTGTATAACGGAATTCCCCATTTATTGGCTCCGGTCGTGACTGATCCAAAGCGTGCCTCACTGGCATTGAAGAAAATTGTAGTTGAAATGGAAAAAAGGTATGAGCTGTTTTCCAAATCAGGCACCCGTAATATTGAGGGTTACAACAATTTGATGAAGGATAACCCGGATGCATTTCTGCCTTACATTGTCGTTATTGTGGACGAGCTGGCAGATTTGATGATGGTTGCTGCAGGAGATGTGGAGGATGCGATTGCGCGACTTGCCCAAATGGCGCGTGCAGCAGGCATCCATCTGATTATTGCAACACAAAGACCTTCAGTTGACGTAATTACAGGGGTTATTAAAGCCAATATTCCTTCACGTATTGCCTTCGGCGTTTCTTCGCAGGTGGATTCCCGCACCATACTGGATATGGGTGGTGCTGAGAAACTGCTCGGACGTGGTGACATGCTGTTCATGCCGATGGGTGCTTCCAAACCAGTCCGTGTTCAGGGAGCATTTATGAGTGATCAGGAAGTGGAAAACATTGTTAACTATGTACGTGAGCAGGGTGAAGCGCAGTATGATGAAACGCTTGTGCCGGAGGTGGAAGAGGTATCCACTGATGCGGATGAAATGCTGGATGAGCTGTATGATCAAGCTGTCAACATCATTTTAGAGGCTAAACAAGCTTCCGTTTCGCTCCTTCAGCGCCGTATGCGGATCGGTTATACGCGTGCTGCCCGACTGATTGACTCCATGGAAGCTCGCGGGGTCATCGGTCCTTACGAGGGAAGTAAGCCCCGTGAGGTACTTATCTCAATGGAACAATATCAGCAAAATAAAGTTAGCTCCTGAGCATTATCTTTTACAGCATTTCATTAAAACGCTGTTTGTACGCATGATGAGTTGTTAAGTATGACAACTCCATGCACGCAAATAGCGTTTTTTTGTGATGTTTTTTTGAGGTTTGGAACTGCCTGCTAAAAGAAGATTAAAAGGGTGAATAGCTTCTAGCGGAGCTTGTCATAATAAACGTAGCCATCCTGATAATCCCACAAAAGAAAGGTAGAGCGCAGCATATGAAAAAGACAATGGTCTGGATTTGCACGGGTATCCTCGCAGCCTCGGCTATTACGTACACAGGACTTTTTAAAAACGACTCTGCACAGGAGCGAGCAGAGTCGCTGAGCACGCAGCAGAAAGTAACAGCGGCGCAGCCTGTTCAGCCGACATTCAGTTCAGAAGCGGTTGATTTTGGTTCTTATGGCCAGGATGTTTATGAGCTGCAATCACGATTGAAGTTGCTGGGTTTTTTTGGTGGGAAAGTGGACAGCCATTTTGGCAGTAGTACACTAAAGGCTGTCAAGGGTTTTCAAAAGGAGTTTGGAATCAGACCCGATGGAGTGGTTGGTGCGAAAACCAAATTAAAACTGGTGAATGCTACTCCACACTGGAAGCCAACGGAAACGCCAATGCATCGTAACAATCAAGGATCCGATCAGGGACAGGCAGCGAACAATAACAATAAATCAGATCAAAATGAAGAAACGATGGGATCGGCCAACACCATGGGGCTTTCTGAAAACGATCTTAAGATCATGGCCAATGCGGTCTACGGTGAATCCCGCGGCGAGCCGTTTGAAGGACAAGTTGCCGTGGCGGCTGTCATTTTGAACAGGGTCAAGTCGCCCAGTTTTCCAAACACACCGTCTGGGGTAATCTTTCAGCCGGGGGCTTTCACTGCTGTAGCAGACGGCCAAATCTGGCTCACGCCGAATGAGACTGCACAAAAGGCGGTACGTCAAGCCCTGAATGGCTGGGACCCAAGCGGAGGATGTCTCTATTATTTTAACCCTAGAACAGCCACCTCCAAATGGATTTGGTCCCGTCCGCAGGTGAAAACTATCGGGGAACATATTTTCTGCATGTAAAACGCCGAAGCAGCCGGGAGCTTGTCTCCGGTTGCTTCTTGGCTTTTGCATAGTTAGAATAAAGATTGGTACACTTTACCTCTTTATAGGAAAGAGATGTACAACAGCTAATGCTAATCAAAGGCTAGACGCAAATTGACGTCACAAAGGAGTTTTGGACTTGAACAAAACAGGTTTCGAGCGTGGTACACGCAGACAACTGAGGATTCATGTGCTGCCGACCAAGCGCTTTAAGACGTTTGCCATATCACTGTATGTAGGTACTCCGCTACGTGAGGAAACCGTAACTCGTGTGGGACTGGTACCTTTCGTTCTGCGACGGGGTACAGAATCATATCCGCAGACTACACAATTTAGAGAGCAGTTAGAGCAATTGTATGGTGCGGGTTTTGGATTCGATGTATACAAACGTGGAGATTATCAGATCGTTCAATTTCGTATGGATACGATTAATGACAGTTTTGTAAACAGTCCAGATAGTTTACTGGATCGTTCGTTTGCTTTCCTAGGAGAGGTTCTGACGAAGCCTGCATTGGAAAACGGTGCATTTCAAACAGGATATGTACAGCAGGAACGAGAAAATGTTCGTAAGAAGCTGGAATCTATAGTTAACGATAAAATACGTTATGCTGGGGAGCGCTGTATGGAGGAGATGTGCAAGGATGAGCCTTATCGTCTGCATCCTCTTGGTCAGCGATCTGATCTGGACAGCATAAGTGCACAAAGTTTATACGAGGCTTATGGAGAATGGCTGAATAATGCCAGCATGGATTTATATGTTGTGGGTGATACCACGCTGGAAGAAGTTGAAAAGTTTGTTGATCGCTATTTTCAATTAAATCGCTCGACGGAAACGGAATATGTACTCGAACAGCCCAAATCGGTAGAACGTGATGTGCAAACTATAGTAGAGCGTCTCGATGTGAACCAAGGCAAGCTCAACATGGGACTGCGCACCCCTATTACGTATGGCGATGAACGTTACGCTTCCGCTCTGATGTACAATGGCATTCTGGGCGGGTATCCGCATTCAAAGCTGTTTGTCAATGTGAGGGAGAAGGAGAGTTTGGCGTATTACGCTTCGTCACGGTATGACGGGCATAAAGGCATTGGCACAATACAATCCGGTATCGAAATTCCTAATTATGAGAAGGCGGTTACTATTATCCGCAAGCAACTGGAAGATACGCAAAATGGAGCGATTACCGAGCTAGAAATGACCCAGACGCAGGCGATGATACGCAACTTGCTAAAGGAAATGCAGGACTCCGCTTTTGAAATGATTGCCTATGATTTTAACAGACAGCTTTCCGGCAAAGAGCGGACGGTAGAGGAACTGCTAAGCCAGGTGGAGGCAGTCAAGGTGCAGGATGTTCAGGATGCCGCCCGGACGTTCCGACTGGACACTATTTATTTCTTGAGAGACCAGAAGGGGGAATAGCGTTGGAGCATATATCGTATGAGCATTTGCAGGAAACGCTGTACTATGAAGTAATGGATAATGGCTTGCACGTTTATGTGTTGCCCAAACCGGGCTTTCAGAAGACGTATGCCACATTTGCGACTAAATACGGCTCAGTTGATAATCATTTCCGGGTAGAAGGTCAGCAGCCCGTCAAAGTGCCAGATGGCATAGCCCATTTTTTGGAGCATAAAATGTTTGAAGAGCCTGAAGGCGATATTTTTGCTACCTTTTCCTCTAATGGAGCATCGGCGAACGCATTTACGAGCTTTGATCAAACAGTATATCTGTTTTCGGCAACCGAACGCATTCAAGAAAATTTGACCACGTTAGTCAATTTTGTTCAGCATCCTTACTTTACAGATGAAAATGTGGAGAAGGAAAAAGGCATTATCGGTCAGGAAATCAATATGTATGAAGATAACCCCGACTGGCGGAGTTACTTTGGTTTGATTGAGGCATTGTACAAGGTCCATCCGGTGCATATTGATATAGCAGGTACTATTCAATCCATCAGTACAATTACAAAGGAAACATTGTACAGTTGCTATGAAGCTTTTTACCATCCAAGTAATATGATTCTTTTTGTAGTAGGTGGAGTGGACCCAGCCGAAGTAATTGAATTGGTACGTAATAATCAGGCGAAAAAGGACTATAAGCCGCAGGGAGAGATCGAGCGGATTTTCGATGATGAACCCACTACAGTTGCAGAACCACGGCGTGAAGTAAAGCTGGCCGTTTCTTTGCCAAAGCTGCTTTTGGGATTCAAGGAGACCGAAGTAGGTCTAACGGGGGAAGCATTGCTTCGTCATGATCTAGAAACCAAGCTGATGCTTGATCTCTTGTTTGGTTCCAGTACACAGCTATATCAGAAGCTCTACGATGAGGATCTGATTTCGGACAGTTTTGGCCATGAGTACAACAGTACGCAACAGTATGCATTTTCTGCGATCGGTGGGGATACCAAAGATCCTGATCGGCTGTTGTCTAGGATAAGAGAAGAGGTAGAGTCTGTTCAGAAGCAGGGCTTTGCAGCAGAACATTTTGAACGAGCGCGCAAAAAGAAGATCGGCGGTTATCTACGCACACTCAATTCTCCTGAAAATATTGCACATGAGTTTACAAGACATCGCTTCCGCGGCAGTGACTTTTTTCAATTGCTTCCGGTTTATGAAAGTATCACGCTCGAGGATGTAAACCGCCGTCTGAAAGATCATATACAGTGGGATCAAATGGCAATATCGCTGGTGGTGAGTCCGTAATGTCTAGGGAGAGGGAACCGATGACCACCGAGGGCGGAGAATTAAAGGCTATTGGTGATACGACTGTGCTGATTACAGGAGCAAGTGGTGGAATTGGTGCGGCTATTGCCGAGCGTTTTGCAGCAGTAGGGATGAATGTGGTCATTCACTACATGAAGTCCCATGAAAAAGCAAATGAAGTTGCCCGTCGTTGCATGACTTATTCAGGCAAGGTAATGACTGTGTCAGCCGATCTGCGGAGTAAGGAACAGATTGAACGCATGCGGGAAAAGCTGGATAATCACGGAATGAAGCCAGATATTCTAGTGAATAATGCTGGAATATCTCATTATGGGCTACTTTCAGATGTTTCAGAAGAGGAATGGGACGAAGTGATGGCTGTGAATGTTAAGGGAACTTTTTTATGTACGCAGGCTTTTATGCCGCATATGATTTCCCAACGCTATGGCCGTATTGTGAATGTTTCGTCTGTGTGGGGCATATGTGGAGCTTCGTGCGAGGTATTGTACTCCACTACCAAGGGAGGCATTAACGCTTTCACTAAAGCGCTGGCTCAAGAGGTTGCGCCTTCTGGCGTAACAGTGAATGCTGTGGCTCCAGGGGCAGTAGACACGTCGATGTTGGATCATTTGGATGCAGGCGAAATTAACAGTTTGGAGGAAGATATCCCTGCCGGACGATTGGCGCGGCCTGATGAAATATCGTCCCTGGTTTATTTTCTTGCGCTTCCTGAGTCAGGTTATATTAATGGCCAGGTCATAAGTCCTAACGGAGGATGGGTGACTTAAGGAATACAGCGCATGGAGGAATTCACCAGTATAGTAAGCGTCTGTGAAGAGCATATTACAACTGTTGATTTTAAATCTGAATCATCTAAGGAGGATTTAAGTATGTCAACAGTTGTTCAGAATTTTGATGTTTGGAAAAAGTTCCTTGGTCAGCGTGTAGAGCAAGCGGAGAAGCTGGGAATCAGTCAAGATACCATTGCAGAGCTTGCTTACGAAATCGGTGATTTTCTGGATGAGAAGGTCGATCCAGCCAACCACTCCAACCGCGCACTGAAAGAACTGTGGGGAGTTGCCGATGAGAACGAGCGTCACACCATCGCCCGGCTAATGGTTAAATTAGCCAAGAGCAACGCATAAGCAGGAACCAACATGAAAAGCTCCCTTTTGGGGGGCTTTTCTGTAATGGTTACAGAGCTGTTCTTGTAATTCCATTGTAATTTATATATCATAAACGTGATTGAGGCTTACAACACAATATAGCCTATTAAATTTCAATAATTGGTTTTGTCGAATGATGCTATCTTATGATACAATTATGCTTTGATTTGGCATTGTTGACGGTTTGAATGTGAATGAGGTGCTAACGTGACGGAAGAGACGAAACAGTGGTACATGGAATACAAGATACATAAAAATCGACCCGGACTGCTGGGGGACATTGCTTCCATGCTTGGTATTCTGGGGGTTAATATACTGACGATTAACGGTGTTGAAGGCGAAAGACGGGGGATGCTTCTCGAAACAGACGATGACGAGAAAATACGCATTCTCGGAGATACGTTAAAAAAAGCCAGCAACATTACAGTCACGGCCTTACGTGCTCCGAGACTGGTTGATATATTGGCAGTTAGACATGGCCGTTACATTGATCGGGATTCAGATGATCGTAAAACTTTCCGCTTTACACGCGATGAGCTTGGGTTGCTGGTCGATTTTTTGGGTGAAGTATTAAAGAGGGATGGCAATCAGGTAATTGGTCTTCGCGGGATGCCGCGTGTGGGTAAAACGGAGTCCATTATTGCCAGTAGCGTATGTGCAATGAAGCGATGGACTTTTGTGTCGTCGACGTTATTACGACAGACGGTACGCAGTCAGCTTTCTGAGGAAGAAATGAATCCAAACAATGTGTTTATTATTGACGGCATTGTGAGTACAATTCGATCAAATGAAAGACATTATCACCTGCTTCAGGAAATTATGAGCATGCCAAGTACCAAAGTGATTGAGCATCCTGATGTATTTGTGCGTGAATCGGGATACAGCTTTGACGATTTCAATATCATTATTGAACTTCGCAATAATCCGGCTGAGGAAATTATTTATGATACCTTTACAGCCAGTTATACAGAAGATCTTTAAATAAGTGTAATTACACAAGGAGATGATGACATGTCAGAACTGGGTCAGCAATTAAAGGAGGCCCGGCTGCAAAAAGGATTGAGCCTTGACGATGTTCAGGAAATGACGAAGATACGCAAACGTTATCTGGAAGCCATTGAGACGGGCGATTACAAAGTGCTGCCGGGAAGCTTTTATGTCAGAGCTTTTATTAAAACATACGCCGAAACGGTCGGGTTGAATCCCGATGAGCTTCTGGAAGGGCACCAAAGCAATGTGCCTGAACCTGAACCGGAAGCGGTCATGGAGCCTGTTACACAGAAACGCTCCAGCCGTCCCGCGACGATTGGCAATCTTAAATGGTTGCCTACAGCGTTAATGTGGCTTTTTCTAGTTCTCATTGTTGGGGTTATTTATGCTTATTGGGTGAGTAACAACCATTCCACTCCAAAAACAGCAGAAAACACAACGCCGATTACAACACCAAGTACACCAAGTACAACACCTAACACAACGCCAAGTACGACACCAAACACGTCTACTCCAAATACAACTACGACACCGAATAATGGTCAGACAACGGCACCAAATGGTGCTGGCGGGCAGACCCCTGATACGGGAAAAACCGGGGAAACCCAGCCAGGTGGTACGGGAACTACAGATGCGACGACTCCAAATACTGGTCAGCAGCCGGATACGACTACGCCAGCGCAGGGAGTAACGGTGGCTCAGGATGGTAAGCAAGGCAAGACGACGATCTTCAAAGTCTCCAGTGCAACGGGGGCCACGGTCAAGGTTGATATTAAGGCAACGGGCGAAAGCTGGCTTGAGGTGTACAAGGGACAAAATTCCCGTGGAGAAAAGCTGAGCTATGGTATGACTAAAAGTGGAGATGCCATGTCTTTTGATATCGGTCCAGAAGGCTTATATATCAAATCAGGACGGTCTTCTGCCACGGATATTTCCGTTGCCGGTCAACCGATAACCGATAATAAATCGACGACTCGCGTGTTGATACAGCAAGGAGAAGCTTCTTCCTCTGGAGCGAGTACTGGGGTGACTGGTTCAACGGATACGACGACAAATGGTAGTACGGATACTACACAAAGTGGGACAGATTCTAGTACAACTACTGATGGTGAATAAACGCCTTGTTGCGGTGAAATACTAATGACTGTAATTCTTGGAAAGTCAGTCAGTTCATTTTCCGCAAAGTGAGGTGTATACGTTATGACCGTCAGCTGGATTGTGACTGGGCTCGGGATTATTGTCAGTTTACTGGGCTATTATCTAACACCGAATGCATGGGGCTATGGCATATTAGGCTTTGGTCTTGCTCACATTGTGCTTGGAATTTTGGATATGTTTAGAAATCCAACACGAAGTCACTATTAGAAATGTTAAACTGCAATTGTAATAAAGGCGTTTTTGTCGGGGGACTGGCAAGAACGCCTTTTTAGTGAACGGATTATTGGATTTTTGTAAATGACTAGCCTATAATTAGATATTGAACTTTGTTGTGGAAAGGAAAGTGAAACGATGGCTTCAGAAAATTCATTTGATATCGTCTCCAAAATGGATATGCAGGAGTTAACAAATGCGGTTCATCAGACGGAGCGTGAAATTGAAACGAGATTTGATTTCAAGGGGAGCAAAAGTAGCCTCAAGCTTGAGAAAGATGCCCTTACGATTGCATCGGAAGATGAATACAAGCTGAATGCGGTGATTGATATTTTGCAATCTAAAATGGTCAAACGAGGTCTATCCCTTAAAAACGTGGAATTTGGAAAATTGGAACCAGCTTCTTTAGGTTCAGTGCGTCAGCGTCTTTCTCTTAAGCAGGGAATTGATCAGGATAACGCCAAAAAAATTAATATCCTTATTCGGGATTCCAAGCTTAAAGTGAAAAGTCAGATTCAAGGTGATCAAATTCGAGTAACTGGAAAAAATAGGGATGATTTACAAGCCATTATTCAATTGCTGCGGAAAGCCGATCTGCCGTTG
This sequence comes from Paenibacillus sp. AK121, assembly GCF_019042715.1. NCBI lineage: Bacteria > Bacillati > Bacillota > Bacilli > Caryophanales > Paenibacillaceae > Paenibacillus > Paenibacillus sp. AK121. The sequence goes on from NZ_JAHPJM010000005.1 coordinate 183,882, forward strand.
GAGCTTCAATTTACAAACATGAAATAAGCCGTTTTCTCTCATAGATTTTGTAGGACTAAACGTTGCTTGATGTGCAGCAGGTTATTTTGACATGCGTTTTGCGCCATATTATACTTGTAACGAAAATGCAGACATTGAGGTGTATAACGCTCGTCGAAAGCGATTTACATAGGATTGAATTTAATCCGAAAGCTGCCATTTGCAATCAAGTACGATAATCAGGGGAGAGTGTGTTGTGAATTTACCCAACAGAATTACAATAACGCGGATTTGCCTTATCCCGGTGATGATGCTGGCTTTGCTGGTGGATTTTGATTTTTATCCGCCACCGATTGAGATCGGTGCATTCACGCTGCCGTATAATCAGCTGATTGCGGCTATCATTTTCCTTGTAGCAGCCAGCACAGATGGCCTTGACGGATATTTGGCTCGTAAAAATAATATGGTCACCAATTTGGGCAAGCTGTTGGACCCCCTTGCTGATAAGCTGTTGGTAACTGCTATATTGGTTTCTTTGGTGGAAATGGGAAAAATTGATTCATGGGTTGTCGTTGTGATTGTCAGTCGTGAGTTTGCGGTTACGGGTCTGAGACAGATCGCCTTATTGGATGGCTCTGTGGTTGCTGCAAGCAATTGGGGGAAATTAAAGACGATCATCCAGATCGTTGCTATTGTAGCACTGCTCATAAATAATTTCCCGTTTGTTTTTCTGGGTATTCCGTTTGATTTAATAGCGATATGGGCAGCTGTGTTAATCACCATTTATTCGGGTATTGATTACTTTGTAAAGAATATCCATTTGCTGAGCTCCTCTAAAGTTTAACAGGATAAATCTTATGGAAACAGCAATAGGGACTTAACTTATTGCTGTTTCTTTACATAATTCCCACATTATACGCATCCTAGGAGGACGAATTGATGAAAGCTGAAATCATTGCAGTAGGAACAGAGTTATTACTTGGACAAATAGTAAATACAAATGCCCAATATTTGTCACAAGAGCTAGCTACTATCGGAATTGATGTATATTTTCAGACTGTAGTTGGCGATAACATGGATCGACTTCAGGAAGCGGTACGTCTTGCTCAGAAGCGTGCGGATATTATTTTGTTTTCTGGTGGGCTGGGGCCAACTCAGGACGATTTGACAAAAGATGCGATAGCGGCTGTACTGGGGCGAAAATTGCAGATAGATCGTCTTGCCATGGACAAGCTGGATCAGTTTTTCCGTAACCGTGGGGTAGAAATGACCGAGAATAACCGCCGCCAGGCGCTTTCTATTGAAGGAGCCACTCCGCTTGAAAATGAGACGGGTTTAGCTATAGGGGATGCCATTGCACAGGACGGTAAATTTTATGTGGTTTTGCCCGGACCACCTAAGGAACTTAAACCTATGTTTGCAAATCATGCTAAACCATGGTTGCTTCAGCAGGCATTAAGCGGTGAGGAGATGCCGATTTATTCGAAAATGCTAAAATTCGCAGGGATCGGTGAGTCAGCTCTTGAAACGCGCTTGTTAGATCTGATCGAATCCCAGACGGACCCCACGATTGCTCCTTATGCCAAGGAAGGGGAAGTCACGATCCGTATATCCACCAAGGCGGCCAGTGAGAGTGAAGCTTTAATTAAGCTGACGGCTACGGAAGTACAAATTCAGCAGCGTCTTTCCGAATATATGTATGCAAGTGAGGATGTTACGCTGGAGAAGGTGATTGTAGATTTAATGGCCAAGCGCGGACTCACTGTGAGCGCAGCGGAAAGCTGTACAGGCGGTATGCTGATGGAACACATCACTTCTATACCTGGCAGTGCTGTTATGTTTCAAGGTGGCATCGTGTGTTATTCCAATGAAATGAAGATGAAATTGCTCAATGTGCCTTATGATTATTTGGAAGGGGATCATGCGCCAGGCGCAGTGAGTAAGGAAGTAGCCCTTGTGCTTGCAGAGCAGGCAAGAATGATTATGGACAGCGATTTCGGACTTTCTGTTACTGGTGTAGCTGGGCCCGGATATTCCGAGCGGAAGCCAGTCGGCCTGGTGTATATTGGTATTGCTGAGCGCGACAAGGAAACGGAAGTATATGAGCTGAATTTAAGTGGTAACCGTGAGACCATCCGTTTGCGATCCGTCAAAGCTATCCTGTACAGATTGTGGCGCCGATTGGTAGAGAACGAGAAACTCTCTTAATTATCGATGAGTTGTTTTAGATAGATATTCATGATATAATATTCTTATTCGGAAGAACCGTTGCAAAGCTTTTTGCCAGCGGTTCTTTTTTCGTTTTAAGAGAAAGGTATAATTATAGAAGAGAGCTGCGGGAAATAAAAAAAACGAATGTATGTTCGAAAAAATGCTTGGCAAGCGTGTCAAAACAAGGTATTATTAAAGTACAAACAATGAAGGATGTGAGTTTATTGTCAGATCGTCGTGCTGCGCTGGATATGGCGCTCCGTCAAATAGAAAAGCAATTTGGTAAAGGTTCCATTATGAAGTTGGGTGAGTCTACTCACATGCAAGTGGAAACAATCCCCAGTGGTTCGATTGCTTTGGATATTGCGTTAGGAACGGGCGGCTTTCCAAGAGGCCGGATTATTGAAGTATATGGACCGGAATCATCCGGTAAAACGACAGTAGCTCTTCATGCTATTGCAGAGGTGCAAAAAACAGGCGGACAAGCCGCCTTTATCGATGCCGAGCATGCGCTTGATCCGTCGTATGCGAGCAAGCTGGGTGTCAATATTGATGAGTTGTTACTATCGCAACCAGATACAGGTGAGCAGGCATTGGAGATTGCCGAAGCTCTTGTGCGTAGTGGGGCAGTGGACATTATCGTCGTTGACTCTGTAGCGGCACTTGTACCGAAGGCAGAGATTGAAGGCGAAATGGGAGATTCCCATGTCGGTCTTCAAGCGCGCTTGATGTCACAGGCATTGCGTAAGCTGTCTGGAGCCATTAATAAATCGAAAACCATTGCTATCTTTATCAACCAGCTCCGTGAAAAAGTAGGTGTTATGTTCGGTAACCCTGAAACTACACCGGGTGGACGTGCCTTGAAGTTTTACTCTACGGTACGTTTGGATGTTCGTCGTATCGAAAGCTTGAAAATGGGTAACGACATCGTGGGTAACCGTACACGTATTAAAGTCGTGAAGAATAAAGTCGCACCTCCTTTCCGTCAGGCTGAAGTGGATATTATGTACGGTGAGGGCATTTCCAAAGAAGGAAGCTTGATCGATATCGGTACGGAGCACGACATTGTCGACAAGAGCGGAGCATGGTATTCCTACGAAGGCGAGCGCCTTGGTCAGGGACGTGAGAATGCAAAGCAATTTTTGAAGGAAAATCCGAACATTGCTAGTACGATCGAGCAAAAAATCCGGGTGGCCAGTAATTTGATTACAACAATTGCTCCACCGACAGAAGAAGAGTTGGCGCAGGAGGCCAAGGAAGAACAGGAATTGCTGGAGCTTGAATAAAGCTTGCCTGAAACTTCGCTTCTGATCTGCCATGTGAACTGTAGCCTAGGGATTATGGTACAGTCCGTTTAAATAGCATGATTCTGATGCCCTGCACAGTTGTGCAGGGCATTTTTGCATCAAATAAAGTCTGCTTTGTCAGCAGAATCTAACTTTTGCGTAGCAGGTGATCGTAGGCTGCTTTCGTGAATTTCAAAGTGAGGGAAACATATTGCAGTTGGACGATAAAGATGAATACACTTCGGAAGAAAATAAACAGCAAGGGATTTCTCTTTTTCCAGATCATGAGGAATTGATGATTACTAGAGTGGAGCAGGGACAGGGACGCAAGCGTGGAAGATACATCATTCATTTTGGTCCATACTCACTGTCTGTCTTGGAAGATGTAATGATCAAGTACAACATGTTCAAAGGAACGTCATTCGTCAAAAAAGAACTAGAAGATATCGTTCTGGCAGATGAAAAACAACAGGCTTATGTACATGCGCTGCGCTATTTGGGGCAAAAGCCTCGTACACGTCAGGAAATTGCCCAGCGTTTAGCGCAAAAGGAAGTGGATCAGGCTGTTATTGATGAGATACTGGTACGATTGCAAAGGGAGAAGCTTGTAGATGATGATTTATACGCTCGTCAGTGGGCAAGACAGCGTATAACAAGCCAACGTAAGGGTAAGATGTGGATCAGGCAAGAACTTCGTCAGAAGGGCATCTCTAAAGCCTCTATCGGGGAAGCATTAGGTGAGATCACCGACAATGAGGAGTGGGAGAGTGCATTGTCGGTTGGACGTAAGAAATGGAATCAGGTACGTGGTGATATAATGGATAAAAAAAGGAAAACATTCCCATTTCTTATGAGACGCGGCTATTCAGGGGATATGACACGCCGCGTGGTTAATCATCTCAGTGCGGCCGAGCAAGACGGAGCATTCGAAGACGAGGAATTACTGCATTGGGAGGAATAAGTTGCAAAACGGTAGCTGAACCTTTGGCTAGATAAGCCGGTTATTATATGGACAGCTGCACGGTAGTCTACTAATGTTTGCATTCCCTTGACAATGCCATTTGTCAAATAATAAAATATATATGAAACGATATTTGTGGAGTGCCCTTTTTCCTTCCAAAAAAGCGGAACCCACAGTAAAGTTCTCATCGCCAAATAACAAGTGATGCCGCTATGCCAGGCGGAATTGTACGTGTGAAAGCATGTGCATATGAAATGAAGCGACCTTGTGTCGTTATCTTAGTTTGACGATCAAAGTAAATGTGACAATTTCAAAAAGTCCCAAGGAATGCCTTGGAGGAACCAACGGGGAGGTGAACAGTATGATGACTGCGATCTGGTTCGTTCTCGTTGCTGTAGCCGCGTTATTCTTTGGGTTCGGGATTGGTTATTTTATTCGCAAATCTATTGCAGAAGCTAAGATCTCCAGTGCGGAAGAGGCTGCCGCGCAAATCGTGGAGAACGCGAAAAAAGAGGCAGAAGCGCTGAAGAAGGAAACGGTATTGGAAGCGAAGGATGAAATTCACCGCATCCGTGCCGAAGCTGAAAAAGAAACTCGTGAACGTCGTAATGAAATTCAACGACAGGAACGAAGATTGCTGCAAAAAGAAGAATCGCTGGATAAAAAATTGGAATCGCTGGAACGCAAAGAAGAACAAGTGGCCAACAAAGAGAAACGAATCGATGAAACCCAGCAGCAAATTGATTTGATTTACAAGAGCCAGGTAACTGAGTTGGAGCGTATTTCTAATCTTACGATGGAGGATGCAAGAAGTATTATTCTGACCAACGTAGAGCAGGAAGTTCGTCATGAAACAGCTCAGATGATTAAGGAAATTGAACAGCAGGCCAAAGAAGAAGCGGATAAAAAGTCTCGTGAAATCATCACACTGGCCATCCAACGCTGTGCGGCAGATCATGTAGCAGAAACGACGGTTTCTGTTGTGACATTGCCGAATGAAGAAATGAAAGGCCGGATTATCGGACGCGAAGGCCGTAACATCCGTGCACTTGAAACCCTTACAGGAATCGACCTCATTATTGATGATACGCCGGAAGCTGTTATATTGTCCGGATTTGATCCGATTCGTAGAGAGATTGCGCGTACTGCACTCGAGAAGCTCGTAGCGGACGGACGGATACATCCGGCTCGTATTGAAGAGATGGTGGAAAAATCCCGTAAAGAGGTGGACGAACGAATCCGTGAGTATGGTGAACAGGCCACCTTTGAAGTGGGTGTGCATAGCTTGCATCCGGATTTGATCAAGATCTTGGGACGTCTTAAGTTCCGTACGAGTTATGGACAGAACGTATTGAAGCACTCGATGGAAGTTGCATACTTGACAGGTCTGATGGCCGGGGAACTGGGCGAGGACGTTGTACTGGCAAGACGAGCAGGTTTGCTGCATGACATCGGGAAGGCGCTGGATCACGAAGTGGAAGGATCACACGTTGAAATTGGCGTGGAGCTGGCGAAGAAGTACAAGGAACACCCGGTCGTTATCAACAGCATTGCTTCACATCACGGCGACTGCGAAGCGACTTCAGTGATCGCCATGCTGGTTGGAGCGGCAGATGCCCTATCAGCAGCAAGACCAGGAGCACGGCGTGAAACGCTAGAGACGTACATCCGTCGTCTTGAGAAGCTCGAACGCATCTCCGAATCTTTTGAAGGCGTTGAAAAATCATACGCAATTCAAGCTGGACGCGAGGTTCGTGTCATGGTACAGCCAGAGAAAATTGATGATGCGGAAGCATTCCGACTGGCTCGCGATATTACGAAAACGATTGAGAATGAACTGGATTATCCAGGACATATTAAGGTTACCGTTATTCGCGAGACTCGTGCGGTAGAATACGCAAAATAAAAGCATTTCAATGAAAAGTGGCCGCTGCTTGTAGGGCCACTTTTCATTATGTAAGGCAGACTAGGGAGGGTTTTCTATCAACGTATTATTTATTGGAGACATCGTCGGCAGTGTAGGCAGAAAGGCACTGAGGGAGAATCTCCCTTCGCTAAAATCAAAATACAACCCGCATGTTATTATCGTGAACGGAGAAAATGCAGCTTCGGGAAGAGGGATTACTCAAGCCATCGCTAGAGAGTTCTTTGATTGGGGCGTTCATGGGATTACGATGGGGAATCATACATGGGACAATAAGGAAATATTTGATTTTATAGATGATGAGCCGCGGATCATCCGTCCCGCTAACTTTCCACCAGGGACACCAGGCCGGGGTTATACTGTGGTAAAAGGTGGGGGGAAGGAACTAGCCATTGTTAATCTGCAAGGTAGAACCTTCTTGCCGGCTATTGACTGTCCATTTCGTGCAGCGGATGACATTGTAGACGAGCTCCGCAAAAAGCATAAACATATTCTAGTAGACTTTCACGCTGAAGCCACCTCCGAAAAAATTGCTATGGGTTGGCATCTGGATGGACGTGCATCCATAGTGGTAGGGACACATACACACGTACAAAGTAATGACGATACGATTTTGCCACAAGGAACTGCGTATCAGACAGATGCGGGAATGGTAGGTCCTTATGAGGGCGTGCTTGGTATGCAGAAAGAGGCTGTATTACAGAAATTTCAGACCCAGCTTCCGGTACGCTTTCAAGTGGACATGGGTAAATGGCACTTTCATGCCATCAGTGTAGAGCTCAATGATCACGATGGAAAAGCCCGCAAAATTGAGAAAATCAGGCTTAAAGAAGACGAATGGCGGATGGATTAACTTTGTTGTGAGCTACTTAAGGAAAGAATAAGGAAAACTGTCACCAAAAAGCAGGAATTTTTTGCTGACCCTCGAATAACATCTAATAGTGGAATCAAACCATCATCATTCCCAGGGGAGGTACTTACTATGGATGTATTAAAAGTATCAGCAAAATCCAATCCCAATTCAGTTGCAGGCGCACTCGCAGGAGTACTGCGTGAACGCGGAAATGCAGAATTACAGGCGATTGGAGCGGGTGCACTAAACCAAGCCATTAAAGCGGTAGCCATTGCCCGGGGATTTGTCGCACCAAGCGGAGTGGATTTGATTTGTATTCCTGCTTTTACAGACATTGTTATTGACGGAGAAGATCGGACTGCAATCAAATTGATTGTAGAACCAAGATAATAAATGGAAGTTGCCTGAGCCTGTTTACGTTTTGTAAACGGGCTTTTTTGCTTTGTGGTTTAGTTATTATGGTTTTCAAAATAAATTTGTGGGCTTTAATCCAATGGAGGTATGGTACATGAATGATAAGTTTGAAGCGAATTGGCCAGTTGTTGACCTGCACTGTGATGTGTTATGTAAAATGCAGCTCGATTCGCAGGTGGATTTCAGTCATTCATCGCTTGATGTCACAAAAGAGCGTTTGCTAGAAGGCAACGTAAGATTGCAAACGTTCGCTATTTATATATCACAGGTATTGGGCACGCCAAGATTTGAGCATGTGGTTCGTCAAATTGAACTGTTCAGGCAGCATGTTACCTCTAGCTCAGGCGGGTTAAAACCTCTACTGTGGAGAGAGGACTTGGCAGCACTCAAAAATACGTCCGCTGTACGTCAAGTGGAGCAAGTACAGCATACAGGCGTAGAGAAGCAAGCAGGGAAGATGACGAATGGGTATGAGAGTGGGACGAATCGTACAGAGCCAGCTTGGGCGTTACTCTCACTCGAAGGGGTAGATGCGCTGGAAGGAAATCCGTTTTATGCGGATGTATGCTATGCCATGGGAATACGATTGATCGGTCTGACATGGAATTATGCAAATTGGGCTGCTGACGGTATTATGGAGCTTAGAGAAGGCGGCTTGACCCGCAAGGGACGTGATTTGGTTCATCGCTGTAATAGTATGGGACTGCTGCTAGATGTATCACACTTGTCCGTACAAGGCTTTTGGGAAGTGATGGAGGAGGCGGCCTTGCCGCCCATCGCCTCGCATTCGAACGCCTTTGCGAAATGTGCTCATCCCCGCAACTTGCGAGATGAACAGATTCGGGCACTGATCGCCCGTAACGGACGAATTGGATTGACCTTTGTCACGATGTTTCTGAAAGAGCAGGGTACAGTGCACGCTGAGGACCTGCTACCGCACATTGATCACATTTGTTCATTAGGTGGCGAAAGACATTTGATGTTTGGCTCTGATTTTGATGGTATCGAGGCCCATGTGCGAGGACTGGAACACGCGGGGAAATATCCGGCTTTTGCAGAACTACTGTTGAAGCATTACTCTGAGGAGCTGGTCAAGGGATGGCTGGGAGAACATGCACTGGACTATTTGCGAACGAATCTGCCATCTAAAATGTCTTCTTAAAATAGCTTAATATAGCAGTTGCTTTCGGCTGAGCATTTTCTTGACAAAGCGAGAACGATTACGAAATAATTGGAGCATCCGAGGATTGCATGGGGCTAAAATAACGCTTTCCGAAATTGGACATACGTAGGAGCGAGTCTGACAGCACCATGCTATACCGCCATACTAGAGGGGAGCTCCGTTACATCATGTTGATAAAAAAGGTTACCTGGCTTGAACTCTTTTATGATTTATTGTTTGTAGCAGCTGTGTCCAAGGCGACTCATGTTTTACTACATGTTGAGCATGGCAGTGTTGGTTGGCATAATTTAGAGAAGTTTATTTTGATTTTTATTCCGATCTGGTGGGCATGGGTGGGGCAAACTGTCTATAACAATCGTTTTGGTCAAGACAGTATAACGCATCGAATGTTTATGATCCTGCAATTATTTTTTGTGTTAATCATGACTGCCAGCTTGAATGTAGATTTTGATGCGTACTATGCATCTTTTTTTGTTGGCTATATTGGTTTAAGAGGTTTGACTGTCGTTCAATATTTGCTTTCGGCCTCCAAAGAAACAGCTCATAAACAGGAAACAGCTCGATTTTTTGGAACCTATCTTTGGGTCGGTATAGTCATCTCTAGCTGCTCCCTTTTCTTCGACTCGTGGGTTCGATATTTGATTTTATATACTGGCATTGCGGTGGATATCCTCGTTCCTTTGATCGGTCGTAAAAAGCTGGTGATCACACCTATCCATACAGAGCATCTTTTGGAGCGATTTGCACAGTTTACTTTAATCCTGCTTGGAGAATCAGTGATAAGTATACTTTCTGTTTTACAATCCGATCATTTCACAGTCTCCTCCATTGTATTTGCTGCTTTGACATTTGTGCTAGTCATTGCAATCTGGTGGCAATATTTTGAGAATATAGAGAAGCGCGTAGACAAATCAAAACAAACAGCAGGACAGACTATTATTTATGGCCATTTGTTTATTTATCTTTCTCTTAGCATGCTTGCGGCTTCCATACAGCTCTTATTTTTGGGGCAAGCAGCCTATACTTTTGTACTTTGCTTTACTTTTGCTTCTGTTTTTATTTATTTTTTGTCAGTTTTGCTGGTATTCCATCAGTACAGATTAAGTCACCTTAAACCTCGTCTCAGAGTCATTCTTTTCTTAACTGGAATTCTCTGTGTCCTGTTTATTCTGAATATATTTATTGTAGTTCCTCATCTCATCGTAGCTGCGATCATGCTTTTCTTTCTCCTGTTTGCTAAAATGACGGTTTGATCCAAGTTTTATAGGGACGATATGTATGGCTGGTTAGGGCGAAAAAGGGAACTTTATGTGCTATCCTTTTCTTTCTTGTCGAAATAGGAGTATAATAGCATAGATGTGTAAAGTATTGTATAGAGAAAAAGGAGTGACCACACGATGACTAAAATCGTACCTGTCGGTGTTTCCGCCCGTCATATTCACCTGACTCAAGAGCATATTGAAATCTTGTTCGGAGCAGGCTATCAATTGACTGAATTTAAACCTTTGTCCCAACCAGGACAATTTGCTGCAAATGAAACGGTAGCTGTAATTGGTCCTAAGGGCCAATTTGATAAGGTTCGCATTTTGGGACCTGCTCGTCCCGCTTCTCAACTGGAAATCTCTCGGACAGATTCCTTTGCTATTGGTGTAAAGGCACCTGTACGCGAATCCGGTAGCATTGATGGTACACCAGGAATTACAGTAAAAGGACCAGCTGGTGAAGTGGAACTGCAAGAGGGCGTTATTGTAGCAGCCCGTCATATTCATTTCCATACATCTGATGCAGCTAAGTGGGACATTAAAGACAAGCAATTGCTGAAAGTACGTGTAGGCGGCGAACGTGGCCTTGTATTTGAAAATGTTCTTGCACGTGTGTCCGATTCTTTTGCTTTGGATATGCATATTGACACGGATGAAGCGAACGGAGCCGGTGTGAAAAACGGTGACACTGCTGAAATCGTAGACTAATACACGTATTTGATACACAAGTTGTAAAAGTCCGATTCTTGCAAAAGAGTCGGGCTTTTTTTATATGCTCTACATACACAAATCCTTACCTATAAACATAGAAAACTTTAGCATCACACTGCATCTGAATCGTATCCGGGGATGATCTATGGCTATGGCCTATAAATCATGCTATAATTTAGTGTAATGCCTTTTTCAAAGGTTTTTTTGGAGCTAAAATAAAATAACCAATGCCTAAAGATACAGTAAAATCACAAATGAGCTCGTGAAATAGATGGTGTAAGGAGTGACCAGGGAATGGCTAAGGAAACAAAAGATTACTCCAAATATTTTGATTTCTCGGATGCGAAGATTATTTCTGAAGATGAGCACAGCAAAAAGATTCGTATTCGTGGACGTGAAATCAACATTATGGCGGAGCCAAACCATAGGAAAGAAAAGCAGCGTGGTAAAGAGGACGTCCAGGTATTGTATGATAACGCAGTCCCGGACGAGCTAAAACATATCGGTGAGGGCAAGCATTATATCGTATATACATTCGGTTGCCAGATGAATGAGCATGATTCTGAAACCATCAAAGGCTTGCTGGAGCAAATGGGCTACCAGGCAACCGAGGATCGGAAGCAAGCAGATATCATTTTACTGAACACTTGCGCTATCCGTGAAAATGCAGAAGATAAAGTGTTTGGTGAGCTGGGTCACCTCAAGCATCTCAAAACAGAAAAGCCGGGACTGCTGCTCGGTGTGTGTGGCTGCATGTCGCAGGAAGAGAATGTTGTGAACCGGATTATGCAAAAACACGGTTTTGTTGATATGATCTTTGGTACCCATAATATTCATCGTTTGCCTCAGCTTGTCAAGGAAGCCCTCTTTAGCAAAGAAATGGTGGTTGAAGTGTGGTCCAAGGAGGGCGACATTATCGAAAACCTGCCGAAGAAGCGTGAGGGTATGCGGGCTTGGGTAAACATCATGTATGGCTGTGATAAGTTTTGCACTTATTGCATCGTTCCTTTCACACGTGGTAAGGAAAGAAGTCGTCGGCCAGAGGATGTTATTGCTGAGGTACGGGATTTGGCCCGTCAAGGATTTAAAGAGATTACCCTGCTGGGTCAGAATGTCAATGCCTATGGCAAGGATTTAAAAGATATGAATTACAGATTCGGGGATCTGATGGATGATATGCGCAAAATCAATATTCCGCGTGTACGTTTTACGACCTCACATCCGCGTGATTTTGACGACCATTTGGTTGAAGTGATTGGTAAGGGCGGCAATCTGGTGGAGCATATTCATCTGCCTGTACAATCCGGTAATACGGATATATTGAAGAAAATGAACCGAAAATATACTCGTGAGCGTGTTTTGGAGCTGGCAGCGAAGATAAAAGCGGCTGTTCCGCATGTTTCTCTGACAACAGATATTATCGTAGGTTTCCCGGGTGAAACAGACGAACAGTTCGAAGATACACTATCTCTGGTGCGTGAAGTGGGCTATGACTTTGCCTACACATTTATTTATTCACCACGTGAAGGCACGCCAGCGGCTTCGATGGAAGATAATGTGCCTATGTCGGTCAAAAAAGAGCGTCTCCGGCGTCTGAACATTGCTGTGAATCAAAACAGCCTACGCTTTAATAGTCGATTGCGTGGCGAGGTGGTTGAAGTGCTGGTGGAAGGCGAGAGTAAAAATGACAGTAAAGTGCTTGCTGGTCGGACTCGTTCCAATAAGCTGGTTCATTTTGAAGGTTCTAAGGACCTGATTGGTTCCTTTGTCCAAGTAAAAATTACAGAGCCTATGACCTTTTACATTAAAGGTGACTTGGTTCAAACGCCAGTAGCGGTTAACGGATAAAAAGAATAGTCTAGCGGGCTGCATGCGGTTTGATTAAAGGGCTGCGTGCAAGACCATCTAAGTGAAAAAAGGAGCGATGGACAATGACAGAGGAGCGGTTGCAACAAACAGAACTTCAATCGGCGGCGCGCCAGCATGATCATTTGGTCAATCGCGATATGATATTGGCAAAGGCCAAAGAGTTGGCGGGTATTCTGGGCAGCAGTGAGGAAGTACAGGTGTTTCGGAAAGCAGAAGAAAAGATTCAGGATCATGAGCGCATCCAGCAACTGATTGCAACGATGAAGAAGAAGCAAAAGGAAATCGTAGCATTTGAATCTTTAAAGAATCAAAAAATGATTGCCAAAATAGAGGCTGAACTTCAGGAGCTACAGGAAGAGCTTGACGGTATTCCAATTGTAACGGAGTTTCAGCAGAGCCAGGTGGAAATTAATGAGATGCTGCAAATGGTGATCACAGCCATCCGTGATACGGTTGCTGAAAAGGTGAACGTAGAAGAGGGAAAGACTACTTCCTCCTCGAATTGCAGTGACTAGAATAAGATTTATGGTGTGGAGGCTTAGCTTCCACGCCTTTTTTTCGAAAGCAATTACTCATTGTAAATGTTCATGAGATACCAAAAGAAATGCGACATCATAGATGGGATGAAAGCGAGGGAATTGTAAGTTGCGTAAGATGCTAGAGGGTGAAGAAAATACTTTTTGGGAGTACTTAGGATGTGAGCTGATTGCAGCTGATGCTAACGAGGCACATATCGCTTTGGAGGCTAAACAACACCATACCAATGTGATGGGGATTGTACATGGGGGGGTGCTCACAACATTGATGGATCAGGCGATGGGGATGGTCAGTATGGCTTCACGAAATATGGATTCATGTGTAACAACGAATCTTAACGTTCATTTCTTGTCAGCCATGAGACAAGGACGGCTGGAGGTTAAGGCACGGATTGTTCATCAGGCAGGCCGCACCATAACCACTCAGGCAGAAGTGAGGGATAGTGAAGGTACGCTCGGTTGTACAGCTACAGCAACCTTCCGAGTATTGCGTCAACAAGCAAGTGATTCAGGCAAGGCCTGACGCTTGACAAAATTTTTTATTATGTCATAATGAATTTATCAAAACGATATAATATGGTGATGCCAATGGATAGCAATCGTATAAACGAAGAGGCGCAGAAGGCGTCTTATAACATTAAGAAATACCGTACCCCGGATGGTGCTCCGGCGGATATCGTAATGTTTACTTTAACGAAGCGTGAGCGCAAGACAGTAACAAAAACATTGCCGATTCGTGAGCTGAAAGTAATGCTCATCAAGCGCCGTAGTTGGCCGTTTGCGGGACGCTGGGCGTTGCCTGGAGGGTTTTGCCAAGAAGATGAATCCATATATGGAGCGGCCAAGCGGGAACTGTTAGAGGAAACGGGTGTAGATGGCGGGCATCTGGAGTATTTGGGCGTATATAGTGGACCAGGTCGTGATCCGCGTGGGTGGATTATATCGCATGCGTTTTTTGCACTGGTAGAGGAATGGATGCTGGAGCAGCGCCAGGCGGCCGATGATGCTTCTGAGGTTGGGTTATTTACGATCAGAGAAGCGTTGGAGGAATTGGAGCTGGCGTTCGATCACCGGGATATCATAGTTGATGCTTATCGCAAAATTCAGTTGCAGATGCTTCAGACAACGATAGCCAAGCAGTTTTTACCGCCACATTTTACACTGGGTGAATTGTATCAGGTGATTCAGAGCGTCGTACCGGATTTCGAAGAGCCGAATTTTATTCGCAAAATAACATCGACTCGTAGCAGACAGGGAATACTGGAAGAGGTGCGGGATGAGAATGGCAAACCGCTCAGTTCCAATCAGTATTCACAAAGACCGGCCCAGTTGTATCGCTTTAGTGATAGAGTACCGCGTTTATCCATCTATACGTAACTTTTATTGGAATAGGTCACGCATAGAGCGTACAACCTCACTTTGATGATAAGGAGCTGACTGTACGATGAAGGCACTGATTGTTATTGATTACACGAAAGATTTTGTGGACGGTAGTCTGCCTGTGGGGCAACCTGCAATTGAGCTAGATGAACGGATCACAGCTATTACGCAGGCCTACGTGGATCAAGGGGACTTTGTTGTCATGGCTGTGGATTTACATGAGGAGAACGACCTCTATCACCCGGAGAGTAAGCTGTTTCCTCCACATAATATACGTGGAACCAACGGACGACAATTGTATGGTAAACTCCATAGCCTTTATAAGCAACAAAGTGATCGTATCTATTGGTTGGATAAAACACGGTACAGTGCTTTTGCTGGTACGGATCTGGAACTCAGGTTGCGCGAACGCGGGATTCTGGAAGTTCATTTGATTGGTGTGTGTACAGATATATGTGTGCTGCATACAGCTGTAGATGCTTACAACAAAGGTTTTGCTATTACCGTATACAAGGACGCTGTGGCGAGCTTTAATCAGGCGGGACATGATTGGGCTTTGGGCCATTTTGAGGGAAGTCTTGGAGCCACGGTGCGGTCGGCTGAAGATACGCTTTTGCTCCAGAAGAAGTAAAATAACTGAACGATTGTGCACCAATGTCCGATAACAAATTAGAGCCGGATATTGCTGAATCTGGGCAGATAAGACGGTATGCCGTCACCAATCCAGGGACAGTCAGAGAGGATGATACGATGAAGTCAACGAGCCTCGCATTACATACAGATAAATATCAGATTAATATGATGTACGCCCATTGGGTGAACGGAAGTCACCAACGTAAAGCTGTGTTCGAGGCGTATTTTCGTAAGCTTCCTTTTGGCAATGGATATGCCGTGTTTGCTGGTCTGGAACGCATTGTGAATTACATTTCAAACTTGCGGTTTACAGAAGAGGACATTCGCTATCTGTCAGAGCAGGAGGAAAAGTACGATCCCATGTTCATGGAGGCATTGCGCCAGTTTAAGTTTGGCGGAACGGTCCACTCGATGAAGGAAGGAGCGCTTGTTTTTCCGAATGAGCCTCTGGTACGTGTTGAAGGAACCATTATGGAAACGCAGCTTGTCGAGACGGCATTGTTGAATTTTATGAATTACCAGACACTCATTGCGACAAAAGCATCACGTATCAAACAGGTGGCAAGTGACGATACACTGCTCGAATTTGGCACACGACGTGCGCAGGAGGCAGATGCAGCTATTTGGGGAGCACGTGCTGCTTATGTTGCAGGTTTCGATGCGACTTCTAATATGCTGGCAGGCGAACACTTTGGGATTCCGACAAAAGGGACACATGCCCATTCATGGGTACAAACCTTTATGACGGAGCAAGAGGCGTTCGACGTGTATGCGAAGGTTTTACCAGATCAGGTTACGCTACTGGTAGATACCTTTGACACGCTGGAGAGCGGTGTTCCCCATGCGATTCGGACAGCAAAGATGCTGGAGAGTCAAGGAAAGCGTATGAATGCCATCCGTTTGGATAGCGGTGATTTGGCTTATCTATCTATTCAGGCACGGGAAATGCTGGATGCTGAAGGTTTGGATTACGTACAAATTGTAGCTTCCAACGATTTGGATGAAAATACGATTTTCAATCTAAAAGCCCAAGGGGCACGTATTGATGTGTGGGGTGTAGGAACACAGCTGATCACAGCTTCAGATCAACCTTCACTGGGTGGAGTGTACAAGCTGGTTGAGCGGGAAGTAGACGGTGAAATGCTGCCGACGATTAAAATCTCGGGTAACCCGGAAAAAGTATCTACACCAGGCAAAAAGGATGTATACCGTATTGTGGATAAGAAGAAAGGGAGAGCTGTAGCTGATTACATTTCTTTCCCGGATGAAGAACGTCCGCGTAATGGTAAGCGCCTGAAGCTGTTTAACCCTTTGCATCCATATATGAAGAAGTATGTAGAAAATTACGAAGCTGTACCGATGCTTGAACCTATTTTTGTAAATGGGCAGAAGGTATACGAGCTTCCTGAACTGGATGAAATTCGTGCCTATCATGCATCACAGTTGAAACTGTTTTGGCCAGAATATTTGCGGAAGCTGAACCCTGAAATTTATCGCGTAAATCTTAGTGAGAAGGTATGGGAGCTGAAGCAAAAGCTGATTGACAGCTACATGCAGCCCGAAGTTGAAGAAAAGGAATAATGTGAAGAGGCACCTCATCTATGTATGGGGTGCCTTTTTTGTATCTACAATGTGTAAATAGGAGCTTATTTATAAATTTCTCTCATTACATGACGCAGCTCAGGGACAATAATGCGTTCCATTGCCAAACGAACGGCTCCGCGGGAGCCAGGCATAGAAAACACAGCTGTCTGGCCCACAGTGCCCGCTACAGCCCGGCTTAATATAGCTGCTGATCCAATGTCCTCAGCAAAGCTTAAGTAACGGAAGATTTCTCCAAACCCAGGTAATTCCTTATCCAGTAGAGAGGAGACGGCTTCATATGTAGTATCACGCGGAGAGATGCCAGTACCACCTGTTAAAAGTATAGCCTCGATGTCCTCATGTGCCGCAGCTTCGGCTACCAACTGCCGGATTCCTTCATAGTCGTCCTTGACGATAACATATCGAACAACCTTGTACCCATTCGTTTCTAGTAGTTCCTTGAGCAGTCGTCCCCCAGTATCGGTTTCCATGGTACGTGTATCCGAGACGGTCACGACCATGCAGTTAACCTGTTGCGGAGATTCCTGTCGGTGCTCCTCTACAGATGTTATATTCATTACAATGTTCACTCCTTGATCAGTGGTTAAGCATACTCTTTTTTTACAATAGAGGAATGACAGACTGGATGCAAGTCAGAAACGAAGGCTAAAAAGTTATGTGATTAATATCCTTGCGCTTACACCTTGGAATATAGTACACTTCCTTACATAAGTCGGGATTTTCTGGGTTTATTTTGTTGAAAGCGCGAACATCAAATGATTAATTTCAAGGTTCAGCGGGTAATAGTACAGCAGGATCAACAACTGGGAGGTAATGTATTATGAATCATTCATACCAAAAATGCGTGGATGCTTGCCTGGAATGTATGAACGCTTGCAATGTATGCTATGTAGCAAGTTTGAAGGAATATGATCTAGCTATGCTGCGTGAATGTATTCGAGTGAGCAGGGAATGCGCAGAGATATGTGGGTTTGCTGCTCAAATGTTGCAGCGCGGAACGGATTTTGCCGAGGAAATCTGTGAGCTATGTGCCAAAGCCTGTGAGGTATGTGCTGCTGAATGCAGCAAGCATTCCCATAATCATTGCAAACATTGTGCAGAAGCCTGCCGTCATTGTGTTGAGGCCTGTCGCCAATTGGTGGCAGTGTAATTACATATACAGAACTAGTCCCTGAAGAGGGAATAAAAGGTTGCTTTCTACTAAATAGGTTTGTATAATGGTGGGAATTAACGTCAAGGAACGGGAGAGTAGCAACGGAACCGTATCATTACAGCGAGCCGGAAAAGGTGGAAGCCGGTATGAAATCCGATGTGAAGCGCACCCGGGAGACGGTTGATCCAACGATAAGAGCTTCTAGTAGATCAGCCCGGCAGACACCGTTATTTGTCAATGGAGTGAAATCGCGATTTTGTGTAAGCTAGCTTTAGCTATACAACCGATTTACGAAGAGTGGTACCGCGGGATATCGAAGTTCTCGTCTCTTGATTATATCAAGAGGCGAGGGCTTTTTTTGTTAGATCTTATAAAAAGAAGGAGAGAGGAACATGGTGTTGATGATTGCTACCCAAGCTATTGTAGCTCATACGGGCTTGGAGGAGAAAGAAGTTTTATCTTTATTCGAGGTGCCTCCGCAGCCTGAATGGGGAGATGTGGCGTTTCCCTGTTTTGTGCTGGCTAAAAAATTTCGAAAGTCTCCACAGCATATTGCAATGGAATTGGCAGAGTTAGTAAGCCGTGAAGCGGGTCTAACTGCTTCAGCATCGGGTGCCTATGTAAATATTATATTGGATCGATCTGCTCATATTCCATCGATGCTTGCTGAATTGAGCAAGGCTGAGTTTCTCAAGCCCAATATCGGATATGGACAGCGAGTAGTGATTGATATGTCCTCGCCTAATATTGCCAAACCATTTGGTATCGGTCATCTTCGCTCTACTGTTATTGGTGCCGCCTTGTATCGCATACTTGGTGAAACCGGATATGTGCCGATTAGTGTGAATCATCTAGGGGATTGGGGAACACAATTTGGCAAGCAAATTGCGGCCTATAAAAGATGGGGCAATGAGGAGCAGCTACAACATGATCCGATCGGGGAATCGTTGAAGCTATATGTCCGTTTTCATCAGGAGGCCGAGCATGATCCGTCTTTGGAGGATGAAGGCCGCGAGTGGTTCCGACGTTTGGAGCAAGGGGATACTGAAGCTCAACAACTGTGGGAGTTTTTTGTTGAAGTCAGTCTGGGAGAATTTGACCGTATGTACCAACGTCTTAACATTTCGTTTGACCATGTGTTGGGGGAAAGTTTTTACAATAATAAGATGCAGGCAGTTGTTGCCCAATTAAGAGCAAAAGGACTGCTGGAAGAAAGTGATGGAGCACTTGTGGTTCGTCTGGAAGACGAGCAACTGCCGCCGTGTCTTATTTTGAAAAAAGATGGGACTACCATTTATCCCACCCGTGATCTGGCAACAGCGATTTATCGTCATGAAGTGATGAAGGCTGATCGCCTGCTGTATGTCGTTGGCGGGGAACAGAAGTTACATTTCCAACAGGTATTTGCGGTGCTGAAGCATGCAGGGGAGATATGGGCCGAGCAATGTGAGCATGTACCGTTTGGTTTAATGCGGTTTGCAGGCAAAAAAATGTCCACAAGACGCGGCAAGGTGGTGAAACTGGAGGAAGTGCTGGATGAAGCTGTAGCGCGTGCTCAAGCCATCATTACGGAGAAAAATCCCAATTTGCCGGAACAACAGGCAATAGCTGAAGACGTTGGCATCGGAGCGATTATTTTTGGCGATTTAAAAAATAACCGTCTGAATGAAGTGGATTTTTCGTTAGAGGAGGCACTGACCTTTGAAGGTGAGACTGGCCCTTATGTGCAGTATACTCATGCGCGCATACGCAGTCTTTTGGAGAAAGCTCGCGCCCGCTCTGATGTTGAGTCTAATTCCAGTGACAACGTCCTTGCCCAAGACGGGCATTCTCCTGATTTGAATATCGTTTCGGATGAAATGCTGGGTGACGCAGGCTGGGCGCTGCTTAAGCAGTTGGATCGCTATCACGGGCAGCTAATACGTGCTGCTAGGCAACTGGAACCTTCGGTTATTGCGAGATTTGCATTAGATACAGCACAAGCGTTCAACCGTTTTTATACTAAGGAAAGGATTGTCGATGGTGGACAGTGGCGCATTCAGTTGGCGGAACAGACCGCGGATATGCTGGCAAGTACACTGCGACTTCTTGGACTGAAAGCCCCTAACCGGATGTAAGCTACCACAAGTGGGTATTTTTGTTAGGTACGCTGCTGCTTTTGCTAGCTAAATTACTGCGAGTCAGCTCTTTTTCTCTAAAAGGTGCTGCAAAAGGAAAACTGTCATAGACACTTTTGGATTTGCATGGAGATGGTGAGCAGAAAAGAGCAAGACGGGTTACACTATTCGCAGGGTATTCCATTGTTTTGCAACCAATTTGTGCATATTTGAAACATTTGATGGTTTTATTGCGTCCGTAAGTATAGAAGCAAAGTAAACATGGAGGTGTATCTCATGATTAAACATAAAAGCGTGGCAGCTGCGCTGCTTGTCGTCTGTTCATTGGCTGTGGCTACGTCGGCTTCTGCTTTTCGTGATATAAAGGGAGCTGAGCAGGAGAAGATCGTAAGTTCACTTCAGGACAAAGGAATTATTCAAGGGATAACCAAGGATAAATTTGCACCAGATCAAACACTCACGTATGCACAAGGAGTACACTTGGTTGTTCGTGCGATGGATCTTCAGGTTATGCCTGATTTCACAACGGGCTCCTTTGCAAACATTCCGGCTTCCGCATGGTATGCCGATTCCTACCGGATTGCAGTCCAGCACCAAATCCCTCTGTCACCGGATATTGATCCGAGCACCCGTATGACAAGGGAACAATTCGCGAATATTCTGTATAAAGCCGTGAGTGCAACGGGTGAATATCCTACGGTCCGTATGTTCATTAATGTAGCAGATGGCAAAAAATTGGACCAAGAGTCGAACGAAGCAGTGCAATTTCTCCTGTTGACCAAAATTGCAAAATTGGACGAGGAGAGCAACTTTAACCCGGATCGTAAAGTAACACGGATGGAGGCAGCAGAAATGGTCTACCATGCATCCGAGTTTGTACAAAGTCATAAACCGGTGCAAGCCACTCCGGAAAATCCAGCTGAGCCTGTAGATCCGGTCCAACAAACCAATATTAGTATGAACATAGAGAAGGCGAATGATCAGCAGAACAAAGTGACCATCACCCGTCTGCAGGCACCTAATCCAGGTTACGGCATTGAAGTGGATCACATCGACTACGTAGATGATACGAATGCAGTCATTTACTACAAGCTGACTAGTCCAAAACCGGGGGAAATGAATATTCAAGTCATTACGGATACCCACACCAGTACATTGGTAGACAGTAAGTATAAGGTTACGCTCAAAGCAGTCGATGGAACTGTGCTTCCGCCCACGGGAACAGGCACGTCTGTAGCTAAATAAAACTTTAAGCCATATGTCAATATATAAAATAAAGCCAGCGAGTTCCCCCATAAGAATGGAGACCGCTGGCTTTTTAATGCTAAATGTTAATTGTAAGCCCAAGCTCTAGTATTATTTAAGCTTTAAATGCGATTTTGCCTGTAAGTAAGTCATTTTGCGCAGAAGATGTAGCTGAGGAAGACACAGATTCAGCTGCAACCGTTCCTGACTGGAGTTGATACATTTGGAAGTAACGTCCGCCTTGGGCCATAAGCTCGTCATGGCTACCCCGTTCAACAATTTCACCCCGATGCAGCACCAAAATTTGGTCTGCACTACGAATGGTGGACAAACGGTGGGCAATGATAAAGGTCGTACGTCCCTTTTTAAGCACCTCAAGAGCAGATTGGATGAGTGCTTCCGTTTCGGTATCAATGTTGGCGGTAGCTTCATCCAGAATTAAAATGGCAGGATCAAAGGCTAACGCGCGAGCAAACGAAATAAGCTGGCGTTGCCCGGCGGATAAGGTACTGCCTTTTTCAATAACAGGCTCATCAAATCCTTGGGGCAAATGGGCTAACAGTTTGTCGGCTCCAACGTCATGCAGCGCTTTATTTACCTGCTCTCTTGTAATTCTGCTGTCTCCGAGACTGACATTAGAGGCTACCGTGCCTGTGAACAAATATGGATCTTGAAGAACAATACCCATATGATGGCGAAGCCATTGCTTAGGAATATTTTTGACAGGCGTTCCGTCAATGGTGATCGTCCCTTTTTGCGGATCATAGAACCGGAATAGCAGGTTGATAATCGAACTCTTACCTGATCCGGTATGCCCGACAAGGGCAACCGTTTGACCAGGCTGTGCTGTAAAGGAAATATGCTTAAGCACATCATCCTTTTTGTAGGCAAAGGAAACGTCGTTAAATTCTACCTGGCCTTTGTAACGCGGCATAGTACCGTCTGTCACTGGCTCTCCAGTTTCGTCCATCAACTCAAATACACGTCCTGAGGATACGATGGAAGTATCCAGTACGGCGAGCTGGTTGACCATACCCGTAATAGGTTGGAACAATCGACCCAACACATCGACGAAGGCATACAATACCCCTAATGATATCGCACTACCTGTAGTGCCAAGCGCTGCAGATCCAAAATACCACAACACGACAGCGAAGGCGAGGTTTCTCAATACGTTGACCAAATTATGCGAAGTAAAAGCGTTCAAATTCAGCATTTTATTCTGATGCTTCATATAGTCATCATTCAACTCTTCAAACTCTTGCTGTGTTTGTTTCTGATGCCGGAATACGCGAATAATGGACATCCCCTGAATGGATTCATTGATAATCGCATTAATCTCACTGAGTCTGGACCGTATGATCGTGTTATAGCGGGTTGCAACCTTGCGGTACAATATGATCCATAAGATCAGTAATGGTACAATAAATAGAGAGATCAGACCCAGTCTGAAGTCCAGTAAAAAGAGTGCAACATATACCCCTGTCATCGTTACAATCCCTGAAGTGAAGTTGGAGAGTACAGCCACAAACAAATCTTTGACTGCCTCCGTGTCATTCGTAACACGGGATACGACCTTGCCTGCGGGCAAGTTATCAAAAAAGTAAACTGGCAAGCGCTGAATGTGTGCGTAGAGATCAAGTCGAAGCTTCTGAATGACCTTGTTCGCCGAGGATTGCAGCCAGTATGTTTTGCCGAATTCGGCAAAAATCGAAACGACCAAAAAGAAGCAATACCACCCAATCAGCTGAAAGATGCCGGGCATTTCTGGTTTATAAAAGCTATACAGCTCATCAGCGGTTAAAGCCTTGGCTTTGTAACGAAAGGTGTCGGAGCCGCGTGTCACGGTCAACGTACCGTTCGTAAAGGATCGGTTACCATCCGCTACTTGGACAGAGCCATCGACAAATACAAAAGATTTGCCAACTTGTAAAATCCTCGCTTCGCGCCCTTTGGCCTCCCCGGCTTCAAAGCGATCTTCACGTTTAAAATGGGTTCCAGCATAACTTACAGCGCCGTCCACACTAGTCGTCTCATAAAATGGTTTTTCAATAGCGAGCATATGGTCGTCAATCATCGTTTTGGCGATGAAGGGACCGGCCAGCTCGGCGGCTACTCCAATAGCCAAGGCGATAAGAGCGGCAATAAAACCCGCTTTGCTCGTCAGTGCATACTGGAACAGTCTTTTGCCGATATTGGGTTTCATTAGGATACCTCCCCTGAGGTCAGATCAGATTCCACTTGTTGCCGTTCATATTGTTGTCGGTACCATCCGTCAGCCTGAAGCAGCTCGTTGTGGGTTCCTTCCTCAATAATGCGTCCTTGCTCCAGCACGACGATCCGGTCTGCATGCTCTACAGCCGATAGACGGTGAGTGGAGATCAAGGTTGTTTTACCCGAGCGCTTATGCCGGATATTGTCAATAATACGTGCTTCCGTGCGAGCATCTACTGCTGACAGTGCATCGTCGAGCACTAGAATATCTGGATCACCGATAAAGGCGCGCGCAAGCGAAACACGCTGCTTCTGACCGCCGGACAGGGCGATGCCTTTTTCTCCGACCAGTGTATCCAGCCCATCGGACAGGGTACCCAAATCTTGGTCAAAGGCAGCCGTACGGATTGCTTCCATGATGTCGCCATCATCTGCCCCGGGCTTCCCGAACTGAATGTTCTCGCGCACCGATTTGGAGAACAAGATTTGTTCTTGCGGCACGTAGCCAATCCAGCTGTGTAATTGTTCTACTGCAATGTCCTCCAGCCGGGTGCCGGAAATTAAAATATCACCACTGCCAGTCGGATATTCATGCAATAGCTGTTTGAGCAAAGTGGATTTCCCGCTGCCTGTTCGACCAACGACACCTAGTGTTTCTCCGCGTTTGAGCTCCAGGTTCACATGTGACAGATTGTCAACAGTGGAGGTAGGATAACGGAAAGTCACGTCTTTCATGGTGATGGATTCGGGACGATCCACTGGAACAGGTTGAGCTACATTCTGAACGTCTGGCTGGACATCGAGAGTTTCATTGACCCGGTCCAGAGAAGCGCTACCGCGCTGCATAATGTTAATTAGCTCGCCAATAGCAAACATCGGCCAAATCATCATTCCTAGATACATGTTAAAAGATACTAGTTCGCCTAGCGTGATATCGTTATGAAATACCAGATAAATACCATACCCGAGACCGATAACGTAGCTAAGTCCTACACATAAACGGATCGTTGGTTCAAAGAGAGCATCCATCCGGGCTACTGCCAAGTTTTTACGGAACACATCCTCAGTAATATCGGCAAAACGTTTTTCGTCCATTCGTTCTTGCACATAAGCTCGAATGACACGGATACCTGCCACCGACTCCAACACTTGGTCGTTCATATCGCCAAATGCATCCTGTGCCAGTGTGTAACGCTCATGTACGGCTTTACCGTAAATACTCATGGCCAGCGCAATAAAAGGAAGGGGCAGAATGGCCGCCAGTGTTAGCTTCCAGCTAATCAGGGTGCCCATGGCAACCAATACAACGGTAAGGTAGACAGTGGAGTCTGTTAATGTCAACATACCGAAGCCTGCTGTACTTGCTACAGAGCGAAGGTCGTTCGTGGCACGAGCCATCAGATCACCTGTACGATTGCGTTCAAAAAATGGAGGGGTCATCCGCAGCAAATGATTCATAAAACGTGTGCGCAATAAGCGCTCCACCAGATTAGCACCACCAAACAGCTTGTGCATCCATATGTACGTAATGTAGTAGATGACGGCAAGAATCCCTATGATGTACAAAATATAACGCCAAAGCGAGGACCAGGAAATCGAACCACGTACAATCTCATCAATGGCGCTGCCTAGCAGCCGAGGTGGAGCGAGCTCCAAAACGCCAACCGCAATCAGCAAAAACAATCCAATAGAGTATCGGCTTCGTTCTCTTTTAAAAAACCAGCCTAAATTTTTGAGTACTGAAAACAAGAGGAATCCCATCCTTTCATGTCAAGTTCATTCGAGAGTTGTGTACCATTTTGAAGAAACAACAGCGGCTTGCTGCCACAAGTATAATTCGGCAACAGGCGCAAAAAAGGCATACCGTCCGCAGACGATATGCCTTAAATCTCAATATCATATGGCGCGCAGGTATTCTCAGCATACTCGCCACTGAAAAACTGCTTAAACGCAGGCAGCCACTCGTATTAAACCATACAACAGGAATGGCCCAATTCTGAAGGATGCGACAGGGGAGATGCTCCGGTATGAAGTTGTTGTGTTTGTAGATGTGGGTGAAATACAATCATAAATTTTAGCACCGGAAACACTCCTTTCTTCCTCAAAATGGGTTCATTCTTACATGAGTTATCGTTCAAATTGGTAATAAATTTCAAAATGGATCTCGTATGGTTGAATCTTAACACCCTCTTTTGCGAATTGTCAAACCTTTTTCAAAAAAATGTATATGACTTGTCCAGGAAGACGCATGGGGAGAGACGGTTGGTCGTTATTCCAAAAGATGCTATGATATAGTTGGCAAGACGTCATTTGTACAAGGAGATGAGCATAACGCATGAGCATACAGGTAACTGAACCTGCGGCACAGTGGTACATTAAGGAGCTTGGTTTGAATCGTGGAGATTCCATCCGTTTTTTTGTTCGCTATAGTTCCGGCGGTGGGTTGCATCCAGGCTTTTCTCTGGGAATTGCCGTAGAGCCTCCGCAGCACCCCGCATTACAGCATGAAGCGGCTGGCATTACGTTTTATATGGAGGATCAGGATTACTGGTATCTGAAAGGCCATCATCTGGAAGTGAAGTATTTGAAGGAACATGACGACATTATTTACACCTATGAAAAGGATGAACAAGCTTAATGCCTCCACGTTAAAAATAGCGTGCCAGTAATAGTTTATGGACATGAAAAGCGGCGGAGTATCGTGTGGCAGGAGATGAAGCTGCACATGATACTCCGCCGCTTTATTGTGGTTAGGGCAGGATGTTGTATGTTAAGGGTTGTTAAACATCGGACCATCGACTGCAAAATCAAAATCATCAATATCGTACACATGTACAGGTACGGAAGCTTCGATAATGCGGTGGATCCAGTCCAGTTGATCAGTCAGGATGGGTAATGCTTCACGCTGAGCTGTCAACACCAGTTCGGTTTCAATCGGATCAAAATATTCTCCGTAATGCGCCGTATCAACTGCATTAATGACAATGAGTGATGTATTGGCATCGAATAGGATCGGCAAGCTTTTCGCCCAAGGCATCTGAAGGGCACGTCGAATTTTTTTCTGATTCAACGGTTCTTCAAAATAACTGATCAGCTCACTTACCTTTCGCTTCACATGTTGATCGTCCATAGGGTTATCCATGAGAGGCTCTGTGCTGTCCTGGAATTCGTACAGCTCTAGCAGTGATGTGTAGGGCACTATATATTCCACAGGGGCGGGAGATGTAAGCAACTGGCCGTATATAGCCACCATTACAGCTTCCGTTACAAATTGTCGAGACATCGGTCAAGCCTCCTGCATTTACCAAATTATGCGATATGAGTATAACACAAAGCGGGACTGAATTCAGCCAGATATGCAGATTGCTATCATTCATTTGTATATTTGTTGAACGGCTCTTTTCAATCCTGTGTCTAGAAATTTAGGAGCGACCGATTAATAAGGAGAGCAGCCCGGCAGCAATCAGAGGTCCAACCGGAACCCCTTTAAAGAAGGCAACGCCAATGACGGTCCCAATCAGTAGACCTGTCACAATAATAGGCTGTCCGGACATCAGAGTTACTCCGCGGCCGCCTAGGTAGGCTACCAGAATTCCGATACCAATCGCGAGCAGGGACTTCCAGTGCAGGAAGGACTCTGTCACCTGATTGATGCTGATTTTACCGCTGGCTAGCGGGGTCATGACCCCAATCGTCAAAATAATTATTCCGATCGTTAGGCCATACTTTTCAAGCCAGGGGAAAGCAGTATGAAAGCTGGTTACCCGCAGCAGTAGTAGTACAACCATAGCAATCGTCACGGTTGAGTTGCCACTGATAATTCCAAGGCCGGCTAGTACCAGTAAGATAAGTGAGCTGTAATCCATTCAGTTGTTCTCCTTCGATCGTTTAACTTTGGATATGTTCGGCGATTTGACGCCCGTGCCAGCGACCTGTTTCAATAAACACTTCATTTGCATTGCTGCCTGAAGCGATGACCCCGGCGACATATATACCTGGGATGTTAGTTTCCATCGTGGCTGGATTAAATTCAGGTTTGTCCAGATCCTCAGCCATGTGGACGCCGACAGACTCCAGTAGTTTTCGTTCTGGGTGAAATCCTGTAAGTGCCAGTACAAAATCGTTTTCGAGCTGGAACGCTTCTGTGTTCATCGGAGTGACGATGACATGATCTGCATGAATTTCGGTAATGCGTGCGCCTAAGTGAAGCGTGATCTTCCCTTTTTGTACCATACTGTCGAACAATGGACGAACCCAAGGTTTGATATATGGAGACAACTCGTTGCGACGATAAACCATATCAATCGTAGCCCCGACCCGCACCAATTCCATTGCTGCATCTACCGCAGAGTTACTGCCGCCGATGACTGCGACCCGGGTTCCTGTATAGGGATGGGCTTCGCTAAAATAGTGAGTGACTTTATCCAATTGTTCCCCAGGAATGCCTAAATAGTTCGGATGATCAAAATATCCCGTAGCCACTACGACATAGCGTGTCGAATAGCTCTTGGTTATTTCCCGTTTGCTTAGGGTATGTACGGTAAATGTACCGTCTTCCTGCCGCTGAATGGATTGAGCCTCCTCATAGTGCTGAATGTCCAGGTTATAATGTGAGGCTACTTTGCGATAGTACGCTAGTGCTTCATGACGAAAAGGCTTGTCATTGGGAGTGCTGAACGGAACATCACCGATTTCCAATAGTTCGGCGGTGCTAAAAAACTGCATATTTGTCGGATACAGAAAAATGGAGTGAACGATGTTGCTTTTTTCAATAATGATCGTTCGCAAACCTCTGCGGCTGCATTCGATTGCAGCGGATAGTCCGCAAGGTCCGCCACCGATAATGATTACGTCGTGCATTTGGATGAACCTCCAGTTATATTGGTTTATTTCGTCAAACGGATCTCAGAATTGATGCAAATAGCACAGTATGTGAGAAGTTTTCAAATAATAATCCTACCGTAATGTGTGCATAATATCCAGCCGTTTTCAGAAAGAGATAATGTGAGGGAAGAATTGACAGACACTTTTAACATACATATAATTAGATGAACATCTATTTAGGTTAAGCGAATTCGCTTGCTTAGCAAACCTGTAGTAGTGAAAAGAGGTGCAGTTACAATGCAACTAGATAAAATGGTCAATTATCATAAAGCACTTGCGGACCCGACACGTATGCGAATATTACTCCTTTTATCCCGTGGGGAGATGCATGGCCAAGCTTTGGCGAAAAAGCTGAACCTATCACAGCCTACAGTTACGCATCATGCTTCCAAACTCCGTGAGGTTGGGTTAATTAAGGAACGACGTGATAAAAACACGGTGTATTTTACACTGAATCCAGAGCTGATTCGGCAGCATGCCGAGGCGACTGTGCGTTTTATCTTTGAAAAAGGAGAGGAAGAGGAAGATATGTCCGAACTGAATGAAACGTTGGAAGCAACGGTTTTACGCAATTTTTTTGCCAAGGACGGCAAGTTACGTCAAATTCCTGCCCAGTATAAGAAAAAATTGATCGTACTTCAGATGCTCGCCGAAAAGCTGGAGCCAGGCCGCATCTATCCTGAACGTGAACTAAACGAATGGATCAAGCAATACCATGAGGATTTTGCGACGATTCGGCGTGAACTGATCATGCATCAGTTTATGTACAGAGAGCGGGAAATGTACGAATTGAATCCGCGTGAAATGTGGACACGATGGGATCAAGTGCGTTAAACGAAACTTGAAATAGTTTAAAATATTTGAAATCAGCCTTGACAGACAATTGATGGACTTGTATGATAAAGGAAATTTTAGGAGGAGGCGATGTTATATGCGTACGAACATGAGTGGATGGGTTCAGCAGCAGAATGACTTGTCTCCCGCACGGACGATGCACGGCTAAAGACTGTTAGATCTATAGTCTTTGCTCAGCAGTTGGTTGGACAGTAGAACCAACGAAATCCGCAGGGAGTGATTCCCTGCGGATTTTTTTATGGTCAAGTGTTTTGTTATCCGTTTGTTGGTTTTGGGAGTGGTCTATGTAAGACTGCTTGCATATGTGAACGAACGGATCACATCGCCTGAACTGTATAGCCTCCGCAGGGGTTTCCCTGCGGATTTTTTGCGTTGTTTGCTTGCGGAGAGAAAATGTACACCTATCGAGTAACGTTACATCCAGAAAAATTAAACATAATTTCAGGAGGAAAATAATGAGTATACACGAATACGGTTGGTCTGATTACTGGAACGGTTTTTGGGACCAATGGAAGCAAAGCTATGAGGAACGAGCAGGAAACACGCAGATACGTCCTGCCCGCTTGATTGCCGATTATGGGCAAAAGGTGAAGCTTATTACGATGGATGGGGAACGCTGGGGAGCTGCTTCAGGTAAGCTAAGGCATGCTATGGTTGATCCAGCGGAAATACCAGCTGTAGGGGATTGGGTGGCCATCACCACGTCGGACGAAGTATCGGATGCAGTAATCCATGCTGTCTTGCCACGCAAAAGCCAAATATCTAGACAAGCCGCGGGCTTTGAGACGAAAGAGCAACTCATCGCAACCAATGTAGATACGCTTTTTCTTGTTAATGCGTTGAATCATGATTTTAATATGCGCAGATTAGAACGGTATTTAATAATGGCCTGGAATAGCGGCGTAAACCCGGTTGTCGTGTTGAGTAAGAGTGACCTTTGTGACGATGTCGAACAGCGGGTTGCAGAAGCGGAGGGAGTTGCTCCTGGAGTACCTGTTATCGTTATTTCTGCTTTGCAGAACGAAGGCAGAGAGCAGCTGGAAGCGTTTCTTCAACCTGGCTGTACGGTTGCTTTGACTGGCTCTTCTGGTAGTGGCAAATCCACAATAGTGAACTGGCTTTCCGGAGCAGAAGTTCAACTGACACAGGATGTGAGGGAGGAAGACAGCCGAGGCAGGCATACAACCACACACCGACAACTTTTTCCCATTGCAAAGCAAGCTGTTTTGCTGGATACACCCGGGATGCGCGAGCTTAATCTGTGGGATGATTCCAAGGGTGTAGCTCATACCTTTGCCGATATTATGGAAACCGCGCAGCAATGTCGTTTTGCCGATTGTAAGCATAAGGGAGAAGCTGGCTGTGCGGTGGAGGAAGCTATCCAAAAAGGGGAATTATCAGAATCTAGAGTAAACAATTATCGCAAGATGCAACGGGAACTAGAGTATCAGGCACGCAAGGAAGCAGACCGACGTAGAAAGGATAGCCGTTCAAGTACAACTCCGGGCCGTAAGGATCAGCGAAGCGGTTGGCGACGTGATGTGGAGTGGTAAGTCGAGCTGTTTTGTAACATCATTTGTAGAAAAATAAGAAAATCTATGTGGTAGTCGGCATATGGTGTAAAGGGGTGAACATATGCCGAACTACAGCATTGTGGTGGATTTATCGGATCGTCGTCTATATTTAAAAGATGGAAGTCAGATCGTTCTTAGTTATCCAGTCGGTATTGGGAAGGTGGCTACACAGATACCGCATGGGCAGTTTACGATTATTAACAAACAGCCCAATCCGGGCGGTCCTTTCGGAGCGTTCTGGATGGGGCTGTCCAAGCCGCATTATGGCATTCACGGCACCAATGAGCCATCGTCCATTGGCCAGATGGTGTCACATGGCTGTATTCGAATGCAGAATAAGGATGTGCTGGAGCTTCAGGAGAAGGTAAGTATAGGAACGCCGGTCACGATACAGCCATAACGTCTAGACGATATAGGATTCCTTTGGCTGCCTAGTTACGATTTGGGTTGAATTTGGACACGGGCTTCAATCCGATTGGAGCCCTCTTTGTCGTCTGCGGATTTAACTAAAGATCCCGCAAGACGTTCTCCATTTGTACCGTAAGCCTGTTTGGCGTTGGTCCACATATCTTCGTTTGGTTCGAAACTTATGACCAGGGTGTAGCGGTTGGCAAGGCTCGGCTTTTTGACCCTCATGCTGAAGGAACCATCAGGCATGACCTTGGTTTGATCATCGTAGCCAAACTGCCATCGTCCCGGAAAATCAATTGTGAGCTTGACGTCCGAACCCTCGAGCAAATTGCTGCGTGCATATACATGATAATAATTTCCTTTCTGCTTCACATCAGGCTTAATCCACACTTGAGGGCTACCGTAGTCCTTTGGTTTGTTCCAGACAGGCTTGATTAGAGGGACATGTCGATCTTGTTCAGGATCAAACTCAGCACCTATCCGAATTTCTTGCAAAAGTTGTTCGTTTTCTTCGTATTGATATACATAAGGGCCTTCTAATTTATTGCCACCACTACCATACAAATTTCGTATTTCTTTGTCTTGGTCATCCGGGCGAAATAGAACAGTCAGATCCATACTACCCTGTATACCAGGTCGGTGCACTTGGAGTACAAAACTTCCGTCCTTTTGAATAGTTGCCTCGTCCGTGTATCCGGTTAACATAGAGTTTTTGACTGCAAGATTCCCTTTGATCCGTGCTCCAGAAGGCAGGTTAGAATGTCCTGTAACCTTCACTGTATTTTTATCAATACTTATGTCACCTGATATTTCGACATAGCTACTGCCTTGCTGATGGACAGGTGCATCGTTGGCGGCTCGTTCATCAAGGGATGATGCAGCTTGGTTCGGATTACCTGTCACGGTATAGGCACGTGCTTCAGCTTCGTGTTGGGCCATACTTCGAGTTGAGGCTTTCTCCCTGCTGCATGCAGCCAGCATAATTAGGATGAAGAACATACATAAAAGGTTCCAGCTTATTTTGGTCATCATGTGCTTACTCATGGTTTTTGCTCGCTCCTTGTCCGTAGCTTCCAGGCTATACTGATAAAACTTTCGAAACTTTATGTATTTACCCTATTTAAAGGGTATGTAATCCCGCATGCTTTATCCTAGTCAAAGCGTGCGTGTTTAAACAACAGGTGGAATGGTTAAAAATGGATAGCCTGACCATCCCCTTGAAAAGCAGGGGCAGCTTGCTGTAAAGGAGCCTGAGTCATATGTCCATTGACCGTTTTATCTTAAAAAAGCTGGACAACTGCCGGGAAGAGCATACACGCGCTAATTTACTAGAACTGTTTAGAATACGAATTGAGAAGGCGCAGAATAAGGAACGAGGCGGTAAAAAGGGTTATCGCAGAATACTATAAATAGAGTCCGATCAAATGCATAGGCTGAGGTAAGTCATATGTAGCATGTTTCAAAACCGCTGATTTGGAGAGGGTGCCGAAATGCCCCTCTCTTTTTTGTGTCTAATGCAAACAAAAAAAAGTCCCTCTTAATAGAGGGACAATGCCAATGAATCATTTTCACTAACGCTATGCAGGATGGCTTCACAACCGACAATCTCTATACTGATCAAAGAGTTAAGACATTTTTGAAGGGCACGCTTGCCGCTGGAGATTTTGTTCTCCAAAGTATTACTTAGAAGTTTTAAGGTTTTTTGTACCGGTTGCTTATTTTCTTGATTGAAGTATACGGGAATACGTTTGTTTTGAAATGTAATTAATGTTCTCACAAAAATCACCTCACCTGAGTTATTTCATGGCTTTATTGTAGTGCCCGTTTCTTAAAATTACCTTAAAAACACCTTATAAAAACATAAAGGTCTGAAAAATTTACAAAGTGTTCACAACAATTTGGGTAACAATCGAATTTAGTTCTAACTAATCGACAAAATAACGTAAGCACGCAAATTAAATTTTGTAAATACCTATTTTTGATTCATATGACTCTAGCATTAATTTTAAGCATGCCTAAAGTCATTGTTTTATTTTGAGCGTGGGTATTTTGTAACAAATTGACAGTCTAATAGACGGATGCTACAGTTACGATAGCCATATTTCCGTAGAAATAGGCTTTTTGCGTGAGTATTGCTGTATAAATTAAGGATCGGGAGGGATGACAGATGATCCTGACCGTGCTTTCAGGACGACAGGAAACAGAGTGGTTTGATATTGAGGTGGCTGATGAATACTCGGTGGAACATTTAAAATTGATGCTGGGTGTGCGTATTTTTGGTGAGCCTCCGGCTGAAGGCATGCAATATATTATGGAAGCAAAATTCCCAGAAGGGCTTTGGTTCAGAGTGGAGGATAACCAGCTACTCACAGGAGCAGGTTTGCGGGAAGGCTGTACTGTGCGCATTCAGCGAGCTTTTTCGACAACTCAGGACGAGGCGCCTGTATATGGAAGGCGTTCTTTGTTTCAAACTGAAAAAAATGGGTAAATACACACATGAAATAATATGAAACCTTGGTAAAATGAAATAGTAAGCGAAAAGGGGGACTTTTGTCTTGAATGTATTATACCAGCGATCCCCGAGATTAAGACCGGCCCTCCGGGAGGAGAAGCTGGAGATTTTGCGGCCTCCGGCTGAGCCGAGCAAGCCGTCTTTTTCTATTATATCTATACTTATTCCGTTAATGATGACGTTGGTGACTGTAGGCTTTTACGTATATATGAGCAGAACAGGCAAGATGGGCAACAGTAACTATTTGATGTTCCAAATGGTTACTGTGGTCATGATGCTTACATCTTATACGATTCCTTTTTTCGTCTATTTAAATAATAAGAAGGAATATAAGCGCAAGTTGGAGGAGCGGGACCGAATGTATCGGGAACAGCTCCAAAAGCATCGTGAAGAACTCGAAATGAAACGCGAAGAGCAAATTCGCACACTATATGAAATTCACGGTGATCCGCAAATATGCACTCAAATCGTAAAAAACCGCAACAGTTCTCTTTGGGAACGATCCCCAGAGGATGAAGATTTTTTGCAGGTACGTATCGGGACCGGACAAGTTCCCTTTCATATTAAACTACAAATTCCACGACCTGACGGTTATGACCGTGATCCCTTGTTGGGGGCTGCAGATGAACTGGAGGAAGAATTTCGTTTGGTGGACGCTGCTTCCATCACATTACCGCTGTTTCAATCCAAAGTGGTTGGATTGGTCGGCGAGCGGGAGCATACCCTGGCTGCGTTAAGAGTCATCTTGGCACAAGTGACGGTTCGTCATTCGCCGGATGAAGTGAAAATTGCCTCCTTCTATGATGAGCGAGAGGAAAGTGAATGGTCTTGGATGCGCTGGCTCCCGCATGTGTGGGATGATGACCGAATCCAGAGAATGATGTCAGACCGCAGTAGTAGCGCCCATCAATTAGCTGACTTTCTGTTTGCCAGATTGAACCGCCGAAAAAATAATCGCAATGACCGTCAGGGCAAAGGTATGGAAGCGCCGTGTTATGTCATTGTTTTATCTGATACCCAACTGATTGAGGAAGAACCTTTGCTGCCGTTGTTGCTAGAGGACGGCCGAGCCATAGATGCGTGTACGATTGTGCTGGCTTCTCGTAAAGAGGCTTTGCCAATGCAGTGTCAGCTGATTGTGGAGGCTTCCAAGGAACAGGGTGTATATGCCCTTAAATCAGAATCAGCGGAGGTTGAACAGCAAAGTTTTAAACCGGATCGTTTGTCCAAAGAGGAAGCCGATGCATTGGCGCGGTACATGGCGCCTATTCGTTTGAAGCGTTCTTCGGCTTCTGATATTCCCGCTGTTCTGCCTCTTTTTGATATGATGAGTGTAGCAAGTGTGGAAGAACTGGATGTGGCAGACCGGTGGCGACGTAACCGCCATCCTGATACATTACCCGTCCCGATGGGCGTGCGGGCAGGCGGCAAAAAGATTATGATTAACCTGCATGATAAAATAGAGCGTCAAGGTCATGGTCCCCATGGCTTGATCGCCGGTACGACAGGTTCAGGGAAGAGTGAGGTTATTCAGTCTATCGTAGCCTCGCTCGCTGCTGAGTTTCACCCGCATGATCTTGCTTTTATGCTGATCGATTACAAGGGTGGAGGCATGTCCAACACGTTCGTTAACTTGCCGCATGTTGTGGGCACGATCACGAACCTGGACAATAATTTGATTGAGCGTGCTAAAATATCTCTTAAAGCAGAACTAGTTCGTCGACAGAAGATATTGAACGATGCGGGCAATTTACAACATATTGATGAATATTACAGACTACTCCGGCAGCGGCAGGAACAACCGCTGCCTCATCTGGTTATTATTATTGATGAATTTGCACAGTTAAAGCGGGATCAGCCAGAATTTATGGACGAGCTAATCAGTATTGCCGCAATTGGGCGGACATTAGGTGTCCATCTGATTTTGGCGACTCAAAAGCCTGCTGGTGTTGTAGATGATAAGATTTGGAGTAACTCCAGGTTCCGGATCTGCTTGCGGGTGCAAAGTGAAGGTGATAGCCGTGATATGTTGAAAATACCGAATGCCGCGTGGATAACGAAGCCGGGACGAGGATATTTTCAAGTGGGTAGCGACGAAGTGTTTGAAGAAATGCAATTTGCTTGGAGCGGTGCGCCGTATATAGGCAACAGAGACATTTCTTCTGCCTTACCTGTTCATGAAGTGAGACTGAACGGGAAACGTGAAGCGCTATTGACGGGTGGCGAACGGGCAAGCTCAGGCTTAAAAGGAGAAGAAGCTCCCAAACAGCTTCAGGTATTTATTGATTATATTGCAAAAGAAGCAGCTAAGGCAGGAATCGAACGTCTTCAGGGACCGTGGCTTCCGCCGCTGCCAGAAATGTTGGATTTAACTAATCTACCGCAATGTACCGAAATAGATAGTACATCATCATCCTTGGAGCTCAAGTCTCTTATTGGGCTGGTCGATGATTTGCCGAATCAACGGCAGGAGCCGATGTATGCGTCGCTGGATCATGGTCATTGGGCTGTGTATGGCATGCCGGGCATGGGGAAGACGACTTTTTTGCATACGTTGCTGATGTCCGCGGCTCAGCGTTACGCTGCGAATCATTGGAACGGTTATATCATTGATATGGGTCGAACCATGCGCGACTTTGGAGAGCTTCCACAAATCGGTGCTGTTATGATGGCCGAGGAGGATGACCGGATTAAACGGTTGTTCCGCTATCTGTTCAAGATGGTGGCCCTACGCAAGGAAATGCTTTCTGAGGCTGGCGTCAAAACAATAAGTTCTTTTCGACGTTCTGCTGTCGAGGATGTTCCGCAAATTGTCGTAGTTATTGATGGATACCTTAATTTTCGAAATGCCTATCCGGATGAAAATGAACTGCTGGAATCTCTTTTGCGTGAAGGTGGCAGTCTAGGTATCACGTTTATCATTACAGCGAACCGGATTACCGATGTGTTTGAGAAGTTCCGCAGTAACATACCTAATGCTGTTTCTTTCGAATTGGCTGATCCTAGTGACTACTATTATGCGGTAGGACGACCAGCCAAAACACCAGGACCGTTAATTCCGGGTCGGGCTCTGGTTAAAGGGCATGTTCCTCCGCTGGAGTTCCAGACGGCACTCCCTTCACCAGGAGAAGATGAGGCGGAACGATCAGCACAACTGCGTCGCAATATCGCTGGCATTGTGCAGGGATGGAAGGGCAAGCACGCACCCGCCATTCTCCCATTGCCTGAGCGGGTTCCACTGTTGGAATTACTTCAGCAGTGGGATCGGACGAGTGGACCATCAGGTGCGCTTCCTTATGAAGTACCTGTAGGCCTACAGAGTGACGATCTTGAGCCTTTTCTCCTGAATTTGAAAGAAGGGCCTAATTTTATCGTAGGTAGTCCAATGGAGGGTGGAAAAACCTCCTTCCTGATGAGTTGGATTATTTCGCTCGCTTATTACACGTCACCGGATCAAATGCAAGTCTATACGATCGATACACGCTATGGAGGCGGGGGACTATCCCGATTACGACATCTTCCTCATGTCAAGGCTGCTGCCGAAAGCGAGGAGGAAATGGGACCTCTGGTACAACAGGTGCATGATATCGTTCAACAACGGAGCAAGGATGGGAATGATCCCGAACTGCTCCTGGTCATTGATGATGCGGATATGTTAAGCAAGCAACTGAACGATTTTATGATAAAGGATCAGCTTTCCGCCATTGTACGGTTGGGACGTGATCGCAATGTGCATGTCGTGCTATCGGGTGTGCCATCTGATTTCCCTACCTTTGGTGTGGACTGGTTTAATGATGTCAAGGCAAGCCAAAGCGGTATGCTTTTTGGAACACTGGATTCGAATGATTTATCGTTCTTTCGTATCCCTTATTCGGAAGCAAATGCTGCTGCTGGTGGCCTAAAAGTCCTGCCTCCTGGGCAGGGATACTACGTACGACGCAAATTTACCAGGATAAAAGCGGCGATTCCCTTCTCAGAGCAAATGAGCTGTGAGGATTGGATAACGAAAATTCGTGACCGATGGCATGTTGTAGTTTGAAGGGAGGTGGCTCATAATGTTAACGTTTCAAGCTTCCAAGCAGAAGTTAATAACCCTCAAGGCAAAGGAACTGTTTTTTCTGGCAGGCGTATTGGGTTCTGACAGACTGCTTGGGGTGGAAGATCCGTTTAAGGGCTATCTAGCAGAGGAGTTGGCGGAAGAGTGGGAGCAGGTTAAAGCTGCTCTTCTGGAAAAGGGTTATCTGAAGCAGGCCGATAAGGGCAAAGAGCTGGCTATGCCTCCTACCGTTTTTTCAAGAGTTGCTATCGCGGGATTATCCAACAGGGCTTGCCGTATACGCTATGTAAGGGGAGGTAAGCAGTTTGAAGGCTATCTTCATTGCACGAATGAGCGTGTGGTGGAGCTTGTGAAATCTGTTGACGAACCCGATGAATATCGTCTGTACGATCTGGGTAATGTGGAAAAGGCTTGCGAAACATTGATTGATAAAATGGGCTGGGTTGATCGGCTTGTACCTGAATCTCCCGCGCTTATGTTTTCCAAGCAGGCTTTTAATAAAATTTACGAGCAATCTGCTGGAGAAAGTTTGTCTCAAATCAGCAGTAAGCTAACCGAAGCTAGCGGAGATGAAGAGGGGGCGATGAGACTGGCTCAGTCTTTGAGTTCCCGTGTAGCCGAGGGAGAATTGCAATTGCTGGTCTGGAACGGCAGAGAGTGGGAGTCACAACGGGCAGCTTTTGTCCTGTGTCCTGCAATGAACTGGATATTTCGGATGAGCTCTGCGGGTAACGGAGACTGGTTGATTGCAGCTATGGCTTCAAGAGAACAGTTTGTGGATTTATTATTGAATTGGTTGAAACAGTCGGCAGTGACTGAAGAAGTGACAGAAGAAGGGTGATGGATATGCGCATTCGAGTTGAACCGGATGTGCTTCGGGGGCTTAGCGGGCAGCTACAGCATGCGGCGGAGCAAATTCAACAGTTAACAGCAGGTTTGGAGCAGGCGTTACAATCGCTGGATTGGGATGTATCTGCACGTGAGGCGATCTTGAATCAGTGGATGCAAGCCAAGCGGATGTCAGAACAGATTCATGCTTATCTCCATACATCAGGTACACAACTGAACCGAAAGGCAGAGCAGTTTCAGTCTGTTGACCACAACTATCAAACGATTCTGCCATTTGCCAGCCAACCATTGGGACGACCCGTCACGATGCTCGATTGGTCGAATCAACAATCACCGTCTATTCTGCCTGGGCAAGCTTCGGAAGGAAGCAGTCTAATTTCCAACCCGCAGTCTGTCGTACATGCTATTGCAGGTGTACAGCCTTCGGATGTAGGCACCCTGCATCAGGATATTCTGAAGCAGGCGTCTTCTAGCAGTCCGCAGGATTGGTATTTTACTGACCCGTCTATAGCAAGAGATCAGCCTGTCGCTTAGTTCGGATCGTTCCGAGATGATCTGGATCGACTTGTAAATCCATATGAATTTGTTATACCATTCCCGGTTTTATGGGACTAATATGGGACTTATTAGGTGGTTGTTTTATTAAGATTGTACTGTTAGATGCTGCTTTCTAGTTAAAAAGTGGGATTATTGCAATTAGGTCCTTTGCCTTTTGTAGGGAATTAAATAGCCATAGTACAATTTGAACCAGCTAAACAAAAACATTTTTTATCATCAAGGAGGACGCAAAAAATGGCAGGACGCATTTTAATTACCCCAGAACAGGTTGATCAGGTAGCTAACCAATTTAAACAAAGTGGTGAGCAAAGCCAGCAGATCGTTTCCAGCTTGACTCAATCCATCTCCGGTATGGAAGGTCAATGGGAAGGTATGACTAAACAACGCTTTTTCCAAGAGTTCCAAGAAGCTAGCAAACAAATGCAAGCTTTCGTAACGACTTTGAATAGCATTAGCCAAGAATTGACAGCTATCGCTAACAAATTCCGTACGGTTGACCAAGCAAAATAAGTTGTCATGCCTGATCGGCATTAACTTATCATATATCACTCTATAAAGAAGCAATATGTGAACCCATTCCTCACGGTTTGGCACAGATTGTACAGGAAAAACCGGGCGATCTTCGGATACCCGGTTTTCTTGCCATCCATAGACGTATATAATAAGGTGAGGAAAACTAGCATACTGAACGATATAAGGAGAGGGATGTTTCATGTCTTTTCAACCGAATCCGGGAGACGAATTGATCATAAACGGCACAGCTTATGTGGTTGGACGACATCCCGCTGCACCCGGTTTAGCCTATGCACAAGCAGGGAGGCAGGGAATTGTATACCAGCTGATTGCCAAAAACGGAGCACCGCATGAGGCGAAAGCCCTTAAAGTGTTTTTTCCGAAGTTCCGCATCCCGGCTATGGTTTATCAATCTGAGCATATGGAAACATACGGGGATATTCCCGGTTTGCAGGTATGCAAGCGTGATGTGCTCACTCCAGAAAGAAACGGAAGTCTGATCGCTGAGCAGCCTGATTTGCTGTACGCGGTGCTGATGCCATGGGTTCATGGTATGACATGGTTCGATTGTCTCACAGATCAGCGTCAGCTTGAGGCTTCCGATAGTCTGGCTTTAGCCAGAGCACTGGCAGGGATCGGTTCAGCGATGGAGCAAAAAGGATTGGCTCACTGTGATTTATCGGCGCCTAATGTTATGCTTCCGTTTTTTTCTGAAGTGGAACTGCCTGAAGGCACGTCAGCTGTCGAATTGGTAGACGTGGAGCAAATGTATAGCACCAAAATGGATCGTCCAGATGCACTATTGGCAGGATCGCCAGGGTATGCTGCACATCGTACCGTTCACAGCGGGTTATGGAGTGCATATGCAGACCGTTTTGCAGGGGCTATCATTATTGGGGAGATGCTAGGCTGGTCTGACCGTGTGGTGGTCGATAAAGCGTGGGGCGAAAGTTATTTTGATCAGCATGAAATGCAGACGCCTTGCGAACGTTATTTTATTTTACGGAAATCGCTTGAATCCCGTTGGGGCAGCAAGGTGGTAGAACTATTTAGTCGTGCCTGGGATAGTCAGGATTTAAGTAGTTGTCCTACCTTTGGCGAATGGTTGGTTGTACTTAATGCGGTTACTGAGCAGGAAATTCCTGTTGAGACTATAGAAACTGAGCCAGCTGTGACAGAAACAATAGAATCGGCGGCGGGGTCCTCAAGTGAAACGGTATCCTCTTTGGCAACCCCTGCACCGCTCAAAGCTGAACAGGCTGCATTGCTAAATCAGGATGTCCTAGAGCAGGGAGAGCGTGGAGTAACGGACAAGCTGTTTCGACAGGCGCGTGAACTGGAGCAGCAGAACAAACCTGCTGCAGCGTTGGAAGTCTATCGTTCGTTGTATCACTTTGTAGAAGACGGCAGTCCTTTGCATGTGGAGGTGTCGGCTG
The DNA here is from genome assembly GCF_019042715.1 of Paenibacillus sp. AK121. Classification (NCBI taxonomy): domain Bacteria; kingdom Bacillati; phylum Bacillota; class Bacilli; order Caryophanales; family Paenibacillaceae; genus Paenibacillus; species Paenibacillus sp. AK121. Next base: position 225,067 of record NZ_JAHPJM010000005.1, read on the forward strand.
CGATTACAGGACTGGAGGAGCAGTTGAATCCCAAGATGCCAGAGCAACCTGAAAAATCGAAAGCCTGGTATCGCTCCAAAATGTTTATCGTTACAGCTTCGGCCGCAGTTGTTCTTTTGGCAGCCGGAATCCCAACTGTGAGTATTCTTGCAGATCAGTCTAATCAGCGACAAATCGAGGCTACAAAGCAAGAAGAGGCATTGAAGGCTGCAAAAGCGGCCGAGGAAAAGTTGGTAGCTGAGCAGGAGGCCGCTCAAAAATCGCTAACGGAGAAACAACGGCAGGAAGCTGAACAGCAGGCCAAACAACAGGCTCTTGCTGCTCAAAAGCAACAGGAAGAGCAAAAGAAACAACAAGCTCTGATCGCTCAACAGGTTAAATATGAAGCTTATCTCGCCCAAAAGGAACAAAAAAAGCAGGCTGCTGCCAAGTTGGCGAAGCAAAAAGCATATGATCAACAGGCAAAGTATGAAAAATACCTGGCCTTGAAAAAGGAGCAGGAAGCTCGTGCCGCCAAGGAAGAAGCGGCTCGTAAAGCAGCAGCTGAGGCGGAACAAAAGCGAAAAGACGCTATACAGGCACGTAACAAGGAGAATGTTCTCCAGCTTATTTCCTTGTACAACAAGGCGTATGCTTCTCAGGAAGGTGGAAGCACGACGAAGGCAAAGAGCTTTGCCAAACGTTTTAGAGCATTATATGACAGTAATCCTTCTTATTATCGTTCAGTAGGTGAAGTGGGCTATCGGGCTTCCTCTATTTATAACTTTTTAGGAGATACGAATTTTAGACTGCCTAAAATTTGATGTTTCATATGTTTATATATGGAAGAATGATAGATTAGGAAACAGAGACAGATCGAAGGTAACTGAGGGGAGCATGTACAAACCATGAACTATACAATACAGGCTTCACAGCGTACTCCCGCCCTGATCATTTACCTGATTGACATCAGCGCGTCGATGAACATGCTGATGGAAGGGCGGCGGCGTATTGACGTTGTATATGAAGCTATATCGCTAGCGATTCGACAAATGGTTTTCCGATCGACCAAGGGAAATCGGTTGACTGCGCGCTATCGGATTGCAATTTTGGCTTATAGTGACGACGTGTATGACCTGCTGAATGGTGTCAAGGGAATTGATGAAATTGCGGCCATTGGTTCGTTGCCTGATTTGACACCCAAACGATTCTCAGATTCAGCAAAAGCCTTCTTGCAAGCTGAACGTATTTTGCAGGCGGAATTACCAGGGATGCAGGATTGTCCTGCACCTTTGGTCTGCCATATGACAGATGGTGTTTCCACAGGCGATGATCCGGAACCGATTGCGAAGCGCATTATGAACATGAGTGTACCAGACGGCAATGTACTGGTGGAAAATATATTTTTATCCGACAGGTTGCTGGAAACGCCTATTCAGGACCCACGTCGCTGGAAAGGGCTGACGCATAATACGCCGTTGCAGGATGAACATGCTGTGAAATTACGTAATATGTCTTCTGTACTTCCTGAAAGCTATCGGGAAATGCTGTTTGAGGCAGATTATCAGTTAGGTGAAGGAGCCATTATGATGCTACCTGGAACCTGTGCGGAACTGGTGTCCATTGGTTTTCAAATGTCAGCGGCAACGCCTGTACGGTAAGGAGGTAAAAGCATGAATCCACTGCTGTCCCTGCTCCCCACGAGCAAAAAAAAAGGATTGAATGCAAGGCTGACTCAGCAATTTGCTTACATAAGCTCTCAGACAGGCGATCAGCCTTTATCATCTCATCACAGTCGCTTTATGTGTCGTTATGGCTATGGAAGGTCTGCCGAATCTGCCAGCATGGGGGAAAGCGGACAGGATTTTGCCGCAGTACGTATTCATAAATCTGTCTGTTGTTTTGTCTTGTGTGATGGTGTCGGGCTCAGTTACCGAGGAGATTTTGCAGCCCGCTATCTAGGGTCTTCTTTACTGGATTGGATGGAACAGAGGCAGGATCTGTCTGCTAATCAATTGAAGGAGTATCTTGAGCGTCTGGCAGGTGCAGCTACTGAGGAACTGGATCGGCAGCCTCTGGATCACGAATCAGGCTTAATGCGTTCAGTACTGGAAGATAAACGTCGTCAGGGAAGCCAGTCCATGTATATTTGCGGTAAAATCGAACTGCCGAAACGAGGTACCCGTGGTCGTCTCCGACTTGCCTGGCAAGGAGATTCACGTTTGCGATTGTGGAACGGTGCGGAAGAAATCAGCGAACTGTTTGATCATACCTTCTCTACTGCGGAGCGCTGGTCTACAAGCCGTGGGCCGATTGGAGGGAAGCCGCATTGGTACGAAAGAAGCATACTCGCAGATATGCCAATGAGATTACAAGTATATACGGACGGTTTGTCCGATTTAGATCCTATTCGCGAGCCTGTCCCTGATGAGCAGATACAGGTATTGCTGGATGCGTCTCATACCGGGGGACTTGATGATGATGCTGCATTTATTGAGCTGCAGTGGTAAATGAATAAGCCAAAGGACGTATACATCCATTATTTATGGTTGTAGAACGTCCTTTTTTTGATCAATCCATAGAAAATTACGAATAGGCAAGATATTTACGGAATGTAGCGAGAGAGAAGAAGAAAAGAAGTACTAATGCACGAAATATTCGATCTTTTCCTGAATATCGCAACAGAACAGCAAAAAATGCGCAAAAATGGTGATTATAAAGTATACCCTTTTGGGTAATCTTGTGATTATACAGATTATTGAAAGGGAGCGATACATATGAGCTACACATATGCAGGAGGCGCACGGTTTAAAGGTAAAACTGCTCTAATTACGGGGGCTGGCTCTGGCATTGGTAAGGCAACGGCCATTCAAATGGCTAGAGAAGGAGCAAATGTCGCTCTTTTTGACGTAAGTAATGATCGTATTTTGGAGACGGAAAGAGAAATTAATGCCATACGTGAAGGGGCAGCCCGGGCTTTTGACGTGGACATTGCCGATCCGGTGCGTGTGGAAAAAGCAGTTCTGGAAGCGGTTGAATTGTTTGGCGGACTGCATATCATTTTTGCCAATGCGGGGATTAACGGGGTCGTCGGACCGATCGAGGAGCTGAGCATTGAGGATTGGCGGCAAACATTGTCAACGAATCTGGATGGAACCTTCCTGACGGTGAAGTACACAATACCACATTTGAAAAAGAACGGTGGCGGCAGCATTATCATTACAAGCTCGATTAATGGAAATCAGCGTTTTACCAGCTTTGGGATGTCAGCCTACAGCACATCAAAGGCAGGTCAAACCGGTTTTGCTAAAATGGCAGCCCTGGAGCTGGCCAAGTTCCGTATTCGTGTCAATGTCATCTATCCAGGGGCTATTTCGACGAATATTGATGAAACCACTGAGAAATCAGAAGGGTTAAAGCAGATTACCATCCCTGTGCAATTTCCTGAAGGAGATCAGCCGTTGGCAGATGGACCGGGGCAACCCGAGCAGGTTGCTGATTTGGTGACATTCTTGGCATCTGATCATTCGCGTCACATCACTGGCGCACAAATTGTGATTGACGGGGCAGAGTCGTTATTGTTTTAGAACAAAACCTTAAGTGTTTTTTATATTGCAGCCTATTGATATTTTTTTGATCAATGGGCTATATTTACACAGTTGCCTTATAAATATACTGGCTAAATCTCTGGAATGGATTTACTTTATTTTATTTTATTTGATAGAAAAATAAGGGTTAGTAGAATAAACAGATACAATGAACAGTTTTTTTTGAATACGACTTAAGTGCATGAGCACTAAATAGTTGGATTGCTCAGCATCTAAATTCCTGATTGTTTACAGATAGATAAAGCAAATAGCACAACCGAAGAAAATGAATCCTTGCTTTACGTAAGAAAAAGCTAGTTTGTAGTCGCGTCATCCAGACGATGGTAGTTTTTCACCTAATTAAAGGAACACTCGACCCAATAAAGCTCTTTATAGAGCTCTAGAGTCCAAAATCATAACTGGGGAGGATAACGTATTATGCAACTTCAATCCTATTGAAGAGGAGTGAGAACTAAAGTCCTCAAACTATCTTCCTGGTTTTTATCCAGACCTAGGAAGGCCGTAGCATAATAAACATTATTTTGCTTCCAAAAGTAGTAGGTTTGACTTTTGAGCTTTGATTTGTCGTTGCTGGAATAGAGAGGTCCAAAGTAGATGTGGTTGTTGTCGGCGTAAGCCGAAATTTCAACCCCACTAATCTCCAGCTTACGAATGAACGAGAGCTTAGTCGTTTCAAAAAGCGGCACTTTACTTTGATAGAACAAAATTTCGTCATTCGGGTCATCATAAATTGTGGAATTGTACGGTGCACGATAGGTGTTCCACAGAGCATCTGCAGTTTGTCTAAACGAGTAACTAGTATTCTGATCCTCCGCCCTCAACAAGATCAAGTCATTCAGCGTAAGGTGAGTGTTCAGCAAGCTGTCCGGAAATTTCACTTTAAAGCCTAGAATATTCTTCACTGCAAGTAAATCCGTCTCATCGTACAGAGGAAATGAATTCCCTTCTCCGTCGTAACGAACACGTTGGACTTGCTGTGGGAAAGTGAAGGATTGTACAACCTTTTCAATTTCTTTTTGCGTGAGCTTCTCCCAATTGATTGCATACGATACACCGTTATCCTGCCAGACAAAGCTGTTGGCTGCTTTTCGATTATGCTGAGAGCCTTGCCTTTTCGTGAATAACACGCCTTTTACATTTCCCAATGTAACCTCACTTTGTTGGAAAAACTGAGTTTGTGCTAACTTTTGTGAGTTTGGGGCACCCAACAGTAAATTATGTTCCAACATATTTCCTTTCCCTTTGGAAGCCAGCATTTCTATAAATTGCTCATTTTTGCTGCCAAATTTCGATACGAACATTATGGATACGATATTAAGAAGATTAGCTTGGTTGGCATCAGAAAAGAGCCTACTCAAATCTACAATTTCAAGCTGATAACCCTCGGGCAGATGATCAGGAACTTTAAAATCAAATTTTTTAAATTGGATTGCCCGATCCAGACTATGAAACCATTGAAACGAGCTGTTCAGCCTGTCAATTTTGAACGAGGAAGTGTCTCCTGCTTTAAGGACTGTGCGAGCATTCATATCAGGATCGGCGATCTCTTCTGTATGCGTCAAATTGGTGAGAAGGATAGCACTCAAGAAGAGCAACAAGAGAAATACCACGGCAAATAGCTTGTACAAGCGTCTTTTGTTTTTGAAGATCAATGTAAGTCTCCTTTTCATTTTTGTTACCATAGAAAAATTTGATAGATTCCCCGGTAGGAAGTAGTATCTCAATTGCCAGTAAGGAATTAGCTCTGTGCTTTATAGTATGATTATAGAAAAGTATACCATATAAAGGTTATTCATGGTAAACTAGATTGGCTTCTTTGAGGGATGAAGGAAATTTGGATGTGAAGAAAGGGGAATCTAGCCACGATAGTCATTCAGCGTTAAAAATAAGGAATATCAATCTAAAACAGATAAGGAAGAATTATATTGAAGAAAACTTTTCTTAGTATTGTTGTTCTGCTTATACTTTCAGGAAATATGGCTAGTGCAAAGGCGAAGCCCATTCAATTAAACGCAAATGGGAATCTTCTTACTAATATGAAAAGTCCCATTGTTTTAAACAATACTAGTTTTGTACCTGTACGTGTTATAGAGTCTTTAGGAGGCTATAAAGTCGCTTGGAATAGCAAAAGCAAGACGATAATTGTGACTCATGATAGCGATAGTCTGCAGCTAACTGTTGGTAAAAACGTTGCCCTCAAGAATCATAAAGAAATAAGCCTTAGCACTCCTCCAGTTATGAAAGACGGCACGACTTATGTTCCTTTGAGATTCATTAGCGAGAATTTTAATGCTATTGTAGATTGGGACTCTAAGAACAATGGTATTGCTATTATAAAACCTGATCAAAATGCACAAAAGCTGATACAAAGTGGTGATTTGGCAAAAGCTAGATTGGGGGTTATTGGACTACAAAGAGTTCAATTCTATGTATCCAAGGATCGACCTGAAGGAGACAGTTTCAGCTATATTTTCCCAGAGAATGATTTTTCTAAGATGTATTTTATTTGGAGTGATAGTATTTATTATTACGAGTTGAAAAATGGTTATATGAGCTTAGCTTGGGAGGGAAAAAAGACTTTTTCTAAGCTGGATGGAACACACAGTTCTTTGTCTAAATACTTGGGGGGAGACATAGAAAGTATATGGGGTGAACAACCAGCTGTAACTAAACGACTTGTTTTCTTTAATGATAACTCTGGATCAGTTGGGATGGTCGGTGAATATGGGATTATAGACACAAAGGGGAATGTAGTTGTATCCCATAAAGTACAGGATGCTAAACAGCTTGCAGACTTAATTGTTAATGTGCAGGAGGAAAAGAAATAATTAAGTGTCTTACCCTATTGTCCAATTGAGCAAAATGATTGTATGTTATTATGGAGATGCATTTAGTGAACCTGGAGGTCCTGACAGGGAGACAGTTGAGCATGTACTGATCCATAGCGCAAACGCTGCAAACGATACCACAAGCCAAGCATTTTCTTTAGTAAGCTACGTCAGAGGGATTCCTGGTCTTGGAAATACAGCAGAAGCATTCCGAATTCGGGGCGCTTCTTGTTCCTATTCTATTTCCTAGTATTTCGTTTATGGTCCAATTAATAGGATAAGATAACCGGTGGGAAATGACACGGCTAAGCTACTCGAAGGGGGACTGCCCCGTCTCTTGAACTTATCGCGAAGACTCTTGACGCTGTGCTAAAGGTGGTCTGTATTACTATTGGTCTGAAGACTTTGGTTCAGGCATGAAAACAATCACGGCACGCAAAGACAAGAAAAACCACCGAGAATAGGTATGGAAGCCTAGGAATCCAGTGGTTTTTCATTTCGTATTGAACTGAAATCTCGCCGTGGTTGCCCACCGGCCTTTGTCGGGTAGCCGTGATGCGCTAACATCGCGGCTACTTTTATTTATATCCATTATACCACAAATACATGAGGATGAAATGTCTGCTTATTTATGCAGGTATTTTTATTGTATACGATTATTCGAAGAAAATAAGTGAACTAGCAATACAAAAAGTCTTTTCCCTCAGTGACAGGTATGCTTTACTACTCCTCTAAAGACTTGTATATATAATAAAGTAACCAATCGAATTATATTACCACGTTTTCAAAAGGGGATGGTATATGAATATGCTTAATAGTAAATTTAAGGAAATTGGTTTATCTAGTGCTATTTTCGTTATTTTAACTATTGCTTTTGTTTGTTCTTATCAAGTTTATCAAAATGTAGAAACTGTCCATAATTACTTTTCTCCTAAAATAATCTCAGTTATGGCTATTGAAAAAGAAACTGATGAATGGAACAGTATTAAATTTGATGGTCAAGATTACGTCAAATTTGATAGTGTTTTTTGGGATAAGACAATCATAAATGATGCAAACAGTGCAGGTATTGTTAGAGTTAAAGATGAACAGGGAGATATCGTGATTGATGAGTTTCAGGTGTCTCCTGGCAATAGCAAACAACTGATCGGTTTAAATAATGATAAACAATATTACTTTGAGATCAAAGCTGCAAAAGGACAATTCACCATTAATGCAATATAGTGAAAGAAGGGCATCCCTTGGGGGATGCTCTATTTTCGATTTTTTAATATGAAAAGAAAATAAAGTATTTTCTTAGTGCTTAGGTTAAGATAAGTTCCCTGTTTAAGCACTACATGCTACCCGCGTACGCTCTTTAATAGGTGATTGGAAATGGAATATAATGAGGAGGACGTAGCCCAAGCGAAGGCGCGGGAGCGTTCTTTTTATTGAACTAACTGACAGGATAGTTCAATCATTTCTCGAATATTTTCTGAGTTGGATAATTTAATGAACTTTGTGAATATAACGTTATCTGAAAGATACGAAATAATTATTTTTTGAAGGGATGATTAAATTGAAGCAAGGGATATTAGTTTTTCTAAATGGAACTTCAAGTTCCGGAAAGACCTCCATATCGACTGAACTGATAAATCAGAAAGAGATCCTTTTTTATCATTTATCAATTGATGATTTTTTTAATAATTACTATGATTTTATTAATAATAAATTTCCAGATGATCCTCCAAAAGAAATAGATCATCAAGTTGTCTCACAAATACTTGATGATTCCATATTCTCAGTGTACCATTCGACAATTAAATTGTTATTAGAATTGGGTTTTAATGTAATAGCAGATACCATAATCGACAATGACAAGAGGTTTAATGAGTTTCTTGATCAATTTTTCGATCATTCTACGTTATTTATAGGTGTAATATGCTCGGAAGAAGAACTCATAAAAAGAGAGCAAACAAGAGGAGATAGACAGATTGGACTAGCAGCTTCACAGTTCAGCAAAGTATATTGCATTGATGAATATGACCTCGAAGTAAATACGGAAGAGATGAATCCAATAGAATGTGCCGAAAAAATATTAAGTTTTATTAAGTTCAATAAGGATTACTCGGTATTTAAGAAATTAAGTAAAAGAAATGTTAGTGTTTCCTAGATGGCGTATCCATCAGATAACAACCTATTCAAACATTGGGACTATCGCCCCTCGGTCTGCCCGAGAGATTTCGGAATTAAGCTAACGAGGAACGTTAGTTCAATAAATAGGCTTTTACCACTTTTGAGCAACATGCTAAAATACCGTAGTACCTGTTAACCTCTGAGTCTAATGTGGAACTTAGAAAGACTTCTATAAAGTATTTGTGGTAACTGGTACCGTATTAGAAGGAATTAGCCCTTAATAGGCGTATATATAATTGTGCAGTGACCTCTCAGGGAACAACCGCCCAGAATAGGTTTGGAGCCGGCAGGACATCCTTCTGGACTTCTTTAACAGAAATGAGGAGCTCCATATTTTGGCGCTGCACATTTGATGATTATTTAACCTGTCGAAATGACAGGTTTTTTTGCGTAGAAAAGTAGAGAACTTAATAGATAAAGAAGGGAATTGTTTCCTTCTGTCGAAAGAACTTAACAGAAGCCCTTTAAAGTTGTTGAGGCGGATTCTCGACCTCTCAGTTTATTATGGGTAATGCACCGAATCTAAAACCTGACATACTACATTGGGTCCATTGCGGAGCTCTTAAGAAAACTTGGTTAATCTGGTGCAAATGATTCGAATAGGTGATCATAAGTTGAATGATTTTATGCTTACGGATACGAGCATTATTGAAGACCAAGACAACTCAAGAGCTTTTTATCCCTTCTATGTTGGAATAGATATTGGTTCGGATTTCCATGTTGCTGCTTGCATTCCATTTGAAAAGTTCCGCAGTGAGAAGAAATGGAAACGTAGTGAAACAATGAAGCTTAACTCGGATAGCCAAGGGATTACAAAGTTTATCCATGCTTTAGAAGATATTCAAGCACAATTCGAGTATAAATCCCAGGATTTCTTTATATTACTGGAACCAACTGGTGGGCATTATTCATATTTAGTTGTTAGAGTTCTATTAGATCGAGGCTACTCTATATATCAGGTTGAAAATAAAGCTGTAAAGGATTTCGTGAACGCCAGCTAGGGCTTAATGAAAAATCCGATGAAATTGATGCTAGAATCATGGCCTATATGGGATGGCACAAAACCCTTCATCCTGATATTCGTTCGGCGCGTATAGTTCGTCCTGTAAGTGCAGAGCAGGTTTTATACCGCACATTAACTAGGGATCGCTGGTTGCTTACTACTCAATTAACGAGAGGTAGGAATCAAATCCAGCAATTATTTTCAGTAACCAATCCTGAACTTAAACGAGCTTTTAAAAAGACAGGTGCGTTGGTATTATCCCCTTCTAGTAGACAAGAGAGAAAAGACATCTGTTAAGATGGACTTAATCTTGTTGAACGGAGGGGATTTTTCATGGCTAAAAAGGGACAATCATTCCGGCAATACTCCTTAGATGTAAAGATGGAGGCAGTCCGGTTGGTGAACGAAGAACATATGAGTATTCGTGAAGTGACGAAACAATTGGACATTCGTAATAAATCCCAAGTGCAAAGCTGGGTGATGAAACATCGAGCGGGGGAGAACCTCCAGCCAACGACCACAAGGCAGGGACGACCCAAAACGAAATTTTCCAGTATGGAAGAGGAGATGGCGTATCTACGGGCGGAGATTGAATATTTAAAAAAGCAGTATCCAAATCTACACAAGGAGTGACGAGGAAAGAAGCGAGGTTTGAAATTATTGAGGGAATGCGGACACGATATTCGTTGAAATGGTTACTTGAATTAGCCCATGTTTCTCGGGCAGGATATTATAAATGGAGAAAGAATCAGCAAACAACCCAGCAGCGTAAGCAAGAAGAAGAGCTTCTGGAATCGCATATGTTGTCGATCCACCGGATCCATCCCTATTTTGGTTATCTCCGGATGACCGTTGCTTTACGTAGAGAAGGTATCTTGGTCAATCACAAAAAGGTGTACCGCCTAATGAAGAAATTAGGGATCCGTTCCGTCATTCGAAAGAAGCGGCGCTTTTTTGGCAAACAGGCATCTGTGGTAAATGCCAACCGATTAGATCGACAATTTCAGGCAGATGCTCCTTTATCCAAGCTGGTTACCGATATTACATACATACGAGCTGGAGAGCGGTTTGTATATCTCTCTGTCATTCAAGATCTGTTTAACAATGAAATCGTGGCTTGGCGTCTTTCGGAACGAAATGACCTTGCTCTAGTTAGCGAGACGCTAGACGTTCTAAGTAAGAACGTGAACATGGAGGGTGTCATTCTCCATTCAGACCAGGGTTTTCAGTATACCTCCAAGCCGTTTAACCGCAAACTTAAGCGGCTTGGAATGCTTGGGAGCCATTCAAGGCGTGGAAATTGCCTAGACAATGCCTGTATAGAATCCTTCTTCTCCCATCTTAAAACAGAGAAGATTTATTTAACGAAACCCGGAACCCTAGCGGAGGTAGAACAACACGTACGGGAGTACATTTCTTTTTATAATGAAAATAGATTTCAGAAAAAATTAAACAACCGTTCCCCGATTGAATACCGAGAAACGGTTGCTGCTTAAAGATGTCTTTTTAGTTCTGTCTACTTGACAGGGGTATGACCACGTTAAGTGTCCTCAAATTAGCTCTGAAGTATCCTGCAGCGCAAGAAATGGCCCAGGTAACTCGAGATGAACTTAGGCAAACTCTAATAACAAATGGTGCAAGAACTACTGCTACAAAAGCCTCTATGACCTTGGCAGAACTGTTACCCAACACATTAGCCTTGAACATTCCACACCTAGCTGAACGGTAAACGTAGCTTATTGAAGAGACCTTGCGTATAGATGAAGCGATAAAAAGCATGGATAAACAGATAGCTTCCTTGCTTTATGGGAATAAAGAAAAAGGATATAAACCTCATCCTTATACAATGATACTTATGTCCTTCCCTATCATGAGTGAATCTAAGGCCTGTACATTTATCGGTGCATTGGTGATAATGAACGTTTCTCAACATATTTAGAGCTTAAAAAGTACCTTAGTGTAGCTGCGGAGAATAAAATCTCGGGAACATCCGTTTTTAAGAGTAGGCAGACATACGAGGGTGTTAGAGATACTCGCAGAGTTCGATTCTTAATGACTTTGCTACTAATATCTCCAAAAATAAGTGAAAATAGTTTTCGTGTTTACTATAAACGATTAGTTGACAAGGAATGGCAAAGAGAAAAGCAAACACGCGAGCAAAATGGGAGTAATCCTTGACGATGATAAAGTAAGATTAAAGATCCCAGCTAATTTAGAAGATTACGAACGCCAAGCGGATGAGTTAGCAGATGACGATGTCTTAAGAACGACCAGTATCTTACACTGCCTTACACTGAACATAAATAGCTCATTGCATGTAAAATTGGAAATAATAATCTTCCGAATTTCGGTAATGGGCTCATTTACATTTTTCTAAACGCTACACTACATTAGACTGACGTTGCTTCATTAAGCTAACGGGCAGGAGAGTTCCAATACGTAGTATTATTTAGGGGGAATCGATTCGGGAATAAATACTAGGACAAGGAGCGTTGTAACATGAAGATGATCAAAAATTTCGCGTTAGCCGTTGTGAGTCTTATTAGTGATTTGTGGCTTGGGTTAGGAGTCAAGCCAGAGGTTTATGATAACCGAAGCAGTGTGAAAACTAAAGCCGGTTATATTTTATTTGTTTTGATGGCCGCATTAATTGCAATAACAACTGTTGTATGGGTAAGTTCTCGGATTTATTAAATCAGTTGGTCTCTGCACTAACGGGCATATTAGTTCAACAAGTAATCTTATTTCCGAAAAAACATGTTAAACAGTATTTTACTAATCTCATGAATTTGATTTGTAACAATTTACTTCGTCTATCGTTAAATAATTAGGGTCGAATAAAGATAGGAGGGTTTATTTGAAGAATACTGTCTTGTTATTCGTTATGGCACTAACTCTTATATGTGTAGTTGGTTGCACGGGTGTTCAGCAAAAAAACAAAGACCTTGAGGGAGAGAAACCACCAAAAGTTCAAATTCAGATTGATAAACGAATGTACAAAGCAAAACTCGGCACATATTGCTGGACAACGTCATGTGTGGATTTAGCTGGTCCAGTTGAACTTTTAAAAGGAAAAGAACCGATTCTAGTAAAGCCTGGTGTTGTTGTAAAATTCATTATGAATTATGAGCCCCAACCGAATAAATTTCATGTCGAGCAATTCTATGAAGGAAAACGTACAGAAGTTTTATTGAAAGAAAATAGTTTTCAAGCTCCTACAGAAAAAGGGACATATTTTTATTCATACGGGGTATGGTGGATGGATGAAGATGTAGAGAACCAATCTCGTGGCGATGCATTTTATCATTTTGCTTTAAAGGTCACCTAGAGATTAAGATAACTAATGCTACACGATGGTATCATAAGAACAGGCTGCCGTAATATCGGCTGCCTGTTGAGCTAACGGGCAGGATAACGCAACAAATTTACTGTTCCTACGTATAGCAAATAATTAGGAAATCAACTCGATGAGAATTGTAGCCAAAGGGCAACAGTTTGCAGGGGAGCGAAATGAAGTGACAATAAAAAGACCGTTTGGTACTGGGTCATTTGCAATAGTTGTTCTAACTTTAGGTTTTTTATTTAATTTTAAATTTCAAAACGACTTCATGTTGAGCCATTATCTGTTTAAGTTATTCAATTGGGATATATATACGAATGAAACCGAGGGGTATCACATTCCATTTATGGCTGCTATTGTATTTTGGTTACCAGCAGTGATAATTTCGAGAAAATATCCAAATAATTTTGGAACTTCCTTGTGTTATAGGGTGGGAGGGGTTATGTTTATTCTTAGTATTATAGTGTTTGCCGTTTACTTGTTTGGAACTCTTGTATAGAAACAAGCGATGATTAAGGTTCGTCGTTTGGTTAAGCTAACAGAGAACGTTAGTTGAATGACAACAGTGGCAAGGTAACAAAAAGTAGCTCCTGCATTGCCTGCAGGAGTTACTTTTTGTTGTGTATTAAATTTGTTTCAATTATTGATGAAATGTGGCGTTCCTAAAAGCATGATTTTTGACATGCCACATCGGGGCGGAAGCGGGTCTGAGTTGGAGGGGGGGACATCATTCTCGTCAATCATGCGGTTGGGAATAGGGGATGCACATCCGTTGCTCGACTATGAGCAAGATTTGAGCCGTTACGAGAAATGGTATTTTTGTATGACGGTGAATTAAGCTAACGGGCAGGTTTGTTTAGAAAGTCCCTGATTGTATTTATCTATGCTTAATGCTATTCTAAACCATAGAGATGCAAACAAAGGAGCATAAACCTTATCATGTGGATTACTCTGTAAAGATTAACAATTCGAAAGGATGCCTGTAATAGTGAATACACTATTTTATTAGGCGTGCTTTTTTTAATCTTACAGGGTATGCAGGGGAAGGTGTATCATAAACCCATGCTGCGGATACCTGATGGTATCCGCTTTTATTCGTGGGAAACTGCGTCTCTATTGATTCCTACCTGCTTATCCTCCTACTAGCGAATGGAGGAGCTTTATGATGAGATCGAAGTTAGTTTTGATTGAGGGATTGCCAGGATGCGGGAAAACAACAACTGCTCAACTCGTTTATGAAATTCTTACGGAAATGAACATTACATCCCAGCTGTTTTTAGAAGGAAATCCAGAACATCCTGCTGATTATGATGGAGTCGCTTTCTTTAAGAAAAATGAATGCGATGAATTATTGAATACACATGAAAAGTTTAAAGATTTGTTGAGTAATCTCATGATTAAACAAGGTAACGATTACATCCTAGAATATCGGAAAGTGAAAATTGAATACGGGCCAAATTTTCCAGATGAATTGCTTCATGCAGTTTTCAAACATGATATTTATGAATTATCGCTAGATCAAAACAGGAAACTGATAACCGAACGATGGATGAAGTTTGCGGACCGTGTTTTAAATGGTGCGGACACTTTTGTTTTTGATTGTTGTTTTATTCAAAACCCTGTAACAATGGGGATGATTAAACATGATGCGAAGAAGGAAGACGTTATAAGTTACGTTATCGAACTGGAAATAATTGTAGCTCCACTAAGTCCATTGTTGATTTACGTAGATCAGAACGATCTTGATCATTCTTTCAGAAAGGCTGTAAAGGAAAGACCTCAGGAATGGTCAGAGGGATTTATTGAATATTATACGAATCAAGGGTATGGTAAAAAACAAAATTACAAAGGGTTAGAAGGAACGCTGCAGGTTCTTAAAGCAAGAAGGGAACTAGAAGAAAAAATTTTTAATGGCTTAAACATAACCAAGATAAAAGTTGATAACTCTTCTTATAATAAAAACGATTATAAACAAGTTTTAAAGGGCATTTTATCAAATTATTATAAACAAACAAACTAACGAGAAATTGGATTCTAATGATCGCTGCAGGAATCATGTATCAAAGGAACAGTATCGAGTACGCCAGGAAATGTGAAGGCGTGGAATCAAAGTTCTGGAGCAACATCAACTGGAGGATCGTATTACGGCCAAGTATCTTTGTCGGGGATACACACACGAACTAAGATTTCTCTGGAGCAAAGTCAAAACAGACACAGATATGCGGCTGGGAGAATATTTAGGCGTGGACATAAGCTCATTAAGTGTCTGAAGCTTATTCAAGATGGGGGGATTTGTCCAGACCAAAGAGTTTGTCCGGATCCCCTTTGTTCAGTGAGCTACGGACAGGAAAACCAACTGAATACATAAATGAATGTGTTACAGAGCGATGCAAATCGCTCTTTTTGTCGTGCCCAGGTATTTCTGCCGTAGCCAAGTAATTCAGCTTCACATGGATCATCTTTTTTTGAAAAATCTATCATATATCACTAAAGCGACGACTATAGTAAACACCTGGATTAAAAACTGTGGCACCAAGATTAAAAAATCCATTTAATTTCCTCCTTATTAAGTTTTATTCTTAGCAATGCTGGACATAAACTACGATCCTAAACGATGTATAACTTTTATCCTAAATTTCGATTTTAACAAAAATAGTATTATATGATCGATTAATAGTTATTTACTATAAAATGATTGAAAAAAACACTAGAATATTTAACAAATTATCGCTATAACAGTCGCGAGTCTTACAAATATTAAAAAATGAGTGATTGATTCTAAGTTGGATTTGGCAAAAGTACATCCAAAGATTTTACTTACATAAATCAAAAAATCAATGGAAAGAGGGAATTTTGAATGAAGAAGAAATGGTTTACGCTACTTGCTACACTTACAATGGTGCAGCATTAGGTACTTCTGTATCCGCTGCATCTGTTGTTCCGTCGGCTGATACTTCAGTTTCGGTTTCTGCTTCAGAAACTTTAACAAAAGATCAAACTACATCCCAAGCTGCTGTCGATCAATCCGAGCAAGAGGCTCAAAAAGTTGTTGCAAAATACTTAACTGCTGTGCACGAAAAGAATTTTTCGGATGCAGTAAGTCTAGTCAAAGATTCGTGGTATCTCAGTGAAGAAAAACAAATTCAGAAGTATGAGGAATACAGTAATAGAACTGATTTTGATAAAATTGAAGTTGTTGGTACCCAAAAAGAGTCCAATTCGAGTGTAGCAGTTACAATCTAAGAGGATGGGAAAAAACAAAATTTGAAAGTAATCAAAGATGGTGAAGAGTGGAAGTTGGTTCTTGGTGATGGCAATCCTGCAACCGTTAAAGCACTGAATCCATCTGAATTTTCTATAAATGCAACTGTAGACTATTATAGACTTAGTGGGGTTAAATATGGAACTGTACTAATTGGGGACGACGCTTTTTCTGTTGGTGCATCCCATTCGGCAACAATCAAAGGATGGCAAGACACAGGTATTAGTGACGTAGAAGCTACTAATAGATATGAGATTGTGCAAGATGTATGGAATGGATGGAAAGAATGGAGTGTCCCAGAGAAAATATTTGGAAACAGTTCTGAAAATGTTTCAAAAACCTGATACAGTAGAACTTTTGATGGTATCCCGGCAGGTAGTGGATATCATATCAGAATCACTGGACTAACCCAACCAAAAGGTTACGGTGCAAGCGGAGCAGGGAATGTTTACGTAAACTAAAAGGTGAATTTAAGAGCAGGTTCCTTTTTGCTGAGCCCTTTTTTTTCTTTTTTTACTATTTTTTACAGCTATACTATTTTGTAAAGGGAGGTGAGTGAAATTTGAAAAAAACAATAGTATTTTTTGTTATGTTAATTGTAGGTCTAGTTGTAACCGAGCAGGCAGTTGATATTCTTACGACTCGTGGACGTGGTGAATCAATTTACAAGATGGGTATGTTAATCCCTGCCCAAGATTTTTATCTATATTTGTACGGTTCCATTTTTTTATTGTTAGGGATTTTGCTTATTTTGTCTCCTTTACTATTTAAAAAATCTTTTATAGCCAAGAAGAGCGTCTAAATGCAAGGAGATCTGTAGCTTTGTTCCTCAGGTCTTTTTGCTACTTTGTTTTTATGGAGGTAGCTATATGGCTTTTCTAGAGGATAGTTCTAAAAAAGAAGAAATTCGAGAACGTTATGAGCAATTATGGAGTGAACTTTTAGTTAGAGATGAAGAAGAAGCAGAAAAGGTTTTAGAAAAATTGGAATATAGATTCCTTCCGACTAGCCAGAAGATAATAAGACCATTTAAGACTCATCTTACTTGGATTATCCCTCTTGGCGTGATTATATTCTTTGTTTTAGCTTACGTCATATTTATTTATATTGCATTATGGGTAGAAGATTAGTTAGTAGGTGCTCTTGGAAAATCAGAATTTTTCCAGGAGCATTTTTTATTATGGTTTAATAAATGGGATCTGCTTGATATGACCGGCCTTTATAGCATAGGAGCGGATTAATTCCGCTCTTTTTGTATGATCTCTTTAAAAGTATAACCGCTATAAATGAGGAAATAGGATTCTCCAATTAGAAAAAGTAACTTATGCCACCATGTTTCTTGTGACATAAATAAAAATAGGATAATTCCAACTGAGATCATAACCATAATCACTTCTACAACCGTGTCAGTTACAATACTGGTTCTATGCTTATTTTGGTATTTTTCGTACAACGTCCGACCGATCAAACGGATGGCGTATATACCCATCAACCAATCATAAATATAATGGGGTGGATTATTATATACAAGTCGCACTGTTAGGGTAGCCAAGAAAACTATCAAAATAAGAAAAATTGGATTCTTCAGCTTCGTCAGCATAGTTCTCTCCTCCCACTCCATTTACAATTATTATACAATATCTTTTGAAAAATTTATAAAATAAACATACTTTGCAAAGGAAGGTAATTCATCGCGATAAAAGGGTGTTTCTGGCTCAATCTAGGAGCCCTCTTTTTTTTGAGCCGGTTGAAACCCTAAAGGCTGGTAAAACGCTAATCATCATGTATACCTGCATAGAGCAGAACCATGTTCCGCTGCGTTCCATCATCGTGCTATCGAAGTGGAAGTTGAAGAAGATGGTTGACAGCAGCTGAGAGCGCATTTTACAAGGACGTCTTAGTTTCCTATCCGTAAGCTTCAGGAAGTTGATATGGCTGAAGAACAGGAAATTGGTAATTCCGTGAAGGTAAGAGGACATGTTTACGAGAATTAAGATTAGATGCAAAGAGATCTGAAGCTTTGTTCTTCAGGTCTTCTTGCTACTTTGTTTTCTATGGAGGTTGCAAATGGTTTTGCTAAAAGATAGTTCTACTAAAGAAGAAATTCGAGAGCAATATGAACAAATTTGGAGTGAACTTTTAAATAAAGATGAGAAAAAAGCGGAACATGTTTTAAAGAAATTGGGATATGAGTTGTTGCCTACCCGTCAAAGAATCCTAAGATGGTGGGGGAAAATCCTGTCTCCATTAAAAAAACGTTTTATCTGGATTATCCTTTTTAATGTGATTGGGTTCTTCCTTTTAGCTTACGTACTATTTATATACGTATCATTGTGGATTGAAGATTATTAAAGACGTTTCTGGGGAACCAGAAGCGTCTTTTTTTATGATCCGGTTGAAACCTAAAGGCTGGTTTTACCAGCCGGGGTATCTGTAGCAAATAGGCTGGCTTATCGGCAAGTAAGGGAGCGAACAGGACAAGAGTGGGGAAGCTGGCACATAACCGCACAAATGTGCGGGCTTTTGTTAAATTAGAACGTAAACAATTGTACCAACTACAGATATAGCCATCATCAATAGTGAAGTAATATGTTTTTGTGAACTTCGAATATATTTCCATTGGAAGATAGATCGAACACCGAACACTATAATAAGTAATACGCCAATCCAAACATATTTATAAGGGGGTTCATTAACAAAAAAAAGTGATAAAAATATACCAATACCCCCAATCACAACGAACCACCTGTATGGGATAAAACCATCCGTGTCTGATATCTTCTCATCTGTTTTGCTGATAATTTTATCCAGAACAAATTGAATCACAGCTGCAATAAATAATACAAGATAAAAGCTCACTTGTATCACCTTCTTTTTCCATTTATTCAACTGTACTACACCAATACAAATTTTTCATGCATAATAAACATATGATCTAATTCCGCCCTTTTCTTCTGATTTCAAAAATATTAACGCACACACCAATAAGTAAATATAGCTCCGCAAGCAGAAAAATTAATTGATCTGACCATGAAAAGTCTTTAGTTGAAAATATGGATATGATAACTCCGAATGAAATGAGTAGCATAAATAATTCTACAATCCTATCAGTTATCCTACTGATCTTCTCATTTTTCTGATATGTTGCATGAATAGCACGTACAATTAAACGGATTATTAATGATGCTAACAACCAGTTATAAAGAAGTATTCGGATAATTATATGAAATTCGCAGAACTAGACTAGCTATGAGCCATACCAAAAGAAGAAAAGTTAAATAATAAGGATTTTTTAGCATCGTTCTTTCCCCTCACCGAATTTACAGTTATACAATTATTATACAATATATTAGAAACTTTTCGGATAATTCATACGTCTTATGTATGGGTACTTATTGAAAAAGGAGGTAATTTATCTTGAAAAAGGTTATTGTGTTTGTGTTTTTCTTCGTACTTACGTTTCAAACCTGGGCGATTGCTGATGCCGCCAATCCGATATCCGTTAACGCGGTGAATGTGAATGGAAAGTTTATAGCAACTGATGTTTCACCTATTATTAAGGACGGGCGTGTTTTGGTCCCTATACGCACACTTGCTTCACTTGGGGTAACCTATCAATGGGATAATAATAGCCAATCTGCTCTCATCACAAAAGGCAAAGATCAAATTAAGCTGACGGCCAACAAAAAAGAAGCATTTAAAAATAACAAAGCGATTCAGGTTGATGTGCCGGTACAAGTGACTCAAGGAAGGATATTGGTGCCTATCCGTTTTGTGTCGGAGAATTTTGGCTACAAGGCAAGCTATGAGAAGATTCGGTCTATTTTATTTATTCAAGACGGTAATTATAAGGTTGATCAAGAGAGCCTACAGGCAGAAGATTTACAAACCGCTCGTCAGGCTGCTATATCGCTGCCGGTTCAATTTTCTTTCAAATCGCTTTCTTCTTTAGAAGAGCCGGGGGCTAACAAAGAATATACTTACGTTTTCCCAAGAGGGGATTCATCCAGATACATGTATTTTAGCAATGATTGGTCAGCTGGTAATACGGTAGTTGAAATTAAGGATGGAGTTGCTAAGGCAGTTTGGCAATTTACATCAGGAAATGGTCTGGATGATATTGTATCCAGTGCTGGCCAAAGACCAAGTTATAATTACGTTGAATGGGTAACTGATATTATGATGTTTAATGATGAGAATGGGAATATCAAAGCTGTATACAAAGATGATAAAGGTCAACAAAAGGAGATTACTGCAAAGGCGAAATCCTATATAGATGTTATCCAATCTATTCCTAATGAGACGAGAAAACAATAGCTACTACTGATTCAGTTTATTAAGGACGTCCTTAGCAAGGGATGTTCTTTATTTTGCTTTTGGATTCAAAATATAAGCATTGTTGGGTTTTAAGTGAATTTCAAATTTGGAGGCTAGTTAGGTATGAAAAATATCTTTCTTTCATCGATGCTTACTTTAAGCATGCTCTTAACGTTTGCTATCCCGCTTTCTGCTGCACCGTCGATTCAATTGGTCATAAATAGTGAGGTGGTACATTCAGATGCTCCCCCTGTTTCTGTCGCAGGGAGAACTATGGTTTCTTAACAAGAATCGCGTTGTTGTGCCTTTGCGCTTCATCAGCGAAGCCTTTAAAGCAGAGTTAGAATGGAAAGCGGACAAAAATATGGTCATTATTCGGAGTGCTGACCAAGTAGAAAAATACAAGAAGTTGTATCAAGGTACGGATTTAGTGGCGGCACGTAAAATCGCTGTAGACCTTCCTTCTAACGATGAAAATAAGCTGGATAATACCGAAGAGGGCGTTTATTATCAGTTTGTTTTTCCCGAAGGGGAGGCATTGAGATATTATTATATTGTTGGAAACCTACTTACTTATTATGAAATTAAGGATGATGTGAAACATCTAGTATGGGAAGGCGTAGAAAAAGCTCCAGAAAAGTATACGAAAGAAAAAGGGAAACGACCACCAGTAGATAAAACAGAATATTATTTTTTACAGGAACGTGTGGATAGTAGTGTTACCTATGGAAAAGTAGGGTCAGGGAAGTCGGTAACACAACGTTTACCAGCCAATGTTACAGGATTACATGATATTATTGTACCTATTTCCGGTGAAGTAAGGAAAGATCAAATGAAATAGAGTATGATTCAACTTCATCTAAGGACGACCTAGTGTACTAGTGACGTCCTTTGTCTCGCTTGTGGCTTAAAACTAGCGCCAAAACTGAAGATTATAAAAGTCCCATCTTTATTTCCGCTTATGCTTATCTAAAATTTCTTGAAACTTATCTGCATTATAAATGTCGTTATTGACCTTCCACGTGCCATTCTCTTTTAAAAAAATGAGTTGGCCTTCCAAGGTGATTTTTTTATTTTTATCCTTCAACACAAGAGTTGCAGAATATGTTAAGTCAATGTTTTTTTGGTTACACTTTTCTCTTGAAATTGAAGGTCTTCAATTGATAAAGTGGTTTTCTCAAGCGAAGCAATTTCCAGAGGAAGAGCGATTTTGCGATTATCGACTTGTTTTTTTAAAAAATTTGTTGTCATTAGTGGTTCCAATTTACTTTTTCTTTGTTTTATCCAATTCGGTGTAATCGATTTATTATAATCACTTACTTCAAATTCGGTTTGTTTAAATTCCGTAGCAATCTGTGTAACATTTAGAATCTCAGTATCATTTTTATTTTCTTGAGTAATTGGATTGTATGTTTTCTGTTGTGAATTTTTCGTGGAATTTGCTGGTTCTTGATTGGAACAACTTATAGCTGTTGTTAACAATATTGTGGATGTTAGAAGGTAAATGGATTTCTTCATAAACAAATCCTCCTATATAGCTATAATACTTGTTAATTTTACCATGAAATACACTTAAATCATATAAAGTTAGAGAATAAACTCAGCAACTTTGCAAATTGTATCGTAGCATAGGCCATTTCAATCAAACCAGCAACTGGCTGTCAAGGAAGGAGCGAGGTTGCGAGACCTCAAGACAGTAATTATAAAGTGGACCAAGAGAACTTACAGGCTGAAGATTTACAAGCAGCTCGTCAGGCTGCCATATCGCTGCCGGTTCAATTTTCTTTCAAATCGCTTTCTTCTTTAGAAAAACCGGGGGCTAACAAAGAATACACCTACATTTTTCCAAGAGGAGATTCTTCCAGATACATGTATGGAAACAATGTTGGTAATACGGTAGCTGAAGTTAAAGATGGAGTGGATGTTTAATGATGATAAGGGGAATATCAAAGCTGTATACAAAGATGATAAGGTCAACAAAAGGATCTCACTGCAAAGGCGAAATCCTATACAGATATTGTCCAACCTATTAATAGCTAATTCTATTCGATTTATTTAAAGTCTATAAAGTTCAGCTTAGTTTGGAAGGCTGCAAAAACATATTATTGAGGTGGCTAATCAAATCATGAATAAATTTTCAAGAGCGGCTTTTGCATCTGCAATATCTTTTAGCGTACTTGCAAGCTGTGTTTCTGGTGTTTCTGCGGCGGCTTCCAAGTCGATTATTGTACAGATAAATAACAAGCCTGTGTCAGGAGATGCAGAGCCATATATTGAGAATGGTTCCACGTTGGTGGCATTGAATATGATAAAATCGATTCCAGGTGTAACGATCAACTGGGATAATACTTCTAAAATGGTAACTGTAGATAATAACGGAACAAAATCAACACTGGTGGCTGGCAAAAAAGAGGCAATGGTAGGTGGTGCAAAAGTAACACTGTCTATCTCTTCTGTAATGAAAAATGGTCGTGTTATGGTGCCGCTACGTTTCATTGCAAATGCGTCCGGTTCTCAAGTGTACTGGAATGCTCCAGATCGTACAGTTTACGTAGTTAAACCGACAGAAGATATACTGAAAGAAATCCAATCTAGTGATATTTCTGTAGTTCGTCATAGTGCATACAGTCTTCCACGTATTGTCAAAGTTAATGTACTGTCAGGTGAAGAAGGGGATAGTATGGCTTATATTCGCTACTTCCCAAAAAAACAATCCAGTGAATTTTTTGAACAACATATGGACATTGTGAATTACTATCGTATCATTGACACACATGTAGAACTCCTCTGGTCTGCAAGGCTGAATCTGCAACAGGAAGCCAAAAATGCAAGTCTGCCTTTCCTCAACAACAAAATTATTGAACAAAGCGGCAAAATGCCGATGATCCCAAAAGGGTTCATTTATTATAACTATAGTGTTCCGGGCGGCACCACGTTCGGGACTATTGATAAAACTGGTAAAAAAACTCTTCTAGGTGAAGCAACCGAAGATCAAGCAAAGCAAATGTTTTTCTCTATCCCAGAAGAAGAACAACTATAAAAGATAATTGTCAGAATGGATACATGCAATTCTTTTTTTAGACAGAAAGGAAAGGGAGGACTGATTGTAAAGTATATTACTTGATTATATGTACAGTTGACTAGTACTTTACCTTTAATATATTACATATACAAGTGACGTAGGAATAACGACACGTTGTATACTAAGGAGGAATATATGAAATCCGCGCAGATAATGACTGTAGGTGCAATAATGGTGTTGGCCATTTCAGGGTGCAGTGGTAATGCAAGTTCAAATCAACAACTGCCTCAGAACGAAGTGAAAAATATTGAGGTTAACAACACAAAGGAAGGTGTGAAAAAAGTTGAAGAAAAAGTAACTATAGAAACATCTAAAGCAACTGACAAAAAGATGAATTCTGTAGATTATTCACAGTATTATAATAATCAAGATAAATTTAAGGTTGTAGTTTCGGGAAAACAGATTGTATGGAAAAATAAAGATATTACTTTTACCGCAAAATTAACTAAGGCTAAGGGGGAAGAAGCCGCCGAAGCCAATGAAGTTGTGGATTCTATGAAAATAAAAAGTAAGCGCGGAGAGCAACTTATCAAGCTCAACCCACGACCTTTGAGAGTTAATTCACTTTCCTTATCCAAAAACAACCAGGTAGCTCTCCATGTAAGCGATCATGAGGGGAGTAGACTTGTTCTAATTAATTTATCTGAGGGGGCTCAAACTATTGTAAACATGTTTGAGATGAATAGTGACGGAGCAGGAAGTGAAAAGATTGATGCATATAATTGGTCACCAGATGGAAAAAAGATTGCGTTTGGAATCGGTGATCTAGGTTCAAGTTATATCGGAGTATACGATGTAGAGCGTAAGAGCTATACGCATGTGTCCGATAAGGATTTTACACTGATCTCCTCTATAGTTTGGCATAAAGATGGGAAAAGCTTTGACTTTGTTAGTAAAGGTGACGATTCTCCACAAGCAATACTCTATACTTACTCGGAAACAAAAAAATCCATTTTAGAAAGTGGGGCTTTATCTAAGAACGATGAACAGAAGCTAGCTGAATTAACATCGGAATTTTGATTGGACATATACAATGTTGATAATTGACACCAAACATTTACAATGGTTGAAGTATAAATTAAGGTGGGAGTTGCTTATGAGGATTTCCATGAGTAAGGTTCTAAAACGTTATGCAACGATTCTATTGAACTACGCAATAGTTATAGGGGTATTTTACGCTTTGGGATATAAGATGAGAGCTATGGGTATCTATGCAATTCTGACAGGAATTGTGACTGGAGCAATAATCAACTTGGCATTATCAAAGCAAGAGAAATGAACCTATGTATCCCTTGATTACATCAAAATCAGGGGATTTTCATTTGATTAAAAGGTCTCGTGAGTTTCTGCATGTGACCTCTATATCATTGCTGGTGGGACTGCACATGGGGAAATGAATTAGTCATGTCAACTCATTGAACCTTTTACTTGGATCAATCCAATCATTTCAGGATGTCGTTCGTCTAACCTGTCTCAATATGTGTAAGATATGCTTAATTTTCGTTATAAACATTAGTTGCATAATATATTGACAGATGGTTAATTTTGGAGAAGAATAGAGGGTGATTTTTTGAAAAAATGGAATTTTTATGTGAAGGGTGGTTATGACTTGAAGCATACACCTACGATTTCAGCGGAGTTTGAGGATTATCTAAAACAAAATGATATGACGTTGAGTCAATTTGCCGAATATTCAGGGGTTCATCAAAGAACGCTTAGTAATTGGATTACTCAGCATCGTCCTGTTTCTGTCCAGCAGCTAGACCGAATTACTGTGGCTATGGATTTGCCAGAAGGCTATTTTTACGATCTATACATAGAAAATTATATCATTGAACTTTCTCCGAATTTTAGGCGAATCGAGCCATTATTGTATCGTTGTGCGGAGTTGGACAAGCTGGATGCAATCCGTCGAATGGTTGGTCATATTATGGACAATCCGCTGTATGCGTCCAGACTATTTGATATTGCAGAAGAATTATTTGAACAGGGAAGACATGCTGCTGCGCTGCTGCTTTATGAGAATGTCGCAGAAGTGGAGAAATATCAGCATTCTGAACGCTTGGCCATATGTCAATATCGCATATTTACGATTCAAGTTGGAGACGATCAAGGTCTTAATCTCAAGGCAGCGACATTATTTGAACCTTTCGTGGAACGACTGGATGAAATAGATCAGCTTGATGCCTTAAAGGATTTGGCGAATGTGTATCGCTCTTTGCGTTTATGGGACAGGCTTGATGTGATTGCTCGCAAAATGAAAGATAAAGCTGAAATCCAATACACATTGGAGCATCAGCAGAAGAAGCGAAACCATGCGCAACTTGAAAAGAAGCTGAGTCGCCCCCTGTTTGTGTATATTACCTATGCCGATTTATTGTGTGCCAGTGCATATGAGGCCAAAGGCGATTATGATCAGGCATTAGAATATACATATGCCTACGCTAATTTAGATTGGGTCAAAGAGACGGACAAGGATACTCTGCATTGGATTAAACAGTTTCAAGATTGGGCAGAAGGTAATATTTACACCTATAAACTATTATCTGGAGATATAAGTGTACTAAACAATTATGTTGAATATATTGCTGCATCGCCAGATGCTTCTGAAAAAGAAATGGTTACAAAGCTGTTGAATGTTATGATGGCAGCAAACCGATATCAAGTTGATGTAGATGACATACTTAAACAGTTTGAAAAGGAGATTGATTCGATTACCCAACCACAACCATCTGTGGATATATACACTCATCAAGTGGTTCCAGAACAATCAACACGTTTTAAATATGAGCTGGCTAAATACTACTTAAATAAAGGTAATTACTCATATGGATTTAAAAACTTACTAGACGTGTTATCTAAATCATTAGTCATTAACAAAGAAGCTTTTTTCATTAGCTGCATAAAATTATTTGAGCAGTTCAAAAAATTTGCAGACTTCAGAGTGTGTACGAAGTATGAGAATTTAGTTAGAGAAGGGCGGAAAGAAAGATTATTTTATTATTAGTAGTAATCAATCATTTCTCAGTGTTGATTCCAAGCTGAAAAAATAAATGTATATGGAAAATGCAGAGAAGACTATTGCTGTGCAAGTAAAGCGGTCACTTTTCCCACAGATTTTAACCCACGCCTGACTTTATTCAGGAAATACGGAGGGGGTAGCAATGGAAGTAACATCCGACTGCATAGTGAAATAATAGTTGGGTTGGGTTTTAAGCTCAGTTTGTAGGAGTCTGTTGTATTTTATATATAAACATATGCCGACAAAAAGTGCCTCTGGAATATTCCAGAAGCACTTTTTTTGTTAAGCGTATTTTAAAAAAATCCAAAAATTTACGTTTTGCATTAGAATATGACACAGAAGGGGGAATCATGCTGATGAATCCAGGTGTGACTTTACTTCGTGTCGAACGGGCCAGAAAAAGACTGTACCAAGTGCAGAAAAAGTATGGGTTTTTAACGCATCCTAGAGTAATTGAACAATCTATGAAACTGGATGAACTATTGAATCAATACCAAACCTGCAAAATGAAATCTTAGCTAATGTGTGTGCATGATGCATTTTAAAGGAAGACGAACTCCAATCTCCAAACTCCAATAAAGATCCTAAATTCTATACTATGAAGAGGTGGTAGCGCTGTTGAACAAACGGAATCCTGTAACCCCTTTTGGATGGAAAATCAAACAAAAGCTAGTTGAAATTCAAATGGACCAGAGAACTTTTTGTGACACCTATCATATTCCTGCTAGCCGCTTATCCAATCTCATTCATGGAACACGCAAGGCCAAAAAATATAGAGAACAAGTATGTCAGTTGCTTGGGATCGAAGAATAACCATCACTCTCCTACAGGAATACAGGACAACCTCATAATATGTAAGCTAGAGTGCAAAGGAATCCAGGTTTATTTAATATAGATTGTACATAGGATGCTTAATACAAGGAGTGGATGAAAATGTTCTCTAGAATGGCAGAGCAGAAGATTGCCGAGGCGATGGCCAAAGGCGAATTTGATCATTTGCCGGGAGCGGGCAAGCCACTGGTGATTGAGGATTTGTCACATGTTCCAGAAGAGCTGCGGATGTCGTACAAGCTGTTGAAAAATGCAGGTATTTTACCAGAAGAGCTACAGCTGCAAAAGGAATGTGTCCAGCTACGTGACTTGCTTCACGCTTGCCATGAGGCAGGAGAGCAACAGCGGATCAGTCGCAGGCTGACTGAAAAATCGCTTCGTCTTCGGATGCTGCTGGAGGAAAGAGGGATGAATACGTCGTCTGTATTTTATGAATATGAGTCTGCTGTGCGTCAGCGACTGGAGGAATAGAAGCGAGAGGAGCAAAGGGCGGAGTGCCCTTGCCCGTACATTTTGCTTTCCGTGCTTTGTCCCATTACCGTTGCAGTGCAGATAATTTCATGAGGCATTGCTTCGTTAGGATGACGGGTTCTTTGGGCAGTTTGTCCAAATGAAAGCCAGCGATTAAATCCACAGCCTTCACAGGCTCGGGAGTATCCAGCAGCCCGGAAAAGTAGGCGAGCCAGCCAATGACGGCTTCCGGTGTAACTCCTTGCCGACGCATGGCTCGGAGTGCTACGCCACCATGTCGCTTGGCCAGTCTTCGTCCATCCGGACCCAGGACAAGGGGAACATGTGCAAAACGCGGCGGCTGCAAGCCGAGAGCTTGGTATAACAATAGCTGACGGGGAGTCGAATCAAGAAGATCATAGCCGCGCAGCACATCGGTCATATGCATATCCGCATCATCGACGACGACGGCAAGCTGATAGGAAAACATGCCGTCTGCCCGTTTGATGATAAAATCGCCCCCCTCCGCTGCAGCGAAGGATACGTGACCAGCTACCTGATCATAAAAAGAAATAATAGCATCTGGATGTTGCGGTACTTTAAAACGAAGTGAAGGGAGTTTATGCTGTGCTCTAGCCAGGGCTTCATGAGAGCTAAGATTACGACATGCCCCTGAATATGCGGGTCCTTCACCAGACAGTCCGTGCGGAGCATGGGCGGCAGCCATAATGTCTGCCCGACTGCAAAAACAAGGATACAGTAAATCTTGCCCCTGAAGTTTCTCCAATGCAGATTGGAAGCGTTCCAGCCGCTGGCTTTGAGTGTAAGGACCGTAGGGACCGCCAATATCGGGTCCTTCGTCCCAATCCAGCCCGATCCAGCGCAAATCCTCCATAATTCCTTGCGCCAATGTGCTGCGAGCTCGCGTCATATCAATATCTTCCATACGTAAAATATAGGTTCCGCCCAAGGAACGAACATGCAGCCAGGATAATAAGGCGGTGCGAGCATTTCCTAAGTGTATCCACCCCGATGGTGTTGGGGCAAAACGTCCTCTAATGGGTTGAGTTTGTAATTCCATACGAAAGTTACCTCGATTCTGTATCCCGTGTTTCTATATTCCGTCCTTCAGCAATCCTTATTAACCATATTATAAAACGATCTTGGCGCGAGTGCATCTCGACAGGTATAGGAGCTAGCACCAGAAAGTATGCATACTTGCGATGACCAGACGGGAAATTTAAATATCTGTATAATAGATTTAGAAAACTTAGGCACAACAGGTCGAGGTGAAATCCCTGTACTGGGCACCAGCTTAACATTTTTACTCGTTTTTCAATAATTACAGGTAGTGAAAAATTCACAATAATAAAGGAATTCAAACTTAGATTCTACGCCACAAGCGTATCATTGGAGAGATTTCATTGACAGATAAACAGTTGCCTATTATGCAAGTCATCCCCGAGCTTAAACATGCGTTACTATCTCATTCAGCGGCGGTACTGATTGCACAGCCGGGAGCGGGGAAAACAACAGTAACACCATTAGAACTGTTGCATGAGCCGTGGCTGGCGGGGCAAAAGATAATCATGCTGGAGCCGCGACGTTTGGCAGCACGTGCGGCAGCAGCACAAATGGCGAAAGCACTGGGTGAGTCCACCGGGAAGACCGTGGGTTACCGCGTTCGTATGGATACCAAGATAGGGCCAAGCACGCGGATTGAAGTGGTTACGGAGGGTGTGCTGACCCGGATGCTGCAACATGATCAGGCTTTGGAGGGAGTCGGTCTGATTATTTTTGATGAGTATCACGAGCGAAGCCTGCATGCAGATTTGGGCTTGGCACTTGCCCTGCAAAGCCAGGCGCTGCTGCGACCGGATTTGAAAATATTAATCATGTCTGCCACCCTGGAGGCAGAGCCTGTATGCAGACTGTTAGGAGATGCACCCTTACTGGAATGTCCAGGCACCGTGTTTTCAGTAGAAACCTTGCATATGCCCAAGCCTTCGTCAACCTCATTAGAGTCCTTTACAGCGGAGATCGTAGAAAAAGCGCTTCATGCTCATGAAGGCGATCTGTTGGTGTTTTTACCAGGGGCTAGAGAAATTCATAGAACGGAACGAGAGCTGACGTCCAGAAATTTGTCAGCACACGTCAAGATCATTCCGCTGTACGGCAGTATGAAGCTGGAGCAGCAGGATGAGGCAATACGACCGTCGGTTCCGGGCAGCCGAAAGGTTGTACTGGCCACCTCAATTGCCGAATCCAGCTTGACCATCGCCGGGATCACGGTGGTAATTGATAGCGGACTGTCACGGGAATCGGTATTTTCCGCGCGTACCGGCATGAGCCGTTTGACCACCGTCAAGGTGTCCAAGGCCTCCGCGGATCAGCGGCGCGGACGGGCGGGCCGTCTCCAGCCGGGCGTGTGCTATCGGCTGTGGAGCGCGCAGGAGCATGCCGCGCTCCCAGATGCCAGCCGCCCGGAAATCGCGGCGGCCGATCTGGCTTCACTCGCACTGGAGCTGGCGGCCTGGGGCGTGCGCGAGCCTGCCGAGCTGGCCTGGCTGGATGCCCCGCCTGAGGCGGCGTACCGCCAGGCCACAGTTCTGCTGCGTCAGCTTGGCTGCCTGGAGGCCGCGGCCGATGGTACAGCAGGCGGCATTACTGCGCATGGGCGCGAGGTATCTGCCTTGGGCACGCACCCGCGCCTCGGGCACATGCTGCTGCGCGCAGCAGCTCTTGGCTTGGCTCCGACTGCCAGCCGTCTGGCGGCGCTGCTGCAAGAGCGGGACCCGTTCCGTGCTCATGGCGGAACGGATTTGCGCCCGCGGCTGGATGCTCTGCGCGAGGCGGCTCACGCCCGCAGTACGCATAGCTTGCTGGGGGCGGCAGACGATACGGTGATTCGACGTATCGTGCAGGAGAGTCGGCAGCTGCTAGTCACGCTGCCGGACGCAGCCGCAGCGCAGGACGAGCCTGACGGCTCCGCGGCCTGCGGGCTGCTGCTGGCCTTCGCGTATCCGGATCGGATCGCGCAGGGCAGAGGGGATGGCCGCTTTTTACTCAGCGGCGGCCGGGGGGCGCGACTCCGACAAGTGGAGTGGATGTCGCATTCGCCCTATCTCGTTGCCGCCGAAGTAGACGACGAGGGAGCAGATGGTGCCATTCAGTTGGCGGCACCGATTGAACTGCAAGAGCTGATCCAGCATTGCAGCGATTTACTGCTGGAACAAGCCAACGTATATTGGGATAGCTCCGCTTCAGCCGTGAGAGCCCGAAAGGTAATTCGGCTGGGCTCGCTCATCTTAAAGGAGACGTCTTACGAGCGACCTCCGGCAGAGGAAATCGCGGCTGCCTTAATGCAGGGGGTCCGGGAACGTGGTCTCAAGCTGCTGTCCTGGAATCGGCAAACTCTTCAGTTGCAGGCACGTTTGATTTTTATGCATTTCTCAGCACCCGAGGAATGGCCAGACAGCTCGGAATCTGCGCTACTGGATTCACTGGAATCGTGGCTGTTGCCTTTTGCACTTGGAGCCAAAAATATAGCCGATCTGCAACGACTGGATGGTAATGAATTGCTGCTGGGCAGGTTGAATTGGGAACAGCGGCAACAGCTCGAACAGGAAGTACCGACGCATATACGTGTACCCAGTGGTTCACGTATTCCTGTCGATTATTCGCAACCTGAGGCTCCTGCACTGGCCGTGAGACTACAAGAACTGTTTGGCATGAAGGATACGCCCCGTATTGGACGCGGACGTGTGCCGATTGTGCTGCATTTATTATCACCTGCCCAGCGACCTGTGCAAGTGACATCTGACTTGTCCAGCTTCTGGAGCGAGACTTATTTTGAAGTTAAAAAGGACCTAAAAGGCAGATATCCCAAGCATTATTGGCCGGATGATCCACTAGAAGCTGTGGCGACTAACAGAGCAAAACCTAAGCGATGATCGGAAGCCGAACTTGAAGTAGACATCATTGCGAATTTTGTAAAATCGTTTAAACGTCAGGATAGTGGGGTAATAAAAAAACGAACCACTCAACAACAACATATTGGGAGGTAACTATCATGGCTAATAACTTAAACGATTATAATGAAAAGAAAATTGTTGGTGTTTTTGATACCGAGCAAGAAGCATCTCGTGCGATTGGACAATTGCAGAGCAAAGGAATCCCAAGCAGTGAAATTTCTGTGATTACACGTGACCGTGACGACCTCAGGACGATTAGTGAGGAGACAGGCACCAAAGCACCAGAGGGCGTGGCTACAGGAGCGGCTACCGGCGGTGTTGTAGGCGGCGTCGCTGGCTTGCTGGCAGGCATCGGGGCTCTGGCGATTCCGGGTATTGGACCTATTCTTGCTGCTGGACCTATCGCGGCTACCCTTACGGGAGCAGCTGTCGGAGCGGGAGCAGGTGGCTTGGTCGGTGGACTGGTTGGACTGGGCATTCCAGAAGATGATGCTCGTCAATACGAGACATACGTCGATCAGGGCAAGATTTTGGTTCTGGTAGATTCCGCTGATCACCACCGGGATGTATATGATATTTTCCGCACCAACCGTTCTCTGAATGCGGATCGTTACAGAACATATGATGATACGGTGGCGGATACGCGGACAGATGCGTACACAGATACTAGAAGGAACCTGTAACCATCACATGGCTGGTGGAAACGTAATTTACAATAATTTGGCTCCGTCCTCTTTTATAGGTTTTCTAAAGCAGCAGTCTCCCCGTGAGGAGACTGCTGCTTTTATGTGCTAGCTACTGATTGAATATACCTAAGATAGATGATGCTTCGCTTGGCATTGGCACCATTATCCCTCTATATATTTTTACAGGATTGTCGTTATAATAGATTTATAAATTGCTAGATGTAACAGGAGAGTGACATGAGTCAAAAAGAGAGAATTTCCGAAGTCGCTTTGCTGAGAGGGTTGGCTTTTGCAGCCGTTGTTCTTCAGCATTCCGTCGCACACTATGCGGTTGCGCCGGGGGCGCGCATCCAGGACGGAGTTGTAATGACCCTATTACTGCTGTGTTCCAAATTTGCAGTACCTGTGTTTGTGTTCATTACTGGAATGGTGCTATTTTACAATTATGATGGGGCCTTAAAATATGGAACGTTTTTACGCAAACGATTCATGGATATCATCGTTCCTTATATCATATGGTCTCTTTTATACGAGTTGGGGAATCAGCTTGCCCAAGGTGGAGGATTTATTCACCCGTTAGATTTTTTACAAAAGCTGTTGAACGGGAAAAGCAGCTATCATCTGTGGTACATCATTATGATTATCCAATGTTATGTGTTATTTCCCGTGTTTCGTTATGCTGTACGTCGTTTGTCTGCGCTACTGCCGTCAACATGGCGACCCGCTACATTGGCTGGATTCGGCGTCCTCTATATTTTGCTTATGTTGGCGGTGGGACCCGTATATCAAGTGATGGATCAGCTCCAGCTTCCCGTCATTTCTTCTTGGTTTACCATATACGCTGACCGGAATGTGATCTATTTTTTCTTTTATTTTATATTAGGAGCGGCAGCTGGGATGAATGTCAAGCGTTGGAATGCTTGGGTTATCAAGGCGCAGTTGATATACTGGCTGCTCTTTATCGTGATTACAGGATACTTGCTGTATGAGATGATCGGTCAATTCCAGATGCCGCGAGGTACGGTCCTTTCTTTTAACTATTTGTCTCTGCTGCGTCCGGTTATGGCTGTATATTGCATCACGTCTATTTTTGTAGCTTATCGGGTAGCAACGTGGATTGCTCACAAGGGAGGACGTGCGGCGCGGATGCTGACCGTCATGGGAACGTTGTCCTATGGAGCATATCTGATGCACGCCTTTATGCTGCGCGTAACCTACTATTTTGATGGAACGTTGTTTACAGATTGGAGTCACGTTCTTCGTACACTGGCTTCATTCGTTCTCTGTATAATCTTTTCTCTTGTTGGAACATGGTTGCTGGCACATTTGCCTTTGGGCAAATGGATCGTGGGGCTTCGAATTCGTCCCCGCCCGGCTGGAAGTCCGCCAGCCTTCCAAAAGCAAGCTTGATTCAGCGATAAAGTTACATTATTTCACAAAAAGTATCCCGAAGCTTTCAGAAGAAGGCCGAGGGATACTTTTTTAAGTGTTATTATGTTGTTTCAACATATGAAAAATTCACAATAGAAAACCATAAAATCACTCCTCAGCACTATGCACACTACTCTATAATGCTTCATTCCATAGCTCTCGTCACCTTCAAGCAGGTCTCAAGGGACGGAGAGTTCTCGTAAACTCTCATATTTATGAAAGGAAATAGTCTATGGACGCAGAGTGGTTTATAATGGAAGATATGAGACTTGAATAAGGTGTAGAGGAGGTTGTGAAATGGCGTTTATGATATCCCAGCGGGCTTTTATCAAAATTTATCTGATCACAATGGTAGAGAGGCATCGCGGATATGGATATCAGATGCTCGAATCGATGAAAGATGAGTTTAGTAGTTTCGGATATGTTCCGCCTCAAAGCGAGGTGTACCGGGCACTGCATGAACTGGTTCAGGAAGGTGTTTTTTATCGTACCAAACGATTAAAAGGAACAGACCCGCGTGTAGATTTTCAGGAGATTGTGCTTTATCATTTTACAGACGATGGGGAGGAGAAAGCCCGATTGTACAAAAAGCAGGTCAAAGCTGATCTGGACCGTTGCTTAGGTATGCTGCATAAAGCGGAACAAGACAACTATTCCTAACTACGAAAGGATGAGAATGATGGGTAGAAAGCTGAAATGGGGAATTTTAGGCACGGCGGAGATCGCCAAAATCGCTGTAATTCCGGCGATTCAGCAATCCGAACGCGGAGAAGTACTTGGAATTGCTAGTCGTAATGCGGATAAAGCCGCTGAGGCCGCCCGGGAGTTCGATATTCCGAGAAGTTATGGAAGCTATGAAGAGCTGTTGGCTGATCCCGAAATCGGAGCGGTGTATATACCATTGCCAAACCATCTGCATGAAGAGTGGACCATTAAGGCAGCGGAGGCCGGGAAGCATGTTTTGTGTGAAAAACCATCTTCGCTTAGCTCGGCCGGGACAAGCCGCATGATTGAAGCATGTCGCCGTGCCGGAGTGACATTTGCGGAAGCTTTTATGTATCGCTATCATCCCAAACATCGAAGAATTAAGGAAATCATCAATAGTGGGGAAATTGGTGACATTCGCGGTATTCATTGTACTTTTACATTTAACAATACTGATCAGGCAGATAATGTACGCTTTAATAAAAGCATGGGCGGCGGCTCGTTATATGATGTGGGCGTGTATCCGATCTCAGCCGCTCGTATGTATTTGGATCGGGAGCCGGAGGCAGTGACGGTACATGCTTTATTTTCCCCTGAGCATGATAACGTTGATATGATGGCCTCCGGTCTGCTGGAATTTCCGGGTGGAGTCAACCTTACTTTCGATTGTGGTATGTGGGCAGCCAATCGTTCCAATATGGAAATTCTCGGCAGCAAGGGTACGATTGCAATGCCCAAGATGTTCGGTTGGGAAAGAACATCTGTCGTACCGCAAATTTTCGTTCACGTTGGTTCGGTTACGCGTGAGGAACGTCTGAAAGGTTTTAATTCTTTTGAACTGCAAGCAGATGCTTTTGCCGAAGCGGTGCTTGACGGTATTCCGTTGCCATATGAGCCAGAAGATGCGGTAAGCAATATGAAAGTAATCGACGCTTGTATTGAGTCAGCTCGCAGTCGAAAGCGGATAGAAATTGGGTAAGCGAGACCATCGTATTTCCGGAAGACATAGAAAAGCAGCCGGTCCCAAGGACAAGCTGCTTTTTTAGATGAACCAATACATAGATATTTTTAATGAGTTTTTGTACATTCGAGCATCACATATTTTCATCATAATCTGTGACATCACGCTTGGCGGCTGTCGCAGGCGAGTTTGATGTGCCGTATTTTTCCACCGCGTCCCATGCGCCCGCATCATCAAATCGTCCTGCATTCCGTTGGCGAACCTCACCTGCACCTTTGGGCGGCGGAGTCATAACCTGTTCCTCGATTGGACGATCATTCGATAATTCTCGTGTTGGAGTGTGCTCGACTGTATAGGCTGTATATGGAATGGCTTGCAACCGTTCAAAAGGAATTTCTTCCCCGCTCTCCACACATATTCCATACGTCCCATCCTGCATCCGTTGCAGGGCTGCATTGACCTGCTCCAACTCGTTTTCCAGCGACTCATTAATCGCCAGATCACGAGAACGTTCAAAGGTTTCCGTCCCTATATCGGCGGGGTGGTTATCATAGGACGAGAGCTCACCTGTGGAATCTGTCAGTGTTTCTCCCAATTGTGTGTTTTCCTGACCGTTTTGTTTAAAATGTTTTTCTAAATCATTTTTCTGCTCCAGTAACATATGTTTCAGCTCTGCAAGCTGTGAATCGTTCAAATGGTTCATGATCATCTCTCCCCTTCATGGTCTGTATGAGTGGTGTGTATGCTCTTTTATACCCGTTCATAGACCTGAGCAATCAGCAGAGACTTTTATTCCCAGCCTAGAATGTGATATAAAAAGAATAGTGTGTTAAGGAGGGAAAACCGATGGATGAACATATGAAGCGTCGTCTGGATAAGCAAAAGCAGTTGTTTAAACAACTGGGCATTCAGCTGGACGCGCTCTCCATTCATGAGAAACAGTTTAAAAATAAAATGCGCGGCTATGATCCGGATGAGGTGGATGCCTTTCTGGATGAAGTGATCAAGGATTATGAACGCTTTTATGCCAATATAGCCGACCTGATGGACAAGTGGCAGGAGCAGCAGGCAACCATACGTGATTTGAAAAATGCACCCAAGCCTGCAGCCGACTTTAATGCACTTGACCGTCGTCAACTGGAGGATATCATTAAGCAGTTGGAATATAGTGTGCGCCAATTAAAAGTGCGAGTACGCCCAGAAAATGACTATTTTCCAGAGTAAGGAGTAGTAAGCACTGTGTCGCTGCCTCTAATGTGGTATGATGGAAACATGCATTTTATCAAACATTTAATGAGGCACACATATAAAGGTGGTTAACATGAGTACCCATTTTTCCGTTAGTATCCATTGTCTGCTTCTTCTGGCTGAAGGGGCACCTGAGCGAATGACTTCGTCACTTATTGCTTCCAGCATTAATACAAACCCGGTAGTTGTGAGAAGAATTATGAGCCGACTCAAGCAAGCTGGTCTGGTGGATTCGTCACCGGGAGCGCGCGGCTTTCGTCTAAGCATGTCGAGTTCAAACATCAATCTGAAAATGATCTATGAAGCGACCAAGGATGAAGGCCCGCTGTTTGCCATCCATACCGACAGCAATCATAATTGCGAGGTTGGCAGGAACATAGACGCTTTATTGGATGGTTTATATACGGTGGCAGAGCAGAAAATCCAGGCGTTTTTCGAGACCGTTACGTTGCGAGATCTGGAGCAGGCTCTCAAACAGCGGGTTGGACAACAAAGTTCATCCGTGTAAAAGACGCCAGTAAGGAGAAATTGATATGAAAATCATCGTACTTTCAGACACCCATATGCCACATAGAAGCAAAACGCTGCCTAGTCGGCTTGTACAGGAGCTAAAAGACAGTGACCTCATTCTCCATGCTGGAGACTGGACGGATTGGTTCGTATATGAACGTCTAGCTGAATTTGCGCCTGTACAAGGCATTGCCGGAAACAATGATGGAACCGACATCGTGGAGCGTCTAGGCTATCAACGTATTGTTGAAGCCCAAGGCAAGCGGATTGGTATGGTTCATGGTCACGGCTGGCGCGGCTCGACAGAAAATATAGCACTGAATACGTTTAAGGGAGAAACGCTGGATTGCCTGATTTTTGGACATTCTCATATTCCTGTGGTCAAAAAGATAGATAATCTGCTTGTCCTTAATCCGGGGTCTCCGACGGACAAACGCGGTGAAGACGAATATTCATTTATCGTGCTGACGATTGAAGACGGGCAGATGGAAGCACAGCTTGTTCTTTATCCAGATAAACATTGATTTAAAAACCAACAACTGTTGATTAAAGGGGAAGTTATGGCTATTTTTGATTTAGAACCTATGAAGCATCATGTGTTGATTTGTAATGGAGGCACATGTATGCGACATGAGGGTGAAGAAGTTACCCAAGCAATTCGGGATGAAATTCGTAAACAACATGCAGAAGCATATATTCACACAACCAGAACTCGTTGTAATGGGCGCTGTCATGATGCGGCGGTTGTAATCGTATACCCGCAAGGGGATTGGTATGGTCAAATGACTCCGGCCTCAGGTACAGAGCTGGTGCAGAAGCTCGTAGCGGGAGAGAAGCTGGAGCCTCATCTTTTTCATGAATGTACACGTAAATCCAGCTCGCAATAATCCAGTCAACTATTAATAAGAACATGAGTAGAGAAAATCTTTCGGAGATTTTCTCTTTTTTGCGTTTAATCCCCAACCTGAAAGGTAAAAGTATACTGTGGACACAATCCGATAGGGAGGGAAGAAAGATGACCCCATTTGAAGATAATCTGCATGGTAAGAATGAGCAAAAAGACCAGACGGGGAAAGGAACAACAGAGTCTAAACATCAGGAACAGCCGATTAATCGTGATCATGCAGAGCAGTATCCGACAGAGCAGGAAAGCTTGTTTGACCGTTTTGAAATTGAACAGACGGTAGATGCCATTCCCGTAGAGGATTTAAAGATGGAAAGACAGGAGGAGAGAGACAAGGATGCAACCAAACACACCTCTTCCAGTGAGAAAAAATATAAGGACGGCGTATAATTTTTAACCAACTGGTAATATTTAAAAAGAAATCTCTTGACTTCAAGATATGTAGGATGTATATTAAGTTACGAAAAGTAATTAATTTTTCTCAGGAGGTAACAAAATGACTAAAGACTTCTTCACAGCGCTGAAAGACAGACGCTCCTATTATGGCATTAGTAAAGAACAAGTAATTTCTGACCAACGGATTCAAGAGATCGTAGAGGAAGCTGTGAAGTATACACCTACCTCTTTCAACTCCCAAACTTCACGCGCGGTAGTGTTGCTCGGAGAGCATCATGACAAACTGTGGAATATTACAGAAGATATTTTGCGGGAAGTGGTAGGCAATGAAGAACAATTCAAATCTACTGCTGAGAAAATGAACGGTTTCCGCAGCGGTTACGGAACAGTGTTGTTTTTTGAAGACAACAACGTGATAGCTGGTCTGCAACAACAATTTGAAGCGTATGCGGACAATTTCCCAATCTGGGCCAACCAATCTAACGGCATGCTGCAACTGGTTGTATGGACGGCTCTGGAGCAAGAAGGACTGGGTGCATCCCTTCAGCACTATAATCCTTTGATCGACGAAAAAGTGAAAAACGAATGGAACATTCCTGAGCATTGGAAACTGATTGCTGAAATGCCATTTGGTAAACCGACATTCCAACCAGGTGACAAGGAATTCCAACCTATTGAAGAACGCGTAAAAACATTTAAATAATGATCATAATAGTATGATTTTTCAGGTTTAACCTGAATACAGCGCTGCGGATTATCCGTAGTGCTGTTTGTCGTTTCATTTTTTGGTTATCTAACCATTTGGATATATGAAGAAGAGAGGTTATTTCATCCGTATGTAGGTGATATTATGTTTGAAATTGGATGAGAAGTTTACATAAGTGTGATTGCTTTTTTGGCAGATGTTTAGCATTTGCGCGTATTTGAAGGAGGTATTAGGACATGAAATACGATTGCATTATTGTCGGTGGGGGGATCGCCGGATTGCAAGCAGCAATTCAATTGGGCAGATACAGCAGTCATCGGGTGCTGGTGATAGATTCGGGCTATGGTCGATCTACGCTGTGTCATCAGTATCATAACATTTTGGGTTTTCCTGATGGGATTTCTGGTGAAGAGCTGCGAGGGCTTGGACGTAGTGAAGCCATGAAGCTTGGCACTGAATTTGTTGATGGCAAGGCGGTAAAAGCGACCAAGAGAGATGAGCTTTTTGACATTGAAGTGGAGGCAGGGGCAGTATATACGTCAAAAACGCTGCTATTGGCCACAGGGCTGACGGATCGCTTTCCAAAGCTGGGAGGGCTACAAGCCTGCCTGGGCAACAGTGTGTATGTGTGCCCCGACTGTGACGGGTATGAGGTTCAGGATCGCAGTACAGTCGTCATGGGGGCGGGCAAAGCGGGAGCTTCCATGACCTTGATTTTATCAGCACGTACCGATCACCTTGTCTATGTCAATCATGAGCGTTCAGAAGTACCGAACGAGCTGATCGTGAAGCTGCGGGAAAAAGGGATTGAATATAAGGAAGCAGCCATTTCTGAAATTATCACGGGACAACCGGGCTGTTTTGAAGGAGTACGGCTGGCTGACGGACAAGTGATTGGAGCAGAGCGGGGGTTCTTAGCCTTTGGAAGCAACCATGTTCATTCAGAGCTGGCGGAGCAACTGGGCGTACATCTGCTGCACAACAAGCATATTGAGACGCATCCCCGCAGCAAAATGACAAACGTGGAAAATGTATGGGTGGCCGGAGACTTAGGGGCTCATGCCGAGCAAGCGACGGTTGCGATGGGAGAAGGAGCTATGTCAGCGATCTGGATACACAAGGTATTATCTGGTATAAAAACAAAAGTACCGCAACTCTGAGAGCTGCGGTTTAGAACGATGGGCGTGTACTAGGTTGAAGATGAGGCTCGAAGCGTCTTAATTGATCGCTCATGCCATACTTGCGTAAGATTTCCATCTGTTTGTTACCGATGAGATCAAAATGAGGATAGGGCTGACGCTGATGTATATATTGGGGGTCCAATCCGTTATGCTTGCACCATAAGCGCAGCTTATCCAAGTCAGAGCACCCCACCTTGGTGACAGTTGTAATGCCTGGAAAGCGGTCATCCAGCCAGTAATGCGTTAGAAAAGCAATCTGGCCACGACTGACCTCTCTTTTCCAGCTCATCAGTTCCTGCCGGGTAATGCCAAATGCCATCGATCTCATCCTTTCCTGGCTCATATCTGAAAACATGAGCTACTGCGCGGTTGTCCCATTATTTTCGTCCTATTGCTTGTATTATGATCCACATGGAGTAACACAATAACAGGAGAGCGTAATTGGCGATCTCCTGTTAGCGGTTTAAAGCCATCTTTCGGCCCAGCTCTCCACACCATTCAATGCATCACCTAGCTCTTTACCCTTACGTGTCAGCGAATATTCGGTCCGCACAGGCCGCTCTGTGATGACATTGCGAAGGATTAGGCCGGAAAGCTCTAGTTCCTTGATGCGCTCGTTCAGCATGCGTTTGCTAAGATCAGGTATGGAAACTTGAATTTCACTAAATCGTTTGGGATGTTCCATCAAAGTATGAATGATGAGAGCGGTCCATTTTTTGCTGATGATCTGAAAGGACTGTTCCACCTTACCGCACAAAAGCTTAGGCTTCCTGTCGTCGCTCATCTGAATCCCCTCAATTTCATTGTTGTTTTAAACAGTATACTAAAAGTAACTCTGTATACCAATAGTAACTATAATGCATTGTATCAACTGTGACAATTTTAACAGTTTTTTCTCTTTCCTATCGTCAATCATACCACAGAAAACGTTATCATTACAGGATATATCGAATGTTCACGATTTCGCTAAAATTTGATTGACTTGCCCCTTATTTTGGGTGTATTATGGGTTACGTTAATTCCTCAGGTAACTTTTAATAACCTCATCTTTTATAATGGGAAGAAGGAATATTTCATGGATTCAATGACATTTGTCTTATTTGGAGCGACAGGGGATTTGGCTAAACGCAAAATTTACCCGGCCTTGTATAATTTGTTTGTAGAAGGTAAAATTCCGGCTTCCTTTTCTGTAATTGGGATGGGGCGTCGTGAAGTGGCGGACGAACAATTTCAAAGTAATGTAGAGCAATCTATTAAGGATTTTTCCAGACATGTGAATGATGACCGTGCACAGATGGATCAGTTCTTAAGTGCTTTCCGTTACTGTGCATTGAACGTTAACCACCCGGAAGATT
Organism: Paenibacillus sp. AK121; assembly: GCF_019042715.1. Taxonomy (NCBI): domain Bacteria; kingdom Bacillati; phylum Bacillota; class Bacilli; order Caryophanales; family Paenibacillaceae; genus Paenibacillus; species Paenibacillus sp. AK121. The sequence continues at coordinate 267,021 of NZ_JAHPJM010000005.1, forward strand.
ATAAAAAGCTGCTACAGCTTGCTGAGCAACGTGAAAATGACTTGGGAATTCCGGGGAACCGCATGTTTTACTTATCGGTGGCACCGGAATTTTTTGATGTGATTGCCCACAATATTCGGGAAAGTGGTTTGGCTGAAACAAAGGGATGGAAACGACTTATTATCGAAAAACCATTTGGGCATGATTTGGAATCGGCACGCGAGCTGAATGATCGCCTGAGCAGAACCTTTGCTGAGAATGAGATTTATCGTATTGACCATTACTTAGGTAAGCCCATGGTTCAAAACCTGGAAGCTTTAAAATTTGCTAATCCATTGCTTCAAGGGGTTTGGAACAATCAGTACATTGCCAATGTGCAAATTACCGCTTCTGAGACTGTAGGCGTAGAGGAGCGAGCAGGATACTACGATCACTCCGGTGCTATTCGTGATATGGTGCAAAATCACATGCTGCAGGTGTTGATGATGACGGCTATGAACAAGCCGGGACATATTACGGCTGATCAGGTGCGGGATGAAAAAAGTAAGGTGATGGACGCGCTTCGTGCCCTTGATCCTTCTGATATTGCTTCCAACGTGGTTAGAGGACAATATACCGCAGGTGAGATCAACGGAAAAGCAGTTCCTTCCTATAAAGAGGAGCCGGACATTGGACCTGATTCGCAAAATGATACGTTCATTTCAGCTCGCCTTTGGATTGACAATGAACAATGGTCGGGTGTGCCGTTCTATATTCGTACCGGTAAACGCATGAAAGAAAAATCCACTCGCATCGTTGTGGAATTCAAAAAGGACAATACAGATCCTTATGCTGCTCAAGGGCAGCCGACCGATCCGAACTTGCTGATCATTCATGTTAACCCGGATGAAAAGGTAACGCTCCGTCTGAACAGTAGAGATCCGCTGAACAATGGTCAGCTGGAGACGGTTCTGATGAATTATCATTCCGAGGCCAAGGATGTCCCAGAAGCTTATGAACGCCTCATCTTTGATGCGCTGCGCGGCGATTCGACCTTTTTTGCTCATTGGAATGAAGTGGAGCTTTCATGGGTGTGGGTTCAACCCGTACTCGAAGCTTTTACCCGTGGTGAAGTCCCGCTTCACACATATGCGGCAGGCTCTTACGGTCCAGAAGCTTCAGATCAATTGTTGGAAGAACAAGGCTTTACATGGTGGTTGGACGAAAAGTCCGAAAGCTCTAAAAAAGCAGTCGTTCGTGCTTAGTCCAACAAAAAAAGTTTGTACAGAAATATATTTTTGCTACGGCAGGAGGCCTTTATAATGCAAGTAGGATTAATTGGTTTGGGAAAAATGGGTTTGAATCTTGGTAAAAACTTGATCGATCATAAGCATGAAGTTGTGGCTTACGACGTCAATGCAGCCGCAATTCAAGAAATGAAGGAGTATGGAGCTGCAGGTGCTTCTACTTTGGAAGAGCTTGTACAAGCAACTCAATCCCCTAGAGTGCTGTGGATTATGGTTCCTCACCAAATTGTTGATTCTGTGCTGGATCAGCTTCAACCAATGTTGTCCAAAGGGGACATCATTATTGAAGGCGGTAATTCTCATTACAAAGAGTCCATTGCTCGCCATGCTCGTCTGAAAGAATACGGTATCAGCTTTATGGATGCAGGAACTTCCGGCGGGATGGAAGGTGCACGCAATGGCGCTTGTTACATGATCGGTGGCGATCCAGAAGCTTGGGCGGTTGTTGAGCCGATTTTCCGCGATACAGCGGTGGAAAATGGATATTTGTATGCTGGTAAATCTGGTAGCGGACATTTCTTGAAAATGGTTCATAACGGTGTGGAATACGGTATGATGGCTTCCATCGGTGAAGGTTTTGAAGTGCTGGAGAAAAGCAACTTTGACTTTGATTATGAACAAGTAGCGCGTGTGTGGAACAACGGTTCCGTTATTCGCTCTTGGCTGATGGGCTTGACTGAACGCGCATTTTCCAAAGATGCGAACCTGGACGAAATCCGTGGGGTGATGCACTCTTCCGGTGAAGGTAAGTGGACTGTTGAGGAAGCGTTGGACCTTCAGGCAGCAACTCCGGTTATTGCTTTGTCCTTGCTAATGCGCTACCGTTCGCTGGATGCTGATACATTCAACGGCAAAGTAGTTGCTGCGCTGCGTAATGAATTTGGCGGCCACGCTGTAGAGAAGAAGTAATAACGATATAAGTTAGTATCTATCCCCGTAGCTTCATGACTGCGGGGATATTGCTATATATTTTTTTGCTCATCAGGTTTTTGTAAAATCCTCGCTTATGCATATTTTTCCTTGTATATCCGCACAATAGGTAAAAAAAGGCGGAAGGATGAATTGCATATGTGCAAAAGATTTTCGTTATCGGCTGATTTGGATGAGGTAAGGGATCATTTTGGTATACAACGTGTGATGTATTATTATAAAACACGTTATAACATGAGTCCCACCCAGCATGTTCCAATTGTGCTGTATCAGGATGGAGAACGGGTGCTTGATGAATTTCGCTGGGGATTTATTCCTTATTGGGGTAAGGATTGTGTTAATGCAGACCTGAATACTGTTCGGGTAAATCCTAGTTATCGGAAGATGGCGGAAACCCGCCGCTGTATTATTCCTTGTAATGGTTTTTATTATTGGCGAAAATTAGGCAAACGCATGTGTGCTGTCCGAGTGGTATTGCCGGAACAGAAAATGTTTGCGGTCGCGGGGCTCTATGAAATATGGCAGGATAGCCGAAAGGAGCCGTTACGCACCTGTACGATGATGACAGTTCAGGCCAATACGGATATACGTGAATTTGACAGCCGGATGCCCGCTATTTTGGAAGCAGACCAAATAGATTCATGGCTAGATCCGTCGATCCAGAACATTGATGAGCTGCTGCCCTTATTACGCACGTATGAGCAAGGTGGTATGAGCATCTATCCGGTGACCCCGCTGGTGGCCAATGATGAACATGATAGCCGTGAATGCATTCAGGAAATGGATTTACAGTGGTCCTGGATTAAACCTTAAATGTATGAAGATTTGTATCCATTATTGATCATAAGATTCCCGCCACCTGCATAGGTATGTATTGGGGAACAAGCGTCATAATCCGGGGAGAGGGGAAACGGCCGAAGGAGTATCTCATATGGGATGGAGGCGATTGGAATGAGTAACGATACACTCATCCAGCTGCTGGTGCTCATGGTGACGATCATCGGTCTGGTCCAAAACCGGTAACTGACAGGTTCCAGAAGGCGGGAGAATTGCCGTAGGCAATCTTCCGTTTTTTTTGCATTAAAAGGCTCGCAGATTCAGGAAGCTTGCGATACAATAGATGCTGGGCTACAGGTGACAAGACACCTGAATATACGTCTACATACGATGCATTTTTAAGGGAGAGCGAATCATGAGTGAATTAACTTCATTACCCCCAGCTAAAAAAAGAAAATTGCTATTTAGCGCAGGGCTTAGCTGGCTGTTTGATGCTATGGATGTGGGACTGCTTTCATTTATAGTGGCAGCTTTGGCTAAGGAGTGGCATCTCGGATCTGAGCAAATTGGACTGCTGACTGCAATGAATTCAATAGGAATGGTGTTCGGGGCCGCTTTGGCGGGGATTTTGGCAGATCGTTACGGTAGACGCGCTATATTAGTGTGGACACTGTTGATCTTTTCCATTGCCAGTGGCTTATCCGCTTTTGCGACAGGTCTCGGAATGCTGCTGGTGCTGCGTTTTATTGCTGGTGCAGGCTTGGGCGGGGAATTGCCTGTTGCTTCGACGCTGGTGTCAGAATCAGTGCCTGTAAAAGAACGAGGAAGAGCAGTTGTGCTGCTGGAAAGCTTTTGGGCGGCAGGCTGGATTCTTTCGGCTCTTATTGCTTATTTTGTTATTCCGAAATACGGTTGGCAAATGGCATTTATTCTCGGCGCAGTACCTGCGCTGTACGCTCTTTATCTACGCAGAGCTATTGATGATTCACCGCGTTATAAGCAGCAAAGCGTCAAACTTCCGCTGCGTGCACGATTGGCTTCGATTTGGTCGGGACCCCATCGCAAGTCTACGCTAATGCTGTGGATTTTATGGTTTACAGTTGTATTTTCATATTATGGCATGTTCCTGTGGCTGCCAAGCATGATGTTTATGAAGGGATTTGAACTGGTTAAAAGCTTTGAGTATGTCCTAATCATGACACTTGCACAATTACCAGGTTATTTTACCGCTGCCTATCTGATTGAAAAGCTGGGTCGCAAATTTGTACTGATCATCTACTTGTTGCTCACGGCAGTGTCCGCTATTTGGTTTGGAACATCGGAAACGGCAGGGATGTTGTTGGCTGCTGGTATCTGCTTGTCCTTCTTTAATCTCGGTGCATGGGGAGCCATGTATGCTTATACCCCGGAGCTGTACCCAACGTCTGCTCGTTCTACCGGTGTGGGTATGGCAGCTGCATTTGGTCGTATTGGCGGTGTGATCGGGCCTTTTGTGGTCGGTATACTCGTAGGACAAGGCATAGCGTTACCATCTATCTTTGCGATTTTTTTCGTAGCGATCCTGATCGGAGCAGCTGCTGTATGGTTGCTGGGTACCGAAACTAAAAATCAGGAGATTGACTAACCTTTACATTCACCTGTGTAAACATTCATAATACAAGAGAGAGGAGTGACCTGAAATGGAGCATACCTTTCTGCTCAAGGCAGACTGGAACGGGGGACGCAACAGCGATGGGCGTATTGAGGCCGGACAGTTGCGGACAGCGATTTCGATTCCGGCTGAGATGGGAGGCCCTGGTGTGGGCACCAATCCGGATGAAATGCTGCTCGGAGCAGCTGCTACCTGCTATTTGATTACTTTGGCGGCGATGATGGAGCGTGCCAGTCTCCCGGTGGTATCACTGGCACTGGAATCCGAAGGGATTGTCGATGTAACGAACAACATTTTTACATATCGCCGAATCGTGCATCGTCCACGAGTTCTATTGTCCGTCGATGCAACAGAATCGCAAATCGAACAAGCATTGCGCCTTGCAGAGCAGGCTGAAACCTCATGCATGATCTCGCGTGCTGTAGCAGGCAATGTAGCATTGTCTACAGAACCTGTGGTGGAGCGCGCCTCTTAAAGCAGTATCTGTAACAGGAGCAATCATTCAATTGCCCGTCATTTTTTTAATCCAAGGAGGACACAACCATGACAGCACAACAAAAATTGCTCGTATTCGCAGGCTCTTACGCCGAATTGGAAGGTAACGGAGTTTATTCGTATACTTTTAATGAACAGACAGGAGCCCTGACACTACAGGGTGAGTTCTCCGGCTTGAAAAATCCTACATTTCTAAATGTAGACGTTAAAAATCGGAAGCTGTATTCCATTGGCGAGACGACTTCCGCTGCAGGAGCGAAGGCAGGCGAAGCCTCTGCTTTTGAAATTGACCCGGTTAAAGGCACATTTACTTTGCTGAATCGCGCGGAAAATGTAGGCTCCACAACATGCCACATTCAACGTGATCCATCCGATCGTTACCTGCTTGTAGTCAGCTACCACGGAGGTATGGTAGGACTGGTATCTCTGACTGAGGACGGGCGTATCGGTGAATTGCTGGATGTAAAACAGCACGAGGGTAAAGGAGCGCATCCTGAGCGTCAGGATCGTCCACATCCACATTCCAGTTTCTTTAGCCCGGACGGCCGCTTCCTGTTCGTACAAGATCTTGGACTGGATCTGATCCGTATTTATACCATTGATGACAGCAAAGGGCAACTGGTGCTGCACGGTGAAACGAAAACCCATGCAGGTGCAGGCCCACGTCACTTGACGTTCCACCCGAACGGTAAATTTGCTTTTGTTATTAACGAAGTGGATTCTTCCATTACTTCTTTCGCATATGATGCAGAAGCTGGCAAGCTTACTGAGCTTGAGAGCGTACCGACATTGCCGTCTGACTTTACTGGCGAAAACACAACTGCAGAAATTGCGATTTCACAGGATGGCGCTTATCTGTACGGTTCCAACCGTGGACATGATAGCATCGTGGTGTACGCTGTAGATGGAGCCACTGGCAAGTTGAGCTTGGTTGAGCATGTATCTGCCGAAGGCGAGCATCCGCGTCATTTTGCTTTGACACCTAATGGTGACTATATGCTCGTGGCTAACCGCGACACCAACAATATTGTTACCTTCAAAGTGGACAAAGCAAGCGGTCGCTTGACCTACACTGGACAACAAGTAACCGTGTCCAAACCAGTATGCGTGCAGCCTTTTTACTTTTCCGTGTAAAAATAGGGCAACATCAGAATTAATTAAGTAACGGTATGCGGCTTGTGTTCGCTACGAGAACGGATTATTCTTCCGATCGCTGTTGCCCCCGGATTTCTTGGTTGTATGTTCAAGGGGAGAAATCCGGGGACAAAGGCGAATACTCCGCTTCTTCATAACAATTCCGTCCTCTCCGCTGCTTTATTTCTGTTGGCAACCATTTGTTTATACAGAAAAAATGAATATGCATATGTTGATGGTTTCGGTGAATTAACCAGGCATAAAAATTTATTAGTAGAAACGGCTCGTAGGATAACCTGCAGCCGTTTTTATTTTAGCGCTTAGTCACTTCTAAGAAAGGTCATTACCTACAAAATTATTCTGAAGTTTTAAGATCACAAATAAGATACGAATAATTTCGGTAAGAAAAGGGTACATATGTTATAAGCAGAACAGTTATCCCATTTGTAAATTTAGGACAGGCACTGTGACTCCATATAGAAGTTGGATATTTTATATGAAAATTTACATTTTAGCCTGAGCATCGGTACTAGTTTGCTAGATGGTTGTTGTTTTGAGACAAACTTATGAAAAATGAGGATGACAAGGATAATCTGAGTACGAAGCGGACAGATGGGTTTGGAGCAGCGATCGGAGAAACCATCTATTTGCGCAGTGGGCTACAAACATTGCACGTATTCTAAAAAGAGAGAGGGATTCAAATGAAAATAATCATTACACAAAAGGAAGCTGCCGACAAAGGAATCTGGACAGAGATTATGGGGATGTTTGCTGTAACCAAAGAGGACGAGGTATGGCAAAATGAAGAGTTTATTCTCACCGAGGAACAGGCACGTCAGGTGGGATTACTAAAATAACAAAGGTAAATAGGACATGTCATCAAGTTTTAAGACCAAGTCTTAAAAAATCGTAACTTATTTTTTATGTATCTGATACACTTTTTAACCGTTCAAAGTTTATGATAGGTACACAAGGGTAATGAAGCTTACAGACACCGTGTACATACCCAAACGGCAAGGAGAGATCAGACATGATGAAATTAGCTTCGAAATGGACCGTATTGACTTTGATGATGATGCTGATTACAACGGCAGGGGCAACAGCGCAAGGCTACACACCTGTAGCAGCTGCTGAAAATCAGGAGACCGTATATAAACCAAATGGACATTCGCGATGGACAAATTTATTTGTCAGCAGATCCGATTGAATGGTACGAAGGCGCAGCAGCAGACAAAGCATTTGTGGAGCATGAAGGAAATACAGGATTGGACGGAGCGCCGGATGGCTACTACATCGTAAACAATTCCGTGCAAAATGACGTGTATCAGGTTGCACCAGATGCTTCGGTAGAGGTGCAGATTTATGATCACACAGGGAATATAGAAGATACAGACGTGCAATGGAACGAATCCATTCCTTTGGCACAATTTGAGAAGGATTTTGCCAAAAAGGATGTTCTGGACCTCAGCCAATTTCCATACCATGTTACGCTTCGTGACGGTAAGGTTGTAAAAATCGTGCAGCAGTTCATTCCTTAAACAATAAGCTTATACAGACACGTACTTCTTACTTGATCACAGATCAGGGAAGTACGTGTTTTTTATATTTTGTAACAAAAAAAGAGGATATCCATCCCATAAAGGGTGCGGATATCCTCTTCTCTTCATATATATAATTAGAACGATTTTGCTGCGTCTACTGCACGTTGTACGGCAGAAGCAACGATCTCTTGTGCTTGGTCAGGAGCTTGGTTATGTCCTTCCAGTACAACCTTCACGATGTCTTTTACGCCGAAGAAGGTTAAGATGTTACTCATGAAGTTCAAAGACATTTCAGCAGCAGCAGCAGGCCCTTCGGAATAAACGCCACCTCTTGCATTCAACAGGGCTACTTTAGTGTCAGTTACAAGACCTACAGGACCTTCAGCAGTGTATTTGAATGTTTTACCAGCTTGGTTCAGGTAGTCAATGTATGTGTGCAGTACAGCTGGAATAGTCATATTCCAGAGTGGGAAAGCAAATACGACTTTGTCTGCTGCCAAGAATTGATCCAGGTAACCATTAGCGATGTTTGCCAGGCGAGCTTCTTCTGCATTCAGCTCCATGCCTCTTGCGGATTTGAACGTACCGTTGATCATGTTAGCGTTCAGATAAGGAAGTTCGACGGAGAACAGGTCCAGCTCAGTGATTTCATCAGATGGGTGAGAAGACTTGTAGCTTTCCACGAATGCGTTATACAATTTAACTGTTGCGGATTCTTCAGCTGTACGATCATTAGCTTTGACAAATAATACTTTAGACATGATTTTATTTCCCCCTAAGTAAGTTGAATAAGTAAGTTTAGTTAGTAAGTTACCACGTAATATTACAATATAAAGATAATATCTGTCAACACTTCTATATTAAATTTACTTTGGACAGCTACTTTATTTTTTACACTGTAAAATTTGCGTGTTTCTTTTGCAAAATATCATTTTTGCGGTAAAATTTAAATGTAAAGTCTAATGAAGAGAATGCTTGGATAGGCGAAGAAGGAAATGAACATGGTGCCAGCAAGATATAACACCATAGTTGAACGAAAAAAGGTGAGTAGCTTGAAGATAGGTTTTTTTGATTCGGGATTGGGTGGAATTACAGTATTGTCTGAGGCGCTAAGACGCTTGCCAAACGAAAATTTTGTTTACATGGCGGATACGCTTCATGTTCCTTACGGAACGAAAACACCCCAAGAGGTGCTTGGTTATGTCAAGGCTTCGGTACAAACGATTCTAAAAGAGGATATTAAGGCATTGGTGATTGCCTGCAATACGGCTACAAGTATCGCGGTGGCAGAGCTAAGGAAGGAATATAAATTTCCGATTATCGGAATGGAACCAGCAGTGAAACCAGCGGTCGAGATGAACCGTGCCAATGGTAAAAGAGTTCTGGTGCTGGCGACACCGTTGACTTTAAAACAATCTGGTTATGCAGCACTGGTATCCAGAGTTGACGATCATGGAAGTGTGGACTCACTGCCTTTGCCGGAGCTAGTACAATATTGCGAACAGTTGAATTTTGACCGAACAGAATTGTTCAATTATTTTAACCATAAGCTGTCTTCGTTTAACCTAGATATTTATGGTACGGTCGTATTGGGATGTACACATTATCCATTCTATAAGGAAATTTTGAGAGAACTGCTGCCTTCTCATATTCAGCTCATTGATGGGAGCCACGGAACGGTCAAACGCTTGAAACAGGTGCTGTCCGAGCGTAATTTGCTGGCATCCCCGGTAAAAGTGGGTCAACCGCAGGACGGACACGTCACTTTTCTATGTACCAGTCAGGATGAGACCTATGTCCAGAAGATGGAGCGGGCGCTTGAAATCTATGCGGAGCATGAAAAAATCTATTTTTAGGGAAAGAACGGCTGGCGAACAGGTGGGCTAGATCAGCAATCTGAAGCGCCAGCCGCATTATTTATGGATCAGATGTATAGGGAGGTTTTACATGGACATTCAACTCATCCTGAATGAGCTTTATGAAGCAGGCGTGCTTGAAAGCCGTATGCAAAATCTCAAACCGCTGACTGGCGGAACTTCGAGTGAAGTGGTTGTTGTTATGGACGGTACCAGACCACGATATGTAATTAAACAAAATGATCCCGCGATTGTAAAAGCCGAGGCAGAATTTTTACTTACCTATGCACAGATTGAGAAGCTATCTCGAGTGATTTATGTAGATTCCCTACATCGTTATTTGGTATATGCGTTCAAGCCAGGATTCACTAGGCAATATAGTGAAGGAAATAAGGGTGATTTGCTGCTCAGTCTGGCGACAGAAGTCATTGCACACTACAAATCCCTTGGAGAAGAACGCGAGTATGGTCATTCGGATCATCCGTTTGTGGAATGGAGAGATTTTCTGCTTCACAGAACAAAAGAATCCGAAAAGATTATACAAGACGTTTTACCCCCAGAGAATCATCGGTTCGTCCATACTTTTGTGGCCGGATCGCCGCAACGGAATCTTAAATATTTGCTTCATGGCGATTTCGGAGTACATAATTTTGTGTTTGCAGAAAATGGTACATTGACAGGTATTATTGATCCTGATCCAGTAGTGGGAGAGCCTCTGTATGATTTGATATACGCCTTTTGTTCTTCACCGGATAGGCTGACCGTCGATACCATTTTGCCAGCGGTAGAGATGCTTAGGCCAGAGATGACAGGGGAATATGAGCTGAACAGGGAAGTGCTACAGGGATTATACTTTCGGATAGCTACCTGCATTCGCCATCATCCGGGAGATTTAGGCCAATATACAGAAGCGTGGAACTACTGGCTGAACAGGGTTCACTGAAAGGAATAGAAAGCATGAATATACAAGGATGGAATCACATTTGCTTTTCAGTGTCTAATTTGGAGAAGTCTATACAATTCTATCAGAATGTACTGGATGGAAAACTACTCGTTAAAGGACGTAAGCTGGCTTATCTGGATTGTCTAGGAATGTGGTTGGCTCTCAATCTGGAAGAGGATATTCCGAGAAATGAAATTCATCATTCCTACACGCATATTGCATTTTCGGTAGCGGAAGCGGATTTTGAAAGTATGCTTAACAAGCTGAGAACACTTAATGTCACCATTTTGCCTGGACGGGAGCGGAATGAACAGGATAAAAGATCAGTCTATTTTACAGATCCAGATGGACATAAGTTCGAATTCCACACAGGACAATTGCAGGATCGCTTGGAATATTATAAAAATGCTAAAAAACATATGACTTTTTATGAATGAGTAAGCGTTATCAAAAAATGATGAGCAAATTTTGATTTTACATACGGGAGCGGAGGAATACAGAAGTATGTCATTGTCGCAGGAAAGTGGCTCCAAGCAAGCGCAGGCCGTCAAAACGATGACGGTTTTCGCAATTACTTGGCCGATCTTCATAGAAATGCTGTTTCATATTTTGATGGGTAGCGTGGATACATTCATGCTGAGCCATGTTTCAGATGAGGTTGTATCGGCTGTCGGTGTATCCAGACAGTTGATTGAATTTACGATTATACTCTTCAATCTGCTTGGTCTTGGAGTAGGTGTGATCATTGCTCAGTTATTGGGTGCGCAAAAGCATGTGGATGCAAGCCGTGTTACCGCATCGGCACTAACCTTTAATCTGGTATTTGGCCTGGCGCTAAGTTTGATGTTTATCGTAAGCCGGGATTTTTTATTATCCTTCTACCATATTACTCCGACAATCAAGGAAAATGCAGAAATCTATATGATGCTGGCAGGGGGTTCGCTGTTTCTGGAAGCCCTTATGCTAACCGCAGGACCGGTCATTCGCTCGCATGGTTTTACCAAAGATACGATGATCGTAGGCATCGGCATGAATATATTGCATGTTGTGGGGAATGCATTGCTCATATACGGCTGGTTTGGTCTGCCGCAAATGGGAGTGGCGGGAGCAGCGATTTCAACGGTTATTAGCCGCGTCGTAGCATGTGTGTGGATTTTTATCCTGCTGTACAAACGTGTAAGTGCGCCCATTCGTATCCAATATTATGTACAGCTTCAATGGAGCAAGCTGGTGGCGATCCTCAAAATTGGTATTCCTGCCGGGCTGGAATGGCTTTCTTATCAGCTTAGTCAAATGATGGTGACCCGATTTGTCAGCTTTATGGGTACAACAGCGATTGCAACTCACTTCTATACGAATACGATTGTGTATTTTTTTATGGTATTTGGAATGGCCGTCGGCGAGGGAACCGAAATTATTGTGGCTCGCCTGATTGGAGCTGGAGACAAGGAAAAAGCATATCATCAACTTTTACGTAGCCTGAAATGGTCACTAGTCATTACGATTGCTGTGATCGTGGCTGTATCCTTTTTCCGATATGAAGTGATGGCAATCTTTACGGATGAGCCAGCGATCATTCAATTAGGGGCAGCGATTTTGTTGTTCTGTATATTGCTAGAGCCGGGCCGTGTGTTTAACCACGTGGTCATTAACTCCTTGCGAGCAGCAGGAGATGTTCAGTTCCCGTTAATGATGGCCATCATTTCAATGTGGGGGATTAAAATCCCGTTAGCATATGTGCTAGGCATTCATATGGGATATGGTGTGCTGGGTGTGTGGATTGCACATGCATGCGATGAATGGGTACGAGGTATTTTTCACTATTTACGCTGGAAAGGCCGGAAATGGCAACACAAATCGCTGTTATCTAAGGCTGAGTTACAAGCGGAATCAGCATAAAGGTCATAGAGATACTAGAGCAGACATTTTCCGATTGAATTGGTTGATGTCTGTATTTTTTTTGCAAAAATAAGAAAATTGAGATGTTCAAACTTTTCAAAAATTGCTAGAATATAGTAACCTCGAACACAGTAGAGGTTTTCAAAGTTTCAAAGACGGATGGTTTCCGATTGAATCCATGAAGGAGGGAATAAGATGGAACGTAAAGTGCATATCATTCCTTACCAAGTGATCAAGCAGGAGCAACAAGTGAATGAAATACCGCGAGGGGTGGAGCTCATCCAGGCTCCTGCGGTATGGAACCAGACTCGAGGCCGAGGAGTAAAGGTAGCGGTGCTGGACACGGGCTGTGATTCGGACCATCCGGATCTGAAGGCACGCATTATTGGTGGCCGCAATTTCACGGATGATGATGAAGGTGATCCGGAAATTTTCAAGGATTACAACGGTCACGGTACACATGTGGCAGGAACCATTGCGGCAACGGAAAATGAGGATGGTGTCGTAGGTGTCGCCCCGGAGGCGGATTTGCTCATCATCAAAGTGCTAAACAAGCAGGGTTCCGGTCAATATGAATGGATTATCCAAGGTATCTATTATGCGATTGAGCAAAAGGCAGACATCATCTCGATGTCGCTTGGCGGCCCTGAGGATGTGCCTGAACTTCATGAAGCAATAAAAAAGGCTGTAGCCAGCCAAATCCTGGTCATCTGTGCAGCTGGAAATGAAGGAGGCGGTGACGATAGAACGGACGAGCTCGGCTACCCCGGCTGCTACAATGAAGTAATCAGCGTAGGTGCTATCAACTTTGACAGACATGCCTCAGAATTCAGTAATTCTAATAATGAGGTGGATTTGGTTGCACCAGGAGAAGATATTTTGTCCACCGTTCCGGGCGGAAAATATGCGACCTTTAGCGGAACTTCGATGGCTACTCCGCACGTAGCAGGTGCATTGGCGTTGATTAAACAGCTGGCAAATGCAAGCTTTGAGCGTGAACTCACCGAACCGGAATTATACGCCCAACTCATCAAACGCACGATTCCACTCGGCAATTCTCCTAAGCTGGAGGGCAACGGACTGCTGTACTTGACAGCAGTGGAGGAGCTTTCCCGTATTTTCGACACGCAACGCGTAGCGGGAATATTGAGTACAGAATCGTTGAAGGTTAAATAAGTCGTAACCACGGATTATAGCGACTCTCCTAAGCGGAGAGTCTTTTTGTGCGCTTCATATATTTGGCACACCTCCATTTACATCGCGTTCATATGTCGGGTAACATGTATTTTAAGGAAATAGTATAGAATAAAAAGTGGGGAATTAGCATGGATCATATGATTGAAAAAGCCAGCCAGCTAAGACATAACAGGCCAAGGAAGCGCGTAAGCTTCTATTAGAGGCGCTGGAGCAGGAGCCTAAAGATGCGGAGCTATGGTATCAGACAGCCTGGACGCATGACTCATTGGGCTTGGAGAGGGAGGCGGTTCCCTTTTATGAAAAAAGTCTAGGTATGGCACTATCCGCAGAATCCAGGAGAGGAGCCATCCTGGGATTAAGCAGTACATATCGTGTACTGGGAGAATACCACAAAGCCAAAGCGTGGCTGGAAACCGGGATAAACGAATTTTCGGACTACAGACCGTTTCGGGTATTTTACGCTATGGTGTTATATAATCTGGGAGAATACGGGAAGGCCATGGAGGGGCTGCTCATGGAGTTAGCTGAAACGACCGCTGACATATCCATACAGGAGTACTCCCGTGCAATTCAATATTATGCTGATAAGTTGGACCAGATCGAGGAATAAGTAGGCCGGAGCGAGGGCATAAGTGCATTGTGTATATGCGTTTCCTACATAAAAAAATCACAGTCAGAGAGCATGAAGCCTCTTTATCTGACTGTGATCGTTTGCTTATTTATTGTCTAGCTATAGGACCGTATCTGGATGAGCTATGCTGCGGTTACTGCGCACCTTCAGTAACAGCGATTTCTTTCTCCAGATTTTCTCTGGACAGGTTGGCGGTCAAGTAATCCGGTGTATCGGGTAGCACAAGATGTAGATTGGATTTTTGGCAAATGCGAATTGTGCACTTGTCGACAACAAAATCAAAAACATGCCCGCCTCCAGTGCGTTCATCATTAATAAAATGGAGATGAAATCCGGCTACTCCAATCCCTTGGGCATAAGCAGGGGTCCAAAAGCCTGTGATCACGCCGGAAGCGTCATTAAAAGTAAAGGTAGGCTGCGACTTGGTTGCTTCGATAAAAGGTTTGTAAGGCTTCACTTGATGAGGCACGGTACGTGTCTTTACTTCACGAAAAGTGCCATCCATACGGAATGCATAGAACAGATTCCGGCTTGGAAACAGCTTTAGCAGCAGAGCTTCCAGCTCTTCACGGTGCATGGGATGATCAACAGTATATGTGAAATCTTCGCGGAAAAAGGTGACGGTGGAAAACGGAGTGGTTTCTTCCGGTTTTACGCGATGGGCCGTACCGTCTGGAAGCAAGTGATAAAATTCACCATCGAACGCGATCATCTCGCCATTCAGTTGATCAAAGGTACCGAGTCCAAAATCCCCGTGCTTTTGCAGCTCCTCAAAGGCAACAACTCCGTCATAAAGACCATCTAATAAAGCAAGCATGGTGGACGTTTGGTAAATATCATGATCAGTTTCTTGCTTGGTTTCCAGTTCTGCAACGGTCATGGCAATACACTTCCTTATTATAATTGTATGCATTTATTTTTGTTCTTTTTCAATAATAAACGTAAAATTTCAGTAAATAACATAAATAACTCAAAAAAATCATTAAAAAAACCTCAAACTTCCTAATTGTCACAAAGCCGCCACGAGTGATCCGTAGTCAAGACTAGTTTAATTGGTTTGGCAGCAGCTTGCGTCCCAATTGGACATTATCCTGATAGTCAATCGGGATATCAACGACCACAGGACCATCCGTAAGAAGTGCCTGCTGCAATACGCTTTCCAGTTCTTCAGGAGAGTGCACGCGTAATCCGGTAGCCCCAAAACTTTCTGCATATTTGACAACATCGACATCTCCAAATTTTACGCCAGACGTTCTACCGTATTTAATCTGCTGTTGAAAGGCAACCATGTCATAGGTACCATCTCTCCATACGATATGCACAAGCGGAGAGTTAAGGCGTACAGCGGTTTCCAGCTCCATGGATGAAAAAAGGAAACCTCCGTCTCCAGAAATAGAAACGACTTTTTGACCAGGGTTGACGAGTGTAGCAGCAATCCCCCAAGGCAGTGCTACGCCCAATGTCTGCATTCCGTTGCTGAATAGCAGGCGCCGCGGTTCATACGAACGGAAATAACGTGCCATCCAAATGTAGTGTGAACCGACATCACAGGTGACTGTGACGTTATCATCAATCAGGCTGCGAAGTGTGCGAATAAATTCCAATGGATGAATCAGAAAATCATGCTTGTGGGCTGGAACAGCTGCTTGCTCGTTCAGATCATGGCGTAGACGATTCAATTGGTCGCAGGAGGATTTAGGTAGCTTTAAGGTAGGTAACTCTTCTGCGAGGCCACTCACAATCAGGCCTATGTTCCCGATTAATTCGTAGTCTGGTTGATAATCATGATCAATATCGGCTTGATGGTCATCCAGATGAATGAGTGTTCGGTTTGCCGGAATGTTCCAGTTTTTTGGGTCGTATTCGATAGGATCATAGCCAATCGTCAGTACCAAATCTGCGGCTCCAAGAAGCATATCACCCGGTTGGTTTTGGAACAGCCCCACTCTTCCAAAATAGTGGTCTTCCAGTTCACGGGAGATGGCTCCAGCGGCCTGGAAGGTTTCGACAACAGGCAGATCTGTATCTCGAATAAGAGCACGGATAGCTGCGGTGGCTTCAGGCGTGCTGGCTTTCATACCTAGAAGAAGTACAGGCAGCTTAGCTTTTCTAATTTGGTCTGCGACTTGTTTGATAAGCTCGGCAGGAGCGGTTCCAAGTTGGGGAAGGGAAACCTTCTCAATGACTGTTACTTCGGATGACGAAGTCAACACGTCCTGCGGCAGGCTGACAAATGTGGCTCCAGGCTGGGCTGAGGTCGCAATCCGAAATGCATTAGCAATTGCTTCGGGTACATTATCGGGGTGTTCTACTTCAACACTGTATTTGGTGATGGGTTCGAATAGTCCGGCATTATCCATAGATTGATGTGTGCGTTTCAAGCGTTCGGATCTTGGGACTGCACCCGCAATGGCGACGACAGGATCACTTTCTGCATTCGCGGTGACAAGTCCTGTCGCCAAGTTAGACGCGCCTGGACCTGAGGTAACAATGCATACGCCTGGTTTACCGGTTAATCGACCGACCGCCGCTGCCATAAAGGCGGCATTTTGTTCATGACGACATACGATCAATTCGGGCCCCCGATCTTGAAGAACATCAAAAACAGAATCGATTTTGGCACCTGGAATGCCAAAAATATGGGTAACCCCTTGCTTGATCAAGCAATCGACAACAAGGTCGGCTCCTTTTGTATCGGATATAGTTTTAGTTTCAACAGCTTGCACTTTTGTACTCAATGCTACCACCTCTTCTTCTTCGTCTGTGAAATAAATTAATGAAATACTTTCAATGTAAATCAATGGATGTATATTGCAATTATAATACAATAACTGGTATTTTCAAGAAAGAAATTTTCAGAAAAAAGAAGAAAATCGTATAAAACGTTTTCAAAGTTTGATTTATCGCGGAAATTAAAATTTGTGGAATTTTCTTGTGGTTTCGGTTATCGAGAAGGGTTAAGAACAGATCTCCCCAAAGGGGGGGAGATCATTTTTATCCGCTCACATGATAAAAATCACTTTCCTCTACAAAGGATAGCGGTTACAATGTAATTGTTGTTAACGTAAACATTAAATTTAAGGTGAAGTAAACCAGTATGACATGATGTACAGGTATCATTTTATAGCTGTATTGCCCTGTACAAATCATATGGATTTCTTACTGCTATGGACAATGTAATTGTTAAAAGGAAAGTAGTGTCTCGGGTATTTTTGTTAACGTTAACAAATAGCTAAGAAACATGATTATAGAAGGGATGAGAAAGTAATGACCAAAACGTTTTTAGACGAAAACTTTTTGTTGAGCAATCCAACGGCTGAAACCTTGTATCATCAGTATGCCAAGGATATGCCGATTATTGACTATCATTGTCATTTAAGTCCACAAGAAATTTATGAAAATAAAAAATTCAAGAATATTACGGAAGCTTGGTTGTACGGTGATCATTACAAGTGGAGACTTATGCGGGCCAATGGGGTCGAGGAGCGATTGATCACGGGTGATGGTGAAGATTATGACAAGTTTCTGGCTTGGGCCAAAACTGTTCCTACATTGATCGGTAACCCGCTGTACCATTGGACGCATTTGGAGCTTCAACGCTTTTTTGGTGTCTATGAGTTGCTGAATGAACAGAATGCACCTGTGATCTGGGAAAAGGTAAACCAAAAGCTGCAAGGACCAGGCTATGGGGCACGTGATTTGATTGTGAACTCAAAGGTAACTGTGGTGTGCACCACGGATGATCCGACCGACCATCTCGAATACCACAAACAAATTAGCAAGCTGACCGATTTCCCAGTAGCTGTGTTGCCAAGTTTCCGCCCCGACAAAGCTTTGGAAATTAATCGTGAAACCTTCCAGCCATGGGTGGCTCGATTGGGTGAAGTCAGCGGATTGGATGTTTCCGGGTTTGAAGGATTTTTGAATGCGATGGCAAGCCGGGTGCGCCATTTTCATGCTGCCGGAGGTCGGGTATCTGATCATGCGCTGGATACTGTAGTTTTTGAAGAAACAACACCGGAGGAAGCAGCAGCCATATTTAGCAAGGCGCTGGAGGAAGGCCATGTGACTCCTTTGGAAGAGGCGAAATATAAGTCGTACGTTCTGGTCTTCCTTGGCAAACAGTATGCAGAACACGGCTGGGCGATGCAGTACCATATTCATGCGCTGCGTAACAACAACACTGCGATGTTCCGTCGTTTGGGACCGGATACAGGCTATGATGCTGTAAATGATGGCTCCCTCGCTCGTCCACTGGCAGCATTGCTGGACGCACAGGAACTGGCAGGAGGATTGCCGAGAACCATTTTGTATTCGCTTAATTCGGTTGACTATCCAGTATTGGCAAGTCTCGCAGGCAGTTTCCAATCCGGCGGTACAGTAGGGAAAATCCAGTTTGGTACCGCATGGTGGTTTAACGACCATATCGAAGGCATGCAGGAGCAGATGAAGCTGCTGGCTAATTACGGAGTGCTGTCCCGCTTTATTGGCATGCTGACGGATTCCCGCAGCTTTCTATCATACACACGTCATGAATATTTCCGCCGTATCCTTTGCGATTTAATCGGAACGTGGGTTCAGGAAGGCAAGGCCCCTGAGGATCTGGAACTGCTCGGAGCCATGGTACAAAATATTTGCTACAATAACGCCGAGCAATATTTTAACTTCCCAACGGTTGTTCATAGTAAGTGATGCTACTCTCTAAAGTGAGACCTCACTAACTTCAGAGAAAAGGAGCTCTTGCTAGGAGCTTGTACCAAACTCCCGGCAAGAGCCATTGAAAAACAAAATAGATATCAATGAATATGTGAAAATAATTACAAGTATAGAGGAGTGTGTAGGTATGGGAGTGCCTATCGTGCAGGAGAGCGTCCAAACTGACAACAAGACAGGTGAGCATATTAGCCTGAAAGAAAAGATTTCGTATGGTATGGGTGACTTTGGAAACGGATTCATGTTTGATTTGGGGCAGCTGTATTTGCTGAAATTTTTTACGGATGTAGCAGGGGTCTCTGCTGGAGCCGCCGCAGGCATTTTCTTGGTCAGCAAACTGTTTGCCGCCGTCTGTGATCCTATTGTCGGGTCCTTTGTTGATTATCGCAAACATATCGGTACACGTGGAAAATTTAGACCTTTTCTTATCGTTGGAAGCGTTATCCTTGCAATTCTTACGATTCTTACCTTTATTTCGCCGAATATTTCACCCACAGGCAAACTCATTTACGCCTACGCGTCCTATATGATCTGGGGGATCGGCTACTCTATTGTTAATATTCCATACGGCTCGCTGGGTGCTGCCATTACGCAGGATACTCAGCAACGTGCTTCGTTGTCATCTTTCCGTCAGGCAGGATCACTAGGCGCATTATTCGTAACCAGTGTCGTGGTCATGCCGCTTATTTTATTGTTTCCTAACCATCATGTCGGCTATCCGGTGGTCATGGGGATTATGTCATTCATTGGTGTGATCGCTTTCATCATATGTTACCGTGGAACGAAAGAACGTATCATTAGCCAGTCCGGGCCAAAAGAGAAGCTATCTTTAGGCGTGATTGTGCATACCTTTACGAATAATAAACCCTTGCTGGTACTCGTTTTAATGACGATTTTCACCATTTCCGCTTACAATATCAAGTCCGCACTGTTGATCTATTTTGCCGAATATAATTTGGGGCATGTAGAATTAATGGCATATATGAATTTTATTATTATCGGTTCGTCGCTGCTGGGTGTATTATTCCTGCCCAAACTGGTACGGCGCTTTGGTAAACGAAAAACAGCCATCTTGGGAATGCTGGTTAGCGTCATAGCCGATTCCATTAACTTTTTGATGCCTTCCAACGTATATATTTTCACAATTCTTGCGAGTATTTCGTTCATTGGTATTAGTATTCCCAACGGGGTTACCTGGGCATTTGTGTCCGATATTATTGATTACGGCGAATGGTCATCCGGGGAGCGCAAGGAAGGGATTACCTATTCACTATTTAACTTTTCACGTAAATTGGCTCAATCCTTGTCTGGCTTTCTATCGGGTATTGGCCTGGCGCTTGTCGGGTATGTACCGAATGTGGTTCAATCCTCTGGAACGCTGCTTGGAATCAAAGCCTTGCTTTGTCTTTATCCGGCTGTTGCCTTGGCTTTGGCCATGCTGGTAATCGGTAAAATGTACAAGCTGACGGACAGCAGACATGCAGAAATGGTTCAAGAATTACAGCGTCGACATGCGGACAACCGCGTATAATTTGTGAAAGTCTTCTTTTCCGGGCGGCTCCTGTGGTATGGTGGGTATATAATCTTTTTAGAGCCTCTCTAAGGAAAGGATACGTATATGGCAGCTACTATTAAAGACATTGCCAAACTGGCTAATGTTTCCCATACAACCGTCTCCCGGGCGCTCAATAACAGCCCGCTGATTAAAGAAGATACGAAACGCAAAATTATGGAGTTGGCAGAGCAACTTAATTACATTCCAAATTACAATGCTAAAAGCCTGGTTCTCCAGCGCTCGCATACGATCGGCCTGTTTTTCACCAGTATTTCTGAAGGCACCAGCTCCAGTTTTTTTGCGGATACCATCCGTGGAGTTAATAACGTCATCGGGGTGGATTACAATCTGTTTGTGCGAGGAATTGACGATTACGCTGATTTTTCTGCTATTCATCGCAAGCGTTTTGATGGCATCATTCTGATGAGCCAAAGCGAAGCGGACAACCCTTTTATTTATCATGTACTAGGTCAAGGCATCCCGCTAGTTGTACTGAACCGGCAGGTGTCCGGAGCTGGGATTGTAAATGTGATTTCTAATGATAAGGAAGGCTCCTATGAAGCTGTTTCCTTTCTCATTGAAAGCGGGCATGAACGCATTGCGATCATCGAGGGGGTAGAAGGCTTCAAATCGACCCAGCAACGCCGCGAGGGTTTCATGAATGCATTAATTGATCGTGGTAAGCCAATCCGACACGAATATATCGTGCAGGGTCACTATGATACTGAAAGCGGAAGTCTGGCAATGAAGCAACTGCTTGCCTTGAAAGAACCACCGACAGCGGTGTTTTGCTCTAACGATGATATGGCTATTGGTGCGATGAATGCGGTATTTGAAAACGGCTTGAAAGTACCGGAGGATATCTCTGTCATTGGTTTTGACGATATTGGTTTCTCGATGTATACGACTCCACCATTAACGACGGTCAAAAGACCGATTGAGCAGATTAGCGAGCGCGGAGCCGCTTGCATTCTGGAACGAATTCAGTCACCGTCCAATGAGGGCGAGCTTATATTTATGGAAACCGCGCTCATGAAGCGGAAATCGACGGCAGACAGACCACGCTGAGTTTTGTTATGTAAAAGAGGCAGGAACAATGCTCAAGCACTGTTCCTGCCTCTTTTTTGTTAAAATGAGCACTGCTTCGTCATGTATTTAACGAAAGAGATTGGTTTTAGCCAGTTCAACAATCTCGTCTCCGCGTCCGTTCAGCACGGCTTTCATCATCCACAGTGTAAAGCCCTCTGCTTGCTTAAGATTAATTTTAGGTGGCATGGACAGCTCCTGACGGTTCACCACCACATCTACCACAACAGGGCCGTCATGAGCCAATGCTTGCTGAATGGCATCCTCCAGCATCGTAGGATCTTCAACCCGAATGCCCTTGAGTCCCATGGCTTGCGCTACAGCACCAAAATCAGGGTTAACCAGTTCAGTCCCGTTTTCCAGAAATCCGGCTGCTTTCATTTCCAACTCGACAAAGCCAAGAGCGCCATTGTTGAAAACAATAACTTTTACAGGCAATTGATGCTGTTTTAGGGTGAGCAGGTCGCCCATCAGCATTGTAAGTCCGCCATCGCCTGAGAGGGCAATCACCTGTCGGTCAGGCTCAGTGGCCTGCGCACCGATTGCCTGGGGCAGTGCATTTGCCATCGTACCATGATTGAAGGAACCGAGAAGTCGGCGCTGACCGTTCATTTGTAAATAACGCGCTGCCCATACTGTGGGAGTACCGACATCACAAGTGAAAATAGCATTTTCCTCGGCGGTATCACTGATAACTTTGGCGAGATATTGCGGATGGATCGGCATATGACCTGGCTTACCAACCGCCAGATCGTCCAGCTCCTGGCGTACCTTGGCATAATGAGAGACGGTTTTTTCCAAATGCCTGGAATCATGCTCTGACGTTAAATGAGGAAGCAGCATTTCCAACGTTGCTTTTACATCTCCGCATAAACCATACGTCAACGGAGCGCGTCTGCCGAGATGGGACGGCTCTATATCTACCTGTAGGACAATCGCATCTTCAGGATAAAATTGTCTATAAGGAAAGTCTGTTCCAAGCATGAGCAGAACGTCACAATCCATCAAGGCATGGTACCCGGAAGAATACCCGATCAGTCCTGTCAATCCAGCATAATAAGGGTTGTCATATTCCAGATATTCCTTGCCTCGCAGAGCGGATACCATGGGAGATTTTAGCCTGTCACATAGCTGCATAAGCAAGTCGTGAGATTGAGCACATCCAGCGCCGCATAGCAACGTAATTCGTTTACCGTTATTCAAATATTCGGCCAGCCGGGAAATTTCAGAAGCGGACGGATGGATGACAGGTGCTGTGGGGTGATAGACATGTTCAGGGGTGGGCACCTTTTCCGCTTCCAAAGCTGCTACATCACCGGGAAGAACAATGACGGAAACACCTGAACGTGAAACTGCTTCCTGAATAGCCATGGTTACTGTTCTTGGAATTTGACGCGGTGTCGTAATTACCTCACAAAAGTGACTGCATTCTCCAAAAAGATGCTCGGGGTGCGTAGCCTGAAAATATTCACTTCCGATTTCATCACTTGGAATATGAGCTGCAATAGCGAGTACAGGCACCCGATTGCGGTGGCAATCATATAAACCGTTAATCAGATGCAGATTTCCGGGGCCGCTACTACCGGCACATACGGCAATACTGCCACTAAGATCAGCATCTGCTCCGGCTGCAAAGGCAGCCACTTCTTCGTGCCTTACATGAATCCATTCAATTTGACCATTGCTGCGAATGGAATCAACCATATTATTTAATGAGTCTCCAACGATGCCATAGATCCGCTTGACCCCTGCATTGACCAAAACTTGTACAATAGTATCCGCGATTGTCTTCATAGATGCTCCTCCTGCCTAGTAAGTAGTGTTATCCTGCCCGTGCTTTCTTGCGTCTATTCTGCTGAAATGTATATATGAACAAGGTCTCGGGAGAGGGTAATAGTTAGCCTTAACCGCCTTGGAACAGGTGCGAAACAACACATGAAGGACAATATACTTGCAGATTTTTATATAAACGTATATGTTAACGTGTTCATACTATTGTCATTATTATTTTTTAAAACTAAAAATATTGATAAAACTATTTTGTTAACGTGTGCATTATGATAAAATAACGGTGAAATCATTATGGTACTAGTGGGAGGCTACTCCGGATGAAACAAGTAGATGAATTAGATCAATTAAACAGAAAAAGCTTTATCATTATAGAACCGCATCCCGAGAGGGTACTACAATTCGGGGAAGGGAACTTCCTGCGTGCTTTTGTAGACTGGCAATTTGACAAAATGAATAAGCTGGCAGAATGGAATACAGGGGTTGTGATTGTACAACCGCAGCCAGGAGGTCTTGTGGAGAAGCTTAACGTGCAGGATGGTCTTTATACGGTTATCCTTGAAGGAATTAAGGATGGGCAGGCCATGAAGGAGCATACCGTTGTGGAGTGTGTCACCCGTGGAATTAATCCTTACGGTCCGGAATTTTTGGAGTATGAAGCGTTATCCCAAAAGCCAGAGCTGCGCTTTATTGTTTCGAACACGACGGAAGCAGGAATCGCTTATGCACCTGAGGATCAATTGGAAGATCGCCCGCAAAAAAGCTTTCCAGGTAAGCTGACCGCCTTTTTGTACAAGCGCTTTCAATTTTTTGAGGGCGATCAAAGCAAGGGACTGGTCATTATTCCGTGCGAACTCATCGACCGTAATGGAGACGCTCTTAAGGAAATCGTGCTGAAATATGCGAACCAATGGGAGCTTGGGGCTGAGTTTATTGCATGGATAGAGGAAGCAAATACGTTCTGCAACAGTTTGGTGGATCGGATTGTACCTGGTTATCCCAAAGACCGGATTCATGAAATCCAAGCGGAATTGGGTTACAAGGACGATTTGGTTGTTGTGGGCGAACAGTATCATTTATGGGTTATTGAAGGGCCACAGTGGCTTAAAGAAGAATTACCTGCTCATTTGGCCGGATTGAATGTACTGATTGTCGATGATATGGCACCATATCGTACACGAAAGGTGCGCATTTTGAATGGGGCCCATACGGCGCTTACACCTGTAGCCTATTTATATGGCCTGGATACGGTAGGGCAAGCGGTCGAGCATGATGTTATGGGCGAATATATCCAGTCGTTGATTCGAGAGGAAATTATTCCGACACTGGACTCGCCAGCAGCGGAATTGAATGTATATGCCGACGATGTGATTGAACGGTTCCGTAATCCCTTTGTAAGTCATTATGTCATGAGCATCGCATTGAATTCGGTGTCCAAGTTCAAGACACGGAACTTGCCATCCTTGCTCCAGTATGTGGCACAGCACAAGGCGTTGCCTGCCAAAATCGTATTTTCGCTGGCGTCCTTACTCGTATTCTACCGGGGAGACAGAAAGGGCGAGTCGATTGCATTGGCAGACGAAGCGGAAGTATTGAGCACATTTGGCGAACTGTGGAGTACGTATGACGGAACTCTCGCCGGAGCGAAGCAATTGACTGAGCAGGTACTCAGCAAACAGACATGGTGGGGGCAAGATCTGAATCAGGTTGAAGGGCTGGCTGAACAAACAGCGCAGCATGTGTATGAAATTACAAGCAGAGGAATGAAGGAGACGCTCGATTCTCTAACCGGGAACAGCGTACCCGGAGCATAAGCAAGGAGGAGACTGGAATGCTGGAATTCATTCAAATTCATAATCAAGATAACGTGGCTGTCGCTTTGCGTGATTACAAGCAGGGAGAAACGCTGGCATGGGGAGCACAACAAGAACAATGCGTGGAGCTGGCCGAGGATGTAGCGCGTGGGCACAAAATTGCGCTACAGGACATACCTGAAGGTGGGCATGTCCTGAAATACGGATATCCCATCGGTCATGCCATTCAGCCCATTCAGGCAGGTCAGCATGTGCATACGCATAATACGAAAACGAATCTGACAGGTGTGGAGGAATATACTTACAAGCCTAAGCCAGCTCCTCATATATATGAACAGGAGAGTCGGACGTTCCAAGGATTTCGGCGAAAGGACGGTCGTGTAGGGATTCGCAATGAGTTGTGGATTGTGCCGACGGTCGGCTGTGTGAATGGAATTGCCGAACTCATTTTAAATCGTTTTAAGCAGGAAGTGGGAGATATCTCACCTTTTGAAAATGCACTTGTGCTCAAGCATAACTATGGATGCTCTCAATTGGGCGACGACCATGCACATACGCGCACGATTTTGATTGATGCCGTGAAACACGCAAACGCGGGTGGCGTTCTGGTACTTGGTTTGGGCTGTGAGAACAATGAAATGAAAGAATTCAAAGAAGCCATCGGTGAATACGACTCGGAGCGGGTGAAGTTTTTGCTTTCCCAGGAGGTGTCGGATGAAGTGGAGGAAGGGGTAAAGCTGCTCCATGAAATATTTGCAGCCGTACAAGAAGATCGACGGGAGCCTGTACCTTTGTCTGAGCTGAACATCGGCTTGAAATGCGGTGGATCTGACGGCCTGTCGGGTATTACTGCCAATCCACTGCTTGGGCGTCTGTCGGATTATATGGCAGCACAGGGTGGAACGACTGTACTGACGGAGGTGCCCGAAATGTTCGGCGCGGAGACGATTTTAATGGAACGCGCTGCCGATGAGCAAGTATTTGATAAGATCGTACATTTGATTAACGATTTTAAACAATATTTTCTGGATTATAAGCAGCCAGTATACGAAAATCCGTCACCAGGCAATAAAGCAGGGGGCATCACGACACTGGAGGATAAATCACTGGGCTGTACGCAAAAATCCGGGTCTTCCACGGTCACCGATGTCATTCAGTACGGGGAGCGTCTCAAGACCAAGGGACTTAATCTGCTCAGCGCGCCGGGGAATGATCTGGTTGCTTCTTCAGCTCTTGCTGCAGCGGGCTGTCAGCTCGTCATATTCACAACCGGGCGTGGCACGCCTTTTGGCTCCTTCGTTCCGACGATGAAGGTGTCGACCAACTCGCCGTTATATAAGGCTAAACCTCACTGGATTGACTATAACGCTGGTTCACTGGTGGAGGATGTCAGTATGGAAGAGGCGCTACGCAACTTTGTCGATTACATTATCGATGTAGCCAGCGGAACCTGGGTGAATAATGAGAAAAACAATTTCAGGGAGCTTGCTATTTTCAAAAATGGCGTTACGTTGTAAAGGGGTTGTAACCTAAAGGAGGCGGATGGATCCGCTTCCTTTTTTGTGTTTGAATACTTCTAAATACGCTGTTAAACTTACTGCAAAATATGCTATATGGATATTCGCATAAGGGGGAAATACAGTGCAACATAAAATTATTGCTTATCGGGAAGGAAATCATGATCAACTCGTAGATATTTGGCATCGGGCAGTACACCAAACGCACACATTTTTGTCTGAAGAAGACATTCAATTTTACCATCACATCATAAGTAACGGCGCTTTAAGAGAACTTGAAGTTTGGATGGAGTGTACGGTACTTCAGGAGCCGATAGGGTTTATCGGGCTGGACGGGCAGAAAATAGAAATGCTGTTTGTCGACCCTGAATGGCACGGACAGGGCACAGGCAGCCGACTCATCCAGCATGCTGAAAAAATAAAAGGAACGCACCTCAAAGTGGATGTGAATGAGCAAAACGAGAAGGCGCATGCTTTCTACAGATATTACGGCTTTGTACCAACAGGACGATCTGCGCTGGATGGATCAGGCCGGGCATTCCCTTTGCTTCATATGGAACTGAACAAATGAATGCTCTATAGGCATCCACATTTTGAAAATTGGAATATATTATAATTTCCTTGCCACATGTCTGATTTTATGATATAACTTAATTACGTAATAAATACGTAATTAAGTTATTTTTAGTTGGAATATAGATCATGTTTTGTTTGATGAGTACAAAAGTCGGACAAGGAGGTGGGGAGGGTGGATGATCTTGTTCACTCCGACATCACAGATCTAGACACACTTGTTAACATGATTAAGCTGTCTTTTTCATTTATGGATGGTACCCATATGATCGCTTTATGCGACCAGCTGTATTCCCATGTCAACCAGAAGTATCAGGAGTTGCAGCTCTACAAAGCGTGCAAGAAACCTATACAACCCATACATACCAAACGGCCGTTAGTCTACTACTACGGCTACAGTCATCTTATGAAAGGCATGGCCTTCCAAAAACAAGGCAAGTATGAGGCCGCTCGAGATTGCATTGAAAAATATGCAGAGTTGGGCTGGTTTAATGGTCTCGATCCGTATGGAGAAGCAGAAGTGGAATATTATCGCCATGCTGCAAGAGCCAATTTATATGCTCTTGATATTTTATCGGGTCGTTCCGAGGTATTGCAGGAATACGTTCAATTTCTTCGTGACAATCCAGAAGAACTGTTACCGGGGCTTCTTTCCATTGTTGAGGGAGCGGCCAGACACGACTATCCTTTAGAGCGTGTGCTTGAATCATTTGCCGAACAAATTGAAGATTTCAAATATTTTGAAGAGCCTGTGAATGTATCCTATTATTTTCGCTTCTGCTATCAGCTGGCTCTTTATTATATAAAGCTGCGACAGTTTACGGTTGCGTTGGGCTATATTCTGCAATCTCTCAAGCTGTCCGATACCCTGGGTATGGAACATGAGCATGAGTTTAGAAAATGTACTGCTATATTTGAGATTTTCAGATCCCAAGCTACAGCAACACAGCAAGACCAATATATAACGATTCTAAAAGGAGTGTTAAAGGATGAAAAAATTGATTTCACGGCCGCTATCGCTCAGTCTGTTTAGTTTGCTGGTGTTTGTTACTAGTCATGATCTCATCACTGTGTTTTATCATGGAGCCAATCATTAATAAGGGAAAATGGTAGAAAATTAGTTGTTTTAATTAACCCAATAGCAAGTAAGCTCATTAAGATCAGGGCTTGCTTGCTATTGGTTTTTTTTGCGAGGAATATTTAGGCAGTGGTAGGCTTGTGCAACAAACTTTGTTCTAATGGATGCAATGAAATCCTTGTCTGTTGGTAAACGGGGAATGTTTCTTCCGTACTGTATGATCCAATCTTTAACGCTGCGTCCAGTGCCCGTAGCAAGGAGCCCACGAATTGCTCTGGCGAAAAGTAAATACTTTTCCCGACCATATGAATGTGAAGCTCGTTATGGTCACGGTTGCTTACAGACAGCAATAAACCTTGACCCTGAAAACCCGTACCGATTGCACGTATTTTGTTTATACTCGATAGCAGCATTTCCGTTTTCAGCGCACGTCCTTGTTCCTCTACAAACACAGATATCAGCCGTTTGTCTGTAACGATAACAATTTGGTTGCCCTGAAACGTATGGCTAAGGTGCAGGAAATCTTTATACACTCCAATAGTCTGCTCATGCGGAGAAACAATCCCCATTCGTACAAACTCATCCAACTCTGTGACGTCAGGCTCCTGATGATTTTTAATTCGTTTTTTGATACTGAACTGAATGGTCAAGATCCCCAAGATAGCTATAAGAAAAGCACTAAGACGGACGTGATATATAAAGAACATTAGGACGATAAAGCCGCCGAGTATCCATTGTCCCCAAGTCAAATAACGCAGTTTTTGCTGTGCCGTACGGCGATAATAACCGTATCCCTTTCCCGGTTGATACTCTTTATTAAACTTCGTCATACCACGCATCATGGTTAATCCATAGATTGATAAGACTGTCATTGCGAGTCCCAGAAGCGCCATAAACCATTCCTCAGCTGCAATGCCAACTAAAGTACACAGGCCAAACATGATGAGCCCTGCCCAGCAGGCAAACCTTTTTATCCGAACCTGTTTTTGAATCGAACGAACCAATTCTTCCATTCTTAATCCTCCTGATCTAGGTCATAGGTAATGATTGGAATTCCATATAGTCTTATCGTACCATCTGATAGTCTTTTTTGTGAATTAATAGATATAGAAAATCCAAAGGCTGGAAGAAACTTTTTACGTATTGTCCTATCTCCACCTGAACTTTAGACACCAAAATCAAAAAATCAAGTACTACTCATTAGAAGCAAAAGCCCCTAAAATAATAAATGTAAGTGCTTACATTATAGAGGAGGGAGGTCTTCTGTATGAGTACAGGATGGAAAAATCCACAACCACAACCACAACCACAGCCATCGGTTCGATCGGGGAGATGGACGTCACTAGCCCGCAGATGGGGGGGGCAAAAACATTTGCAGACCATGGCACTACTTGGAGTGGTATGGATGATTATTTTCCATTACATTCCGATGTACGGCATTTTGATTGCTTTCAAACATTTTGACATTATTGGTACTATATCAAGCGCACCATGGGCGGGGTTAGAGCATTTTCGCGCCTTCTTGGAGGATGATAACTTCTGGTACATTGTCAAAAATACACTGGGTATTAGTCTGCTCAAGCTGGCGATCGGGTTCCCGTTACCTATTGTATTTGCTTTGTTTCTGAATGAAATCCGGTCTACGCGGTTCAAAAAATCCATTCAGACCATTTCGTATCTTCCTCACTTTCTATCATGGGTCATTCTTGGCGGGATTTTAACCACGTGGCTGGCAGATACCGGATTGATCAATCAACTGTTACTAGCTTGGGGCTGGATCGACCAGCCGATTAGTTATTTAGCGGAGCCGGGCTATTTTTGGACTATCGTCGTCAGCTCGGATATTTGGAAGGAGCTTGGATGGTCAGCCATTATTTATTTGGCAGCAATGGCGGGCGTATCTACGGACATGTACGAAGCGGCCACCATTGATGGAGCAGGACGGTTTCAGAAAATGTGGTACGTCACACTTCCTGCGATCAAGGGTACAATATCCATTTTGTTTATTTTAGCGGTTAGCGGCATATTGAACTCCAACTTTGATCAAATTCTTGTCCTGCGTAACTCGCTGAATGAAAGCGCAAGTAATGTAGTTGACATTTATGTGTATCAGGTGGGCATTCAGCAGGGACGTTTTTCGTATTCTACTGCGGTAGGATTGCTGAAATCGGTTCTTGCTCTCATTTTGCTGCTGATAGCCAATTCTGTAACCAAACGGATGAATAATACCTCTCTATTTTGAAGGAGGACGGATGTATGCAGCTATTGCGACGCAGAACAGCAGGCGAAGCGATATTCGATTTATTTAACAACGTTTTTATGCTGGTCATTTGTTTTGTAACGTTATATCCCGTGTGGTATGTGCTGGTGAACTCCTTTAACGAAGGGGCAGACGCAATGCGAGGCGGCATTTACTGGTGGCCGAGACTCTTTAGTCTCAGCAGCTATCAGGCTGTATTTGCCAACAGCGGCATTATGACTGCGATGGGAGTAACGGTCGCCAAGACGCTAATCGGCACGATTGTGCATGTGTTTTTTACCGCCATGATTGCATATGCATATTCCCGTAGAGAGCTGATCGGGCGCAAGCTGTATATGCTGATCGGCACCATTACCCTGTTTTTTGGTGGGGGCTTGATTCCAACGTATTTGCTGATTCGTGATCTCGGGCTACTGGACAGCTTTTGGGTGTACATTATTCCTGCGATGTTCAGCTTTTTCGACCTTATTATTTTTATGGCTTTTTTTCGGGAACTGCCGGATGCACTGGAGGAAGCGGCGAAAATAGACGGAGCCAACGATTTCGGCATCTTTTGCCGGATTGTGCTTCCTGTATCCATGCCAGTAGTAGCGACAATTGCCTTGTTTCATGGGGTGTACCAGTGGAACGATTATTTTACAGGAATGATCTATATCAATAATACGGATCTTCAGCCGATTCAGACGTATTTGTACCGGGTTGTTGCCCAATCCAGCTCTAATCAAATGATGTCTGCCGCACCCGGGATTGTCGCCCAGTCCGTTACTTCACAATCGATCAAGCTGGCGACGATGGTCATAACGACTTTGCCGATTGTGCTGGTATACCCATTCCTGCAAAAATATTTTGTCAAAGGGCTAATGATTGGCTCGGTTAAGGGCTAGCACATCATCTAAGGGGGAGATTTATGATGAACATTCGTAAATGGCAAAAGGGGCTGTTGGCTGTTGTTCTGCTGGTAGGACCGCTCGTGGGATGTACGTCCGGTGGCAATGGCGCTGCCACGGAATTGAAAGATGAGAAGACAAAGGCTACGGCAGATGCGCCGGGCTGGAAGGCGGATACAGAGCCGATAACGTTTGACTGGTATTTGAATTTTTCCTGGTTCCCGAACAAGTGGGGGACGGATATGACTTCGAAGTATGTGACGCAAAAGACTGGAGTCAGTGTTAATTTTATCGTACCCGCAGGAAATGAAAATGAAAAACTGAATACCATGCTCGCCTCGGGCAAACTGCCTGATTTTGTCACGCTCAGTTGGGGAGAAGATGCAATCAAAAAAATGATCGAGGGCAAGATGGTGCTCCCACTTAACAAGTTGGCCGAGAAATATGATCCATATCTGATTAAAGTGGCAGACCCAGCTAAAATGTCATGGTATCGTCAAACAGACGGAAATGTATATGGGTATCCTAACGCGTCCTCTTCACCGCAGGATTACCAAAAATACGGCCAAAATTTTGTCTCCAATCAAACGTTTATGGTTCGTAAGGATATGTACGAGGCGATTGGCAAGCCGGATATGAGAACACCGGAAGGATTTTTGAAAGCGCTTCAAAAG
The DNA here is from genome assembly GCF_019042715.1 of Paenibacillus sp. AK121. Classification (NCBI taxonomy): domain Bacteria; kingdom Bacillati; phylum Bacillota; class Bacilli; order Caryophanales; family Paenibacillaceae; genus Paenibacillus; species Paenibacillus sp. AK121. Next base: position 299,285 of record NZ_JAHPJM010000005.1, read on the forward strand.
GCGAAAGAGAAATTTCCGGAGGTGAACGGTCAGCCGCTGATCCCGATAGGGTTCCACGAATTTACGGATAACGGAAATTATTCTTTTGAAGACTATTTACTTAACTTTCTTGCCATTCCTCACGAGAAGGGCGGAAAACTGTATGACCGTCGTTCGGACGAAGAGTACATTCGCTGGCTCAAAACATTCCGCCAAGCCAATGAGCAGGGCCTGATCGCCAAGGACGTATTTATCGACAAACGTCCGCAAATGGAAGAAAAGGTGGCACAGGGACGGTATTTTGCCATGCTATATCAGCGGTCTGATTTTGCTACACAACAGGTGACATTGCATGCGAAAGATCCCAACTCCGTCTACATTGCAGTGGATGGACCTTCCAACAGTAAGCTGGACCCGCCGACGCTGGCCGGGCCAGGCATTTCCGGATGGACAGTGACACTTATTTCGAAGGATGTGAAAGACAAGGAGCGGGCTATTGAATTTCTGACTTATCTGATTAGTGAGGAAGGGAACCGTGATCTGTATCTGGGGGAGCAGGGAAAGTTGTGGGACACAATTAACGGTAAGCCAGCCTTCAAGCCAGAGGTACTGGAGCTGCTGAACAAGGATCGCTCTGCTTTTGACAAAAAGTATGGCGCCTCCTCCACCTTCTGGATGCTGATGGATACAAATATGAGTTTGCAGTGGGCGCCGCCCAGCGTCGAGCCGTATAAGCAGCCGGAAGATTGGACGAAAGGCAAGACCCACAGCTTCTCCCAATATGAAAATATCAAACCGACCGGAACCTCGGCAGAAGGCATTGCGTCAGGCCAGATAGACAAAATTTGGGGCAAGGCATTACCGAAGCTGTTGCTGGCTTCCTCGGATGAGGAGTTCGATCAGCTGTTTGCCCGCTTTTTGGAAGACCGCAAAAAAGCAGGCTATGACAAGGTATTGGCTTATCAGCAAAAAGCCTATGAGGAAAACATCAAAAAAATGGAACAGTTCACGAAATGATCTCGTTCAATACTTTATTTATTGAATGCTAAGGATGTGATTTCATGTCAGGCCGTGTACGTTCACAGATGAAGAGCCTGCTGCGCCGTCACATATGGCAGTGGCTGACGGATACGGCCGATCAGCTAGGCGGTTGCTCTCTTCAAGTCAAGCTCATTGTCGCTTATATCGGAGTCATTTTAATCCCGGTTGTAGTGTTCTCGCTTTATACCTTTCATCAATTGTACGAGAACACCATGCACGACATTACCGTACAAAATCAGTATGTACTCGATACAGAACTGGCCCAGATTCACAGTAATATGGAAATTATGGAGCGGACCGCACAGCTTGCGATTTCAGATCGCAACGTACTTCATTATCTAACCGAGGAACGTGAAATAAGCAGCGATGAGCTGGTTCAATTTAACTTAAATGTGTTTCCCAATTTACAGCACTTGCTCTACAGCAATCCCAACATTGAGAATATCCGGCTGTATACAAATAATCCCCAGGCCCATGAAATATGGCCCATGATTTTCAATGAATCACGCCTGCCTAAAACTTCCTGGCTGACAACAGCTCAACATCAGCAAGGAAGAATATGGTGGGATATATACAAGGGACCTAAGAGCTTATTGCAGGGGCAAGCAGGGCAGGAAAATGAAGCGGTACAGTATATGGCATTGCTGCGTGAAATTCAGGCAAGCGGAGGAAGACACGCAGGTTTGGTGGAAACCAATATGAGGCTAGAGCTCTTTTCGCCTAGAGTATTTGGTACCCCACCACGTGATTATGCATGGCAAATGTTCATTCTAAACGCCGAGGATTCCATGCCAAACGGTGGAAAATTAGTGTCTTCTACCGATATAGCTACAGCTTCCATTCAACCTGATCCCATTCCGATCCCTCTGTCCCATGTGCACCATCTGTTACAGTCCCGCGTTCAGGGACAGGGTGGTGCTTTTGACTTTACCTATGGGAATAAGCCTTATCTTGGTTTGTACCGTTATATAGAAGGGCTGGATGCCTATTTGCTAAATATAGTGGCGCTGGACGGTCCGCTGAGTGGCCTCCGTCACAAACGCAATGCCATGCTACTCATTATTTGTATATTGATATTGTTAATGTCCGTCATTTCTTATACCTTGCACGCTCTTATTCTCAAGCAGCTGCATACACTGCGTGAATCTATGAAAAGAGTACAGCAGGAGGGCGACTTTCAGCTTACAATCCCGGTATATGGGCGGGGAGAAGTCGCGGAGCTGGCTCTATATTTTCGCAGTTTGCTAAGTCGGATTAACGTGCTCATTGCTGAGGCTGTACAGAAGCAGGCCGCTGCTCAGGAGGCAGAATTGCAAGGACTCAAGCATCAGATTGATTCCCATTTTCTATATAATACATTGGAAAATTTAAAAATGATGGCGGAGATGGAACAACAATATCCGCTGTCAGATGCTCTCACTTCCCTGGGTTCGATGATGCGCTATAATCTTCAATGGTCCCGGCCGTGTGTTGCGTTGCGTGATGAAATTCGTCATATTCAGCATTATGTGGCCATTATGAACATTCGCCATGACAACCAAATTGGGCTGGACATTCGCCTGTCGTCAATGTTTATGGAACTGGAAATGCTGAAAATGTCGCTGCAGCCTATAGTCGAAAATGCAATAAAGCACGGTTGGAGTACATTGCGAAGACCATTCCTCATCACCATTGAAGCCTACTCCAAGCAGGATATCATTGAATTACGTATACAGGATAACGGAGTGGGGATATCTGAAGAAAGAAAGAATGCCATTATGGCTGGTCTGATGCATCCGGATATGGATTCCTACGAGCCCGGAATGCATGGAGGGATCGGCTTGTATAATGTGCATCGCCGTTTGAGTATGCAGTATGGCGTAGGTTATGGCATTAAACTGGACAGCATTCCCGGCCAATCGACGACAGTAACCCTGATTTTGCCTAGACGTCATATCACGAGGGGGGAGGACCATGACGACCAAGCTGTTGATTGCGGATGACGAAAAGAACATTCGAATGGGGCTTCAAGCCATGATCGAACGGGAATATTCCGGTCTCTATGAATGCGTGCTGGTTAAGGACGGAAAGGAAGCCTGGCAGCATGTAATGGAGTTTTCACCCGAGTTGGTGATAACGGATATCCGTATGCCGGTTATGGATGGAATTATGCTGATGCAGCATATTCGCAAGCTGGAGCCAAGAGACAGACCTTTGGTGATCATTCTTAGTGGATATGACGAGTTCCAATATGCGCGTGAAGCGATTCGCTGCGGAGCACGGGAGTATTTGCTGAAGCCGATCGTGAGGGAGGAGCTGTTCGGTGCGCTAGCAGTTTTGAACGAAGAATTGCAGCAACGGAACTCTCTACTAAACGATCGTGTTGATAGCGGGGAGATAGATAGACAGCCTGGCAGAACGGACGTTGCTAGTGCGATTGCTGATAGAAGCGGCAGCATGACGCGAGCAATCCAGTACATCCATGCTCATTTCAGCGAGGATTTGAACATGGCGGTAGTATCCAATTCAGTATCCTTGAATTATACGTATTTTAGTCAGGCATTCAAAGCCTATACAGGTCTTAGCTTTGTTCAATATTTAAAAAGGCTGCGCATTGCAGAAGCCAAAAAGCTGCTGGGGCGTCAGGAGGGCAAGATTTATGAAATTGCAGCTACTGTGGGCTTTGACAATGCCAAGCATTTTAACAAGGTGTTCCGTGAACTGGAAGGGATGTCTCCGCAGCAGTTTCGATTGAAGAATCTAGGGGGTAATTGAAAGTGAGGATGGAGAAAACTTCACTGCCTTTTTACCCTTATCCTGATATAATGAATGAAGGTAAACATAACCATGGCCTTCGATAGTTTGTACACATATCAGATAGACGCCTAACGGAAGGGGATAGCATATGGTTATTTATGAAACGGATCAAGCTTATATCATGACGACGCAGCATGACCATGCCCATATTTCAGGTGAGTTGGCTTCACAGTGGGAAGACAGTGCCTTTAAGAATAGACGCCATAAACAGGATTTTATATATGCAGCGAGGGAGCATGACCGGGGATGGATTAGGCTGGACGCTGCTCCTTTCTGGAATGATTATGTGTCAGCACCTTATACGTTTATCGATTTTCCGCTTAGTCCGCGTTTTGTTTTTTATCGTCTTGGGATTGATGAAGTCGAGCAAGAGAATGCGTATGCGGCGTTGCTGTGCAGCTTGATGTACAAGGAGCTCGTCGGACGGACCGAGCATGAAAAAGCTCAGGACAAGCAGATTACGCATGCTTATCAAGAGGCAGAGGAACAGCGTCGCCAGAGGCTCAGACAGGAGCTGACATGCGGCGTAACCTTCGAACATCAAGTGCGGACGGATGTACGGAGAATGTTGTTTTGCGACGAATTAAGTCTGTTTTTATGCAGCCGAGAGCCGGGTACTCCTACAGCAGATTATGAATGGTTTGCTGAAGGGTTGAGCTTCCCGGCTGTTCGTCATGAAAGCGAACGGGTTCGGGCTGAGTGGTTATCGGATCAGACGGTAGGTTTGTCCTTTTTTCCTTTCAAGGGCAATGTAGAGATTACTCATACCTTCAAGAAGGTGAGTAAAGAGAACATTCGTACCTCGGGTCTTCTAGAAGCGTACCGTTCCTCCGAATGCACGCATCGAACCTTTACCATTGAACATATCATGGAAGTAGAAGAACAGAAGGAGAATGCTTGACCGTCTAATCATTCAGCTTCGAACCGATGTGTTGTGCGTTGTTCGTGGTTGCAGAGCAGCGTCAAAGCAGAGCCTCCCTGAACAATTATTCAGAGAGGCTCGCGTGTTTCTTGCTTTAAAATTTAACGATTACGATTTTGCAGATGTTTTTGCACGGTTGACCATCGTCTGTACCTTATTCAATACCTTATCGCGTGCTCCTTTATTTTTCATCAGATACGTTACACCCATTCCCAATGCTGCTACTACCCATTTTTTATTCTTCATCAATAACGCCTCCTTATGATCATGTTGTCATACGCTAATGCCTAAAAAGCATCCAAAATGTGAAATGATGAACGGGATTTTACGATTTAGTGATTCCTTGCACTCGTTCCGCATAACTATGATTTACCCTTTCCATCACATCTTACCCGTTCCCTTGGTAATGAAACGATTACGACTGTCTCTTCACGTTTAATGGATATTATCAAATATCCTGCCACAATTGCTTCAGACGCACATGACAGGGAGGTCTTTGTTATGAGAAAGAAGGAAGTAGTTGCCATGCTGCTCGCCGGCGGACAAGGCAAAAGACTCAAAGGACTGACCCGCACACTGGCCAAACCGGCAGTATTTTTTGGAGGAACTTATCGTATTATTGATTTTCCTCTCAGCAATTGCTCTCATTCGGGAATAGACACCGTGGGCGTATTGACCCAATATGAGCCGTTGGTGCTTCATTCCTATATCGGCGTAGGCAGCGACTGGGATTTGGATCGCCTGGATGGAGGAGTTTTCGTTTTACCACCGCACGAGAAAGAGAATGGAAACAACTGGTATCGGGGCACAGCGGATGCGATTTATCGGAACCTGCATTTCCTGGATCAGTATGACCCGGAGCATGTGCTCATTCTGTCAGGGGATCACATTTATAAAATGGACTACAGTCGAATGCTCCACTATCACAAGGAAAAGGGAGCTGATTGCACCATTTCGGTCATCAATGTCCCCATTCAAGAGGCCCAACGGTTTGGGATACTGAACGCCGATGAGGACCTGAGAATATACGACTTTGAGGAGAAGCCTGAACAGCCGAAAAGCACATTGGCCTCTATGGGTATTTATTTATTCAAATGGGATGTGTTGCGTCACTACTTACTGGAAAGCGCAAGTGATTCTGAATCTTCACACGATTTTGGCAAAGACATCATTCCGCTATTGCTTCAGCATGGCCGGTCGCTGTATGCGTACCCGTTTGCTGGGTATTGGAAGGATGTAGGCACAATTCAGAGCTTGTGGGAATCTAATATGGATCTTCTGGTTCAGGACCCGCCGCTAGATCTGAATGACCCGTTCTGGCGCATCTATACCCGCAGCCCCAATCAGCCTGCCCAGTATATAACCCAACGGGCGATCCTGAAAAACAGCATCGTAAATGAAGGCTGTATGGTGGATGGAGAAGTAAGGCACTCCGTACTGTTTTATGGGGTTGAAGTCGGTGAAGGGAGCGTTATTACCGATTCTGTCATCATGCCGAATGTAAAAATCGGACGCAATGTACGTATTCACCGGGCTATCGTAAATGAGAATATGGTTATTGAAGACAACGCAGTCATCGGACCTGAAGATAGCTTGGATGAGATTATTTTGTTCGATCAGGAAAGCCAGCTTCATGCACGAATATAACTCGGATAAGGACGGTGTCCGCTATGAGCCGACTCATTGGAGTGATCAACCTGGATCACGAATTAGATCAATTGAAGGAGTTGACTTATTTCCGGTGCGGGGCCGCAGTACCCTTTGCTAGTCGATATCGGCTCATTGATTTCACCTTATCCAATATGATGCATGCAGGGGTGCATGATATTGCACTGTTTATCCGCCGCAAATACCGTTCGCTGCTGGATCATTTGGGTGAAGGTCGGCCATGGGATTTAGACCGCAGAAGAGGCGGGTTGTTTATTTTGCCACCGGACTGGAACGATCCGACGGACACATCACGTGGTGACTTACAGCATGTGCACAACAATCTGGACTTTTTCCATCGCTCATTGGGGCAAACCATTGTTCATGCAGGAACTCAGCATATCAACAAGGTTGATATAGAGGATGTATACCGATATCATCTGGAGAAGAATGCGGATGTCACCCTCGTATACAAACCCATCTACCAGCTCGAAACGGAGCATGCACCGTGTGTACGGCTGGAGATTGATGAGAGCGGACGAGTGACCGGTATTCATCAGGAGCAGGATCATCATAATATTTATCTAGAAATGTTTGTGATGGACAAAAGCTTGTATCTGGATCAGGTAAAGCATTGCATTGCTCATCAGGATAGTCATTTCTTTCGCGATGCGATTCAGAAAAATCCAAGTGGCCTGCGCATCTGCGCGTATCGCTATGATGGTTATCATTCAGTTATTAATTCCATTGAAAGCTACTATAAAAATAGCATGAAACTGCTGGATCAGGAGCAATATCAAGCTCTGTTCCAGAATCAGCCGGTGCATACCAAAATCAAGTATGAAGCCCCGACTCGTTATACGTACAGCGCCGAGGTGGATCATTCCCTTGTTGCCAATGGCTGCACCATTGGGGGAAAGGTCGAGAACAGCATTCTTTTTCGTGGCGTGCGGGTAGAGGAGGGCGCGCGGGTAAGCAACTCGATTATTATGCAAAAATGCGTCATCCGTAAAGGGGCAGTTGTGCAGAATGTGGTTTTGGATAAAGACGTGCAGCTTTCACCGGATCGAACTCTGATTGGCGACATTAGAGTTCCCTATGTGATTGCCAAGAATAGCGTGATTTAATAGATCATACTTAGCCATAAAAACGGAATTAACAGGAGGTACAACTTTGTTCAGCAATAAAGAAGTATTTAAGCAGGCTTTTCGAGAGCAACTGGTCGGAAGGCTGGGTAAACCGATGCAGGAGGCTCAGTCGGAAGACGTATATAAGGTTTTGGGTGGCATGATTCGTGAACAAGTCGGCAAGAATTGGGCCGAAACAAACCAAGCCTACAAAGAAGGACAAGAGAAGCAGGTTTATTATTTTTCACTGGAATTTTTAATAGGTCGTCTATTGGGCAATAATCTGCTGAATTTGGGCGTATTGGATATGGTTCGACAGGCATTAGGGGAATTGGGCTGGGATCTGGAGGAAATCGAAGCACAGGAAGCGGACGCGGGACTAGGCAATGGCGGTCTTGGCCGTCTGGCGGCTTGCTTCATGGACTCGCTAGCATCTCTAGGCTATGCAGGGCATGGCTGCGGGATTCGATATAAATATGGTCTGTTTGAGCAGCGTATTGTGGACGGGAATCAGGTGGAACTGCCGGATTACTGGCTACAGAAAGGGAATGTATGGGAGGAACGTCGTCCTGACAAAAAGGTCGAGGTTCATTTTTGGGGACGTGTGGAAACCCGTGAACTGGAGGGACGTCTTGTGTTCGAGACACAGGATGCCGAAACGGTCTGGGCTGTCCCTTACGATATTCCGCTGGTCGGCTATGGTCATGCGCAGGTGAATACGCTACGGATTTGGAGTGCTGAATCGGCACTTGATCCCGTGCGGGGACCGATTCGAGGAGAGGGCGGTTATTACCGCTTTCTCGACTACAATCGATCAGTAGAATCCATCTCGGCCTTTCTCTATCCGGATGATTCCAATTATGAGGGCAAGCTGCTTCGCTTGAAGCAGCAGTATTTCCTGTGCTCGGCTGGATTACAGAGTATTTTGCGTACGTTTGAGAAGCTTCGTTTACCTTACAGCCAGTTGCCCGATAAAATAGCACTGCACATTAACGATACCCATCCGACGCTGGTTATACCGGAACTGATGCGTATTTTGATGGATGTGAAAGGCTTGGGGTGGGATGAAGCGTGGGATATTACGACACGGGCCATTTCATATACGAATCATACGATATTAAGTGAGGCGCTGGAACAATGGCCCGTCAACATGGTGAGAGAACTGCTTCCTCGGATTTACTTGATCATTGAAGAAATGAACAAACGTTATTGCGCTATGCTATTAGAGCGTTATCCGGGTCAGGATATCAAAATTGGCGAAATGGCGATTATTCACGGTGAACAAATTCGCATGGCTCATTTGGCTATCGTCGGCAGTTATAGCGTTAACGGAGTGGCTGCATTGCATACGAAAATTTTGAAGGAACGAGAGATGAAATCATTTCATGAACTATATCCTGACCGGTTTAATAATAAAACAAATGGGATTGCCCATCGCCGTTGGCTGATGCACGCCAACCCGGAGCTGGCAAGCTTGTATGATGAGACGCTCGGTGTACGCTGGAGAACCCATCCACGTGAGCTCATCGACCTGCTTCGTTACAGTGAGGATGAGGCGTTCCAAAAACGAATTCAGGCGATTAAGCAAAATAATAAGATCAGGCTTGCTGAGTATGTGTTTGCAAAACAGGGTGTACGACTGGATACATCCTCCATTTTTGATGTGCAGGTCAAACGGTTGCACGGATATAAGCGACAACTGCTCAATATTTTGCATGTGATGCATCTATACAACCAGCTCAAAAGTAATCCTGCACTGGATGTAACGCCACGCACATTTATTTTTGGAGCGAAAGCAGCCCCCGGTTATTTTCTCGCCAAACAGACGATTAAGCTCATTAACAATGTGGCAGACACCATCAATCGGGATATAGATGTCAAGGACAAGCTGAAAGTCGTTTTTCTTGAAAATTATTCGGTCTCGCTGGCAGAGCTGATTATTCCTGCAGCGGATGTCAGTGAACAGATTTCTACGGCCGGCAAGGAAGCTTCAGGCACAGGGAACATGAAATTTATGATGAACGGTGCACTGACTCTGGGCACATTAGACGGTGCTAATGTTGAAATGCATGAAATGGTAGGCGATGCCAACATGTTCATTTTTGGATTGAAGGTCGATCAGATTGAAGAATATTATCGGAACGGCCAGTATTCGGCACGCAAAACAGCCAACAGTGATGAAAGATTGCGTGAAGTGCTGGATCAACTGGTGAATGATGCTCCTTTTACGCGGCATGAACGGGAATTTGAGGCCATTTATCAATCCCTGATTGATCATAATGATGAATACTTTGTGCTTAAAGACTTTGCAGCTTATGTAGATGCGCAGGCTCATATTGAGCAGGTGTACCGGAATCCCTCGGAGTGGACACGACGTGCTATTGTAAATATGGCCCATTCCGGAAAATTCTCCAGTGATTGCACAATTCAGCAATACGCAGCTGAGATTTGGGACCTTGTACCTTTATCCAGCGATGTCAATAAGCGAATTGTGTTTTAAAATAGCGAAACAGGCGGAATAGCATTGCTTTTCGAACGCTGAGGGTTATAATGACAGTATAGACTAAGTAAGGATGGGAGTTCTTTAACCTCATTCCTGAACTTGAATTTGTACTGTTGAAGGAGTCCTCCTATTGATAAAGTTCAATCCGAAAAGGCTCAAATCTCATAAATCAAAGAAGAAATACAACGTGTTTCAAAATATATGGCGGGCAATTCGTCTGAATTTTATCAAGCTGTTGCGCGCCCCTGGAGGAGTTAAAAAGATCTCTTTGGGCTTCGCCATTGGCTTTGGTCTGGAAATGATCGTGATTTCCACGGCCTCTCTGGTATACCTCGTGTTTTATCCGATTGTTCGGTTGTCTGGTGGTTCGCTGCCTGCGGCCATTGTGGGAAACGTTGTAGGCAAGCTGACCTTTTTGCCGATTGTACTGATGCCATTCGCCAAGCAACTGGGAGCTTGGATTTATCCATCACATTATCCGGTGCATGTCAGGGGCGGTCGACTTCACGAGCATTCTTTTATGGAGCTTTTTCACGGCAACTGGTCTGTATTCAGAGACCTACTGCACGGAGGTCTCCACATCCTGATCGGCATGTCCATTTTCGGTATCGTGCTGGGTATAATCTCGTATTTTGTCATTCAGGTTTTGTATAACCGTTCGCTGCACAAACGGTTGGAAAAACGGAAGCTGCGTCATGGCGCAGGATTTTCGCCTACCCGATTGCTGAAGAATGGATAATTTAATGCAAAAGAATAAGCTCCTTAAGCCTATCTTGTAGGCCTAAGGGGCTTCTTCTTTTGGATTTATGCAACTTTTTACTTTTGTGGCACGTCTAAGGATTATGTGTACTTGTATCCTATGAGTATTTATAGACACAGGAGGAATCGACGAAATGAACAAATGGAATTCTATCACAGCTACAGTCGCAGCACTCTCAATCCTGTTGGGAACGGCTCCAGTTGTAATGGCACAGCAACCCGCTGCTGTCACAACCACAGCTTCAAATGCACAAACTTCTGTTAACCTGGACCCGACCGCCACTAAGCGTCTGACGGATGTCCTAAACACATTAGCAGGGAAACAAACGATAGAGTTTACAAGTGCGGACACTGACGCATGGACGGTTTACGGTACCTTGAAAGGGACAGCAAATGCAGATTTCATCCAAAATTATGATTCCAAGAAAGGAATCGTGCAGTCCACCAGCATCATTTATAAGGCCGCTGATATGGATAAGGTGATGCCCCCTAATTTGCGCAGTAAAGTTGCGTCATTCCTGAAAACATTCGATACCGATAAAGTTTTCAAAATAGAGGCCATCTGGCGTGTATATTCCCCGATTGACGAAGGAGGATTCAAAAATTACTGGGTGCTATGGGGGAAAAACCAAAGCATTTATATTCACCTTGATCAAGGAAATAAAATAACGGCCAGCTTTTTGTACCCACTCAAAGACGTTAAAGCTGCCCTGATCAACAAAGCGAACCGTTCACTAAAAACACTGGGCATTCCTACAATGAAATCGTTTGAATATACGCTTCGTCAGCGAGAGGACAACGATACCATCTGGCACTTTAGGGATGAGAGCGACACAAACAGCGTACAGATCGGCGTGAAAACCGGTAAAGTATGGGCTGTAAAAAATGAGCATGGCATGGACTGGGATGGAGATAAGGATTTTGCCAAAGCATTTGCCAAGCCCAAGCTCAGTAAAAATCAGGCCCTTTCAGCTGCCAAGTCGAAAGTACAATCCCTTTTTGGAATTAATTTGAAGGGATATACCGTGCAAATAAAGAAAAACGAATATACATTCTTGAAAAAAGGTGCAGCTACCGTTGTGGGGAAAATCAATAAAAAGAGCGTATTCTACTCACTGGAAGCTATACCTGCAAATGGAATTCGAAATTAAGTAAAAGGGATTTCATAAAAAGCGTATGATCTGTAAAAGAGTCGTACGCTTTTTAGCAATCATTTTTATAATATTCGCTTCTGCCGCTCAAATCGTTTACAATACGTGTGCATACAACACTGGACGAAAGGTTAATGTACATATGAGGAGTGGTGAAGTTGCGGAAGATATGGCAAATCTACTTAACAGACTGGAGAAATGTTTTCAAAGTATCGACCGGGACTTTATTAGTCATTGGCATCATTCTTTTGCCTTCCGTCTATGCATGGGTGAATTTGAAAGCAATGTGGGACCCATATGCGAATACATCTGGTATAAAAATCGCAGTAACCAGCCAAGATCAGGGGGCTGAGGTGAATGGTAAAAAGATTAATATCGGCGACGAGGTTATACATAACCTTCATAATAACAAGAAGCTGGGTTGGACTTTTGTCAATGAAGCAGAAGCACGAAAAGGGGTGCTGAACGGTGATTATTATGCCAGCCTGCTGATTCCGAAAGATTTTTCAGAGAAAATTACGAGTGTGCTTACAGAAAATCCGCAAAAGCCGGAGATTGATTATGCTGTGAATGAAAAAATCAATGCAGTAGCTCCGAAAATTACATCCTCAGGGGCAACCTCTCTGACAAACCAAATTAGTCAAAACTTTATTGAAACGGCCAGCCAGGCAGTTTTGACGAAATTGAAGGAAGCCGGAGTCAAGCTGGAAGAGGAGCTTCCGACGATTCGCAACATTGAAAATCGGGTGCTGGAGCTAAATAATCGATTGCCTGATATCGATCGATTGGGTAAGCAGGCATTGGAGCTGGAGCAGAATTTACCGAAAATTAAGGATCAAGGACAAAAAATCATTGCATTGAAGGAAAAAATACCTGAAATCAATCGCGCGGGCGACCTGGTGCTTAAAATAGATAAAAACCTGCCTGAGCTGGACAAGGTGGCCGCAGTCATTTTGGATATCCAAAAAAGACTGCCTGATATTCAAAAAGCCGGTGATCGAATTGTTGAACTGGATCAGAATTTCAGTAAGGTAGAAAGCGCACTGGCCACCGCCTTGGAGGACACGCAAACGGCCCTTAAGGTCATTAATGCTGCCCGGACAGCACTGCCGGAAGTACAAAAAATAGCCGATACAGGCAAGGATTTTACAACTGGTATACTCGACTTTCTGGATAAAAACGAGGGTGCGCTTGATTCGATCGGAACCGTAGTAAAAGAAGATTTACAGCTGGTGCAACAAATTGCGAATGAAGTTTCACAGATTACAGGCATCATTCGTAGTGTGGATTTTGATCCCAAAGCAGCACAAGCTGCAGCGAATCGGATTAGCGGCAGGCTCACGACTGCTGTAGGTGTGTTGGATCATATTTCTCAATTGCTGAACCGTGTGAATGGGTATTTGCCTAGCCAGCCACTGGATTCACTTATTTCCCGGATAAGCGGGGTAGAGAATCGCTTTCGCCGATTGAATAGCACGGTTACTAGCATCGGGGATGCTATTCAGCGCGGTGAGAAACCAGCCCAAAATCTGCTGGATGATGCTGACCGTCTTGCAGGAGAAATCAGTAGCGGAATTGACAGCATTTTGGACAATTATGATACGGAATATGCACCTGCCATTCAAAGGGCGCTGGATCAAATCAAATCCGTTGCCCGCAATTCTGCCAATGTGTTGACCACTGCTCAAGAGCAGCTCCCGAATATTGAAAAGCTACTAAATGACGCACAGGCCGCTGCCGAATTCGGGCAGCATGAGCTAACACGTCTCCAGCAGGACTTGCCACAATATCGTCAAAAACTGCATGAAGCCGCTACGACGATTCAGGGACGCATGGGCGAGTTTACGAATGCTGTGAACAAAGCGGCAGACTTCGTGAAGCACGATTTGCCAACGGTTAAAAGTAAAATTCATCAGGCGGCAAACTTTGTACGTAATGATTTGCCGAAGGCGGAACAACAGTTTATTAAGATGGCGGACTTGATTGAAAACAAATTTCCTGAGGCTGAAAAAGCGGTACACCAGGTAGCCAATTTTGTCAGAACCGATCTTCCTGCTGCCGAGCATTCCATACGTCAGGCAGCAGACACGATCCGCAAGCTTAAGGGTGAAAATGCACTCGGAAGAGCGATTGCGTTGCTTAAGGGAGATGTGAAAAAGGAAAGTGATTTCCTCGGTAGCCCGGTATCGCTGAAGCAGGAGCGGATATACCCGATTCCTAACTACGGCTCTGCGATGTCACCTTTTTATACTACATTATCGATTTGGGTAGGTGCGATGCTGCTGGTCTCCATGTTCAGGGTAGATGTGGATGACCCGGAAGGTCAATATAAAAGCTACCAGGTGTATTTCGGACGGCTAATGACCTTCTCCACAATTGGTATTTTTCAGGCGCTAAGTGTATCTCTCGGTGATTTGTTTCTGCTGGGAACATATGTGGATGCCAAAGTAGCATTTGTACTGTCCTCTATGCTGATCAGTCTGGTGTTTACGGCCATGACCTATACCTTGGTTTCAGTGTTCGGCAATATCGGCAAGGGTCTCGCAGTCATCCTGCTGGTGCTCCAATTCTCCAGTTCAGGGGGGACATTTCCCATTGCGACGAGTACAGCTTTCTTTCAGACCCTGAATCCGTTCGTACCGTTCACCTATGCGGTTAGTCTGTTGCGGGAAACGGTAGGAGGGATGTTGCCTTCAACGGTAACACGAGATGTAGTGATGCTGTTCGTGTTTATCGGAATTTGCTTCTTGTTTGGATTGGTGCTTAAGAAGCCGCTCAGCAAACATACGAAGAAAATGGCTGAGCGAGCGAAAGAAACGAAATTGATTCCTTGATTGTTGAAAAAAAAATGAGTTACGGTGGTTGAGGTGAGCGGCTCCGCGAAGGGTTTGATCTTACGATCGCTGACGCTTCTCCAGATTCAAATCTTTCTCTCCGCTGGTAACCACCGTAAAGTCACTTCTTTTAACATTCGGTGGGTAGTATGAGAAGGGCCTCTGCATGTAATGCTTCGGCATGGTGCGGAGGCTTTTTTGCATGCGCTATCCACCTTTTAAAATGCATTTTGGGGTGTTTCAAAGGGGGGTTATTCTGGTGAATGAAGTGGGTATGGTCTTTTTTTATGCAATTTTTCGGAATTTAAAAAAATCCTTAAGCAAAGGCGGGAGACAGTATGGAGTATTCATACTTAGGAAAGTCAGGCTTGAAGGTTAGTCGGTTATGTCTGGGCACAATGAATTTCGGACCGGAAACTGAAGAAAAGGATGCTTTTAAGATTATGGATGCCGCGCTTGATGCGGGCATTAACTTCTTTGATACGGCTAATGTATATGGCCATGACCGTAAAGGCTGGACGGAAGAAATTATCGGACGATGGTTCCAGCAAGGCGGTGGAAGACGTGAGAAGGTCGTATTGGCGACCAAGGTTTACGGGGACATGAAAAATGAAAATGACGGACCCAATGCAGGATCAGGTTTGTCTGCCTACAAAATTCGCCGTCATTTGGATGCGTCGCTGAAACGTCTGCAAACAGACCATGTAGAGCTATATCAAATGCATCACATTGACCGCAATGTGTCATGGGATGAATTGTGGGGTGTATTCGAGTCCGTGGTGGATCGTGGACAAGTTGGTTATATCGGTTCCAGTAATTTTGCAGGCTGGCATATTGCGGTGGCTCAGGCCGAAGCGAAGGCACGTCGTTTTCTGGGTCTGGTATCGGAACAGCACTTGTACAACCTGAACGAACGTTCGGCTGAGCTTGAAGTATTACCGGCAGCTCAAGAGCTGGGTCTGGGTGTAATTCCATGGAGCCCGTTGGCGGGCGGACTGCTGGGACGCAATGCGTTAGCAGGTACAGGTTCCCGCAGCGCACGTGCCAAGGAAAAGGTAGAGCAGAATCGTGCGAAGCTGGAGCAATTTGCGGCGTTATCTCGCGAGCTGGGTGAAAAGGAAGACGTGATTGCCCTGGCTTGGGTGCTATCTCATCCGGCCGTGACGGCTCCAATTATCGGACCACGGACATTAGAACAGTTAGAGGATGCTCTGCGGGTACCTGAGGTTAAATTAAGTGAAGATGTGCTTGCCAAGCTGGATGAGATTTTCCCGGGTCCGGGAAAACCTGCACCAGAAGCCTACGCCTGGTAATCATACCTCGTACTTATGATCAAGCAACATTCTTTTTAAAAATAATTTCCAAAAAAACAGCAGATCTGGGAGTAGTCTCCTTGAGCTGCTGTTTTTATACTAATCGGAAAAACTAACAACTATTCGTTAATCTTTCGTACTATCCGTACATACTCCCTGGGGAGAAAGGGAATGCTTATTAGGACAGGTTCAGTGAAATGAGCTGATTGGAATTTGTAACTTTTATTTGCTGGTAACATCGGGTTGCTCATCGCTGTCTTTGTGTGAATATTATGTTCAAGTCCCCAGCACACGATAAGCAATAGGATAAAGAGACTGGTGCAGATCATCATTTTGCGCATCAACACATGAACCACTCCTCTGTAAGAATATTCTCCATTTCTACAGGGTGCTATACGCAAAAAAAATTACCTTTACAATCTCCCCGGTAAACTATATAATTTAGAACTAATTGTATATTGTTTTACCCGGAGGAGCCTGCCAACAGTGGGCTCTTTTTGTGTTTTTTTCGTTAAATTGGAAACAGGAGGCACAGAAAATGATGACGGAGATGAACAATGAGAGCATTATGGTGTGTGTCCATTATGGTCCGCACGGACAGCGGTTAATTCAAAGAGGCAGCGAATTATCCCGGTTACTCGGGGCTCCTTTATATGTGTTAACAGTGGATGCAACAACAGATCATGAATACAACCAAAACAAGGAACAATACCTCTCAGGATGGGAAAAGCAGACCAAAGATGCTGGAGGATCGTTTCTAATTCGTAAATGCAATGGGAAAAAGACAGCTGAAGTGATCGTGGAGACAGCTCAGGAAAAAAAGGTTACCCAAATTATCATTGGCCAGTCCAGTCAGACGCTATGGCAAGAGATTACCCGTGGTAATTTTGTCAACGATTTGATTGAACAGCTGGGTCCCATTGATCTTCATATTGTGGCTGTGCAGCGTTATCCCGAGCTCTTAGAGCACTCGCATGAGAAGGGATTTTCCGCTTATTTGGTAAAGCGGGATGGAAATTATGTACTGAGCGAAGAGCCTGGTGGAGAAGATACGATAAAAGGGATTTTTTTTCGTGAGCTGGATACTGATTTCAACAGCGGTCTATTCAAAATCGTTAGAAATGGGGAAGCCCAGTATTTGAAAATTCTACAAAGTGAATGGGTAAAGCCGCATTCCTAGAGGTCATATACAAAAAAAGTAAACTTATATAGGGGGAGTGCTCGATTGTGTTGCATGCTGCAATTTTGATTCCATTCATGCTGGCTGTCCTAATCCCGTTGACCAAGGGCGTTTCGCGCTGTCATACAGGTTGGATAGTCTTGCCCGTACCCATAGCTCTTTTTCTGTACTTCCTGACAAGGATATCGGACATTCAGGCTGGAAATGATACGATATCAACTATATCTTGGATGCCTTCACTTGGGATTAATATTACGTTGCATCTGGATGGACTGAGCCTGCTATTTGCTCTGCTGATTACGGGAATGGGTGCGTTGGTGATTTTGTATTCCATTTATTATCTTAATAAGCGGACGGAAGCGATTCGCCATTTCTACATCTATTTGCTCATGTTTATGGGAGCAATGCTTGGTGTCGTTTTGTCTGACAATTTGATGGTTCTATATGGATTCTGGGAGTTAACCAGTATTACATCATTTCTGCTGATCGCCTTTTGGCACCGACGGGAGAGATCACGTTATGGAGCTCTGAAGTCGATGCTAATTACTGTCTTTGGCGGGCTGGCGATGTTCGCGGGGTTCAATCTACTCTACGTAATGAGTGGAACATACAGCATTCGAGAGATTATAGCCCAAGTCAGCTTATTGACTGAGTCCCCGTTGTTTATTCCGGCGATGCTGCTGATTCTACTGGGGGCGTTTACTAAGTCTGCACAATTTCCTTATCACATCTGGTTGCCCGATGCCATGGAGGCGCCGACACCTGTCAGTGCTTATCTGCATTCAGCTACAATGGTTAAGGCGGGGTTATACCTTGTGGCGCGTCTTAGCCCCGTATTCGCTGGACAGTCCGAATGGTTCTGGTTGGTTACACTTTCAGGTCTGGTCACGCTTTTTTATGGATCGTTTAAAGCGATTAAACAAACAGATCTTAAAGCTCTGCTTGCCTATTCCACTATTAGTCAGCTTGGTCTGATAATGTGTTTGCTCGGGCTGGGATCGGCTTCTGCCTTTTTTTCCGATACAGAGGAGTCGTTATTCTATACGACGGCTACTGCGGCGGCCATCTTTCACCTGATCAACCATGCCGTCTTTAAAGGCTCTCTATTTATGGTGGTTGGTATTGTCGACCACGAGGTGAACACTCGGGATCTGCGCAAGCTCGGCGGTTTAATATCCCTAATGCCAGTCACCTTTTCTGTGGCGTTGATGGGGGCTTTCTCGATGGCAGGGTTACCACCATTCAGCGGTTTTCTGAGTAAAGAAATGTTCTTTACCGCTGTGTTGAATATTCGGGAGTTGGATGTTCTGAATACACAGTCGTGGATGATTCTAATTCCGGTGATTGCATGGATTGCCAGTGTATTTACCTTTGTTTATAGTATGATTTTGGTCTTTAAAACTTTTACTGGTAATCTCCAGCCGGAGAAGCTCGATAAAATACCGCATGAAGCACCGCTGGGTCTGTTGATTTCCCCTGTCCTGCTGGTTTCACTCGCTGTGGTATTCGGCTTATTTCCTGATCTCTTGTCTTATTCTCTGATTGAGCCGGCTATGGGCTCGATCTATAACGAGCTATTGTCGCCAATGGAAACCTTCGGTGTCTCCATTCATTTCTGGCATGGTTGGACACCTGAGATATTCATGACACTGGGTGTTATCGCTGTCGGGACACTTCTCTATAGAAGACACAGCCGATTGCGGATTCTGGATCGGGAACGGAACGGTAGCAATTTTCTTAATCTCATGTACGATGGATCTCTTCAAGTGCTGGAACGTGGATCAAACCGCTTCACAAATCTCTACATGACGGGATCAAACAGACATTATTTGCTTTATATATTTGGCTTTTTCGTCATTGCCTTAGGAAGTGCGATGATTGGCACCCAAGGAATATCGCTGGGTATGAGCCACTATGCTCCGTTAGGTTTCTATGAGGCTGTCATTGTTGTTGTAATGCTTCTAGCAGCGTTGGCCGTACCCTTTGCTAAGTCGCGGGTCAACGCGATTTTATTTACTGGTGCAGTCGGGTACATGGTGACTCTGCTGTTTGTTATCTTCCGCGCACCTGATCTTGCATTAACACAAATGATTGTGGAAACAGTATCTGTCATTCTGTTCCTTCTGTGCTTTAAGTATCTTCCGAAGTTAAAAAAGGAGAAGGAGCGTCTGAGCTTTAGATTGCCGAATTTGATTATCGCTGCAGGTGTAGGAATGACGATGACATTCATTGGGCTGGCAGCAATGGGCAGTAGTCCATTCGCTCCTATTTCGGAGTTTTTCCTTAAAGAAAGCTATTCCTTGGCCGGAGGGAAAAACGTAGTCAATGTCATTCTCGTTGACTTCCGGGGATTCGACACTCTATTTGAAATTATGGTTCTCGCTATTGCATCCCTTAGCATTTATGCCTTGATTAACTTGCAAGTGGAGCCTGGCATTACACCCGCCAACAAAAATAAGAAGGGGGGAAGAATGGCTTTTCCGCTCCGGAGTAATGATGTGATCTTGCGAACTATGTCCAAGGTTATCATAATCGTGATTCTCACTTTCTCGATGTATTTGTTCTTTGCCGGACACAATAATCCGGGAGGTGGCTTCATTGGAGCCCTGATGACTTCAGCAGCGCTTATTTTGATGGCGATCTCCTTCGGGATGGACACGGTTCGTAAAGTCCTTCCAGTGAATTACCGCATGATCACAGCGGTAGGGCTGCTCATTGCAATTCTGACTGCGGCTGGCTCGTTTGTTTTCGAAGCCCCTTTTCTCAGCCATTCCTTTGGGCACTTTGATCTGCCTATTATGGGTGATACCGAGCTGGCTACAGCAGTCCTCTTTGATCTGGGGGTATACCTGGCTGTAGTAGGTGTGACCATGAGTATTATTTTTACCATAGGGGGGGATGAGTGAAATGGAACTGATTATGGTTGTAGCTGTAGGTATTTTATTTACAATTGGGGTGTACCTGATTTTATCTAAGAGCCTTCTGCGCATTGTTTTGGGGACTTCCTTGCTAACTCATGGCGTTCATTTGCTGCTCTTGACGATGGCCGGACTAAAGACGGGAGCTGCTCCAGTATTAGGAGGTAAAGCGAAGACTTATGTGGACCCTTTACCGCAGGCGTTAATTCTGACCTCTATCGTCATCAGTTTTGGAGTCACTGCCTTTTTCTTCGTGCTTGCTTACCGTTCATATCAGACGTTGGGCACCGATGAAATCGACAGTGTTAAGGGGGAAGAACGATGAGCAATCTCTTGGCACTACCGATTTTAATTCCCTTGTGTACCGCTGTTATATTGATTTTTATGAAGGAGAGGATTCTGCTTCAGCGGTTCATTAGTACAGTTAGCGCCATTTTGAATATTATGATTGCTCTTGTGCTGATTTACCGCATTCATAGCGGAGGTATACAAACTTTGCAAATGGGGGGATGGGCGCCGCCGTATGGCATTGTGTTCGTGGGGGACATGTTTGCGGCTCTGCTTGTGCTAACCGCTTCGGTGGTAAGCTTGGGTATTCTTATCTACTCCTTCCGCAGTATTGATGCAGAACGGGAGCGTTTTTATTACTACACCTTTTTTCATTTCTTGCTTGTAGGTGTCTACGGATCTTTTCTTACAGGAGATATGTTCAATTTGTTCGTTTTCTTCGAGGTTATGCTGATTTCCTCCTATGCCTTGATTTCACTGGGAGGAACGAAGCTCCAGCTTCGGGAAACCTCCAAATATTTGCTTATTAACATTGTGTCATCCACACTTTTTGTGGCAGCAGTTGCTTATCTATATGCGGCTGTCGGCACCCTGAATATGGCTCATTTGTCTCAGCGAGTTGCTGAAGCGGGGCAGGTAGGCGTACTCAATGTGATCGCTGTTCTGTTCCTGATTGTGTTCTCATTGAAAGCGGGATTATTTCTCTTTTTCTGGCTGCCGGGTTCTTACAGTGCGCCACCGTCTGCTGTAAGGGCCTTGTTCGGTGCGTTACTGACAAAAGTGGGACTGTATGCAATCATTCGGACCTTTACTCTTATTTTTGTCAATGATCCCGGACTCACGCATACGTGGGTCGCTTGGATGGCAGCGGCCACGATGATTCTGGGAGGACTGGGAGCGGTGGCTTATAACGATATTCCTCGTATCTTTAATTACAACGTCATTATCAGTGTAGGCTTTGTGGCCTTCGGTCTGGCTGCAGCGACACCAGATGCATTGAATGGGGCGGTTTTCTATTTGCTACACGATATGTTGGCAAAAGGATTAATGTTTGTTCTTGGGGGTATCATTATCACTGCAGCGGGAACGGATCAATTAAAAGATATGGGGGGCCTCATCAAACGCTATCCTTTAATCGGCTGGATGTTTTTTACACTCGCCCTTGCACTTGTAGGTATTCCACCGCTTAGCGGGTTTGCCGGTAAAGTGTTGATCACTCGGGGCGGATTGGATGCTGGAATGCTGACATTATCCTTGATTGGGCTAGGATCGAGTTTCCTTGTGCTGTACTCGCTGATCAAAGTATTCAGGCTTGCATTTTGGGGGAATGAACCCGAAGGCAACTTGCCGAAGATAAAGCTAAAAAGTGTGAGTACTGTGGCGGCCGGTTTGCTCGTCCTGGTTATATTGATGGGCATCGGGGCGGATTGGGTCTATTCCTATGTTGCACAAGCTGGTGATGTGCTGGCTCATCCCACGCTATACATCGAAGCTGTAATAAAGGAGTAGATGAAGATGGTCTTTCAAATATTATTAAATCTGCTGATTGCATTGCTGTGGATGCTGCTTAACAACGACTGGTCAGGGTCGCGGTTCACCATGGGCATTCTGTTAGGGATAGCCATATTGCTTGTTTTGCGTAAGTTCCGTCCAGAACCTTTCTACTTGAAGCGCATATGGGCCATCCTGAAGCTGCTACTTCTGTTTATGCGGGAGCTGATCGTTTCTAGCTTTGCGGTTATCCATCATATTCTCCGCCCGAAGCTGACGATCCGCCCAGGCATTTTTGCCTATGAGACTGCTTTAAAATCAGATTGGGAGGTCACTATTTTATCGTGCCTCATTTGTCTGACACCAGGAACGCTCACTCTGGAAATATCCGGAGAAGGTCAAATGCTGTATATTCATGCCATGGACATACAGGACGCGACACTGCTTTCTGAGCAAATTAGAGGGACCTTTGAAAAAGCGATCATGGAGGTGACACAGTGATAGTTCTGGCACTTATGACTGCATCACTAGCTATTCTCTCCTTAGCCATATTAGGTTGCTTATACCGTTTGATTAAAGGACCAACCCGTCCAGATAAGGTAGCCGCGCTGGACACGATAGGTATAAATCTGCTAGCTATGATTGCTGTGATTTGTATGCAACTGAGGACACAAGATTTTATTGAAATTGTTCTTGTTATAGGAATCCTGACATTTATAGGAACAACGGCGTTGGCGAGATATATAGAAAGAGATGCCGTCATAGACACTGGGGGTGATGAACTTGATCGGTGAGTTGTTTACTGCGATCCTTGTTTTGTTCGGCGCTCTGTTCTGTGGATTGAGCGCATTTGGGTTGATTCGGCTACCAGATGTTTATTTACGTTCTCACGCCGCAACCAAAAGTGCAACGCTTGGCGTGCTTTGTGTATTAACAGGAGCCTTTCTTTATTTTTTGTTTTATGTAGACGTGGTCAGCATCAAATTACTGCTTGCCATTGTGTTTGTCTTTATCACTTCTCCCGTAGCCGGGCATCTAAATGGAAGAGCTGCCTACCGTTCAGGAGTCCCTTTATGGGAGAACAGTGTTCAGGATGATCTGGCGCCGGTATTGGAACAAAATACATCTTCAAAACCATAGTGCAGGATTGCGTCATGTCTGTCTGGATTGATGCTAAATGTGGAGGGATCATGTGCACAATATCATTTCCGTCCAGCCGTATTACAAGGTGGAAAGAATCGTAACTCCGTTAAAACAGGAAACAGTTATCCATCGTCGAGTTTTACACTTGTATACAACTAAAATTATATCAGCGTACCGGGAGTTTGCTCTCAATGAGGTATATGATATATCGTTTAAAAGTATCGGGAAGGGTTATGGTGTTCTTTATTTGCATACGAAACAAGGTGTATTCCCTTATAATGTAGAATCAGATCCAAAAGACTTTATGATAGAATTCAAAAAAAATGTAGAAAAGTAAGATTGTTCAATTCAAAAGATTTAAAAAGACCGTATCTATTTTTTGCGGTCTTTTTCTAATGCCTGAAGTTACCTAAAGTTTTTTAGCATGTGTAACTTCTACTGTGGCCAGCTTTTGCATATTTGCACGTACCTGATTTGTAGCTTTGCAAAAATAAGACAGTAGCAATTACCCCTAAGAATACGGTCACCAGAGCAGACTGTATGGTCTGATTCTTCTTGGCATTCCTGCGCTGAACATCTCATATAACGAAATGCGATTACCTAATGGATAGGCGAAAGAGGCCAGAATTACAGGCAACATACCGAATAAAAAATCTTGAGTACAAATAGATTGCGACTGCTCGACCTGCATCACAATAATTCCGATTAAAATAACCAGACATGAACAATCCTTGGATGGGGATTTTCCTCGTACTTTGACAGGGCCGTTCTCCATTTGGACAACCTCAGCAAATAAAGGAACAAGCAAAGAACCGGAAATAATGGTTATTTGCCAAGTCCCTGCGATCAACCACCCCGGTGAATATGCGGATGCGAAGCATAACGGAGCATAAAATAAAACAAACAGTTCCATAGACCGGTTGAGAACAAATGTAAAAGCAAAAAAGAAAGCCGCTAACACACCTAACCAGATTGAGCGCATAGCATTCTCCTAATTCTTTAAGTATTATCGTTATTTCTCATATTAATTACTTTAGATCATTCATTTCAAGAGTTTCTTTACAGTTGACAAAGCAAAAGGAATACTGTATATTTCTGAATGCTGATTTAATAGTAATAATTACGATTAAATATATCGATAAACCAATATTAAAGGGAGTGCACCAGCAATGAATAAGAAACCAATCCCGGTAACCGTGTTGAGCGGGTATTTGGGTGCAGGAAAAACGACGATTTTGAATCATGTTTTAAACAATCGAGACGGAATGAAAGTAGCAGTCATTGTCAATGACATGAGTGAAGTAAATATAGATGCCGAGCTGGTTAAAAAAGAGGGCGGCTTGTCCAGAACAGAAGAAAAACTGGTCGAGTTGTCTAATGGTTGTATTTGCTGTACATTACGTGAAGATTTATTGCTTGAGGTCAAGAAGCTAGCGGAACAAGGCGAATTTGATTATATATTAATTGAATCTACGGGCATCAGTGAACCCGTCCCCATCGCTCAAACCTTTACCTACGCCGATGAAGGAACGGGCATTAATTTAGCTTCGCTGGCAAAACTGGATTGTATGGTGACTGTAGTGGATGCGAACCGTTTCTGGCATGACTTTGAATCAGGAGAAACGCTGCTGGATCGTAAGCAGGCTACTGGAGAAGATGACACACGTGATATCTCGGACTTGCTAATTGACCAGATTGAAATTTGTGACGTATTGATTCTGAATAAGTGCGATCTGGTTCAGCCCGCAGAGCTGGACAAGCTGGAGGGTGTGCTGCGGAGATTGCAACCTGAAGCCCGAATCATTCGCACTTCCAAGGGAAAGGTCGCGCCTTCGGACATTTTAAATACCGGGCTGTTCAACTTTGACAAAGCTAGTCAATCCGCTGGATGGATTCGCGAGCTGGAGCTGGAAAGCCACACACCGGAGACGGACGAATATGGAATCAACTCTTTTGTTTATCGGCGTAGAAGACCGTTTCATCCTGCAAGATTGGCAGAATTTATGAGCTACTGGCCGGAGGAAATCGTTCGCGCCAAAGGCTTGGTCTGGATTGCAGCCCCTCAGGATTGGGCGGCGAGCATCAGCCAGGCAGGGCCATCTATTCAATTTGGTCCAGCGGGAAGTTGGCTTGCGGCGTTGCCAGAAGAAGAACGGCAGGAAATCATCGCGGGCAACCCTGAGGCTCTGGACCATTGGGATGAGCAGTGGGGCGACCGCATGAACGAAATCGTTATGATCGGTATCGGAATGAATCGGCTGAACTTGGAAGAAGAGCTAGATGAATGTCTGCTGAACGATAGCGAAATGGATATGGACTGGTCCAGCTTTGAGAATCCGTTGCCTTGGCCAACAGGAAGAAGCTAGTTGATCCATTCAGTAATAAAGTCCATACACTTTTTGGCGGCTGGAGCCATGTTCTTTAAGGAGACAGTAGCGATTCCAACGGAACGGGAATATCGTCCATCCAAGGGCCGAATACAAATGTCATAAGGGTTTTGGACTAAAATCATTTCGGGAAGGATACTTACGCCCAGGCCATTTTGCACCATAGCCATAATGGCATGATCATCTTCTAATTCATATTTGATTTTCGGAACAAGCTTATGCTGGGAAAAAATTCTCTGTACATCTGTATCACAGCCTGAAGCCGGCATAATGAAGGGTTCATTGAGAAGCTGATCCACACGTATGCTTGTCTGCTCCCGAAGCACATGATTAGACGGAAGTACGCACAGCATTCTTTCTTTTTTTAACGGTAATACTTCCAGTCCATCGAGTGTAGGCAGATTAACGAAGCCAAAATCAGCTTCTCCGCTGGCTATCCAATGCTCTATGTCATGGTAGTTCCCGTCGAGCAATTTTAGTTCAATAAGTGGGAACTGCTCGTTAAACTTTTGGATGATCCCAGGCAACCAATGGATGGATACACTTGAGAATGTACCTATCTTTACAGTTCCGGTCTCCAGTCCTTTGATGAGGGCGACCTCTTGATACAGCTTTTCATTCATTTGGATGATTTCTCTGAAATGCTTCATCAGACGTTCTCCGTTGCTAGTCAATTGGATGCCTGAACGTCCTCTAATTAAAAGAGTTAGGCCCAATTCATGCTCCAAAGCAGAAACGGCATGGCTAATAGCGGATTGTGTAAGATTGAGAAGTGCTCCTGCTTTGGTAAAGCTTCCTGCTTCTATTACGCTAAGAAAGACCTTATATTTAAACAAATTCATGTGTCCTCCAACATAGAATGAAATATATTCATACATAGTATCATATATATTCATTTTTTTTATCTCAGCTTTGTAGTTATAATCGAACTTGAGAAAATGCCGATTAACCATTAATTTCTGGGAGGTACCTATGAGTTCAATTGCAAAAACACCACAGCCCCCTTATTATGCAGCTATTTTTACTTCTGAACGTACGGAAGGGGATGGCGGATACGGAAAGATGGGGGACAAAATGGTGGAACTGGCTGCCAAGCAGCCTGGATTTCTAGGTGTGGAAAGTGTTCGTGACCAAAACGGAGTGGGCATCACCGTGTCCTATTGGGAGTCCTTGGACGCTATAAAACATTGGAAGGATAACGAGCTACACAAGCTAGCACAGGAGAAAGGGAAGTCTGATTGGTATAAAGCATTCGGTTTAAGAGTGAGCAAGGTAGAACGAGATTATTTTTTTACAGTGTAAATAATTAAGTAAAAGGTCTGTTCATATTCAGTTCATAAAAGTGGATTATTCTCTCTATAGAAATTGTTGTAGGGAGGAAATGAAAGTGGATTATACAGACAAAAAAGAAACCCTGGCCATTGAAGCAAGAGGACTAGTTAAAACTTTTGGTGATAAGTATGCGGTACATGGTGTCGATCTAAATGTGCGTGCCGGCACGATCTACGGAGTGCTTGGTCCCAATGGGGCAGGTAAGACGACGACCATCCGAATGCTGTCAACGTTATTGCGACCTGATGGGGGATCGGCGCTTATTTTTGGACACGATGCAGTAAAGGAACCGCAGGTTGTTCGTCAATTAATTGGCGTAACGGGTCAGTACGCATCGGTCGATGAGTCGCTTAGTGCTACCGAGAATCTGATTATTTTCTCCAGGCTGCTCGGACTGGAACGTGCTGAGGCACGTCATAAGGCAGCGGAGCTGCTAGAGGAATTTGGATTGTCTGAAGCAGCCAAGCGACCGTTAAAGCATTTCTCCGGAGGCATGCGCCGCCGACTGGATTTGGCCGCAAGTCTTATTGCCAAGCCGCCACTAATCTTTCTGGATGAGCCGACTACCGGACTGGACCCGCGCACGCGTGTTCAGATGTGGGACACGATCCGGCGTCTGGTGAAGACGGGTTCCACCGTATTGCTCACGACCCAGTATCTCGATGAGGCGGATCAGCTTGCTGATCGAATTGCGGTGATCGATCATGGTCGGGTAGTCGCCGAGGGGACGGTAGATGAACTGAAAGCGGCAGTGGGGTCGTCAACTCTGCAACTCAGAGTGCAAAATCAACAGGATATCGGAAGGGCTGCTCGAATCGTTGAACAAGTGCTTTCAGTCAAGTCCAGCGTGTCGGTGGAGGCTGGAAAAATTATTTCTCCGATGGCTAATGCCGATCGGGTGACGGACCTGCTGATTGCTCTCCGTGCCGGAGAAATTCACCTGGCAGAGATGAGTGTGCAAAAGCCAACGCTTGACCAGGTGTTTCTGTCCATCACTGGCCAAGGCGTACAAGTAAATGAGCAGCAGACGGCCCATGAAGCACATGCCGTAGAGGGGGTGAGAGCATGAAAAACGCTACTGCTATGACAGATTCTCATCGCACCTTGAAAAAGTCTGTGAGTTTCAAACAGGCGTTCGCCAACTCCATGACGATGGCCTACCGGGGCATTCTGAAGATCAGGCATACTCCTGAGCAGTTGTTTGATGTCACGCTCCAGCCGATTATTTTTACTCTTATGTTTACCTATATCTTTGGCGGGGCTATCTCAGGAGACGTGCAGCATTATCTACCGGTCATCATTCCAGGCATCCTCGTCCAAACAGTCATCTCGACCTCCGTCGTTACCGGTGTGCAACTGCGGGAGGATATGGACAAGGGAGTGTTCGACAGGTTCAAGTCACTTCCGATCGCACGTATTGCCCCTTTGGCTGGAGCTCTGCTGGCCGACAGTCTTCGTTATACTATTGCGACTGTACTTACCTTTGCCATGGGGTATATTTTGGGGTATCAACCAGAGGGAGGACTGCTGAGTGTTGCGATCGCTGCACTTCTGGTCATCGTGTGTTCCTGGGCGGTCAGCTGGATATTCGCCTTCTTTGGCGTGATTGCCCGCACGGCCTCAAGTGTACAGGGTATCTCCATGATTGTTCTGTTTCCACTTACCTTTATTTCCAACGCATTTGTGCCTGTAGATACTATGCCTGGCTGGCTACAGTGGTTTGTGAACGTCAACCCGATTTCACATCTTGTGAACGCGGTTAGAGAGCTTGCGAATACGGGGATGATTGGCGGAGAACTGGCGATCTCTTTGCTTGGGGCGGCAGTTATTGTGGCGATCTTTGCCCCGCTTACAGTTCGTGCTTATATGCGTAAAGCATAGGAAGGGGAACTCTTGACGAGGATGAGAGATTCAAGGCAGAGTTAGTCTGTAGTTAGGGGGTTAAAATGACACGTGTATTAGTGGTTGATGATGACCCGCATATTCGTGAACTCGTCGGACACTTTCTGAGACTGGAAGGTCTGGAAGTCGTCGAGGCGGTGGATGGTTTGGACGCTATGCGCTTGTTTGATGAAACTAAGGTCGATTTGCTTGTCCTCGATATCATGATGCCAGGGATGGATGGATGGGAGCTGTGCCGTAAGCTGCGCGAGCAGACCGACCTGCCGCTGCTGATGCTTACTGCCAAAGGCGAGACGTCACAGATTGTAAAAGGCTTCGCGCTTGGAACGGACGATTATCTTGTTAAGCCCTTCGATCCTATGGTGCTTGTTGCACGCGTAAAGGCTTTACTAAAACGCTATCGGATCATGGCTTCAAAATCGGTGACTGTCGGAGATCTTGTCCTGCGCAGCGATACATTTGAGTGTCAGGCTGGAGAGCAGGGAATTACCCTGCCACGCAAGGAATTTGAACTGCTCTTCAAGCTGGCCAGCTATCCTGGCAAAACCTTTACACGCGACCATTTGATCGAACAGATCTGGGGTTATGATTACGAGGGAGACGAAAGAACGGTTGATGTGCATATCAAGCGCCTTCGGGAACGATTTCCGGAGGCAACCCAATCCTTTGCGATCCGTACGATCCGGGGATTGGGGTATCGGCTGGAGATAAGGCAATGAAGCGGGAACCGGGGTTCCTTCGTATCCTTGCAAGATTCATGCTCGTGTTATTGGTGCTGTATCTTAGCTGGACTGCTGCGTATTTTATTACAGCGGTGATCTATTCACGCTTGTCATGGACTCCGCATGAATTGTTCGTCTATCTTATTAACGCGACACTTGGCTTTTTCTTTTTCGGTATAATTAGTATGACTGTGAGGCGCTTTATCCAGCCTAGAGAACAGCATTTTTTTACCGAAATGATCGATGCTTTAAAGCGAATTTCAGAAGGGGATTTTCACATAAATCTGGGATGGAACTTTGGTACGAGAAACGGAAACCATGATAGGAAACATCCTTATGTACAGCTGGTGGACAGCATTAATGATATGGCGGCAAATCTGAAGGTCATGGAAGAACTGCGGGAGGCGTTTATTTCAAACGTATCCCATGAAATTGGCTCGCCCCTGACCTCAATCATTGGTTTTGCTAAGGCGCTCAAGGACGATAATCTGGATCGGGAGCAGCGGGACCGATATTTGACGATTATTGAGACAGAGTGTATTCGTCTATCCAAGCTAAGCGATAATCTGATGAAGCTGGCGGTGCTGGATTCGGAGCGGCATCCGTTTCATCCGTCCTCTTATCGGCTGAACAAGCAACTGATCTCGCTTATCCTCGCCTGCGAACCGCAATGGGAGGCTAAACAAATTGACATGATTGTGGACACCCATAACGTTGAGGTCAACGCGGACGAGGATCTAATGGGCCAGGTGTGGGTGAATCTCCTTCACAATGCTATTAAATTCACCCCACAGGGTGGAAGCATATCTGTTTCTCTTTCAAGTAATGGTAATCAGGCAATTGTCTGCATTACTGATACAGGACCGGGTATCAATGAACAGGATCAACAGCGCATTTTCGAACGATTTTATAAAGCAGACAAGTCACGAACCCGAACCGCAGGAGGTAGCGGCTTGGGACTTTCCATCGCCCATAAAATAACGGAGATGCATAGCGGCTCTATTTCTGTGTCCAGCAAGGTGGGGGAAGGAACGGCGTTTACAGTATTGCTGCCTCTGCAAGAGGAAACAGTAAAGGGGAACAGCAACCATGAAATGAGCGGAAATAGTGGTGATTAACCGGGCTATTGCTGACACTGGTTATGCAAGCGTTGATATAGGTTCGACACAGGCGAAAGAAGTTCATCATGATTTATACAATGGTGGGTTTAGACTACAAGCGCTCGGTACAATTACCTATAGCATGGCTGGTACTACTAAACAACAGCTTACGAGTTCATTTGGGAGAATGATTTAAGAAGAAATATGGGACTCCTTACCTTGTTGGGTCATATTAATCTGTAAAAAAATCAAGAAGACGTTTCTGATACATCTGGAAACGTCTTCTTGATTTTTCATTTTCCAAATCCATTGGCTAAGTGTATGACGTTTAGGAAAGAGTCAGATGTTAGCGAATAATAATGTTTTAGACTAAACAATAAAGAACAAGACTGAGATCAATAAAGTTATAGACTGGCGCACTGGCGACGGCGGCCGGTGCAATTAGAAAATATAGTTTTAGACTGGAAAATAAAGTATAAAAGATATAAGCTACAAATATGCTTTATTCTTGAGCCCTCTCATATGATGAGAGTAATTCAGTATTCGAGGAGATGATCTTGATGAACAAGAACATAGGGATTAAGGATAATTTGGTAAGGTTCGACGAGATTTCGAAGCATTATGTTCGGGAGCTGGACAAGTATAGTCTGGCGGAACTGTGCCGCAAGCCAAGCGAGAACGAATGGTCGCTTGGGCAAATGTACCTGCATCTGCCCCATTCCACGCTGAACTTGCAGCTCCGTCTTGCGGAGCAGTGCATGGCGCTCGGTGGCGGCAGCGAGGAGGGCGGCGGGAAGACGGAGGCCGGCCATGCCGTGTTTGAGCAAGGGAGTTTCCCACCGGTTCGCATTCAGGTACCTGCCGACTTGCAACATACGCCTCCTCAGCCAGAGAGCAAGGAGCAGCTTGTCGCCAAGCTGGAGGAAGCAAGGCGCCGCATGCATGAGATTGGGGCGTCGCTACAGAACATAGACCCAGAGCGGCTGCAGCGAAAGGCGACTCATCCGGCCGTAGCCTTCGGCGCGTTAAACGCGGTCGAATGGTTCACGATGGTGGAGATGCATTACCGTCATCATCTTCTTCAAAAGGAGCGGCTGGACGCTTTCTTGCAAACTGCAGAATTATTAGGCTAACGGGACGCGATAGCTGAATGTTGACCACAACAGCGGCCAGTCTAGGATTTTACTTTCGCGTCCTTATCTGCCGCTGTTGCATTTGTCGGATCAGTCTAAAACATATTTCTCAAAAGCTGACGACCTTTGAAGTGGACAATCGCGTAAAATCAGCAACTCCAGTCTACAACTTTATTTTCTTCGAACATCAGAACCTTTACGTCGCTATGTTTATTTCAGCAAATTTGATAGAAAGCAGGGGTGTTTCTGGAGTTTATTTTTACGGGCCATTCGTATGTGTCAGGAATTAGATGTATTTATCGGTTTCATCTCTTGAATAGCTTCTTTCAAACTTTGTGAGCATTGCTCGTATAGCTGTTTTCTTTGCTGCTCACTGGAACCAGATGCTAGCTTTTGCAGTTCTGTAGTGCATTGTTCCAAAAGAGTCAGTACAGCTTGATTAGAGTCTTGTACCTTGGACTGTTGTACATTATCACTATATTGGTCAATATATAGTTCTCCTTGCGTGTCCACCTGGGCAAAAAACACATCTTTGACCGTCAAACTCTTTTCCTTTAGCTTGGCATCCAGCCATTGCTGAGTAATCCCCATATATGCCATTTGTTGTTCCATGAGTTGTCCGTCCATAATGACAGCTGTGGGTTCCTTCTCCGGTAATTGCAGCATATTCAGATCCTTAAGCGTCACAGGCTGCTTGTCTTTGGTTAACAGCACGTTGACTTCGCCACTAGTTTCCATAAGAGCAAATTCTACATCAGCTACTTTGAACACATTCTTACTTCGTAGCTGCTCCATCAATTCATCTAGGGTAAGTCGTTCCTTTCTCAGATTATCCTCTAAAATTTTGCCGTCTTTGATTAGAACTGTCGTCTTTCCATCTGATAAATCCCTGACTTTCTTGCTTTTAATTTGCAAAAATTCAATGCATAGTGTTGTCAGTACCCATACGGCTAACGATACGGTACCCAAGTACCAGGAGGATTCGCGTTCCAAAGGGATAGAAGCAGCCAAGTTACCGATGGTGATCCCGGTTATATATTCGAACAAGGAAAGCTGTGATACCTGACGTTTTCCGAGAATCTTGGTAATCACAAAAAGAATAACGATGGCTAATAACGTACGTAAAGCTACAATGGTCCATTCCTGCATTTGTTCAACCTCATTTCATTTCGCCACAAGGGCGCTACTATTCCAAGGATATCCGCGCCAAGTCCCATTTAAACTCCAATTTATCTAAATTTAAATATACAGGCTGTCACCAAACCGATTAAATACAATATAAAATTAAAATTTTCTATCGTTCAATTACCATTGTCTATTACACAAGCGATTGACGGAAAAGAGGGAGCAGGATACATTATAGATATAATTCTCATTTAATTCATCGGGATTATAAACATTAAACTCACGGAGGTATGTATATGTCGTCCAAACCTAAAGTTGTAGTGTGGAGCAAAACCGGCTGTCATTTTTGTGGAGAGATCAAATCGTACCTGGAATCCCAAAATCAGCCGTATGAAAATATCCAGGTGGACGGAAATGATGCACTGCGTGATGTGTTGGAGACCAAATATGGTATTCGTTATGTTCCTGTCGTAGAGATAGGTGGAGATAACAAATATGAAGCACTTCTTAACCCGGATCTGGAAGAGCTGGGTAAAGTGCTGGAAAGTTATAATCAAGCGGTATAACAATTATATTCAAGAGAGGTGGAAGCGTCATGGCTAAGAATAGACAAATTAAATTGGGTGCGATTATTCACGGTGTTGGGGGAAGCATGACGACTTGGCGTCACCCTGATGTACCTGCGGATGCAAGTGTTAATTTTGATTTTTATAAAACGCAGGCACAAAAGGCAGAGGAAGGGAAGTTTGATCTCGTATTTATTGCAGACGGTCTGTTTATTAACGAAAAATCCATTCCTCACTTTCTGAACCGTTTTGAGCCAATTACGATTTTGTCTGCTTTGGCTGGGGTGACGAAGCATATCGGATTAGTTGGCACATTGTCGACTTCCTATAGCGAACCGTTCACGGTAGCACGCCAGTTTTCTTCCATTGATCATATTAGCGGAGGTCGTGCAGGCTGGAATGTGGTGACTTCCCCGCTGGAAGGTTCTGCTCTTAACTTTAACAAAGGTGAGCATCCATCGCATCCACAACGCTATAAAATTGCCGATGAATACTTGCAAGTTACCAAAGGACTGTGGGACTCGTGGGAAGAGGATGCGTTCGTTCGTGATAAGGAAGCCGGCGTATTCTTTGATCCCGACAAGCTGCATACACTGAACCACAAAGGTGAGTTTTTCTCTGTGCAGGGTCCGCTAAACATTGGACGATCCAAGCAGGGACAGCCGGTTATTTTCCAGGCAGGTTCCTCAGAAGATGGCAAAAACCTGGCTGCCAAGGAAGCGGATGCCGTATTTACAGGACATGAAACATTGGAGGAAGCACAGCAGTTTTACCGTGATGTGAAGGAACGTGCAGTACGCTATGGCAGAGCGGAAGAGGATATTGTCATTTTGCCGGGCATTTCGCCGATTATTGGCAGCACGCCAGAGGAAGCGGAACGTAAGTATGAGGAGATTACCAATTTAGTAACGATTGAGGCTGCGTTAAAATATTTGGGGCGTTTCTTCGATCATCACGATTTCTCACAATATCCGCTGGATGAGCCATTCCCTGAGCTTGATGGTATTGGCAGTAATTCATTCCGCAGCGGTACAGATAAAATCAAACGAACAGCCAAAGAGCAGAATTTGACGTTGCGTGAGGTTGCGTTGCGTTCAGCTACGCCGAGAACCTCTTTTATCGGAACTGCTGAGCAGGTGGCAGATCGAGTGCAAGAGTGGTTTGAAAGAAAAGGGGCAGACGGATTCATTATCGGTTCCGATGTGCCAACAGGCCTGCATGATTTCGTAAATCTAGTTGTGCCTATTTTGCAGGAGCGTGGCATTTATCGTCAGGATTATGAATTTAACACACTGCGTGAAAACCTGGGTGTGCCTATTCCTGAGAATCGTTATACAGCAGCCAGATCCAAAGTGAAAGTTGACGCATAACAGAAGGAGGGAATGAGATGTCCAAGGTTGTCATCCTATCGGGCAGTCCGTCTACACAATCCCGTTTATACGGTTTGATTCACTATACAACTGAGCAGTTACGAGAGGCTGGAGCGGAGGTTACATTACTGAATGTGGTCGACTTGCCCGCTGAGGATTTGATCAAAGCTAACTTTAATAGTCCCGACGTCACAGCAGCGCTTGCGTTGATTGCAGCAGCGGATGCCGTCATTGTGGCTTCGCCAGTATATAAAGCGGCCTATTCAGGGCTATTGAAAATATTTCTGGATCTGGTTCCGCAGGAGGGACTGAGAGGGAAACCTGTCTTGCCTTTATTTATCGGCGGTACACTCGCCCATCTGCTGGTTATTGACTATGCCCTGAAGCCGGTTCTGAGCGCATTGGGGGGAAGACATATTCTTGGTGGGGTGTATGCAGTGGATCAGTGGGTCGAGCGCCTGCCGGGTGGAGCATATGGGTTGTCCGAAGAGTTGATTGTACGATTGGAACGTTCTGTTAAAGAGCTCAATGAGCTATTGAAGTTATAGATATTTTGATATTTTCAATATTTCCATTGACAGGTCGTTCAGTGAGTTTTATGATACAAAAAACCAAGTTAACTCATTGGATAAATGTATATAAAACTTACTGGGGGACTTGCGTATGAATATCGAGAATATTGAAGCCTTTGTATACGTGAATCATTATGGAAGCTTTAACAAGGCGGCAGAAGCATTGTTCTTGTCACAGCCCTCTGTCACAGCCCGGATTCAGACGCTGGAACGCGAGCTTGAGTGTAAGTTGTTCGACCGCCAAAGCAAACAAACGATTCTGACGGAGGATGGACGAAAGTTCCTTCCTTATGCGGAGCAGATGCTGCAAGTGCTGCAAAAAGGGAAGCAAAAGCTTCAACAGCGCAAGAAAGCCCCTCAGCAAATTCGAATTGGCTGCACGATATCGGTGTCGAACTATATCATTCCTGAAATACTAAAACAGCTTCGTGCTCGCTATCCGGAGGTTAACTACAAAATTGTGACCGCTACGACGGATCAACTGCTACATAAGCTGTTGAACCGTGAGGTAGACATTAGTTTTGTCCGTAAAGTGATGCATCCGGCTATTCGTACGCTTGCCTTTTATGAAGATCCGATTTCCCTGTATGTATATGAAGGCCACCCGTTTACGAAGACAGGAAAGGCCAGCATACAGGATATCCAGCGTGAAACCCTGGTATTTTTTGAATGCGGCTCATTAGATTGGATGAGGATTCATCGATCTTTTGAATCACTGGAGCAGCCACCGGATATTGCTTTTCAGGTAGACAATGTGGTCACGGCCAAAAAGCTGGTATTGCAAGAAGCGGGCATTGCCTTTTTGCCGGATGTCTGTGTGAACCGTGAAGTGAAGGATCAGAAGCTGTTCCGTGTTCATATTCCGGAGGTGGCTGGGGTATCTATGCAGATTAGCATAATCGCAACCAAAGAAGACTGCGCAGTGTCCTCCGATTTTGCAGATGCACTGACAGAAGGCTTCAGGGAGGCTGTTTTGTTATAGAAAAGTCCTATAGGTTGGTGGATTGACGTATTGGATTACAGGTGTTAAATTAATCACATCTTAAAACCAATTAAGTTTATAGGAATTATTAATTATTAAATGTTATAGCTACCATGTATGTCGCAAACTGCTGATATGCAAAGAGATGAGGGGGATTCATATGAAAAAGTGGTTTGCAATATTGTCTATTATGGCAATCATTCTGGTGTTGGCAGGCTGCGGCTCCTCAGATGACACGTCTAGTGCGTCAGGTTCAAGCGGAGACGTGAAGAAAATTATTGTAGGCACAGGCACTCAATTTAAAAATGTATGCTTTATTGACGAAAACGGAAATTTAACAGGCTTTGATGTTGAGCTGATTAAGGAGCTGGACAAGCGCCTACCTCAATACGAGTTTGAATTCAAAACGATGGATTTTGGAAATTTGCTGCTCAGTCTCGATGCCGGCAAGATTGATCTGGTATCGCATCAAATGGAAAAAAACCCGGAACGCGAAGCCAAGTATCTGTTCAACAAAAATCCGTATAGCATTTTTCTAAACAGAGTAGCTGTAGCGAAGGATAATAATAGCATTCATTCCATTGATGATTTGAAAGGGAAAAAGGTACTTACCAGTCCAACCAGTAATGCGGCGTATGTGCTGAAAGAATATAACAAAACCCACGGAGATGCTCTGAATATCGTGTATACGAGTGGTGCAGCCAATGATACGGTGCAACAAATTACGAGCGGCCGTATAGATGCTACCGTTACGACAGACTTTGCGAACCGTTTTAACACCGATGAAAAAGGAGAAGTAGCTCTGAAAACCGTTGGTGATCCTTTAACTCAATCAGATGTACTATATGTACTGAACAAAAATGAGCAAGGATTGGCGGATGACCTGGACAAAGCCATTCAGGAAGTGAAGGACGACGGTACGCTGTCGAAGCTGAGCATTAAATGGCTTGGAGAGGACTTCACGAAGTCCCTGGAGGATGTGAAAAAAGAGAGTACCAGCAGTAAGAAGTAAGGATAGACTTGGACATTTCAGCGGTCAGGGTACTTTATGTATTCTGACCGCTGATGTATAGAAAGGAGGCAGGCATATGAGCAGAGAGTTCAATATTGATTATGTTTTTAGCTTTATCCCGAAAATGCTGTCCTATTTGCACATCACCTTGTTTATTGTGGCAAGCTCGCTTGTGTTGGGACTGATCATTGGTCTGTTGGTTGCGCTGCCTCGCATGTATAACATTCCATTTCTCAAACGTGTTTCTCAGGTGTATGTTTCCTTTTTCCGTGGGACCCCGATTCTAATTCAATTGTTTCTCGTGTATTACGGCCTGCCAGAGCTACTAAAGCTGGTGGATATCAATTCCTCCAGATGGGATGTGTTGTGGTTTGCCGTAGCGACCTACGCGCTCAATAGTGGAGCCTTTATTTCCGAAATTATCAGGTCTGGCGTAGGTGCTGTAGATCGGGGACAAATCGAGGCTGCACAGTCAGTCGGCATGTCAGGCTATCAAACTTTTACACGTATCATCTTGCCGCAAGCGTTGGCTGTAGTGGTTCCGGTATTTTCCAATCTGGTCATTGGCAATCTGAAGGATACTTCGCTGGCGTTTACGATCGGTGCGATGGAGATGACAGGAAAATCGCAAACATTGGGTTCGGCTACCCAGCATTTTGTGGAAACGTATATCGCGTTGTCCCTTATCTATCTAGTGATCAGTCTAATTGTACAAAAATTATTCAAGGTGCTGGAAAATACACTTCTCCGGCATGAGCATAGAGATTCAGTACAGAAAGAGCCCGCCAAACGAAAAGGTTTTGTGGTGCGTTACCTGAGAAGTCCTCGTCTGAGTAAAGGAGGTAAAGGCATATGAGTCTGGACTTTGGATTTGTATACACCGCCTTTTTAGGATTGTTCTCCGCGTTGCCCAACACTTTAATCATTACAGTGGTTTCCGTGCTGGCAGGGTTGGTCATTGGGATTATAACGGCGTTGGCACGAATTTATAACGTTCCTGTGCTGTCCCAGATCTCTCACGGTTACGTTACTTTTATCCGAGGTACACCGATGCTGATGCATCTGCTGCTTATTTATTTCAGTTTGCCTTTGTTGATTGATGCAGGAGCGAAGCATTTCGGATGGTCACTGCAATCCAAAGACGTTCCTTATATGGTATTTGCACTCATTTCGTTCTCCATTACCAGTGGCGCCTATATGTCTGAGGTCGTCCGTTCTGGAATCCAGTCGGTTAACAAGGGGCAGATTGAGGCGGCTTATGCGGTTGGTATGACGACATGGCAAGTATTGAGACGCATTGTATTTCCGCAGGCATTCGTGGTGAGTTTGCCGAACCTGACGAATTCTGTTATTGGGATGCTGCATGGTTCTACCTTGGCCTTCACCGTTTCGGTCACAGAAATACAGGCTCAGGCTGAAATTCTGGCATCCACAAACTGGAGATATTTAGAGGTGTATATTGCGGCAGCCCTGCTATTTTGGGGATTGACGGTATTGATTGAGCGAATATCCGGCTTGGTGGAGAAAAAAATCAATGTATTTAATGGAGGTCGAGCATCATGATCCGTCTGCAAAATATTACAAAGTCGTTCGGCAAACATGAAGTGCTCAAAGGCATTGATTTGACCGTGAACAAAGGCGAGGTCGTCGTTATTTTAGGACCAAGCGGTTCAGGAAAAACAACCTTGCTACGCTGCATTAATTATCTGGAAAAGCCGAATGACGGAGAAGTCAGCATTGGAGATTTTACCGTGAATTGCAAGCGACCTGCGAAGAAGGATGTTGTGGCCTTGCGTAAAAAGACGGCTATGGTCTTCCAGCAATATAATTTGTTCAAGCATAAAACCGCGCTGGAAAATGTCATGGAGGGACTTGTCGTTGTCCGCAAGTTTAAGCAGGAGGAAGCGAAAAAAATCAGTATTGAAGTGCTGGAAAAGGTTGGCCTTGGCGAAAAACTGAATCATTATCCAAGCCAGCTATCCGGTGGGCAGCAGCAGCGTGTCGGCATAGCGCGTGCTTTGGCGCTGAACCCGGAGGTGATTTTATTCGACGAGCCGACTTCGGCGCTGGACCCTGAACTGGTGGGTGAGGTGCTGTCGGTGATCCGTAAGATTGCGAAGGAAGGCATAACCATGATTGTCGTGACACATGAAATGGGCTTTGCGCGCGATGTTTCTAACCATGTGGTATTTATGGATGGCGGTCATATTATCGAGGAGGGCACACCAGACGCCATTTTTAACCACCCCAAAGAGGAGCGTACCCAACAATTCCTGAAACGAATTACACCAGAATATAACTATTCAATTTAGACGGGAGAGGGAGACATGAGCATTAAAATCGGAGTATTGGATCAAAGCCCTATACACGAGGGTGAAACGGCGGCACAGGCCCTTCGTAACACGATTAAGCTGGCGCAGCGTGTAGAAGAATTGGGATTCACGCGCTTTTGGGTATCAGAGCATCATGATTCCGAGCAGGTTGCAGGCTCATCGCCAGAGGTACTCATTTCCCATCTGTTGGCACGCACCGAGCGTATTACAATCGGGTCTGGTGGGGTGATGCTTCAGCATTACAGCCCATATAAAGTGGCTGAAAACTTTAATGTGCTAGCCTCTCTTGCACCGGGTCGTGTAGATTTGGGCATCGGACGTGCGCCAGGCGGGTTGCCGAAATCCACACAGGCGTTACAACGCAACGTGCATGATGCACCTTCTCTCGAAGAGAAAATTGATGAAGTAAGTCGCTATATTCATAATATCCCGCCTGAAGAAGGACCGCTGGCCGGATTACAGGCGAATCCGATTCCGGAAATACCAGCAGAGATTTATGTTTTGGGTACAAGTACAGACAGTGCTGGAATTGCTGCACGTTTGGGGTTACCCTATGTTTTTTCGCAATTTATTAATAGTAGTGAGCAGGTTGCACTGGATTCATTCCGTACGTATCGGGAGTCTTTCGATTACAGTTATGGACGTGAGCCGAAGGCACTTTTTGCGCTATCGGTTATTGTGGCAAACACTTCCGAAGAAGCAGCGGAGTTGGCAGGTGAGCAGAAGCTGTACAAGATTCACCTGGCCAGTGGC
Organism: Paenibacillus sp. AK121; assembly: GCF_019042715.1. Classification (NCBI taxonomy): domain Bacteria; kingdom Bacillati; phylum Bacillota; class Bacilli; order Caryophanales; family Paenibacillaceae; genus Paenibacillus; species Paenibacillus sp. AK121. The sequence continues at coordinate 339,666 of NZ_JAHPJM010000005.1, forward strand.
AAAACGGCTACGGTGGGTGCGCTGGAAAGTGCAGAGGAATTCGGTAAGCAATCGGGTGAAGAATATACAATTGAAGTTACACAAGCACAAATTAACAAAGGAAATAAAGATGAAATCTATGCTGTGCTGACGGAAATTCAAGCGAAGTATCAAGCAGATGAGCTGATTGTAACGACAGGCATACGGGATATCGACAAGCGTGTGCGCTCATTCGAGTTGTTGCATGAAGCTTTTGCCGGGTTGCCTGTGCAGTCCTAGAAACTATTGACATAAGAAAGTTGTAACCAATATGGATTCACGAAGGAGGAGTAGGGATGAGTGGATCAACCGGGACGAAGGAGCAGGTTTTGGAGCAGAAGTTGGTAGAAATTCGCCGTCATCTGCACCGTTATCCCGAGCTGTCTAACGAGGAGGTTGAAACTACCGCCTATATTCGCCGCCTGCTCGAAGAACAGAATATAACTATTCTGGATGTGCCGCTGCGTACCGGATTGGTAGCGGAAATCGGCGGACAGCAGGACGGTCCAACTGTCGCGCTTCGTGCAGACATTGATGCACTGCCCATCCAGGAGGAGACGGGATTGCCTTATGCTTCGATATATCCTGGCAAGATGCATGCCTGCGGGCATGATTTTCATACGGCATCCCTGTTAGGTGCAGCCGTATTGCTGAAGCAGTGGGAGCAGAAGCTGAAGGGGACGGTTCGACTGGTGTTTCAGCCAGCCGAAGAGAAGGCCAAAGGCGCTGCCCAAGTGCTGGAAAGCGGTGCGCTGACAGGGGTACAGGCCATTTTCGGCCTGCATAACAAGCCAGATTTGCCCGTAGGCACGGTCGGCATCAAAGAAGGTCCGCTAATGGCAGCGGCAGACGGATTTTACATCGAGGTGGAGGGCCTGAGCACACATGCGGCAGTGCCGCATGCAGGGATTGACCCCATCGTGGTATCGTCACATATCATTACGGCGCTGCAATCCATTGTGAGTCGGAGCGTTAATCCGCTCGATAGCGCGGTCATCAGTGTCACGAAGCTGCACAGCGGCAATGCCTGGAACATCATTCCAGACTGCGCTCATTTGGATGGAACAATCCGCACCTTTGATGAGAATGTTCGAGCTCAGGTGGCTGAACGCTTCGAGCAGATCGTCAAGGGCGTAGCTGATGCTTTTGGTACGAAAGCGAACATCCGCTGGATTGAGGGTCCGCCACCTGTGCTGAACGACAGAAAGTTGGCTGTGATCGCGGAGCAGGCGGCCGAAGCAGTCGGTCTGGAGGTCGTTCGCCCCATACCTTCCTCGGCAAGCGAGGACTTTGGGCTTTATCAGAAGAACATCCCCGGTGTGTTTGTCTTTATCGGCACTGCGGGAAGCCAGGAATGGCATCATCCTTCCTTTGATTTGGACGAACGCGCACTGCCGGGAACAGCGAAGCTGCTGGCTTCACTGGCTGAATTGGCATTGAAATCCATAGAGTAGGAACCCGATCCTACTCTATGGAGCTGATCCCCTCTCTATTAAGAGGGGCTCTTTTTGTTTGGTGGTATATTATTCCAAAGATAATATAAAATTGTTATTTAATTCAAAATTGAGAGTGGGTGTAGGTGAGAGAACAAACGTTGTCATTTTAAATGTGCTCGTAAAAATAACAGGTATGGAGGTTGAAAAAATGCCGAAGAAAAAAGGAATGATCATGGCTTCTTTTTCATTGGTTATGGCTGTTTCTTTATGGGTTGGCGGGGCTAATGTCGGTTTAGCAGCCTCAGATTTGGAAAGCACTTCAAATACAGAAACAATGAGTAATAGCTTGGCTGCCGCTGAACTACCTGCTAAATTTAAGCCTTCGGTAGAATGGGTTTGGAAGAATAGGATGGTCAAAGAAGGCTCAACCAACCGTAAAAACTTGATTTTTGATCAAATTTATGCAGGCAAAGGAACACTCAATTATGTAGTTCGCTGGCAATCCTCTAAAAATATCACTCTTCAGCAGCGTAAAGATATGGCTTCCATGCTAAGTCGCCAAATAAATAACTGGAATAAGCAGTTAAAAGGATATGATGGCTGGCCGTATGATCATATTACTGTAAAAATAGTTGGTTGGGCCGTTGCAAATCCGTCGCAGATTCTTAATAAACAATCTAATGAAATCGTTTACACAGATACGATTACCGATGACTTAAGTAAAACAGACCCCAATATTCCTGCTAAACTTCCGGTTGCTCCTAATGCACTATCGAGATTTGAACATTTTATGGACCCTAACTATACTTATCCGGGTGGACTGGACAAGCGGTTTGATATGTACTTATGGGGAACATCTAATTTTCAGGGTGGAGCCGGCGGTGACTGGGGACAACGTATGGCTGATGATTATATCCTGAACACCTTGAATTCGGATGAAGTACAGATTACAGAGCATGAGATGGGGCATGGATTTGGCTTGCCTGATTTCTACGAAGAGCACGAGCGTCCACCTGGCGGGTTCCCTATGCCTACGATTATGTGGACTGGAAATTCTCCTAAAATAACAGAGTGGGATACCTGGATGTTGCGTTATACCTGGAGCCAGGTCAAGAAGGCCACCTCTCGTTTTCCTACCCGATAAAAGATACGTAGAATAGAAATATAGGTATTCAAAGGTTGTCTCCTGCGATTCTTGGTGGGAGATAACCTTTTTTAGGATATTCGGATTTTATGGTGGAGAAGGGCTTATAGCTGATCCTTCTCCAATTTCTCTATCAAGGTGGAAAAATCGATTCCCAGCAAGATTATTTCTTCTGGCTCACGAACAACTCCAACAGGTGGCATATCAAGCATCGGGAAGTTTTCCTCCTGTAGATCGTAGCTATCAAACCGCCTCTGGTACTTAGGCTTACGTTGCTTTTTAAGTCCCTCTGTAAAGAGTATCTTGGCTCGTAGGGCTTCAAAAGAGTATCCCCTGCCTAAACGATTAATGACTCGAACAAGGCTGTTTAGAGATTCCGTATAAGCGTTTGTAATGCGATGGTCGAAGTAGGCGAATACTTCCAGTTCCCAGTTCTTCATAGCCTTTGTAAGTGGTTCAAAAGCGGATTGCAGTTCAGTTGGTATTTTAACTTTCCATTCGTTGTATTTAAGGAATGCCGTCTGTCTGCTATCACATTCCCAAATATCGAAATATGATTCCTTTAAGTCATAAGCAGTGCCGAGAGAAGGATGATTTTTTGTCCAAAGGTCAAGCGTAATCTTATCCATCTCTGTAAGCTCTATACGGCGTTTTAGGAGGATAAAACGGTCGTGCATCAGCCCGCGGCGCTCTCTTGGCGATAATCCTTCTCGGAGCTGCTTACGAATGGTTTCTAACGCTTGGTTTGCCATACGGACAACGTGAAACTTATCGACGATGATAAGAGCTTTTGGCAATATAGCCCTCACGGCGTCCTTATATGGCTGCCACATATCCATTGTGACGTATCGTATTTGTCCTCGATTTGGAAGGCGTGAGAGGTAGCCTACAACGGTTTCCTTGTTACGATTGGGCAAAACGTCTAACAAAGTATGTTCCTCAATGTTGGTTAAAACGCATCTTGGCTTAATAATGTGTATTTCGTCAATCCCAAGCCAATTAGGAGTTTCAAATCGAAGCGTTTCTTTAAGACGATTAATGTAATCACGAAAGATGTTACGTATCGTTTTTTAATGCAATCCAACATCCTCGGATATGCTGACAAATGTGCGTTTAAGGCTTTGCTTCTCTATATAAGACAATAATCGTTTGGTGCAGTTTCGCTTTTCGTCTATGGTGTGGTTTAAGTGTTCCCAAAAGGTTCGATTGCAGTCTCTACAGCGATACCTCTGACGCTTGATAAGAAGGCCTACACGCTTGCCGTGAATAGGCAAGTCCATGCAGATCTGTTCCCTGCTATCGTGTTTGTAGAGGTTGGCTATGCACCCACAATGAGGGCAAGCCAAAGGTGGAGAGTTCGTCACCACTTGTATTAGAAAATCAAATTCATTCTCACTAATACTTAGGATGTTGAATTTTGAAAGATTTAGAATATCCATATGAATTTCTTCTATGCATTTATGATGCAAGTTCCTTTTTTGTTTTTGCGTGACTGGTCAAAATACCGCTGAATATAAAGGATAACAACGAACCGGCAAAGCATATTGCCGCAAACATGCCTACGGCGGAAAAACCGTTAAAAGTCGCGTAAATCAGGCCTGCGATCCAAGAACCGAGCGTTGTCGCAGCGTACATGATTGAATTGGCCAAGCTGGAGATCGTGCCGCGGATGGTCGGATTTAATGAATTCAGCATTCCCAATATTAGGGGAAAAGCGATCCCCATGTTAACGAATATGAAAAAGTAAACACTTTCGAAAGCCGCAACCGACGGCAAGAGAGGCGAAACAATAAAACATATGATAGAGACAAGAAAGCCTACAACCAGCGTATTGAAACGGTTTAACGTTTTGATCACATAGGCACCGCCGAAGCTCCCGACTATATTCCCAAGACCAAGAAAAAACATTACGTATCCCGCTTGATCAATTGAAAGGTGAAAGCGATCCGTCACCCATTTTCCAATGAAAGAAAAGGCAGCAAAGAATCCACATTGAAATAAGAAATGAGCGAGGAAAGCCTTTCTCGCCATTCGGCTATTCAATAGTGGGATGTATCTACTGAAAACCGGAGTCTTGGTTTTTTGGCCTTGATTTGGTTTCATTTCGGGCAAAGCATAGAAGATGAATACTGCTACCAATAATGCACATGCACCGATTGTAAAAAAAGGATAATACCAATGGGTTGAGGCAAGCAGACTTCCAATAGGGATGCCGAACGCTTGGGAAGCAGCCAAGCCTGCCATGACGATTCCTGATACTTTGGCGATTTTTGACGTTGGAAACAGAGCAGGGATTGAGGCCCAGACTTGAGGCGCCGTAAATGCTGCGCTGACTCCGGCTAAAAAACGGAAGAAGAACATTGACCAAAAACCTGTGGCAAAGCCGCATAACATGGTTGAAACCGAGAAGCATACCATGCCGGCAAGCATTACTTTTTTGCGGTCCCATCCATCGGAAAGCGGTCCAGCAATCAGTGCAAAAATGGCATAACCTAAAGCATAAGACCCCACCATCCAACCGGAATATTCAGTCGGGATATGAAACAAGCTCTGAAGAGTGGGGATGAGCGGAGAAATCAAAAACGTATCCGTACCGATAACAAACATGATGAGGAAAAATAAAGCAGTTAATTTGATCATTCTAATCACCCTTTTTAGTTAGTTCTATAGTTCAAAGATTATTGAAATAATGAATAAAAAAAAGAATTTCTTTCTACAACGTATCCAGAAATCCAGGTAAGTAAGTTTGAAATGTCTCCAAATCGATGCTCATATACTTCGTTTGAGCTTCTTTTCGTACCTTGATCAATTTCGCCTCCTTTAAAGCACGCAAGTGATACGAAGTATTCGATTTCGTAGTATCGCGAATATGTCCTACTTCTCCACAATTCATTTCCTTCTTGCTGGCGTATAGAGCTCGTATGATGTCCAATCTTGTTTCATCGGCTAACGCCTTAAATATTTTGACTCTGAGCTCGTCATTTATTATTTTTTGAGTAGTCATAAAACCATTGTACTAAGATATCGCTACAAATCAAGTCTTTAGAAAAATACCACCATATTCTCCGATTTTTAAGGCAAATGTTTTGATTTTGTCTCCACCATAAAATCCGAATACCCTTTTTTTGTTTTATAGATAAACAGTTTGACTCTAACGGATCTGGCTTTGGCTTTGCATCAGTATTGTGCCTTCATTTTCGCATGAATGAATCACTAAGAATGAATGGATGTACGATAGTATGTATAATTGACATCAGATATGAAAGAAAAGAGGACAGAAAGCGATGAGTCACGACGTGAACGCTCCTTATGATGTACATGTAGCATACGGACCGGTGTTTGAACTGCTCAGCAGCTTACACACTTTTATTTGCCGCAAGGCTTACAAAAAAACTGATTTATCATCCGGGTGGGCGGAACAAGTGCGTGGAACGCTGTCTCCAAGTCTGTCCGCGTTACTGGAGTCCATGGAAATCAATACAGATTGGAAGGTTATTTATGGATTTGTCTGTATGCTTTCTGATCAGGGGGGCATTGAAGAGGTCGTAGACCGCTTGGAAAGCCAGACTTTACCGGAATTAAAACAACAGGTATCAGCCTATGGGATTCCGCTGTCTGACGACATGGAGAACCTCCGTAAACTTGCTTTACAACTGCTATCCGGCTGGAACGAGGAGTATTTTCGTCACATGGATACAAGGATTCTCAGCGACCTGAAACTGGAAGCTGAACGCAGAAAGCGGGAGAAGAACGTATATGACTCTATGGAGTGGGTGGATCGTATAACTAATGGATTCCGATTCAAGCCATCCGCAGGACTAACGCAGGTGTTGCTGGTACCGCAATATCATTTTCAGCCGATGAATATTATTTATCAATTTGGCTCACTTCTGTTATGTCATTATTCCGCAGGTGTATACGTTCAGGAGGACGACTTTTTATCACCACAAGAATACCGAATGATTCGTTGTTTAGGAGAGAAGAGCAGGCTCAAGATATTAAAATATTTGTACCAAAGCCAGTCTCCGCGAACCTTTATTGAGATTGTCCGTCATCTCCAGCTATCCAAGGGAATCACACACGATCATATATTTAAGCTCCGTGCCGCTGGCTTCATTCATGCACATTTTGATGGCGAAACATTGCTCGGCTACAGTGCACGGCTTGCAGCTGTGGATGAGATGCATGGGAGTATCCTTGGCTACATGGAGCGAATATAGAATTATTTGTTTGCCAAGATCATCGGGAAGTTTGATCGTTTTTGATTATGCAGACGATTCATTATATCCATGCTGTAAAAAATATATAGTAATCAGTAAGAGACTGCCTCTCAATCTACTATTAGGGATTGAGAGGTTTTATTTATATTTGTACATGAATTCGGATCGATGTTTATGAGCAGATTTTTTATATAAAAAAATGCAGTTCTCCCTTTACAGAACCCCAATAAATTCCTATAATGAGGTTTATCTTCTTAATCACAACTTGTTCTATCGGAATTTAATAATTTAACTCGGGGGGATTATGTTGAAAAAAGGTATTATTTTACTTAGCAGTCTGCTTCTGGCGAGCTCTACCTTGCTGGCAGCTTGCTCTAACGGTGGATCGGATAGCACCAACAATACTACTGCCCAAAATAATGGGGACACACAGACAACTGCTATAGCGCAGCCATTAACAAGTCTGGTAAAGGCTTCTGATATGTCCAAATTGCCGGAAGTGTCTAAAAAAAGAAACGACACCATTATTGTCGGCCTGACTGACCCGGCCGGGGTATTCACTCCGTATTTTAATCAAAGCGGCTATGACGGCAACGTCATTTCGCAGTTATGGACTCCGCTGGTGACCGTAGACGAAAAAGGGCTTCCACTGCCCAATCTAGCGAAGAGTTGGGATATTTCCAAGGATAATCTGACGTATACGTTTCACTTGGTTCCCGGTACCCAATTCAGCGATGGCTCGCCTTTGACAGCAGAGGATGTCGCTTTTACCTGGACGTTGATCTATGACAAAGCTTATCCTGGCGACAGCCAAATTCGGAAGCTGAACATTAAAGGCGGTAGAGCCTACACGGAAGGCAAGGCAAAGCAAATTGATGGAATTAAGGTAATCGATCCACAGACTATTTCAGTAACATTGGAAAAGCCGAACGCGCTGGCTCTAACCATTCTCGGTGAATATGTGCTGTCCAAAGCTTACTACGGCAAGGATTATAAGTTCGGACAGCTGGATTATTTTAAAAATCTGCATGGTAGCCCATTGGGGAATGGGGCATATAAGCTTGAAAAATTCATTCCCGGGCAAGAAGTTCGTCTGGAGGCGAATGATCACTTTTTTAAAGGCAAGCCGAAAACGAAACACTTCATTTATAAGACAGCGGAAGGTGATGCATGGCAATTCATCGAAACAGGTGATACCGATTTTGCTTCCTTTACCGCAACGCAGGAAAATATCGACAAGCTGAAAGGGCTTGGCTTTTTGAATATTCTTCCATATACCCCGAGCACCTACGGATATTTGCAACTCAATCTGGAAAATGAAAAGCTGAAGGATAAAAAGGTTCGTCAAGCATTGACCTATGGATTGGATCGCAAAAGCATTTATGTTGATGCAGCACAGGGAGCAGGGGCGGTCGCCAACATTCCGGCTTCTCCTATATTCTGGTCATACACGACCGATGGGATCAATCCATACAACTACGACCCGGAGCAAGCAAAAAAGCTGCTGGATGAAGCAGGCTGGGTAGAAGGCAGTGACGGCATCCGTGAGAAAAACGGCCAGAAGTTGACCATTCACTTGCTGACCTCCAAACGTCCGGAAACAGACACCTTTATTGCACTTGCGGCTGAGAATTATAAAGCGATTGGTGTTGACCTGCAACCGGAAATCTTCGCAGATTTTAATGCGATGGTCGCTAAAGTAGAAGGCAAAGATTATGATCTCGCGGCCTTCTCGACAGCCATGCTGACAGACCCTTCGGATGGAATTGAGCCATTCGTCAATGGTGAAATCAAGGGATATAACAATCCGAAGCTCAAAGAGCTCTATGAAAAAGGCTTGGCTACGACGAATATGGAAGAACGCAAGAAAATATATAAGGAACTATATGTGCTGCTAAATGATGAACTACCTGTTATTTTCACCAACTACAAGAAGACAGTATATGCTTACAATGGTCGAATGGAACATGTAAAGGTCAGTCCATTCATTGGCTTGTCTGGTAATCTGTTCAAATGGTCCCTTAAATAAGCCATCTTTGCGGGCCCCTTGTGAAGAACGCCAGGTTCGGATCAAGGGGGGTCTGCCAAATGGAGAACGCGTAATGAGTAGCCCGACCATGAATTGAAAGGAGTCTGTCATGAGCTCGTTTTTAACGAAAAGACTGACGTATATGATTATTATCTTGTTGGCCGCTTCGATGATGATTTTTTTCCTGTATGCCATGACACCGGGGGATTTCATTAGCGGTAATCTGAAGCTGTCGCCGGAGAGAAAGGCGGAGCTGAGGGAAATTTACGGGTTGAATAAGCCTATTCTTGAGCGCTACGGAAACTGGCTAGGCAATGCGCTGCATGGTAATTTCGGCTATTCGCTCGCTCAACAGAAACCGGTGCTGACCTTATTTAATGAATATATCTGGAACTCGTTTTTGTTGGCCATCGTATCCACCTTCCTGACCTGGCTGATTGCAGTCATTATTGGTGTGGTTGCTGCATATAAGCAGTATTCGTGGTTCGATACGCTGGTCATGGTGGTGATTTTTGCCGCGATGTCTGTACCCTCTTTTTTTATAGGGCTGTATCTGATCAAAATTGCGGCGGTCGATCTGAAGTGGCTGCCACCGGGCGGGATGCTCAATACGGGCAGTAACGCTACAGGCATAGAGTATGTGAAGGAGGTTCTCCAGCACATGACCTTGCCGGTGATCGTGATGACACTACTGGGATTGGGTTCGCTGACCCGCTACTTCCGCAGCAATATGATCGACGTGATCCAGCAAGATTATATCCGTACAGCTCGTGCAAAGGGTCTAAAGGAAAGAAAGGTGCTTTTTACACACGCATTGAGAAATGCATTATTGCCTGCCATTACGCTCGTTGGCTTTGAATTGCCTGCGTTGTTTGGCGGATCTCTGATTATCGAAAAGATTTTTAACTGGCCCGGGATCGGTCAGCTGTATATGCTATCCTTTTCGCTTCGGGATTATCCGCTGCTTATGGGCTTCACGATGCTGATTGCCATATTGAGCGTGATCGGGACGCTGTTGTCCGATATTTTGTATCGCATCGCAGACCCGCGTGTGAAAGTGTAAGAAGGGGGCTAAGGAATGTCATCCGTGAGCAGTAATTTGAGCAAGAGCAACGGCAGACTGCGAATAAATGTCAAATCTTCAATGTGGCAGCAAGCGCTCCGGCAGCTGTTCAGAAACAAGCTTGCTATGGCTGGACTGCTCGTCGTGGTATTTATGTTTTTGCTCTGTTTTATCGGTCCGTTATTTTCTCCTTATTCCGATAACAAAACGAACATATTAATAATGAACAAGGCGCCGAATATCCATCACTGGCTAGGAACAGACAAGCTGGGACGGGATGTACTGACACGTGTGATGCAGGCAGGTCAAATTTCTCTTACTGTGGGTTTGGCTTCTATGGTGTTGTCTGTTTTTTTAGGAGCAACGCTAGGGGTTATATCCGCCTATTTTCGCGGAATTGCGGATCAAATCATTATGCGCATTGCCGATTTGCTGCTGACGATACCCAGTTTACCATTGCTATTTATTATGGGGGCGCTGTTATCTGACTGGAAGGTTCCGCCTGATCAACGGATGTATATCGTCATGTTGATGCTGAGTCTAGTCAACTGGCCGGGGATTGCACGGATGGTGAGAGGTCAGATGCTTAGTTTACGGGAACGTGAATTTATGCAAGCCGCGACGGTGCTAGGACTATCGAATCGCCGAAAGCTCTTTAAGCATCTGCTGCCGAATATTTTGCCATTGCTGATCGTTATCGCTACATTGAACATTGGCGGAGCCATCCTGAGTGAATCTGTACTCAGCTTCTTTGGTCTTGGCGTGCTGCCCACGACACCAACTTGGGGAAATATGATTGATGCCGCCAACAATGTGCTGGATTTTCAGCAACGACCTTGGTTGTGGATACCGCCAGGCCTGTCTATTTTTGCTACAGTCATCGCTATTAATATTTTTGGTGACGGGCTGCGGGATGTACTCGACCCGAAACATAAGAGGTAGGTGATCATGCACCATGGACAATTTACTTTCTATTGAACATTTAAGCACTCATTTTTATACAGAAGAAGGAACGGTCAAAGCGGTGGATGATATCAGCTTTCGCGTGAAGCCGGGGGAGACGGTATGCATTGTGGGTGAATCGGGCTGCGGCAAAAGTATTACCGCCATGTCGATCATGGGGCTGATTCAGAGTCCCGGTGGTAAAGTGGCAGGTGGAAGTATCCGTTTTGAGGAAACCGATCTGCTAGAGCTTAGTAGAAATGAGATGCGCACGATTCGCGGACATGAAATCTCCATGATTTTTCAGGAGCCGATGTCTTCATTAAATCCGGTTATGACCATTGGTGAACAACTGTCGGAGCCACTGATTGAGCACTTAAAGATGGGCCGAAAGCAAGCTCGCAAGCGGGCACTGGAGTTGATTGAACAGGTCGGCATATCCCGACCGGAGCAGATATTAAAAAGCTATCCCCATGAACTGAGCGGAGGGATGCTGCAGCGCATTATGATTGCCATTGCTGTTTCTTGCGGTCCAAAGCTGCTTATTGCGGATGAGCCGACCACGGCACTGGATGTAACAATTCAGGCACAGATTCTCGACATGCTGCGTGAATTTAAAGCCCAGTCCAATATGTCGCTTATGCTGATCACCCATGATTTGGGTGTTGTTGCGGAGATGGCAGATTATGTAATCGTGATGTATGCGGGCAAGATCGTCGAGGAAGGCGAAGTGGTGCAGCTATTCAATCAACCCAAGCATCCTTATACGCAGGGTTTGCTCAAGTCCAAACCGGTGCTTAATCAGCGTCAAAAGGAGCTGTATTCCATCCCCGGACAGGTGCCTAATCCGCTGGAGCTGACGACTTCCTGTTATTTTCATGACCGCTGTGGGCATTGCATGGACATTTGTCGTGTAAAGGAGCCTACATTAAAAGAAGTTTCAGCTCAGCAGAAAGCATCCTGCTGGTTATATGAGGAGGCGGTTGTTCATGGCTGAGCCGTTGTTGGAAATAGACCGTTTAAAAACGTACTTCCCGGTGAAGTCGGGGTTTATGAACCGTACTTCAGGACATGTGCGGGCAGTAGACGATATAAGCTTTACGATCCGTCAGGGTGAAACCTTTGGCCTGGTGGGGGAATCGGGGAGCGGTAAAAGCACGGTGGGCCGCACGATTGTTAGATTGACGGATAAAACAGATGGTACCGTAAAATACAAAGGGGTGGATCTCCACAGCTTGTCAGCCAAAGGGATGCAGGAATTTCGTCCCAAAATTCAGCTGATCTTTCAAGACCCGTACAGCTCGCTGAATCCGCGTGTACGAATCGGAGATGCCATTGGTGAGGCGCTGCTCGACCACGGTATAGCTACCAAAGAGGAGGTCCGGCAGATCGTGCTGGACGTGCTCAAGCTGTGCGGATTGTCGGAATATCATATCGACCGTTTCCCCCATGAATTTTCAGGAGGTCAACGTCAGCGGATCGGCATTGCCCGCGCGTTGGCGCTTCAACCGGATCTGATCATCGCCGATGAGCCGGTGTCAGCGCTGGATGTGTCCATCCAGGCACAGATTATTAACCTCTTTGCCAAATTGCAGGCCGAGCGGGGGCTGACATATTTGTTCATCTCTCACGATTTAAGTGTAGTTGAACATTTATGTTCCCGTATTGGCGTGATGTACCTAGGCTCTATGGTCGAAACAGCTTCTCGTGACGAGCTATTCGGCAATCCGCTGCATCCGTATACGAAGGCGTTGCTGTCGGCTGTGCCTATTCCGGTGCCGAAGTTGAAAAGAGAACGTATTTTGCTAAAGGGGGATATTCCAAGTCCGGTGAATCCGCCTTCGGGCTGCAAGTTTCATACTCGCTGCCCCTTTGCAATCGACCGCTGCTCTCAAGAGATTCCACGCTATCGTGAAGCTCGTCCAGATCACTGGGTGGCTTGCCATTTGGCTGAATGAACGAAGTTAAGTCAGCAAGTTTTGCAGCCGTTGACACGGCAGACCGTTCACCGCAATGAAACGGTTCTGCTAGATCAACGGCTTTTTGCTTTGAGGAATCCGTTGCTACGATCTTCCGTTTCGTGAGAGTCATGGGGAATCTTTACGAAGGAATATATTATCATGAGTATTGATTCTCCTCAGTTGGTTAGGTAGAATATGGACGGGTTAAAAATAATACATAACAAGCGATTACACAATGTGGATATGTCAGATTATGTATACCTCAGGAGGAGCTACAAAATGGAAGTGAAACAGAGAGAGGACTCCTTTTGGAGTATGGTCAAAAAAGGAAATAAATCTTCAGGCTCGGCGGCATTGGGTAATACTGGCATTGCCCTGATTAAGGGGATTGCTTTTGCCTTGACAGGAAGCGGCTCTATGTTTGCTACGATGATGCATTCCATTGCGGATGCGGTGAACCAAATGTTTGTATTTGCGGGCAGTGTATTGGCAGAGAAAAAACCTACGAAACGTTTTCCTACCGGCTTCGGACGGGTAATTAATCTTTTTTGTATGGTTGCCGTTATTGTCGTAACGATTATGGCCTACGAAACTGTATTGGAAGGAGTTCATTTGCTGCAACATCCGGCCGAATCCGCACAAGGATTTTGGATTAATGTAGTGGTGCTGGTTTTGTCATTGGCGGTTGACGGATTTGTATGGAGCAAAGCGATGAAAGAAGTGCTGCATGAATCCAGAGTGGAAGCGAAGGGGCTAGGTATTTTTACCTCTGCCTTTCGTCATGTGGGACGTGCTGCGCCACCAACCCGCTTGGTGTTCTATGAGGATTTGGTAGCAACGACAGGCGGGGTACTTGCCCTGCTTGCTGTAGTTGTCACATCGCTGACAGATTTTAAGCTGCTGGACGGGATTTCGAGTATTCTCATCGGCTGTCTGATGGTCGGTGTAGCTTTCCGGGTCGGTTATGACAACATGGTGGGCTTGATTGGTGTATCTGCACCTCCTGATATCGAAGAACGTGTGGCTTCCATTATTTTGGCAGATACACATGTGACCGATATTTCTCAAATGCGTATTTTGCAGGAGGGACGTTACTATCACGTCGAAGGGGTGATCGAGCTTACTTCGGGCATGACGCTGGCAGATGCTGATGATATTAAATTTAGAGTCGAGGATGCTCTGCTGCGTGATCCTAATATTTCAGATGCCGCATTGGGGATTCTAGAGGATGACGGGATTAGAAACTGGAAACAAGAGAAGCCTAAAGCGTAGAAAAATGGACCAAAGCGAATCTGGACGGAACTCAAGAACGTAAATAAGAACCTTCATGACCACGACAACGTGGCGTGGAGGTTCTTTTATATTTTTCCAATTATATTTTTACCCCCCCTTTGAATTTAGGCAGATTGTTAGATACAATGAAAGCGTTAACAAAAAAGAAGGTGAAACGAATGCTTCTCATGGGGAGGAAATGCGAATGAGTCTTCTGAAGGAGGCTTGGCCTGCTTCGCGGCTCGTCAACGCGCTGGCTGGCGGAGTGCAGAATTCGGCAAGACAACGGTTAAGGAGCAATTGGACCCAAAGGTTGCGGGCAACTGTCGATGAACCGGCATACGCCGAGCTGTGGAAGGACATTGAACGTATCTGTAATGATGTTCGGGAAGCACCACGGCTTGAACTACCGTTGTCTCTGTTCCGGCAATTTGCTAATACAGGGGAGCGCAAGCCGTATGAGGATGTATACTTTGAACGGCGCGGACGACTGGTTGCTATCGTGTTGGCAGCAGTTGCCGATCCGGAGCATCAGAAGATGAAAGAGGTGGAAAGCGGACTGCTGGACATATGCACCGAGTACACTTGGGCGCTTCCTGCACATGTCAACGAAGAGGACACTGTAACACCGCCTTGGCAGCAGGTGGATTTATTCGCGTCCGAAACAGCGCAAATGCTGGTTGAAATTGTATTGCTGCTCGGAGAACGACTGGCTGGTCACGTAGTCGTTCAGGTGCACAAAGAGGTCGAGCGTCGTGTACTGGAACCTGTTTTTTGGCAGCCTCGTCATTTTGATTGGGAAACGGCAGAGCATAACTGGTCGGCAGTATGCGCTTCCGGTTGCGGAATTGCTGCATTGCTGCTGGCAAAAGACGACCTTTCCAGAGCGGTAGCCATCGAGCAAATGCTGGGCGCGCTGGATTACTTTTTGGCAGGCTACAGTGAGGACGGGGGATGCCCTGAAGGCGTAGGTTACTGGGTGTATGGGTTTGGTTATTTTATGTATTTTGCCGATATGCTGCGTGAGTTTACCGAGGGAGCTGTG
Source organism: Paenibacillus sp. AK121 (assembly GCF_019042715.1). NCBI lineage: Bacteria > Bacillati > Bacillota > Bacilli > Caryophanales > Paenibacillaceae > Paenibacillus > Paenibacillus sp. AK121. The sequence goes on from NZ_JAHPJM010000005.1 coordinate 354,796, forward strand.
GATATTTTGAACTCAGAAAAGGTAAGACAAATCGCAGCCTTTGCAGAACGAGTCCATCTGTCAGACGGTATTTTCGCTAATTATTCAGATAGTAGTGAAACTGAACGGTTGCCTTCTGGACTCATCTCTCATGTGAATTTTTTGCAAGGACGCCCATCTACACTCCCCTTTCGCGTACCTGGTTTGTTGGAAGATCCATGTCGCCGCTGGGCTCATGTATTGCGTAACCTAGTCTGGACCAATCCCTTGGTATATGGATGCGGTGAAGCCGTAATCGATTATTTGCCGCAACTCGGCTGGTTGATGTGCCGCAGCCTCTGCTCTAGTCCTCATGGATCCGGGGGACAGCAGGATAACCCAGGTGCCGTACTTGCATTTTCAGCCAAGGCTGGGCATAACAACGAGCCGCACAATCATAATGATCTTGGACATTTCATCCTTCATGGCGGTGGCGAAAATGTACTCTGTGATCTGGGAGCAGGCTTGTACACGAAAGCCTACTTTTCACCAGGACGGGAGTCGATTATCAATATTTCCTCCAGCGGTCATTCCGTGCCTATCATTAATGGGATCACGCAGCAATCTGGAGCAAAGGCAAGAGCCGTTGTACTCGATGCTGCTATGGATGAGATGGAGGGAGAACAGACGCTTACAAGGTTTAAGCTCGATTTGACATCTGCTTATCCTGTAGATGAGTTGACTGTTTTCACCCGCTCCTTTGTCTGGAGTGTACTGGAAGGTAACGAGGGAGCAAGGCTGACTGTCACTGATCATTTTGAGTTTGAGACGTCTGGTATGAACGTGAAGCCGTGGGAGGTGGAGGAGCTTTTGATCAGCCGTATTCAGCCTCATACAGGAGTAGGCTTCGTGGAATGGAAGGGAACGAACGCAGTGGTTAGGCTAGTTTATGATGCTGGCGTGCTGAGACAGCGGCTGGAGGCTGTGAAGCATATAGATCATGAAGGAGTGCCCTTTGTATTTTATAAGACATCTCTGCAACTGGACTCCAATCGTTGGGATGGTTCAGCAAGTATCGATTGCAATCTGTTTTTTACCATACATCAATCTTCATGTTGAATGGGAGGCATACAGAATGAATAAGCTTCAAACAGGCAGCGTGTACTCTTGGCAGACGGAACTGGAGAGATTTATAGAACAGGTGGAAAGCGCACCAAATCGAGAAAATGATGGATGGACTCACGAACGTAAGCTGGCTGTGCTGGAAAAGCTGGTTCGTGCATATGCCTTGTATCAAGATGAAAACGGAGCTATCATTGACCCTCATTCTGAAAGTGAACGGTATTACTCCACTCCATCCTATGCGTTGGCTGCGGCTGTGCTGATCAAAGAAGGCCAGCATGATTTACTTGAGTCTGCTGCTGCGGCCTTGACGCATAGCATAGCCTGTGTAGTCGAGGAAAAAGCACCAGATCATCACCCGGACTTTTTTCCAATTATGATGATGGGGGCGTATCGTATCCTTAAAAATCTGCTGCCAGAGCAGGCCACGGCTTGGAAACAGCAATTGAGCAGGATTCAGCCTGAGCAGACCTACATTTTTACGATGAGCAAAATGAAAAATCCAAACCGGATGATCAACTGGAATGCGATCATGATTTCCGGCGAGTTTTTGCGTGCCACTGAAGGGATTGCAGCCGATTCTGAGTGGATGGAGACGTATATCCGCAACTACCACTTACCTCGCTTTACCAGTTTGGGGCTGTACCAAGATGGTCCGCTGGATCGGCCCAATAGCCCATTCGCCTACGATATTGTCACACGGTTTCATCTAGGTGTGATGCTGGAGAACGGATATAATGGCGGCTGTGCTCTCGAAGTGCGTGACTACCTTCGCAGGGGAGCACTCAGCTCATTGCTGACTTTATCCCCGCATGGGGAAATTCCTCCGCGTGGAAGAAGCGCGCAGCACCAATGGAACGAAGCGGCTGCGGCCTTTGTTTTTACAACACATGCGCAGCAGGCGTATACAGCAGGCGAGCATGGGCTTGCAGGTGCATTTCGGCGGGCAGCAGATCTATGCTGGCAATCGATTGGCCGTTGGCAGACCGATGATGGCAAACTGCATATCGTCCGCAACCATTATTCATCTGAGGCACGCCATGGCTTTGAGGTGTACTCGAATCATACCTGCTACAGTCTGTGGACGGCAGCTGTGCTGGCCCATACGCTCCTACATGGGAAGGAGATTGATCGTATTCCTCCAACCTCTATCCCGGCGGAGATCGGCAGTCGGGTATTGACAACGGATGGCTGGTTTCAGACCGTCATTGCAGCTGTAGACGGGCAGCAAATGCTTGTGCAAACCTCAATCAACGATCCGTACAATATTCCGGGTATCGTACGTATTCAACGTTCTGCGTTGCCATCTCTGATCGGCCCATCCTCAGCAGGACACGCAGATCGCGGCTTTACGGGTTTCGCGGAGGGAGATATTTTCCCGCTGAGCTATACACCGGCCTGGCAAACCGAAGACGGAAAGTGGCACAGCTTGTCAGAAGGAATCCCTGGCACATTGGAGTTCGACCGTGATGGAGGGATTGATCCGCAGGATGGCGGAGGAAACGTACAGATGGAGCGCAGTTCAGCATCTGATGGAGAGACAGACTTTACTCTGCTGTGGGAAGGTCCATTCCCGGGAGTGAGGGAAATCCGAACGCATTATCGTCAGGTGCCTGGCAAAATTGAAGTGTCGTATGAGCTTCAAGGCAATATTCAGAATGTAGGGGCACTTATTCCATTGATGGCGTATGACGGTCGGGAACGAAGTGTGATTCATCATGTGATGACAGCCGGGAAAGAAACTGAAAGCATTCGAGTCGAATACGCAGGCGCAAGCCTTGAAGTCATCCCCACGACGGAAGGAACAAACGTGGTATGGCCGGAAGAATTGACTGCCGTAGCCTGCCGAAATGGTTTGCTTAAGGGAGCGCGTCTGGAGTGTGGAGGCAGCCGCATTTCCTTTATCATTCGGTTACCTGAATAGATGAGGTCGGGAGCCATAGTTATCTTCAATCCTGTGGAAAGGGAGAGGAAAAAGAAATGACAAAATCAGAAGCATGGCTGGAACAATCGTGGGAGCTGGCATTGAATAAAACGCTTGCCTTGGCGGCAAGACTGGGGGACGCCTTTCCACATGTTGCAGAGGGTGGACGTTATGATAATTGTGAGGAAGCGTGGTGGACAGCAGGCTTTTATCCGGGGTTGCTATGGCTGGCCCATCGGGCACGTCCTGACAGTGAGACCGCCAAAATTGCACAACGCTGCGAGGCTCGATTGGAGAAAATACTCTATAATAGCGAAGCTGTAGACCATGATCTCGGTTTTATTTGGCTGCTCAGCGGTGTGGCCGCCCATCGGTTGACTGGTGATGCAGAGTCCAGAAGACGGGGGTTATTGGCTGCTAATTTGCTGGCTGCCCGTTTTAACGTGAATGGCCGCTTTATTCGTGCGTGGAACTTCCACTCGAAGGATATAGATACACGGGGTGTTGCGATCATAGACAGTATGATGAATTTACCCTTGCTCTATTGGGCCTCGGAGGAAGGTGGAGATCCACGCTTTGCTGCTCTCGCTGTTCAGCATGCAGATACCGTGGCACGTGAGTTCGTTCGTTCGGACGGCTCCATCGCGCATGTAATTGAGTTCGATCCGGAGATTGGAAAAAAGGTCGCCGAGCATGGCGGACAGGGATTTGCTCCCGGTTCCGCCTGGGCACGCGGCACGTCTTGGGCGCTGTACGGTTTTACGCTTTCGTACGGGTACACGCGCGATCCGCGTTATTTAAAGGTAGCCGAGAACACGGCTGACTTTTTCCTGTCCCAGCTGGGCGATGCTTGCCTGCCTGTGTGGGACTTTAGAGCAGAAGAAGGGCACCGCGAAGCATGGGATTCGTCAGCTGCAGCCATTGCAGCTAGCGGTTTGCTGGAACTAGCAAAATATTCGGCACGTGCAGAGCAATTTACCAAAGCTGCAGAATCCATCCTCAAGGGCTTGCATCACACATGTACGGCATGGGGCGAAGAACATGAGGGATTGCTGATGAACGGAACCGTACATTATCCTGAGCAAAGACACATCAATGTGCCCATTATCTACGGTGATTACTTCTTTGTCGAAGCATTGGCAAAGCTGCGTGGTGAGGAAGGTTTGTTTAGTGTGGAGGCAAAAAACATAGTGCGTTAGATGGTCGGGAACAAGCTCATTCGAGTTGAGTTGTTGCTTGTCAAATCCACAGAATAAATAGTGTGGCGGCGTATGTGTAATCTCATTTACACATACGTTGTTTTTTTATCCGTGAAAAAGGCTGATTCTAATTCGATGTCAAAGTACTACATATAGGTAGATAAGAGACTGTGGCGCGCTTATTTCGTGCCCACTCAGAGTAAAATTACGGTGTATAAGCGCTTAAATCCTAAAAGAATGTTCATTTTAATGCATGGAAATAGGTCTTTTCACTTGTTTATGAGTTTTTATTCGTAAATTGACAATTTAGGGAGGTGACCGTATGATATTTTCTTGGATAAAGGAATAAAATGGATTTTAACGAATGAAAAGGAGTTATACATCATTATGACAGTAGTAAGTGATAGTGTAAGAAAGATTTACGGAGGATTTTGGGTAAGAACGGCAGCGTTTATGATTGATCTGATCATTCTCTTTGCCATAGTCCTTTTAGTTGGGGGGACATTTTCCATAATTCCAGTTCTTCTGGATATAGAGGAGACGGGTTTCATACTAGAATTTTTTATTTGGATGCCGCTGATTCTTTGGCTTGTGCTACCATGGCTATATTGTGGTTTTTTGGAATCATCGAAAGTACAGGCTACGCCGGGGAAGCTTGTGTTTTCTCTAGTTGTAGTTAACAGCAAAGGAAACCGTCTAGGATTCTTACACGCATCCGGACGGTACTGGATTAAAGTCATTTCTTTTATGCTTGTTCATATTATTTACATTGTGGTTGCTTTTACTGCGAAAAAACAAGGAGTCCACGATTTATGTGCCAAAACCTTAGTTGTAAATAAAAAAGAGTTGCAGCGACATGAGCAGCAATCATCCTTGCCTCCAGCAGCTTCTAACATCATAAATTAAGGAAATTAACGTTGCGGAAGATGGAAGGGTACTTCCTTCATTTATCGGGGATGAACTTTTTATTCTGTCGGATCAGAGTCAAGAAACAATTGCAACAACCAGAAACCTGATGAATAGTGAAGTGTGAAAAACGATTCCAGCCGTTCAGAATAAACGGGTATATATGCTCGACAGCTCGTGGAATTTTGATGATGCCATTACGAGAGAGCGATTGCTGGAACAAATTCCAGATTTGATGAAGCAAAAGTAAACAAGGAACCAGCCAGTGCCTGAAAGCATTCGCTGGTTTCTTTGTTTTCTCATTATGTCATGAAAAAATTCCATTGTGACAAAATAAAAAATGTAAGTTATTCTTACAGTTTACATGTTCTTTTTAGCTTGTTTTGCGTTATAATGAAAGGATGCACATTATGAACGAATTGGAGGCACAGCCCGATTGACTACTTACCCTTTTGCCTTTGATCCGTCCAAGCCGTTTATTGAGCAGGCAAGTGACTGGATTGCAGATGTATTTTATGAAGTTTTGCCTGAAGTCGGCTTTGAGGTTCGGGATGAACAAATTTATATGGCATTCCAGCTAGAACGTGCCTATAAGGAAAAAAAGACCATTTTTGCAGAAGCAGGTGTAGGCACTGGTAAAACGCTGGTATACCTGCTGTACGCTATTGCATATGCCCGATACATGAGAAAACCGGCGATTATTGCCTGTGCGGATGAATCATTGATTGAACAACTGGTGAAGCCAGAAGGAGATATAGCCAAGCTGGCGCGGCATCTAAGCTTGACAATTGATGCCCGATTAGGGAAATCGCCAGATCAATATATTTGCTTGAACAAGCTGGATGAGGTGAGAAGCGGACTGGATGAGGACGCGGATGTTTTTCGCGATATTTATCAGGGTCTGCCTGATTTTGTCCATTTTCCAGATACGTTACAGTCCTTTACTCCATACGGGAACCGGAAAGAGTATCCTGAGCTAACAGATGGACAGTGGAGCAGACTTGGATGGGATGTATTTCAAGACTGTCTCGTCTGTCATCAGCGTCATCGTTGCGGACAGACGTTGTCTCGTGATCATTACCGCAAAGCGGCAGATCTGGTCATCTGCTCTCACGACTTTTACATGGAGCATGTATGGACCTATGAAGCGCGAAAGCGCGAGGGTCAGCTGCCATTGCTGCCGGAGCACAGTTCTGTTGTTTTTGATGAAGGACATTTGCTGGAGACAGCGGCACAAAATGCGCTTACTTACAAGCTTAAGCACACTCAATTTGAGTCTATTATTACCCGACTGCTAGAGGGAGAAGTGCGGGAATCTCTGGCCATGACGATCGAAGATGCAATCTCCCAAAGCGAGGTTTTGTTTGCTGCGCTCAATAAGAGCAGTCAGCCAGTACAAGGGTCTAGCCGCAAGGAATTTATCCTGAATGAATCGTTGATTCGGGAGGTGACCCGTTTTGGTGAACTGATCGGTACGATCGAGGAAGAGCTTGTGTTTGAAAGCGGGTTATTCTCTTTGGATGAGTATCAAGTTAAAATTGTAGAAGAACATTTGGAAATGATTCAAACTGCTTTGGCTTTGTTTAAGCGTCCTGAACTTCTCATTTCGTGGGTGACAGAGGATCAGGATGGATTAACGCTTGTGGTTATGCCGAAGATGGTAAAAGAGATTCTCAAAGAACGAGTATTTGCGCAGCATATTCCAATCGTATTCTCTTCGGCTACACTTTCCGTGGAGGGTTCATTTGACTATATGGCGCAGAGCCTCGGTATTGAAAACCCACTAACGTTTTCCGTCGCTTCACCTTATGACTACAGCGATCAGATGCAAGCCGCACTGTACCCGCTACAAGCGGGACATAACCCAATCCAGAGAGCGCTGACGCTGCTGGAGAAATCGCAGGGAAGAGCGCTTATTCTGTTTCCTTCTCAGGAGGAACTGACTGCCTTCCAAAGGGGTCTCGCTGTTTACCCAGAGGCATCTGCCTATCGTTTTCTGTATGAAGGCTCGGCTGAAATTAGCCATCTGATCTCCGCTTTTCAGAATGATGAGGAAAGTGTGTTGTGCGCTGTTACATTATGGGAAGGATTGGACATCCCTGGACCATCCCTGTCACATGTCATCATCTGGTCGCTGCCATTTCCTCCGAATGATCCGGTTTTTACGGCTCTGCGCAAGGATGCAGCAGATCCGTTTACTGAGATAGATATGCCTCACATGGCACTTAGACTCAGACAGGGCATAGGGCGTCTAATCCGCTCGCGTAATGATCAGGGCTGGATCTCGATCATGGGTCAGGATTTGAATCGTCCAGAAGTACGCACACAAGTTGAACAACTACTGCCTGCCGGCGTAGAATGCACCATAATTGAAGGAAATCCGGAGGGAATAAAAACATGTTGAATTTTACAGCATATACAGTAGATCAAATTAAAGATGCTTTTGGTATTTTGAGTGGACAGCGTTATGAATTTATCATTGAGATAGAAGTAGAGGAAGACGACGAGCTATACACTGAAAACGGAATATATATCCGTGCTCTTTATTTAGTAGACGAAGAAAAGACAAGACTGCTGAAGTATGAATTGTTTGAAAAAGCAACGGATCGTTACATTGAGCTTGAACTTGAAGAGGATGAGCTGCAAGCAGTTGAAAACTTCTGTAAAGAACATGTACAGGATGGAGCAGTAAATTAACAGTAAGGACTTTGCTAGCACAGCTAGCTATATATTGCAATCTATAATGAGGATATCAAGGAGCCTTGGCAATGACCAGGCTCCTTTTTCCTATGACCAGTGAAGAAACTTATGTGATCTAACGCAGTCTGTCCCACACATTCACCATAAACAGCATAATACCCGCCGCGAGTAACACCCACCCTATGACGACCCACACTCCAGCCTCTGCAATCGCGTAATTTTTACCTATAATCCCCAATATCAACACTGGCAGACTGATGTTATGTATCCAAAAGTGGATACGTGCCAGAATCGTAACTGAAAGTGCAGGAAAGGTCACGTAGATTAGACCTATGATCCCAAGAGTCGTCCAACCCAGCAAATGGACATGAGACTGAATAGGGGACAGGCTATAATCACCCGACACGCCAATGATTAGACTGAACAGCACACCGAGGGCAAAATATACAGCAGCTATCTTTAAACATTGCTTACCCATAGATGACATCCTCCTATGTTAGACGTGGGTATTTTGAGAGATATTTACCATCATATCGAGGTAGAATATCAAGGGTGTGGGTGTTGTGACTGGTCCATTTGACAAAAGCTTCAAATACACATAAAATCTTATTGCATCAATACTTACCGCATTACTATGTTTTTGGAGAAGACAGCGAATTTCTCCGACAATGGGCGCTAATTTTTGACCATTGGTTTATTTTGGATTCGCCATTAAAAGGAGCTTGAAATTATGAATGTATATCGCAATACCCTTGAACTCATCGGGCGCACGCCATTAGTGGAGCTGAACAGCTATTCTCTACCCAGAGGAATTCGCCTGTTCGCCAAGCTGGAGTTTATGAACCCCGGCGGCAGCGTAAAAGACCGGGTGGGAAAGGCTCTAATTGAAAAAGCGTTAAAGACAGGCCAGTTGAAGCCGGGCGGGACTTTAATAGAAGCAACAGCAGGCAATGCAGGTATTGGTCTTGCGATGGCCGCGCTTCATTATGATATCTCGGTTATTTTTGCTGTGCCTGAGAAGTTCAGCCAAGAGAAGCAGGACTTGATGAAAGCATTGGGAGCACGTATCGTTCATACCCCGACAAGTGAGGGAATGAAGGGAGCCATTGAAAAAACAAAGCAATTGGCTGCTGAAATCAAAGATGCATACTTGCCGCAGCAATTTAGCAATCCTGATAATCCAGAGGCTTATTATACGACAATGGGACCTGAAATTTGGAACGATCTGGACGGTAAAGTCGACGTATTCGTGGCAGGAGCAGGCTCAGGGGGCACATTTATGGGAACCTCGCGTTATCTTAAGGAGCAAAATGCAGCCATTAAAACTGTCATTGTGGAGCCTGAAGGGTCCATTTTGAATGGAGGCGAGTCAGGCCCTCATAAAACAGAAGGAATCGGCATGGAATTGATCCCTGAGTTTGTGGACAAAGGCTATTTTAATGCCATTCATACCATTAGCGATGTGGACGCATTCAACCGCGTCAAGGAATTGGCCGAACGTGAAGGGATTCTCGTGGGCAGTTCCTCCGGTTCTGCCCTCCATGCTGCTTTACTGGAAGCAGAGAGCGCACCGGATGGTGCACATATTGTCACCATTTTCCCAGATAGCAGTGAACGTTATTTGAGCAAAAAAATATATGAAGGCGGGATATAAAATGAAACGCAAAACAAAACTGATTCACGGTGGACTCCCTATCGATCCTCATACTGGCGCGGTTAACGTTCCTATTTATCAGGTAAGCACTTATGAGCAAGAGGAAATCGGCGTTCATAAGGGATACGAGTATTCGCGTACAGGCAACCCGACCCGGTTTGCACTGGAAGAGCTGATCAAGGAACTGGAGGAGGGCAAACGCGGTTTTGCTTTCGGTTCGGGTATGGCAGCGATTCATGCAGTGTTTTCCTTGTTTAAAGCAGGGGATCATATTTTGCTGACCGATGATGTATACGGGGGCACTTATCGTATTGTAAGCAAAGTGCTTAGTCGGATCGGGATTGAGTCCACATTTGTGGATACAACTGATCTGGAGGCTATTTCTAAAGCAATCCGTCCGAATACGAAGGCATTGTATGTCGAAACACCAACAAACCCGCTATTGAAAGTTACTGATATCCGCGCAGTTTCAGAACTGGTGAAAAAGCATGAGCTTTTGTTGATTGTGGACAATACATTTGCTACCCCTTACTGGCAGACGCCAATTACACTCGGGGCTGATATCGTCGTACACTCCGCAACCAAATATTTGGGTGGACACAGCGATGTTGTAGCCGGTCTGGCTGTAGTCAACAGTGAAGAGCTGGGCGAGCAGCTTCATTTTCTGCAAAACGCCATTGGCGGTATTCTCGGACCGCAGGATTCATGGTTATTGATCCGTGGTATCAAAACCTTGGGGCTGCGTATGGAAGCAATTGAGAAAAATGCAAAGGAAATTGCAGCCTTTTTGGAAAAGCATCCGAAGGTTAGTAAGGTGTACTACCCTGGGCTGGAAAGCCATGCACAGCATGAGCTGTCCAAAACTCAAGCTGAAGGCTTTGGCGGCATCATTTCCTTTGATGTAGGTAGCGATGCTAACGCGGTTGCCCTCCTGAAAAAAGTAAAGTATTTTACATTGGCTGAGAGCTTGGGAGCGGTTGAAAGTCTGATTAGCGTTCCAGCACGTATGACGCACGCCTCCATTCCGGCAGAACGCCGTGCAGAGCTAGGTATTACGGAAGGCTTGGTACGGATTTCGGTTGGGATTGAAGATCTGGAGGATTTGATCGAAGACTTGCAGTCAGCATTGTAAGAAAATAAGCACAATGATCAAGAGAGGTGGCAGAAGCTGCCTCTTTTTTTGTTGTGAGAATAGCTTCTTTTTTGAAAAGCACGGAGGAGTACGCAGAGGTGGTAACGAATAGTTTTATATAGTTCAATTGAATGTTAAACGGAATATAACGCGGCTACGTCTCTGAGGACACAAAAACCTGGAGGGGGAATGTTATGAGGTTCACACATCTGGAAAAAGCAACTACTGTGCTGTCGGATCATCCGGTACGTCTGGCGTCTGCTTATGCAGTCGGCCCAGTCGAGCTTCCGGAAAATTGTGGTGTGGGCAGGGAATGGTCGAGTCATTTTACGCAAGAGGAATGGAATTTGGAAAAGGCTTGTGGTGAAGATGGAATCGAGCTTTCAGCAAAAGGAAAGGCAGTGTGCCGATTACTGACCGAGCTTGACCCTCGGACCTCTGAACTGAATCTAGGTGTTTTTCCGCCTTTGGCTGAACACGAAAGACTTTTGCTGGTTTCAAATCTACGTTGTATGACTGCACAGGAAGTGATTTTTAGACCGTTTGAAGGAACCGGACAAATTTGGATAGATGGCACATTGGTATATGCCGAATCCGGTCCCTTTCGCTTGTATTTGGAGGAAGGTGATCATACGGTCGTTATCATTGCTGCATTTATTCCTGATGAGGCCCGCTCTATTCGTATCAGTGGAAATCAGGTATGCGATGAACCAGATGTGATAGAACTGCATCGTGAATTCGTAGAGCGTAATATACGTAATCATATGGCATGGTTAGAGGTTGAGCAAAGTGCTGGCAGGGAAGGAGAAGACAGCCCGATTTTATTTTATTTGCTGCGTAAGGATCGGATACTTCTTCCCTCAGATCAAACGTTATGGGTCGAGGTAACGAATGATGAGGGCATGAAGCTGGATCAGTTTCCAGCCCATTGGGAGCAGGAGCAAAGCTACGCCTGGGATGAGGAGAAGATCGGGAATACGGGAATGCTGCACTTCACCGTTACCTATCGGGATCATGAGGCTGTAGAACATCATTTTGTGTATTCGGTACTTGTGCGGCCTTTGTCAGTCGTCGTGGAGGGCTTGCAGGAAGAGTATGACCAGTACATGCAAGCCTACGCTAAAGATGTTCTTCATTCTGCGCAGAAAATACAAATAAAGGGCCTGCTTGAGGAATTAAACAGGTTAACGGATTCGCCGGAAGATCCTTTTGAAATCTGGGATTCCCGGGTGGTGCGTGAATATATTAAGCTATTAAAACAAATTTTTATATCTGGACATACCGAACAGTCACAGCACCCATCGTTACTTCAGAAAGAACATATTTTTTTGACGGCCGACGGCATTGGTGAAGGTTTTTTTGTCTCCCGTTTGGACAATAGTTTGCAACGGTATACCATCCAGCTTCCCAGCAACTACACGGCTGAGCGACGGTATCCTCTGATCGTTCTAATGCCTGGCAAGCGATATGAGCTTGGACTGCCGGATTTTCAGAATAGAGGTTTTGGGCGGGGTTGGGAAGACGAGGCTATATTTGTTACTTTTTCGTGTCGTGGCGTTACGCTGGGCAGTTATATTGGAGAAGCTGCTTTTTTGGAGGGGCTAGATGTCATACTGCAAGCGTACCGAGTGGACGAAGAACGTATCTATCTGACGGGTTACTCGAACGGCGCATATGCTGCATGGGCGATGGCACAGGCTTATCCTTCTCGGTTTGCAGCTATTGCGGTAATCTCAGGGACGCCACACCCCAAGCATCTTAAAAATTTGACCAATATTCCAATATTGGATGTGTGTGGTGACCAGGATTACTTATTTGCCCAAGCATACACAGCTCCGGTAACCGAGCTTTCATCGAACCATTTTAAAGGTGTGATAGAGCGGCAGTCTAATCATTGGGATACGCATGAGTTAAGACTTTTGGACGGCATACTGGGTTGGCTTATGCAATGGAAAAGAGATGTCGTCCCTCAGCGTATTGCCTACCGGACGGAACGGGGCAGACATAATCGAGCTTACTGGCTGGAAGTGACACGCATGGATGAAAACGAGGAATATGCGGAGTTGTATGGCGAAATGAGTTCCACGGGTGAATTGGATATTGAGGCTGTTCACGTCGAAGAATTTGTGATTCATCTCTCACAAGAGGACATGTCCCTGGAACTGGCCCAAGTTCGTATCGGAGCCCGCATTTTCATGTTGGATTTACGAGAATACAGCCGCTTTCGCTTTGTTAAAACACACTCGCACAAACGCCCCTCACCCGAATACCGTTTGATTGCTGAACGGGAGGGAGAGAGCAGTGAAGACTCCACCAAAAATGCGGATGCAGCTAAGAGTGTTGCGGATTTGCAAAGCGTGGGAAGAAATGGTGCGAGTCACGGTATGGGTGTACTTGATGTTTATATGAATCGACTTCACATTGTTCTTCCTTCCAGTTATGCTACACAAGAGGAAGAACAGGCGGTGAAACGAACGGCGAACGCCTTGGCTAGTCCGCGGACAGCGACCTGGAACCCGTACATTGGTGTTCATTATCCCGTGGTTTCTTCTAAAGATATTTCAGAGAAAGAACTGGCTGATAGCAACGTGATTTGTATCACTTCGGCCTTGTCCAGACATGAGCTGCTTCAAAAGTATCAAGCTCATCTTCAAATTGAATGTACCGAGGATGGGTATACATGGGGTGACGATTTTACGGCAGGCGAATACTGTTTGTCATATATTCAACCTAGCCCATGGTCTGCAACCCAGCAGATGCTTGTCGTATCGACCAATTCACCCCGTCTGCTGGGTAAAAACCTTTTTATGCGCAGACTGATTATGCCCGGATATTTTAATGGTCTACACCCGTATTTAAATAAAGAGATTATTGTGTATGATAGCAAGGGAGTACGAGCATTTAACTTTACTTCCATTAAGCATGCGCAGCATAAACTGCAAGGTCAATAAAGATGCATGAGCGTCATTATAATCCATATTTAAAAAACCGTCTGGAGGCACATTGGCGATCCTGACGGTTTTTTTGCTGATCCATTGCAGTGATTCCTTGACTGGGATACGTCATATATAAAAGGGCATTATGGTAACTCAGCTTTTATACTGCTCCATCAGGTACATGATCTTCACTTCATCGGCCAAATCTCCAAAGGGTTCTAACGGATTCTCCTGAATGATATGATATAAACGTTGGATTCGTTCCTTTGGTAGCTTCCGAACATATCTGGAAATGAAAGCGGCATGGGTGACTATGTAGCGTTTTTTACGGACAGCGGCACTGGCTACGCGAACGAGAATATCTTCGCCTCCCGCCATCTCTAAAATACGGCGCTCATAAAAAGCCACATACCGGAATGTCCGATCCTTAATCAGCTCACGATTGAGTCTGGCAACCTCTCCAATGTATCTGACCATAAGGGGTTCAAAGCTTTTGATCAGGAGAGGATCGAGCGTTAATTCCATATCTTTGCGAAGAACAAATGATTGCAGCAGAGCGACCTGCTGGAGCCTTATCCGATCATTGTGAATGAGTATGGCAATCTCGCGTAACATTTCATAACAGACACGCTCACTGAGCTGTCGTAGGGCAACTGCATTTTTGTGATTCACGTTCAATCCTTCCTGGATTTGTCCTATACGGCCTCTGAAAAGGCGTATAAGCTGCCTACGCTGTTCATAAGGAACAATGCGCTGCTGTAGAAGGATCAAGGGCAACAGGAGAAACGCACCGACGATCCCACACAGTAGCATTTGCTGTGACGAGTGACCGAAAAAGATAGAAGTAGCCAGCAACGCGATGCCGACGGCAAGGTCTTTATAAAAATAACGTTTAGCTCTGAGTTGGGCATATTGCTCTACAGGAACCAGCGTATCCCGACCACACGATGTACATTTCTCTTCCCAAAGAGCGGTGAATTGTCCGCAGCGCTTGCAGATTCTCAGCTTTTGGAAGGCACGCTCTGTGCGGGTAAATGGGCGAAATTGCACAGCCTGTTTGGAGCTATTCATTGCGCTCACTTCTCCGGTTCAGCAGTGCGAGAAGCTCGGTGTCGATTTGTGTAATCGACGGGGCGCGTCTTTTATGTATATAGTAGATTAGTGATTTAATGGCGACAAAAAGAAACATAATCGCCAGACATCCGTATGAGATCATAGTGTACTTCCTCTTTCTGCTTAGATTTTTATTTTACTGTTTTACATGAACGGGTTTCGCTAGGGTTATTTTTGTCGTATAAAGGAGAAGGCTGGTGCCCGATTGCCCTTGTTGGGGTATAATTATATCATTACTGCAGGATATTGGTAAAATATCGCGGTATAATAGGCTTTTTGGTCGTATTCAGGCCGCTCGGACAGGATTTTCAGCTGGCGCTCATGTAAAACTCATTATAATTTAATAGTAGTGGAGTACAACTGTAATTTAGAATGAGAATTAATCGGCAAAGGGGTACAAGCGATGTTTAGTAGAGACAGAAAATGGTTTTTGGTCATCGGAATCATATGTACAATGATCATGACCTCGATTTCGGCCTGGCAGCCACAGACGGCGAATGCCGCTTCACCCTCAGCTTCTAAAGTGGATGCGGTGCTGGTAGTCGATGTAAGTAATTCAATGAACACCAGTGATCCTGGGAAAATTGGCAATGAAGCCATGAAAATGTTTATTGATATGTTGTCAACACAAAATGACAAGGTTGGGATTGTAGCCTATACGGATGTCGTACAGCGCGAGAAAGCCTTGCTTAATATTTCATCCGAAGCAGATAAGCAGGAGCTGAAGACATTTATTGACGGGCTGAACCGGGGAGCGTATACTGACACCTCCGTAGGTGTCAAGGAAGCGATCCGTATTTTGCAGGACGGCAAAACAGCCGGGCATGCGCCTATGATCGTTATGTTAGCTGATGGTAACAACGATTTTAATAAGACGACAGGCCGAACTGAAAGCCAATCCGCTCAGGATATGGCACAGGCTGTAGCCGAGGCTAAAAAAAGCGGTGTGCCGATCTATACCATCGGTTTGAATGCAGATGGAAAGCTGAATAAAAATAAACTCGCCGACATCGCGCAGCAAACGGGTGGCAAGTCCTTTATTACAAGCTCGGCAGACGATCTGCCGAACATTTTGAGTGAAATTTTCGCCAGCAATTTGAAATTGAAAGTGGTGCCCTTGCAGTCCATTACGGCAAACGGCGACTATCAGGACGTTACAGTAACCGTACCAAACGATAGCGTGCTGGAAGCCAACATTTCGATCATGTCCTCGAAACCGGTGGACGCGAGATTAATAGACCCATCGGGCAACACGAAGTCGATTCCTTCGAGCGATGTACTGCTGTCCAAGTCCAAAAGCTACTCGCTGATTAAATTGCTCAAGCCTGTGGCTGGCGACTGGAAGCTTCAAGTCAAGGGAGTGCAGCAGGATAAGATTGATATTAATCTGGTATTTAACTATGATTTGGAATTGAAGCTGGACGCACCGCCTGCCAAATCATACAAAAAAGGTGACTCGGTTCAAATTCGTTCCTATCTGACGAGCAATAACCAGCCGTATCAGGATCAGGAATTGTATGCGAATATGAATGCGGTCCTGAAGGTCAAGGACCTTGATACCGGCGCGACGAATGAAGTGCCCCTAACAAACGCAGGCGATGCTTTTACCGGCTCCTATGCGATTCCGGATGAGCATGACTATGAGCTAACCGTCAGAGCAGAGGAGAAGAGCTTCTACCGTGAAACGCAGCCTGTAACCATCAGTGCCAAAGCTGGGGCAGCGAGCGGTACGAATACTGGCACAACTCAGCCTACGGCGCCTGCTGAAAAGTCTAAGCTATTGCCACTCATTCTTTTAGGGGTGGGACTGCTCGTTCTGCTAGTGGCGGCATATTTCATCTGGAAGGCTGTCAAAAAAGCCAATCGTGGCTTTGTCGGTCAGATCGTACTGGAAATCCGGGACGAAAATACCGGCGAAAAGACATACCCGCAGTATAAGAAGCTGAACACCTTCCGGGGCAAATTCAATTTACACCAGTTGCTGCAACTGGCGCCAGAATTTGCTGGAACCGATAAGGTCGTGTTCACGCCAGCGAACCAGGATCGCATTGTGGTGCGTAGTACCCCAGAGATTACGATTGAAAAATCCGGGCGTGCTGTAGACGCAGGCAATGGTCTTGAACTGAAAAACGGTGATCGTCTGACGATTCCGCTGGCTAGTGTGGACAAAACCATTTTACTGGAGTTTATTTCAGTAAACAGCTAAACGAACCCTTAGGAGGTCATATCTATGAAACCAGTAGTTAGAGAGCATATCCAACAATTAGACGTATCACTCGGCGGAGGGATCGTAAGCGATAAGATCAGAGTAGATACCATCGATAATCCTATTTTAATTATCGGACTTGGGGGAACGGGGATTGACGCCCTTCTCCGCTTGAAATATCAAATAAACCGCAGATTCAAGCTGCCTGCGGACCCGATTTCCAAGAAAAAAAGCGAGAAGCCGGATAATGTGGAATTTCTAGCTTTTGAAACGAATGAACAAGACCGCAACAAAAAATACAAAGGGATTGGTTTGGACCCCATCAATGAGTTTGTACTGCTGTCCAATGCGGAAATCGGCGGGTTGCTGCAAAACCGCAGTATTTTGGAGCCGTACATCACTGACTGGCTGTCTCCCGAGCTGAGCATTACCGATGGTATGAACGGGGCGGCAGGGGTACGTCAGGCTGGACGATTACTATTGTTCACCAAAATCAATCAGGTCGTACAAAGTATTGACAAAAAAATCAAAACCCTGTCTGAAGGTACTAACAAGAAGCTTATGGTGTTTTTGCTATCCGGTTTGTCCGGCGGTACAGGAAGCGGTACTTTCCTCGATATCTCATATATCGTTCGAGGCATTATTGAGCGGGACTATGGCTCCGCAGGTGTAGACCGTGTAAACACGCTGGGTTATCTGTTCACACCGGATATTAATCTGGCCAACAAAAGCCTGAGCGAGCATACGCGTGAATATATTAAAAAAAATGGCTATGCTGCACTGAAAGAGCTGGACTACTGGATGAATGTGGACAGTCGTGGTGAACGCTTTAAGCAACAGTACGGTAACATTTTGACTGTAAACTCGCCGTTGCCGCCGTTCAATCTGTGTCACCTTATTTCGGCTACGAATACGGAAGGCAAACTACTGGAAAATGCTTATGATTACTGCATGAATGTCACCGCTGAGAACATCACCAACTTTATGGCGAGTGAGGAAAAACAGTCGGGTGAAGAGTTCGCCATTCATGACTATATCAGCAACATTCGTACCAACATCGCGCAAATGAATAAGGCGTATCCAGCAAACTACGATTACAATATTATCGGAGCTTCCTCGGCAGTGCTGCCTATGGAGGAAATGACGACATATCTGGCTTACCGAATGTTTGGTAAAATGTCCAAAATGTTTGAGCAAGCGCCAAATCAGGAGGATGTAGAGAAGTTTGCCCGCAAGCTGGGCGTGGATCTGGATAGCATGATCAAAAACTTTGAGTCCCGTGTACCTGAGCCGCTTCCGGGCTTTGAAAACAGTGAACGGTTAAGTTATAACAATGTTGTTAAGATGCAAGTAGTTAATATGGACACTGAGCTGGAACAAACGTTCCTGACGCGTGCTCGCGAAGAATATATCAAAGCGAAGAAACAGCTTCCTGGCGAAATTGTAGGACAGTTTACGGACCAAATCCGCCGGATGTTCCTACATCCCGAGCAAGGGCCGTTTTATGTATCCCGCATGATATATACTGAAAAAGGGTTTAGCTTGCTGAAAATGCTGCTTTCCTATGTTGAAACGTTGCGTGAATCACTGCACCGTATTCCTACGGACATTGAATGGGCGCGAGAGCAGGCGAACGAGAAGCTGGGCGATGCCAAGAGTGCGTTTGTATCCAAGGATAAGAAGAAAAATGCATATATTGAAGCAAAAATCAACGAATATTGGCTGCGGGCTGATGTGGAACGTACAGAGCAGCTCATTGAATTCTATGAAGACCTGTATGACCTGCTAAATAAAGAAAATAACCGCATTTATAATGTATTTACTGAAATTTTGAACGCACTGAGTGCCATTTTCGAAAAGAATGGTGATCTGCTGATTAATGGCGAGGAACAATCCGATCACAAAGGTAACAAGACGTATTATTGGAATCTGGTAAGTGTACCGGATATTTCGGAAGTTGTGACCAAGCTGCTGGATAACCGCAATGGTGACGACTTAATTCGTGATTTTGCCCAAGAATTGCTGGAAAATTCAGATCAATGGGTGAAAGATCAGGACATGGACATCATCAGCTCGATCTCCAATTTCTTGACTGACAAATTCGGTGATCTCATTACCCGTTCTATGGAAGATTTCCTGGTCATGAAGTACGGGCAGGACGAAGCAATTGAAAAATTTGTGGAGCGTTACATTGCAAGCAAGCTGGATGAGGAGGCTGTACCTGTCTTCCATTTGAGCAACAGTTCTGGCAATTTGTATTTCCCATCCTGGGGATTCGTTTCGGTACCTGTACAGTCGCCTAATATCCTGAAAGGCGTTCGCAATTATCAAAATAATGCAATTGGCAAATCGCACTTCACTATTAAAGAAAGTGAAGTCCGTAACCGGATTTTCTGGCTCAATACGCGTAATGGTGTTCCTCTGTTTGTATATACGCCGCTCAAAGTGTATGAAGAGAGCTATGAGAAAACCATTCTTGACCGTGAAGGTATTGGCCGACATCTGGTGCAGACAGGTCAGAACAACTGGACGAATCTGCCGTCGCCGATTCCTGAAAAATCATGGGGAGAAACTTACGTCAATTCGCGTGTGCAAGCTCACAATGCCCGCATTCGTAATGATTTCGACCGGGCTAAGGCACTCGGAGTGATTCGTGAGAAAGATGTCGATCAAAATACAAGCAGCCGTTTTACTGTAATTCGCTCACAAGCGCTAGATATGAATGCGCTACTGGCAGGCTACGATATGCGCTTACAGGAATCCAAGCCGAATTTGGGCGAGGTGAAAAGAGCATGGTCTGAGCTGAAGCGTCTACTGGCTGAAGGGCTGGAGCAGACCGGAAGCAAGGACATCTTTGGCAGCATCAATGAAGAGATGGCCAAGGAAAACCTGATCCGTTCACCGGAGTTAACGCAGGTGGTTCGTGATGAGCTGGCGAAATATATTCAAATCGAAGCAAAAGCCGCTGAATTGGAAGCTTTACTGGGCAAATACCAAGATGAAGAAAAATGGTTGGATCAGTTCATTCAGGCACTCTACACGGACACGATCACGAAAAAAGGCGCTTTGTACGTCTATGATCGTGATGAAGAGGAAGAGGCGTGGGAGCCGTTTGCCAACGTCATGAAGAGCCGCAATTATGTGGAGTTTGAAGTGTTCACAAACTTCCGTGGATTGGATGAAAAGAAATTTGCAGCACTAATGCGTAAGGCGGATCGCCGTGATGCTGTATTGACTTCATCTGAGGATATTACACCACTGCTGGCGAAGTTGGATGAGCTGGCAGCCACTTACACAGAGGCTCGCAATCAATTGGAATATGAAAAGGTAGAGCTGGCTAATGGAGCGGAACTTTATGCATTTTATGCTCAAATGGCTGGGAAATTAAACGACATCCGCAGAAAGTTGAAGTAAAGTATGAGAGAGCAGCTGTTACGTTATGCGGCTGACTATGCAGCCGCAGAGGACCAATTAATCGGAAGCGGGGATGGACGCAGCAGCATCCATTTCCCGTCCGTGTTTCTTTTTATCGGCGATCACATGGGCCCGGTGATGAACACAATTGCAGATATCAACCGGACCAAGTGGGATAACAGCACAGGAGTAACCTATATTCAGATTTGCTCGCAGGAAGAGCACGCAGCTGTAGACCGTTCGGTAGAGGCCATTGTTCATACGGTAGCTGTACCGGAAGAAAGTAGTCACCAAACGTTACGCCGTGACTTGCACCAGGCTTTTTATACACATGAATCAAAGCTAATTGAACTTAACACCGCGTTACGCCGGGCTAGTGGACATCTGGCTGATTATGGTCGGTTGTATTCCTCGTTTGAGCGTGTACATTTGTCGATCCTGACAACAGCGGATGATCCCATGAACGTATTAATTCCTGAAATTACGCTGTTGGCAGAGTATATTTTTGCCCAATCTTTTAAATCGGTACAAATGGATCTGTATGTGTTGATGAGCGAAAGCGACCAGGCTGCCCAATTTGGCTACAGAAGTGCAACATCCGTTGCTTTTATGCGGGAGTTGGATTACATCCAGAGCCCAGCATATACGTTTACAGCACCGCTTCATATGACCGAGGACAAATTGACCATCCCGGTATCTCATGCTCCATCTCCGTTGTTCGATCTTGTCTATGTGCTGTCCGACAAGAATGAGCGCGGCGTAACGGTGCCGAATAGCCTGCGCGAGAGTTGTGATATTATTTGTCACATTCAACTTCTTAAAAACCGTTACCAGGCAGGAGATTCCTATCGGTCACAGGATGGAGGCTACAATAATACATCGTTTAAGAATAACATCATGACGGAATCCGGGCGGCAGGGTTATGTGTCGGCTGGATTTTCCCGGGTTAACCGCCCTAATCAGTCGATTGCGCTTACGGTGTTGTATCACTTTTATGTGAAGCTGCTAGAGCGTATGAGAACAGAGCAGGATTGGGACATACGCGATAAGCTAAATTATTTTGGCTTAGATGCTGCTGAGCGTGGTCGTACACGAAATGATCTAGTACCTGGCAATGAAGCGATCATGGACATGAGCGCACTAATGACGAGCGGAGCCAGCTACGGCTCGCTGAAACGAATGTCATTACGTGAGGCAGAGGAAACCTTGTTTGGTCAGGGGTGCGAAGCCTTTTTCCGCGATAACTGTGAACGGATCGTACAGAAGCGCTTGGGAGATTTTCAGGCGGATATGCGTTTGCAGATAGCTGTGAATGCAGCTGCTAAGGAACATCCTCATATCGGCTTTTTCGAGCTGACAGATTGGACGGATGAAAATCAAACAGGGAATGTGCTTACGGCTGTTCGGGGAATGATTCGTGATACGTCCAATGATTTGCAGATCAGTGCGGCCGAACTGGATGCGCTGTATAGCGGACGAGTGGAAGATCAGCCTTTTCAGCGACTGCCGCTTATGGATAAACATAATGTGCGTAGCTTGATCCGTTACCTCACTGAAACAGTCTACGGGCATAAAATGCACATGTTGCGGATTCAAGTGGATTTGGAGCTACTTCGCCGCTATGAAATGGCACTGGAAAAATGGCATGCACAGGCGAAGCATATTACAGTACAGCTAGCCAACCTGGAGCGTGAATTGCATCAAGCTGCAACGGACAGTATTCGGCAGGCTGACAGTTACACAGGTCAAAACCTGTTCGAGTATTACGAGCGTGTGACGGAGGATGTCATGCATGAGTTGGAAAGCAAGCGGGGGAAATCTATATTCTTTGACGCCCGGCATATGGGACCTGTATCTGGGTTGCTGGATGAAGGTCTGTCTGCACTGGTGGATAGACTTACGCAGACCTGCCGTACCTTGATTCTCAGCTCACAGCCATTTAATCAGACATTCGAAGAAGAATTATTACGACGTGCCAATGTAGCTGCTGCATATGAAAATCGGCTGGTCGTTCCGAAGGATGAGCTGTTTAAAAAACTGTATCAAACGTTAGAAGAGCACGGCGGAATCAATGTACGTTTGCTCGACTATACCCATGAGCATCGGTATGAAGAAAAGTATTTTTTTGGTGACTACGAAGGCGAATTTCTTCCTTATGCGATGGACGTCGACATTACTTCGCGAATTTACAAGCTGGGTTTTGTTCATGAGCGTCGCAGTAGCGGGGTGGAAAAACTGCATTTGATGGGCGGCTTCCATCTGGAGGATCTGATGGTTTACCGCAACGGCAAAACGTATTATGAGACATATACTGCGAATGGTTTCGTGTTTCATGGAATCGACGTGGACCGGTTGCCGGAATTGCGGTAGCCATATATTATCCTACTTTAATGATGGAAGGAAGCAACGAATCTTATGAAGCAACGAAAATTTAACGTTCTCCTATTGGTGTTTGGCTTGCTGGGCGCTGTAGTAGGCTTCATCTTAGGAGAGCTTATTCTTCACAAATTGATAGGCCACTGGCCGCATATCATCGTGGTCGGGCTATATTTTGGCATCATGGCGCTGTGCATTGGTCTAGGTTGCCTTATCGGCGAACTAATTTCGCCACAGTTAAATGGACATTCATGGCGACAACGATACTCAGGATTGTCCTGGAAATTACTAGTACCTGCTACACTGGTCATGTTGCTCGTGGCAGGTCTGTTATTGGAACTGGGGTATCAGGTTAACCCTGAAGGGCGCAAGAGTGTACAGGACCTCGTGCTTGTGATTGATAATTCCGGAAGCATGCAACAAACAGATCCCGATAATGAACGCCTAACGGCTGCCAAGAGTCTAATTGGGCAAATGGATGGAGACAAGCGCGTAGCCATTGTTTCATTTGAATCCACTGCGCAGTTGGTGCAGCCATTTACTCCCATTGGCACAGATGCAGAGAAGCAAGCGGTATATTCCAAAATCGATAGTATGCAGACTATAATGTCAGGCGGTACAGAGATCGGGCTTGCTTTGGACGAGACGATCAAGGAGATTGAAACCCAAGGCAATGCGGAAAAAGGTTCTCTCGTTATTATGCTCTCTGACGGCTTTAGCGAACTGGATACGCAAACCGCATTGGCTCCTTACATTGCCCGTCAGATTCCGATTAATACGATCGGCCTGAAACTGGCAGAATCAGAAGGTATAGCTTTGTTGCAAAATATTGCCAGCCTAACGGGTGGAACTTATTCTAATGTAGCTAATGCCCAAGGACTTACGCAGGCGTTCGGTAAAATATATAACAAAATTGGTGATCGCACGCTGGTAACGGAGCGGACAGGTGAGTATGCCGACAGTCTGTATTTTGCTATTTATCGCGTAACGGCTCTGGTTATCATCGGAGTTCTATTAGGGTTGGCTCTTGGATTGATGTTTGATAACCGTTTTCTCGCGCGGAATTTCGCAATTGGTGGAGTTCCAGCCGGCTTGCTCGCTGGCTTGATTTTGGAAAGAGGGTTATCTGGCTCGCCTATAGGTGACTTGATGATTCGTTTGCTAGCAGCGCTCGTACTGGCGGCCCTTATTGCTGTCTTTTCACTTGTTCTGCCGATTGCGGAAAATACTCGCCGATCTTCTGGTGGTGGGAGCCAAGGTGGGCCATCAGGCCAACGGAGAGGGGCACCGGAAGGCCCGACGCGCAATCGACGCAGCAGTGGATTTTAGAACGGGAGGCTGGAACTTATGCAGTATAGGGATGCACAGCCCGGTGATCCTGTGATTTCGGAGCTGAGCCACAAAATTGACGACAACCGGGTAGTGTTACGCTGGCAGTGGCCTGAAGGTGTAGCCGTAGTCTATATTGCCAAACAATCAGCCGATGCAGGTGCGAACGGGCAGAATGAAACGCCGACTTCTGACCTGAAGCTTTTTACACGAGAGGAATATAAGGCCGCTGGCAGCTATCGTGACCGGATTGAAGGCATTGGACGTGTGCGGTATACCGTGTATCCGGCTGTTCGGGAGGAGGGTGACACCTTTGTAATCCGTCAGCCAGACGGAACCAACCAACTGGAGTTGAGCACGGGTAGAGCCAAAATTAAATATGCGGTTCACCATAAAAAAAGCTGGTTTCGCAGCCGCAAAACAGTCCAGATTCAGGTGACAGCCGAAGTTCCTGTTCCGCAGGAGGCGCTTTGCTACGTAAAGAAGCGTGGCGGCTATCCGGTTGACCGGGACGATGGCACCTTGTATCCGTTCACGGCACCCTTTGCTGCAGGACGGAATGTTTTACCCGCTATTGAAGTGGGGGGAGATGAGTATGTGCGGCTGTTTTTTACGGACGGTCAGAAGTATGGCACGATATATGAATTAGTTCCTGAATGAAAGGAGGCCACAACCGATGAGTTTTCTTAGCAATTTATTCAGAAGAAAGCCACAGGCCGAACCGCGGCCGTTATTCTATGATATTGTGTGCCCTTATTGCTTTAGTAAATTTTCCCCAGAAGAAGTGGTATTCCGTGCTTCCCATCACCGTGAAGATGATGAGGATTACGCTTTGGGTGAAGATGAACTGTTGAACAAATATCGGGAGCGTTTTGGCTTGGATAGTGTACATGATATGGAGGCAATTCTTCATCCCTATGATGTACCTGAGGAACATCGCTTGTATTCAGATCATGTGTTGACAGGTCTGACGGACCGTTACGGTGAGCTGACACGTCACCGACTGTGCCCACACTGCCATAACGAGCTGCCTGTGACCGCAGGCAAGGTGCCGAGTAATATCATTTCGATTATTGGGGCTTCGCAGGCGGGAAAATCTGTATTTATGACCTCTCTGATTCACACGCTGCAGCATGTGACGGCCGATCATTTTGATGCAGCTTGCATGCCGCTTAATGCAGAGATCAGCCGCAAGTTCCGCACGATGTATGAGGAACCACTGTTTGAACGAGGCGATCTGCTTACATCGACACAAAAAGAAAAGATGCAGGAGCCTTTTATTTTCCAGTTTGTATTTAAGGATGAGGAAAAGCCACCACTGACATTGGTATTTTTTGATGTAGCTGGTGAGGGTATGGTCGATCAGGACTATCTGGGACTTCATGGACAGCATATTAAAAATTCTGCGGGTATTCTTTTTATGGTCGATCCACTGCAAATCCGTTCTATCCGGGAACGTATTAAGATTAATCTTGGCGATAAGCCTGGTGAATGGGTCTCGCAATATGATGAACCGCGTGATGTCGTACTTACGATGTTCGGTGACTTTATTGCATACCAGGAAAAAGGCAAGACGGACATTCCGACCGCTGTGGTCCTGACCAAAAGCGACATGCTTACTGCGCTGGCAGATGAAGAAGGCACATATATCAAGACAAACAGCAATATTTTTAATCCAATGGAACATCGCAAATACATGGATTTGGATGAGTTCGCGAACATTGATGGCGAAGTTCGGCGCTTTATCGAGAAGGTGGATAAGCCGTTCAAGGGCACAATGGATGTATATTTTACAGATACAGCCTATTTCGCAGTTTCTGCTCTAGGTAGCAATCCAGTGGACCAAAAGCTGCAAGGGTTGGTTAGTCCGATCCGTGTAGATGAGCCATTCATCTGGCTGCTCTATAAGTTGAAGTACATTGAGGGGAGAGAATCACATTGAGTTTATCTACCTCTCATATGATACAGCAGCAAATGTATACACGGGAACGGCGCGGTATTTTCCGTTCTACGGAAGGCTTCGATACAGTAGCTAATTCCAAAGGGTTGGATGCTTCATTTATTAAAAAGGTGTTGCATCCTTTATGTGTGTATGATGCGCCTGCGGCTTTGACAGCGCGTGGCGAGAAGCAGGAGAGTGTCTATCCCGAAGCTTTACATCTGGTACGGACAGAGTCCGGGGGTGTTGTGCTCGGACGCAGTATTTATAAAGCAGCGGATTTCACTGGGCTTCGGAGCGCCTTTTTTACGCATAACTATGTGATTCCGGCTGGACATGGTGAATCTCCGTCTGATTATAAGCAGTGGCTGAACACTTCGTTTGCCGATACCTATGATATTGAGCAGGGAACGGAATTACCGGAATTAGAGCGTCTACCAGGTGGTAGTGTATTTCCCGCTGTTGACCCGTCTGCAGTACTGGCTCAATTGCAGCTGAGCGAAGAAGTGTTCAAGCAGCTTTTATACGCTGTAATGATGTCAGCTGCGGGTCGCAAAAAGGTATATGTAGCGCTGAATGTTCCAGCAGAAGCGGTAGCATCTTCAGCCAAACAGCTACTGGGTGTGTTGTATGCGGCATTGCCTTATGCATTTCGCAACAGACTCGGATTTCTTACATATGCGCAGGAACCGAACAGCAGAAAAGGCATTCACTTAATGTTTGTTGAGCCATTCAGCTTGCGTCCCGGTGATCGGAATGTAGAAAAGGACTTTGTATTTGACCTCTCTAACAATAGTCGAATACTGAATGTGGATACAGAGCAGGCGAAACAGCCGTATTTTGACTGGATTGTCCGTACGCTACTGAATGGCGAGGCTCCAGACGATTTTCTCAAATTTGCCGAGCAAATGCTGACAGGCATGGAGGCAGGGCGTGAACTAACGCCTTCCAGCTATCATGAGCTCATTACGCTGTACAGAATTGAGCAGGGAGAGCGGTCATTATACAACGAGCAGCGAATCACTGTGTTACGAAGCTTGACTGATTATTTATCGCCATCTGATGCGCTGCCACGTAAAATGCGGCTGAATGATCTGTTTCTGTCCTTTTTTGATCATGAGTTTGATCGGGTGAAGGATGGACACATTCCAGATGTAGGGCTGGTTGATTGCTTCAAGGACTATTATAAAGTTCATGCACGCAGTAGCGAAAATCGGCTGGTGGAGTATTTAATCCGTTCGCTAAACAACGCTTATACTGCCAGAAATACGGAAGCAGTCACGTATATTTATCATACGATTGAAGAGAATCCGTCATTAGGCAAGGTCTATTTTACGAAAGTACTGGGTAATCCGGCACTCACGAAAATGCTGTTCATTCCCTACATGGACAGTCAGATGAAAAGAACGCCTGATGTAAAGGGTCTATTGGCTGTGGTGCATGAATGGGGCAGTCGGTATATCGAAGTGTCAGCGAATGCCGATTTTCAGCTTTTGGCCGAATCTGCATTGATGGGCAAGCTGCGTGCCGAGAGAAAGCCGGTAGAGACTGTGGCTGCCATTCACCAACGCTTGCGTCAATGGGACAGTAGTTCTGCCGTGGGTACACTGTCCCCGTTGGAGCAATCCGGATTAACAGAGCGCTTACGGGAAGCATCGGATCGATATTTACTCACTGAAGTAGAGCTAAAAGAAATATCACCTGATCAGGTCGTACAGATTCCCTTTTTCACACGGCCCGATTTGGTGCAGTGGGTTGGAAAGTTGCCTGCTCCTCTCAAGGGACAAGCAGTGCGATTGATTGCGGCTTATGATTGGTTTAACACGGAGGACCCGGAACCATCGGTGCTAGACGGTCTGGAGCCAAGCGAAGTAGAAAAGGTGCAGGATTGGGCTTACGGTTGGCTGCCCCAGCAGCTTGCAGAAGGCCATTTTGCCCGTCTGTTGCCAGCTTTCTATCGTTCTGATGGTACTGGCGAAGGAATACTGGATTTTGCCCGCCTGGTCAGTTCGATCCGCAAATGGGCAAAGGATAACGATACGATGTACCGCTTTATCCGCTGGTCGGAGGAACACGCTGAGTTTGCTACTCCACGTGGTGGTTTTGAACCAGCCTACCGGCGTGCGTTGCTTTTATTCTTCCAAAAGGAAGGACGAGAGGGCCTGCATAAAAAGCCGCTATGGCGTCAATATTTTGAACCAGCTAAGCCTGTTTTTAAAAATTTCTATCAGGCAGCAAAGCGTGAGACAGACACACCTTTGGTCAAAACGCTTCGTCGTTTCCGCAAAGGCGGTGTGATTTCCGGGATCGTATTAATCGTTATTGCAGGAACATTAGGCGGTCTGAAAGCAACCGGGATCATTGGATCTGTTGACACACCAACGCCTGCCGCTGCTCCAAAGCCTGTACAACAGCCAGTAGAGCCTACAGTGCCGGTAAAAGAGGAGCCTGCTGCAATAGTGACACATGTACCTAACACCAAGTCCACTACGAAAATGGTCAAGCTGTTGTTTGCGTTTCAAACATCGGCAGAGCAGGCAGAATTTAAGCCTAAAAAACTCGTCATTGTCGGTGCGGATCAACAGGAGCACTCATACGAAAATTTTACGCTTACTGAACAGAACGATAAGGAAGCAGCCAGTAAAGCTAACAATGGTTCGTCCGGTGACGTTAACACTGAGGGCGCTACCACCAAAAGCAAGACAGGTGCCGGAGAATCCACAGGAAGTGGTTCTACAGATCTGAGCGGTACATCCAGCGGAAAAAGCGCTGATCAGACTGGAGCAGTGACAGACAACACAGCCGGAGGCGCGACTTCAAAGATATCAACTGAGGGTAGCGGTATAGCAACCGATCAAACCACCACCAGCACGTCCGATGATGGTACTGGGACAACGGAATATGATCTCGACAAGTATCCTTATCGTACGCTGTTGACTATTTGGCAACGGCTAGAGCTAAATGATGCTAGCACGGTTACTGTGGATGGAAAAGATTATCCGCTGGTTCAAGTGAAAGCTGCCAACTAAGCAACTATAGACAGTAAAAAGACGGGTTCTTTTTGGAACCTGTCTTTTTATATGTATAAATTTATGCATAAAATGTATTCGTGATTCTGAAACTGACTGTATTTAGTAGACGATCATTTTACGAAGGTATTGACACCAAATAGGCAGCTGATTAAAATTAGTTGGAATTCAAACTATTAAAATTCGATAGATAAGGAGGTTAGTAGTGAAATGGGAAGTGAGGTGTATCCCGTTTGTCTTCCTTGGGAAGAAGAGAGCACGATGTACTTAATTAAATGGATTTTCACCACCGTCCGGCGTGAGATTGAAACAGCACTGCGCCCTTTGGGGCTTACCTCCCCACAATCGCAGACGCTCTATATACTGGCGATGTCGCCTGGAGTCACCAATACGGAGTTGGAAAAGCTATTGCTTATTGATAAATCAAGTGTTACCAGCCTGGTAAACGGGATCGTTAAGAAAAACTGGGCAGTACGCCAAAGTCATCCGGAAGATGCACGAATGAAGCAGATTTATTTGACCGAGGAAGGCTTGGAGATTCACAAGGTAGCCGAACGTACCATTGAGCAAATTAAAAGCTCCGTAGGCAAAACGTTATCTGTCGGAGAGTCGGAGACGCTGCGTGGTTTGCTCAAAAAAATTCTTCACGATTACCGTCCTGCGAATGCTTGCGTTTGAGCGGATAATTAGAAAAGTTTGCCCGGCTGAGGAATCTATGAGCTATAAAATGTCACCTAGATAAGATGTTTACAGGAGAGGGAGAAACCAAATGGTAAAAGAACAAACTTATCCCAATGCGGATAAGCTTATGCGTGTTTTGGCCTTCACACTTGTTTTTTCAGTGATGAACGCTTTTATGTTTAATGTTGTTATGCCTGTCATTCGGGAGGAATTTCATATTAGTGCCTCCGATGTAAGCTGGCTACTGACGGGTTATATGATCGTGTATGCAGTTGGCTCGGTGACCTACGGCAAGCTTGCAGATAAGTATCGTCTCAAAGATTTGCTGACATTTGGGATTATATTTTTTGCACTAGGTTCGCTTATTGGACTGTTGGCCAATCAATTTTGGATGTTAATTGTAGCCCGTTTGCTTCAGGCCACAGGGGCTGCTGTTATTCCGGCAACCGCTATGATTGTTCCCGTTCGCTATTTCTCAGCTGAAAAAAGAGGGCGAGCTTTAGGCGTCACAGCAATCGGCTTAGCATTAGGTACTGCGCTGGCTCCCATTATTTCCGGTTTGATTACAGGCTTTGCGAGCTGGCGTTTTTTGTTCGTCATTTCCATGCTGCCACTGATCGCTTTGCCGTTCTTTCGCAAATACCTGGACGATCAGCGAGGAAAGGATCAGAAGTTCGATTTTCTTGGCGGATTATTGCTGGGTGGAACAGTGGCCTGCTTGTTGCTTTCCATTTCACAAGCCAATATGATGTTTTTTCTGATCGGTGTGGTTTTATTTGGACTGTTTATATGGCGCATTCATACTGCCCACGATCCGTTCATCCAGCCAAAGCTGTTCCGTAACAAGCAATATTCATATGGGCTTCTTATCGCTTTTTTAGGGACGGGGATTAGCTTTGGATTGCCGTACTTGGCACCACAGTTTTTGAATAGTCTCAACCAGCTTACACCAGCTACGATTGGACTGATTATGTTTCCCGCTGCTATTGCGTCAGCTCTATTAGGAAAAAAAGGGGGGCGTTTGGCCGATAGCAAAGGGAATTCAGTTCTAGTTTATACAGCCGTATCGCTATTGTTTATCTGCTTTATCAGCTTGTCTACATTTGTAGGTGCATCTCCGTATCTGATTTTGTTTTTGCTTATTTTCGGAAATGTAGGTCAGACCTTTATGCAGATTGCCATGTCCAACACGATTTCTCGTACTTTGTCGAAAGATCAGATTGGTGTTGGAATGGGGCTGTTATCTCTGTTGAATTTCATTGCCGGGGCGATGACAACAAGTATTTTGGGCAAAACGTTAGATAGTTCGTCGTCCTTTCATTTGAATCCGGTCGTATCTAATGTCCAAGTGTTCAATTTCAGCAATATATTTACGGTGCTTGCGCTGATTGCGCTTGTGACGATGGGGCTTTACGCATTGCAGTTCCGGCGGGGTCCGCGCGGTAATACACCTGCTGTCGAATAAGGATAAACATTTTATGTAAGCTCATGCGATAACAAGGGTATAATATAGAAGGAGAAATTTTCTATGGAAGGACGGAGTGCCCAGCATGACAAGAAACCTTCAATATGTACCCTATGGTTATGAACCGCCAATCGAAACGCACAAAGGGACTATGGTCTACTATGATACGTTTGAGCAGACTACAGCTAGTGAGCTGGAGCTTTTTGCCGAAACGGGGGCTGCACTGTCTTTTACAAAGCTGGTGCTGTATCCGCTACATGAAGAAACGGTCAGAAGAATGTGGAAGCAACCAGTACGCTCGTATTATAAGCGGGTCGGCGAGCTGGGAGAGTGGCAGCGAGAGCAGGCTTTGAGTGCTGTTGTGATTGAGAACTGGGAAGGTAAGCGAAAAAAGTATACGCCAATTGAAGCAACCATTCGTTTTTTGGCGGAAAAGTATGCAACTCCGCTTTTTTTGTATATGAGTCCTGAGACTGCTAATTTGTGCGCTTCCTATGCATCCTTTGGAGAATGGATTAGAAACGTCAGGTTGCTGCTTTCGAGTGAGCCATTGGAACTTCATCCCAAGCTAGTACAGTACCGTAATCGCTGGAACACAGTAAAAGAAGCAACAAACCGCGACTCTAAGGTTGACAAAGAGGAGCATGAATTATAGAATAGAACTAATCGTAAAAATTACTATTGTAATTGTATACCATGTATTCCAATTGAGGAGGAAGAATAAATGCGCGTTATTGTTACCTTGGCATGCACCGAATCCGGTGATCGCAACTATACAACAACCAAGAACAAAAGAAATCATCCGGAGCGTATTGAAATGAGAAAATACTCTCCGCGTTTGAAAAAGTACACGATTCATCGTGAAACTAGATAATTTGTGGTTTGCTGCATAGCAACCTGAATGATCTCTTCCTGAGCGAAGCCTGTAAGTTTGCAAAAAGCCTGCGTTATGGAACCGGCGAAAACTTGAATTAGTCCAGTGGACAGAGCGTCCAAAGTTAAAGCTAGCACCTAAGAGAACGGCTTCTTTTCATGGTTGCATGATGGATGCTGAGCTACAGTGGCACGCTTTGCCTTTTGAATCGAAAGCACGTGGTCACCGAGTTTTCCTATGCTGATGTCAGCATGCGGGACGAGCCGGAGGACCATTCACAATATGCTTATATAACGATGAAGGCTGACGAAAGATACGGAGCGTTCGTGTAATGGGCGATGCAATATATACGGCATCGTTTGCTTGTCGTTTACGACCTTGAGCACAACCGTTATGATCTGTCGTCTTTTTTCTGAGACATAACCGTTCCTTTTGCCAACTGATGGAGCATTGCGTCAGTACGTTTGAAGATTGAAACTAAAACTACATGAAAGATTAGGTGAAACAAATGAAAAAAGATATTCATCCAACATTGAACAAAGTTATCTTTTTGGACCCTAGCTGTGGATTCACTTTCCTGAGTGCTTCTACTAAATATTCGCAAGAAACGATGGAATGGGAAGATGGCAACACTTACCCAGTTATCCGTGTAGATACTAGCTCCGCTTCACATCCGTTCTTCACTGGTAAACAAAGAAACGTGGATATTGGTGGACGTGTGGATCGCTTTAACAAAAAATACAACCTTAAGTAAGACTCGTGGAGAGCTGTGTTTACGGATTATACCAATAATTCGTAAACATAGCTTTTTTGTTATCTACGATTACTTGATACAGCCAAAGCCCAATAAGAACACGAAAGCAGCAGCTTCTCCGGAACGATCCGTGAAGTTGCTGCTTTTTTATGCTTAATGAAGCTGTACAATAGTCGACAATGCTAATCTTGGCAAACTGATCATTTTAAAACGTAACTCCATACTTCGCATGAGGCTGTCTTAACTTAAAAATAATCGCAGGTTTCTAGCCTGCGATTATTTTTTTATAGAACAAGTATTATGGTTAAGGGAAGATCCGGATAAATCACTCGCGGAAATGAGTTATTTGAAGAATATAGTTGGGGACTTAGTGCAACCAGCATCAATTATATAAGATTTTGTTCAGAATTGGTTCAGAGCTTTCGTATATATTAATCGAAACGACATAAATCACTTATTTTCGACAAATATATGAATAAAAAAATAATATAAACGCATTATTTATCGATAAATTCAGTGAATAGGCTTTATTAACTTTGAATTAGGTAGAAACATTTCGAAGATTGAATAGGGTCGTTTTACTTAAAAGTAAATTAGGAGGTACAACCATTGAAGGTTTATTCACTTAAGTGGGCAGCCGCTCTTGTTGCTCTTCAGGCGACGTTTGGTACTTCTGCTCACGCTGCAACGCCTGCCAATAATTCGTTTTCAGATATATCCTATGTGACGAATGATAAAATGGTGGCCATCCAAGAAGCTATACGCCAGGGGCTTTTATCGGGAGATCCTCAAGGAACTTTTCGCCCTGCAGCAACATTAACTCGCCAGGAGCTCGCAGTATTATTGGTCAGAGCTTTAAAATTGGACCCTATTTCAAGTTCTTCTACTTTTAAAGATGTGCAAAGCAAACAATTTGCTGCGCCATATATAGAAGCCGCACAAAAAGCCGGGCTTCTATCCGGGGATGGATTAGGAAACTTCCGTCCGAACGATTCTGTTACGCGTGAAGAGCTGGCAGCTGTGTTTGTTCGTGCAGTCGGAGGGGTTAATGCAGAGGGCGGATCAAGTATTTTGCCTAAAGATCAGTCCTCGGTAAGCCAATGGGCGGCTGGAGCGGTAGATAAGGCACTTCGTTTGGGTTTAATTGACATTCATGACAGCAGGCTCAATCCCACAGGTGAAGTAAAAAGGGAGGATATTGCTCCTTTCCTGCTGGATATTTTCAAAACTCAAGAGCAAACGGCTACGATCAATAGCGTTGATGGAGATATTGTAACAATTGATAATGTTCCCTATTTAATAGAAGGAAAGTTGAAAGAGTTGATCGGAAACTCCAATAAAGATGCGTTAAAGGGAGCTATATTAAAGTTTAATTCGCGCAATCGTAATGTGGACGGGCTACAACAATTGGAGATCGTGCAAAAAGATGTTGTGTTAAACACCAATGGTCTACCGGAAAGCAGCCTGCTTCGAATTTCGGGTGATGGTGTTCAGATTAAAGGGGATACCAAAGGAATAATTGAGCTTAAAAACGGTGTCTCTAATATCCAGCTGAATGGCAACGTAAACCATCTTACTGTGAATTCCGGCAGTGATATTTCTATTAAAGGAACAGGGACAATTGGGGAGCTAAAAGTTGCCAACGCAAACGCTAAAGTGACATTGAACCCGAATTTTAAAGTTGAAACGATTAAGCTACCTAAAGATATTTCTGTTTCACAAGTTATCCAAAATTACAACGAAGTACAAAAGCAGATTGGACAAATTCAGTCCGCTGACGGGACGGTTCAAAAAACGACTACAGTTACATCGAGTAGCGTGACATTTTCATCTGGAGGTGGAACTTCAACAAATTCAGTGACTAACCATGCGCCAGGCGTTACTACCGGGTTTACAGATATTACGTTAAGTACAGCAGATGAGCCTAAAAAGATTAATCTGGCAAATAGCTTTACCGATGTTGACGGAGACACTCTGACTTACACAGCGGAATCTTCGGTCACGAACGTAGCGACGGTATCGGTGAATGGAAGTCAGCTGACTCTCACACCAGTGAGCGCAGGAACAACCAAGATCACGGTTACGGCGAACGACGGCAAGGGCGGGACCATAAATAGCCAGTTCAACGTGACGATCACGCCGGTGATCCCGGAAGCCGTAAACCATGCGCCGACGGTGAACACGTCGATCAGCAATGTGACGACAGGAGCCGCAGACGGCATCAAGACGGTGAGTCTTGCGGGTGTGTTTGCAGATGAAGACAGCGATGTGCTGACATACACGGCAACCTCGACGAATGCAGGCGTGGCGACAGTAGCGGTAAACGGAAGCGACCTAAAAATAACGCCAGTGAACGCAGGCACCGCCATGATTACAGTAACGGCGAACGACGGAAACGGTGGCACGGTGGATACGAATTTCACTCTAACGGTGACTCCTTTGCCTGCGGTTAATCACGCTCCTGTTGTTCAAAACACGATAAATGATATTTCTACAGAAGCGGGTGCTATGGACACAACTATTGGACTTGCTTCAACTTTTGCAGATGAAGATTTGGACTTGCTAACGTATTCCGCTGGTTCATCGGACCCTAGCGTAGCAACGGTTTCCGTTACAGGCGATCAACTGAGTATTACTCCGCTTGCAGTCGGGAGTGCTACAGTCACAGCCACCGCAGATGATGGGAAGGGGGGAACCGTTCAAACGATCTTCCAAGTCACTGTTGGAGAAAAAAGAGGACTTTTCTTCTCTGAGTTGGCATGGGGGGAGGGCGACCCTATGATGCAGATTATTGAGCTTTATAATGCGGGTTCTGAGGAATTGGATGCTTCGAAAATTAGAATTGAACGCAGTGATAGTGGAAATTCGATCGAAATAAGTCAAAACGCTGGTGCTTCTATTCCAGGTGGAGCTACTTTTGTGATAGGAGATACCATGTATTTTGGTGATGCACATGTAGATTACTTCATGGATATGGGATTTTATAACGACGATTCAGCACCTGTCACTTTATCGCTCTATTACGATAATCAGTTGATTGATACGGCCGTGTTTCAGCCTCATACCACTATAGCTAGACAATCCGATGTTACCCATGGAAATGCAGGCCACTACGAGGCGAGTGAATGGTTTGATGAAGGTATCGATTATACGGATAATATCGGTATCTTTAACAGTGAGGCACCGTAATGAATAAAAAGAATAGAGGGAACATCATGAGTTCTAAGCCCAATAAATGGCTGATTACATTAGCCTTGGCTGCACTTGTTGCTCCAACGGCTTTGCAGACGATTGCATCTGCTGCCAGTGATGCGTCAAACGGAGTAGCTCTGGCGAGCCTGCCTTTTAAAGACATCAATAATATTGCTTCAGAGCAAAAGACAAGCATCCTGCAAGCCATTGAAGCCGGGCTTATGCATGGCGACCCGTCCGGATCCTATCGGCCAACGGATTTGTTGACCCGTCAAGAAATGGCGGTTCTGTTAACTCAAGCTCTTCAACTCTCTATTTCTAAAGCAGCAAGTAGCAGCTTCTCGGATGTAGACTCGAAAAATTGGTCCAGTCCCTATATTGAGGCTGTACATCGTGCAGGACTCATGAATGGAGACGACGGCTCCAAATTCAGGCCCAAAGCGGCAGTAACCAGAGAGGAGGCTGCGGTTCTGCTTATGCGGGCTGCCGGGCTTCCTATTACAGCTAACGCCACGGAGTCTGCTAAACTTACTGATTGGAATCGGGTCAGCCCGTGGGCACGGCCATACGTTAATACGGCTTTACAGTCGGGCTCCATGAAGACGGATCAGTCCGGTTTTAAACCTAAATCGTCCGTTCAGCGTCAAGATATAGCCCAGTATATGATGTCTACCTTTTTCCCCAAGGACCATGTAGTCCAACTCCAAAAAGTAGAGGATGGAAAGGCCTGGATTAACGGGATTGAATATAAACTCTCGGATTCAGTTAAAGGAATCCTGCAAACCTCTAACCAGGAGATTCTTAAGGGAGCAGATATTCAATTTGTAGCATCACAGCGGACCATTGAATCAATCACCAAACTGGTCATCCATGCGAGTGGGCAAGCCCCGATAGGGCAAGCTTCCGAATTCAGTGGCAATCTTGTATTAGATGGTCATAACTCCTCGATTGACGGAGATTTAACTATTGACGGCGACTACATTTCGGTTATGAATTTGAATGTCAAAAATAGTTTTACAGTTACGTCAAGCCTTGAACATGATTTCTATGCCTCTAAATTTACGGCACAAGAAAAAACATATATTCAGGGCGGTGACCAAAACACCGTATTGTTTAACACATCTGAGCTGCAGGATGTCGAGGTATCCAAACAGGATGTCCGCGTAGTCATTCAAGGAAATTCAAGGGTAGATCAAATGACATTGACTTCCAATGCAACGATTGAAAATGATTCATCCTCAATGATACAGCAGTTAAAAGTTCTTACCGGTGCCCAGCAGGTAGAGTTGCAGGGGACTATTCAGCAATTGTCAGTCAACAGTGATCAGCCCGTAGCTCTGACAGGCCAGGCCTCCATTAATACATTGGTGGTGAGCAGTTCCTCCTCGGTCAGTCTGGAGGTAGCTGGAACCATTTCAAATTTACAAGTAAATAACTCTGAAGCAAACATTAGTGTAAGCTC
Organism: Paenibacillus sp. AK121; assembly: GCF_019042715.1. Taxonomy (NCBI): domain Bacteria; kingdom Bacillati; phylum Bacillota; class Bacilli; order Caryophanales; family Paenibacillaceae; genus Paenibacillus; species Paenibacillus sp. AK121. The sequence continues at coordinate 392,161 of NZ_JAHPJM010000005.1, forward strand.
CTCTAGCCAAGTCACGAATACTTCATTTGCAGCAGGTGTGTCCTCTTCGACGGTATCAGGAGTCACTACAACTTCTTCCAGTAGCTCTTCCGGTAGCTCGCGCTCTACGGTTGTGACCAATACAGCACCGAAGTTAGTGACCAAATATGACGATCAAGCCGTAACGGTGGGCGATTCTGAACTTCAAATTGACTTGCTTGGGCATTTTACGGATGAGGAGCAGTCTGAGCTCAAATATACGGCTGTGTCGTCTAGTACAAAAATCAGTACAGTCCGAGTAGAGGGAACCAACCTGTCTATCAAGGCTGTTGGCAAAGGGACTGCGACTATTACGATCGCTGCAGATGACCAGGCCGGGAAAAAAGCGGGCACGAGTTTCAAGGTCCGTGTTAATGAATCTCCTGTTTCATTGGGTATCCCTGATCAAAGCGAACAGCTGGGAAGCGACGATGTGACCTTGTCTTTAGGATCATATTTTACAGATTCTGAAAATGATCCCATGACCTATGAGGTTGTGATCGATGATCCTTCCATTGCCACCTTTACCTTGACGGGTGATCAATTGGTATTAACTCCGGCAGTTGTAGGACATGCCCAAGTTACTGTCAAGGCGTCCGATGGTCGGGGAGGCAGCGCAAACCAGTCGTTTCAATTAGTGGTAAGTGCGGGACCTAATCAAAATCCGGTTGTAAATCAGAAGCCAGGTAACCAAACGCTCACTGTGGGCGATGCGGACTACATCCTGGATTTATCCCCGGTATTCCTTGATCCGGACAGCAAACCAATGACCATTTCGGCAGAATCCTCGGATCCTTCCATTGCGACGGTCTCCGTTAACGGAAATCAAGCCACGGTTCATGCGGTTTCCTCAGGAACAGCAAACATCCAGCTAAAAGCGGCTAATAGCCGTGGAGGCGAGGTTAAAACCAATTTTGATATTACCGTTAATGAACCTCCAGCATCCATGGGAATTCCGGATCAAACGAAACAAATCAATTCAGGTGACATTCAATTATCTTTAAATGACTTCTTTACCGACCATGAGAAGGATTCGTTGTCATACAGCATTGATATTTCCGATTCTTCGGTTGCATCTGCAGTGCTCAATGGGGACACGCTTACCATTACACCGTTAAAGATTGGCAGCACATCAGTATCCGTTAAGGCATCCGATGGCCATGGAGGCAGCACAAGCCGGTCGTTTCAAATGGAAGTAACCGCTGTACCTAACCAAAATCCGGTTATAGATCAGCAGCCGGGTAATCAGACACTGATTTTAGGTAATTCAGATTATACCCTGGATTTATCTTCGGTATTCCACGATCCCGATGGCGACTCTGTGGACGTTTCTGCAGAATCTTCGGATTCGTTAGTCGCTGCTATATCCGTTAACGGAAACATAGCCACAGTCCATGCAGTTTCCCCAGGAACAGCAACGATTACGCTTAAAGCAGAAGATGGCCGTGGGGGCGAAGTCGCTACTAATTATGATGTTAGCGTCAATGAATCCCCGATTTCCACAGGGATTCCGGATCAGATGAAAGAAATAAATACAGGCGATATTCAATTGTCCTTAAATGATTTCTTTTCCAGTCCTGATAGCTATGTTTTAACTTACGATGTTCATAGCGTTTCTGACCCGACTGTTGTGACGGCTGCCGTTTATGGGGATATACTCACTCTTACACCATTAACGATCGGTAGCACATTAGTATCGATCAAAGCAACAGATGGCCAGGGAGGGGAAGTAATCGAAACTTTCAAAACCACCGTCACAGCTGGACCTCCACAGAATCAAAATCCAGTAGAAACTAAACCTGCCGACCAGTCGCTTACTGTAGGTGATGCGGTTTACTCACTCGATTTAGATTCCGTTTTTACAGATCCTGATGGAGATACGTTGACCTTTAAGGCAACCTCTTCCGTTCCGTCTGTTGCTTCGGCGGAAATCACTGGAGACCAATTGAAAATTCAGGCACTAAGTGCAGGGACGACAAGCATAGAAATCAAGGCTACGGATGGTCGCGGAGGGGAAACTTCAACTACCTTCCAGGTCAATGTCCAGTCATCCGGTTCGTCTAACCCATCTTCAAATCAACGCCCTCAAGTAGAAGCTGCCATTTATGAACAAGTGTTGACTGCAGGAGTTACCAATCCAAGAAGCTACGACCTATCCCAATTGTTCAGTGATGCTGACGGGGATGCCCTGACGTTTACTTCTACTGTTGAATCAAGCGGTGTGGCAAATGCAGAGGTTAACGGATCAACGCTGACTCTTACTCCGGGTAATCAGGCAGGAAGTACCAAGGTAACGATTACTGCGGATGACGGGCATGGTGGAACAGCCACCTATAATTTTCAGGTAACAAATGCTCCTCTAACGACGAACGGAATTGTTCAAATCCGAACCAAGCAAGGGGTCAAAGATCCGATTACTTATGACATGTCAACAGTTTTCCCGGGTGAAACTTCATTTAAAGTCTATTCGGGTACGGCAGATTCTACCTTTACTGGACCAATCCCTCTTAACGGAACAGTTTGGACATGGAATGGGGATATTTCTCAATACTACTGGGTAATCGGGGCGAACGGATCTGCCACTGTATTCCAAGTGATAGCAAATCCTCAAGGGCCAGAGGATCTATATTTTTCCCAGTATCTATCCTTAGATAAAACCCGGACTGCTATTGAGCTGTTCTACAATCCGGTAGGAGATACTTCTAAGCCTATAGAAAATGCAGGATACTCACTTGAGATTCATCAATACAATCTAGCTACAAATACTCCCAAAGTGTGGAGCCAGCCTATTAATTCGTTTTGGAAAGGTATGCCTTATATATATATCGATTCCATTTTTTATGACTTTTTCGACATTGTCCCTGCGACATACTATAATGAAGAATTGATGTTACTAGAAACGAATACAAACGTAACGACAGGCTATGTCCTGAAAAAGAACGGTGTAACGATCGACGTTTTAGGTGATCCTGACGGCAAAACACAATTTATGCCGAATGATGGGACTATTATCCGAAAATCGGGGATTAAGTCCGGTTCCTCCTCCTATAACCTTCCGGGAGAGTGGAACTCTTATCCAACTGGAACGCTCCAATATTTTAGCCATCATACTCCATAACATTTTGTTGAATTAACGGGAAGCCGGCGATAAAATCGCCGGTTTTTTTTATATTTTTCAGATTTAAGTCACCTTGATTTGTGGTTGCTTAAAAGCCAGCCGAATTTGCACAACCTTCATCGGTTTTGGGGTTTGTTTTGATTTTAAATTAAACTCGAATTATTTTAGCAAATAACACTTGCTATATAATTTGATTATGTGTTATATTCTTATTCCGGCCAATTAAACAAGATATTTTGTCGGTCAGCTAATGAGCAGAACGAATTTGAAGAAAAAAGAAAAGAAGTTGTTGCAAAGTTAGTTGGAAGATGATAATATATAAGAGTTGCTGTTGAGAAAAAGATAGCGATGGAATGAAGAATTTGATCTTTGAAAACTGAACAACGAGTGAGTAAACTGATTTTGTTCGCAAAAAATCAAACAATGAGATATTTTATCTCGTCAGTTTCAACATGAGCTAATCGCTCTTTCTATAACCAGCTTCGGTTGGTCTTTAATGGAGAGTTTGATCCTGGCTCAGGACGAACGCTGGCGGCGTGCCTAATACATGCAAGTCG